>NZ_JAEKKT010000229.1 GCF_019510245.1 Streptomyces sp. | reverse complement strand
TCGTCCGCGTGGACGAGGGCATCGAGGGTCTGGTCCACATCTCCGAGCTGGCCGAGCGCCACGTGGAGATCCCGGAGCAGGTCGTCCAGGTCAACGACGAGATCTTCGTCAAGGTCATCGACATCGACCTCGAGCGCCGCCGCATCAGCCTCTCGCTGAAGCAGGCCAACGAGTCCTTCGGTGCCGACCCGGCCTCGGTCGAGTTCGACCCGACCCTGTACGGCATGGCCGCGTCCTACGACGACCAGGGCAACTACATCTACCCCGAGGGCTTCGACCCCGAGACCAACGACTGGCTCGAGGGCTACGAGAAGCAGCGCGAGGAGTGGGAGCGCCAGTACGCCGAGGCGCAGCAGCGCTTCGAGCAGCACCAGCAGCAGGTCATCAAGAGCCGCGAGGCCGACGCCGCTGCCGCTGCCGAGGGCGGCGACGCCGCGGGTGCGGCTCCGGCCGCGGGTGGCGGTTCGTACTCCTCCGAGGGCGCCGACACCTCCGGTGCGCTGGCCTCGGACGAGGCGCTTGCCGCCCTGCGGGAGAAGCTGGCGGGTGGGCAGAGCTGACGCCCACTGAGCTGTAGCTCCTGACTGAGGGGCCGTACCTTTCGGGGTGCGGCCCCTCAGCGTTTTCGGCTGCGGGCCCGGTGGGGAGGGGAGGGGGCTGGTCGCGCAGTTCCCGGGGTACTCCCAGCGACCCCAGGGGGCGCGTCGTCCCTCGCCCCGCGAGGAAAGGCCCGTAAGAGATGGCTGATCAGGGGTGCCGGTGGGAATGCCCCTGCTCCAGGGGGCGTTGAAACGTACGAACACGAGGAGGAGCGGTCACAGTGCTTGATCCGCAGGGTTTGTACGCATGGGAGCCGAAAGGCCTGGCAGTCGTCGACATGGCGCTGGCCCAGGAGTCGGCCGGTCTTGTCATGCTCTACCACTTCGACGGATACATCGACGCGGGTGAGACCGGCGACCAGATCGTCGACCGGCTCCTCGACTCGCTGCCCCACCAGGTCGTCGCCCGCTTCGACCACGACCGGCTCGTGGACTACCGGGCCCGCCGCCCGCTGCTGACGTTCAAGCGGGACCGCTGGACCGAGTACGAGGAGCCCGGCATCGAGGTCCGCCTGGTGCAGGACGCCACCGGCGCCCCCTTCCTGTTGCTGTCCGGCCCCGAGCCCGACGTCGAGTGGGAGCGTTTCGCCGCGGCGGTACGGCAGATCGTGGAGCGGCTCGGCGTCCGCCTCTCCGTGAACTTCCACGGCATCCCCATGGGTGTCCCGCACACCCGCCCCGTCGGCCTCACCCCGCACGGCAACCGCACCGACCTGGTCCCCGGACACCGCAGCCCCTTCGACGAGGCCCAGGTGCCCGGCAGCGCCGAGGCGCTGCTCGAATTCCGCCTCATGGAGGCCGGACACGACGTCCTGGGCGTCGCCGCGCACGTGCCGCACTACATCGCCCGTTCGCCCTACCCGGACGCCGCCCTGACCGTCCTGGAGGCCGTCACGGCCGCCACGGGCCTGGTCCTCCCGGGCATCGCGCACGCCCTGCGCACGGACGCGCACCGCACCCAGACGGAGATCGACAGCCAGATCCAGGAGGGCGACGAGGAGCTGACCGCCCTCGTACAGGGGCTCGAGCACCAGTACGACGCGGCCGCGGGCGCCGAGACCCGGGGCAACATGCTCGCCGAACCGGTGGAGATCCCCTCCGCGGACGAGATCGGCCTCGAGTTCGAGCGCTTCCTCGCGGAGCGCGAGGGCGACAACTGACGCCGGCCCGCACGCGACCACACACCGGCCGGGGCGGCGAGCCCCGGCCGGTGCGACGACCGAGGCCGGCCGGGGCGGTGGCCACCGAGCCCCGTCCCGGCGGTGTGGATGGCAGGGCCTAAGCTTCGGGGCATGCTGAAAGTTGGTCTCACCGGCGGGATCGGCGCCGGCAAGAGCGAGGTGTCGCGGCTGCTCGTCGAGCACGGCGCCGTGCTGATCGACGCGGACCGCATCGCACGTGAGGTCGTCGCGCCCGGGACGCCGGGTCTTGCCGCCGTGACCGAGGCCTTCGGGCCGGAGGTGCTGGCCGCCGACGGCAGCCTGGACCGGCCCGGGCTCGGCGCGATCGTCTTCGCCGACCCCGCGAGGCTAGCCGTGCTGAACTCGATCGTGCACCCCCTCGTCGGGGCCCGCTCCCGCGAGCTGGAGAGCGCGGCAGCCGACGACGCGGTGGTGGTCCACGACGTCCCGCTCCTCACCGAGAACGGCCTCGCGGGGCTCTACGACGTCGTGGTCGTCGTGGACGCCGCCCCCGAGACCCAACTGGACCGGCTGACACGGCTGCGGGGGATGACCGAGGAGGACGCCCGCGCGCGCATGGCCGCGCAGGCGACGCGCGAGAAGCGCCTGGAGATCGCGGACATCGTGATCGACAACGACGTCCCCCTGGACGCGCTCCGGCAGCGCGTCCAGGAGGTGTGGTCCGACCTTCTGCGCCGCGCGCGGACGGCCGGTCCGAACGACCGGAACGCGTCTTCGAAATAGCGGGCACCCGTCCGGGCGTTGAACCGCTTCAGCGAGGGAAGGACTTTGCCGTGCCCGAGACCAGCGGTTCGACCGGACGTACTCCGGAGACGCATGTCATCGACTTCCGTGCCGCCGAGCAGCTGCTCAACGCACGGGACCCGCGGGGCGCGGTGAAGCTGCTCGACGGAGTGATCGGCGCGCACCCCGAGAACACCGCCGCCCGGCTGCTGCGCGCGCGTGCCTTCTTCGCCGCCGCGCAACTGCGCCCCGCCGAGCTGGAGTTCACCATCGTCCTGGAGCGCGAACCGGACAACGCGTTCGCCCACTTCGCCCTCGCCCGCACCTACCAGCGCCAGGGCCGGGCCGACCTCGCGATACGGCATTTCCGGCTGGCGGCCGCCCTGGACCCGAACCCGGAGTACCTGAAGGCGGCCCGCTTCGACACCGACGCGTGAGCCGGCGGAGCCTACGCCCGCGGAGCACCAGCCGACGGAGCGTGTCCGGATGCTCCCTCACGGGTGACGGTGCTGCGGCGGGCGCCGGAGCGGCGGCGGACGGCTGTCCGCGGGCGGGTACGGCGGCACGTCGCGGCCCGGCTGATAGTGCGGGCCCTGCCGGATGTGCCTGAGGATCACGGCCATGTCGACGGTGGCCACCAGCCACAGCACCCCGCAGGCGGCAGCCCAGCCGGGGCGCCCGACCAGCGCGAACGCGACCGTGCCGAAGACGGCCCAGGCCGCCCCCCACACGCTCAGCCACAACCGCGCCCGCAGGGCACTGCGGGCGGTCACCGGTTCACTGCCCGTACGCATCCCGGATCACCACTCCTGTCTGCAACGTACTCCTCGACCGCACGTTCACCAAGGGGGACCCCGCCGTGCTGCCGGACGCCGCCGACCTGCCCGACCTGCTCCTCGACCTCGCCGTGCCGCACGAGGACATCAACGAGGTGGTGGCACTGCGGCGGGCCGTGACCGCCGACCCAGGGGTGCGGCGGCTGGTGGAGGAGGGCGCCGAGGACGTGACCGGTGCCGTCCGGGAGGTCGACGACCCGTCCGGGCTCGCCGACCGGGCCGCCCAGGCCCCGGCCGCCCTGGCCGAGTACTTCCTCGTCTACGTCTTCCTCGCGGCGGTGCCGCACGTCCGCGCGGTGCACCGGGCGCGCGGCATTCCCGACGACGTCTCCCGCCACACGCTCGCCGACCTCGGCCGCGGCATGGCACTGCACCGCCGGCGCCACGGCAGGGGTGGGCTCGGAGCCTCCCAAGGGCAGTGGCTCACCCGGCACTTCCGCGGGCGGCTCTACCAGCTGGGACGCCTGCAGTACGAGCGGACGGGACTCGGCGAACGCACGGCGCAGGCGATCCGATCGGCCGGCACCGACGTGACCGGTGGCGAGCCTTCCCTGAACCTGCACATCCCCGACTTCCTCGGACCGCTCACCCCGGTCGCCTGCGACCGCTCCGTGGACCACGCCCGGGAGTTCTTCGCCCGGCACTTCCCCGAGGAGCCCCACACCGTCGCGACCTGCCACTCCTGGCTGCTCGATCCACAGCTGCGCCGGCACCTCGCGGCGGACTCCAACATCGTCCGCTTCCAGGAGCGGTTCCGGCCCGGGTGGGCGGACCCGGAGCCGGCCGACACCACACCGGTCGGCTTCGTCTTCGGCGATCCCGACCTGCCGGTACAGGACCTGCCCCGCCGGACGTCGGTGGAGCGGGCGGTCGGTGACCACCTGCGGGCGGGCGGCCACTGGTACGTCGGGCACGGATGGTTCCCGTGGGACCAGTGACGGCTGTCAACCGCGCCCTCTAGCGGGAAAGTTCCCGTCGACCTTTCGAACTGCTCGAACGAGTGAACTGTCGGGGTACGGGAACGGCGGTGCGGCGACCGGCCGTTGTTCGGGCATGACGGTTGACATGCGTGAGGGGTACGAGGGAACGGGTCCGGGAGCGATCACCCCGGACGGCTGCGCGGTCGAGTTCTACGCGCGCCTGGCCCCCGGAGCCGAGCCTGACATCATCGAGGCGGCGGTGCCGGCCGGCTCCCGCATCCTGGAGCTGGGCAGCGGTGTGGGGCGCGTGACGCACCCGCTCCTGGAGCGCGGGTTCACGGTCACGGCGGTGGACGAGTCGGCGGAGATGCTGGCGCGCGTGCGCGGGGCCCGCACGATACGCAGCACCATCGAAGGGCTCGACCTGGGCGAGACGTTCGACGTGGTGCTGCTGGCGTCGTTCCTGGTGCACACCGGGGACGCGGAGGTGCGCCGGGGCATGCTGCGCAGCTGCGCCGCGCACGTGGCGGACGGCGGCTGCGTGCTCATCCAGCGGGAGGGCGCGGACTACCACACGAAGGTGCCGAGGGAGCGGGTCGACCCCGGCGGCTACACCGTCCGGATCCTGTCGGCCGAGCCGGTCGGGGACGGGGTGAACTCGGTGCACGCGGAGTACGAGTTCGCGGACGCGACCTGGACCCAGACCTTCCTGGCCCGGCCGCTCACCCGGGACCAGTTCGAGGAGGCGCTCGCGGAGGCGGGACTGGAGGTGGCCGAGTATCTGACCGAGGACGGCACGTGGGTCAGGGCGGTACCGGCGGCTCAGCCTGGGTGACCCGGCCGAGCGGGCGAGGCGCCGGGTTCGCCGGCCGGCCCTTGCTCTCGCGGGGCCAGGCCGGACAGATCACCGTCCGCCGCGACGTCCACTGCCCGGCCGGCCTCCTGAGCCCGTCCCACCCGTGCCGGACCCAGCCGTGCCGGGACCGCCCGTGCCGCCCATCCCGCCCATGCCGCCGAGGCCGCGCAGTCGTTCCAGCTCGCGGCGGTCGCGCTTGGTGGGGCGGCCGGCCCCGCGGTCGCGGATGCCGATGGGGGCGACGGCCTCGCGGGGCGGGGGAGGCGGGGAGTTGTCGATGTAGCACACGGCGGCCACCGGGGCGCCGACCCGTTTGCGGATCAGCCGCTTCACGATGACGACCCGCTCCCGGCCCTCGTGGCGCAGCCGCACCTCGTCGCCCACGCGCACTGAGTGGGCGGGCTTGACCCGCTCGCCGTTCACCTGGACGTGTCCGCCACGGCAGGCGGTGGCTCCCATGGAGCGGGTCTTGATCAGGCGGACGGCCCAGACCCAGCTGTCGATCCGCACGTTCTCACCGGGAGCGGGACCCGCGGCCTCGGCGGCCGCGACAGCCGCGGCCACGGCGGCGGGGTCGGGGGCCTGGGCGGCAGCGGCGTCGGTGCCTTCGGCGGGCGCGGCCTCGGCGGGGGCTCCGGCCCCACCGATCTCCTGCTCCCTGCCCTCGTCCGCATCCTCAGAAGCCATGCCCCGACCTTAGCTCCCCGGGCCGACACCGACGGAACCGTTTCCCCGACGCCACCACCGCGCCCCAAAGGGCCACTCCCACCCGAGCCGCTCCGGCAAAACTCGCCCCGGCCCTACCGTTGAAGCGTGGACCACACCCCCCTCACCCGGCTCGCCCGCCTCGACCAGCGGGTCAGCGTCTGCCGTGCCTGCCCTCGCCTGGTCGCCTGGCGGGAGGACGTCGCGCGGACCAAGCGCGCCGCGTTCGCCGACTGGACGTACTGGGGCCGGCCCGTCCCCGGCTTCGGGCCCGCCGATGCCAGGCTGCTGATCATCGGCCTCGCCCCGGCCGCGCACGGTGGCAACCGCACCGGCCGGATGTTCACCGGAGACCGCTCCGGCGACGTGCTGTACCAGGCGCTGTACGACGTCGGGCTCGCCTCGCAGCCGACCTCGGTGAGCGCCGACGACGGCCTGGAGCTCTACGGGGTACGCGTCACCGCGCCCGTCCACTGCGCGCCGCCCGCCAACAAGCCGACTCCCGGGGAGCGTGACACCTGCCGGCACTGGCTGACCGAGGAGCTGACGCTGCTGCGGCCGACGGTGCGAGCGGCCGTCGTGCTCGGCGCCTTCGGCTGGCAGGCCGCGCTGCCGGCGTTCGCGGAGGCGGGCTGGACCGTGCCCCGGCCCCGCCCGGCCTTCGCCCACGGCACCCGGGTCGGCCTCGGCGGCCTGGACCTCTTCGGCTGCTTCCACGTCAGCCAGCGCAACACCTTCACCGGCCGCCTCACCCCCGAGATGCTCCGCGACGTGCTGCGGACGGCGGCGGAGGCGGCCGGACTGGGGTGAGGGCCCGGCGCGGGCGGGGAGGCGGGGTGGCGCGGGGCGGGGCTCAGACGATCCGGGCCGCGGCCACCGGGCGGTCGTCCACCGTGTGGGTGCCGGTGGACGCGGAGGAGTTGACGCTCCAGCGGTACCGGGTGAACTCGCCGGTCGTGTCGGAGGCGTAGAACATCATGTGGCCGATGCCGACGCCCTGGAAGCTCTCGCCGTCCACGTTGCTGACCATGCGGGTGTCCGGGTACCGGGGATAGTTGCTGAGGCCGTAGACGCCGTGCGGGTCGGAGGTGCAGTCGACGATCTCGACGGCGTACTGGGTCTCGCCGGTGAAGTCGGCGACGCCGCTGAAGACGCCCTTGACCTCGCGGACCATCACGATGTGCCCGGTGTTCTGCGCGTCCTGCCCGTTGTAGTCGACGGCGATCAGATCGCCCGGCCGCAGGTCGGTGACCTTGCGGATGCGGCGGAAGCGCGGACCGGCGGTGTCGTTCCGGAACGCCGAGCAGTAGTCGGCGGCCTCCGGGCCCTTTTCCTGGAAGTACTGGAGGAAGTAGGCGTCGGTCGCCCACCCGTAGGTGTGCCTGAGCAGCGCCGTGACGAAGGACGAGCAGCGGGTCCGGGCCACCCAGCCGGCGAGGTCGTCCGGGCGACCCCAGGTCACGGTCGCCGACGCGTCCATCAGGTAGACGTTGTTCGCGCGTGCCGTACGCCCGCTGACCAGGGCGATCTCATCGGCGCCGAGGGCACGGCCGTAGGCGCGGACGTCGTCCACCGAGCCCCTGAAGCGGTTCACGTACCCGCCGTCCCAGCGGGCCCGGCCGATGCTGAAGCCCTGGGTCGCGGCCCAGGACAGGGTGGTGTCGGCGTTTCCTTCCAGGACGCCGTTCACATGGAGCTGGACGCGGGTGCCGTCCCAGACGCCCGCCAGGTGGGTCCAGACTCCCGTCTTCGTCACCGGGGTGGCGGCCAGTGCCGAGACCTTGGTGCCCTGGTCCTCGCTGCGCACCTTGAACGCCCAGGTCCCGGCCGTGTTGTCGTACTGGAGCAGGAAGCGGCTGACGCTGCCGCCGTCCTGGCTCACGGCCGTGTACATGTTCGTGAGCACGGCGTCGTCGGCCAGCCGGACCCAGGCCGTGACCGTGAACGGGACAGTGGTGTCCAGGACGGAGGCGGTGACGGCGTAGGCACCGGCGGTGCCGTCGAAGCTCAGTTCGCCGCCCGCCCGCAGACAGGTCCAGCTCGCTCCGGGGCCCAGGGTGACCGGGTGCTCCAAGCCGGAGCCGTCGGCGCCGGAGCCGTCCAGCGGCCAGTGCCCGGCCAGTCCGGTCGGCAGATAGCCGGCCGCCAGCAGCCGCTGGTACCGGACCAGCTGCTCGGCCTCGGCCAGGTGCGGTGCGGCGACCGGGGTGAACGGCGTGTCCAGCGGCTCGTCGGCGGCGGCGCTCCCCGTGCCCACCGTCATGCCGGCCACGGCGCCCATCCCCACCAGCGCGGCTCCGCCCGCCTGCCCACCATGGTCATGCCCTCCCGTCCGGTCCGCTCGGCTCCGTGGCCGGTCCGTGCGGATCCGTTTCGATCTTCGCTGGTGAGGAGAACCCTAGGAGATCGGTGTGCGAACTGGCGTTCCTGTGGACGGCTACTCGGCGGCCGGATCTCGCGGCTGGTCGCCGCCGTCCTCGCCGAACAGGTGCCGGACGGTCGACCGGTAGTTGGCCTGGACGTGGCCGAGTGCGCGGGCGCGGGCGCGGTCCGGGTCGCCGGACGCGATCGCGTCGTACAACTCGCGGTGCTCGGTGAGGAGTTGGGGCCACTCCTCGTTGCGCCGGGTGAGCCAGCGCAGCCGGCCGTCGACCGGCTCCATGACCGAGATGAGCAGGCTGTTGCCGGCCAGGGCCAGGATCCGGTCATGGAAACGGGTGTTGGCGTCGGTGATGGTCTCGGCGTCGCCCGCCTCGGTCGCCGTGGCCGCCCGGCCCAGCAGCTCCCGCAGCTCGGCCAGTGCCTCCGGTGTCGCCCGCGCCGCCGCCAGCCCGGCCGCGTACACCTCCAACGCCTCGCGCAGCTCGAAGAGTTCCTTGACGTCGGTCGGGGTCAGCCGGCGGACCACGGTGCGGCGGGCCGACTCGAAGAGGACGAAACCCTCGGCGACCAGGGCCCGGATCGCCTCCCGGACCGGCACCCGGGACACCCCGAACCGCTCGGCGAGCTCGCGTTCCACCAGCCGGTCGCCCGGGCCCAGGCGCCCGGCGATGATGTCCTGCCGCAGGGTCGCGAGGACCCGTTCGCGCACCGCGCCCAGGGGTTCGATCTTCGTGGTGGGGGAGCCCATGAGGTCATTTTCGCCGACCGGAGGGGCTTTTACGGAGCCGTAACGGGACGGACATCGGTCAGAACGCTTGGCGGGAGCACTATGACCGCAGTTTGGTATACCAAAAGCTGGTACACCGGTTGGTTCCCTGGAGGCCCCGTGTCCCTCGCCGACCGCGCCGAAGCCACCGGCGCAACCGTGTTCGTCCCCGACCCACGGCTCACCAACGAAGACCTCGCCCCCGCCGAAAAGCGGAACTGGAAGGTCTTCGACCTCTTCGCCATGTGGATGTCCGACGTCCACAACCTCGGCAACTACACCTTCGCCGCCGGCCTGCTGGTCCTCGGCATGAACGTCTGGCAGGTCTTCACCTCCCTCCTCGCCGGGTTCGTGCTCATCTACGTCGGCATGAACTGGATGGGCCGGATCGGCCAGCGCCACGGCGTGCCGTTCCCGGTGGTCAGCCGCATCAGCTTCGGCGTCTGGGGCGCCAACATCCCGGCCCTCATCCGGGCCGTGATCGCCATCATGTGGTACGGCATCCAGACCTACCTGGCGTCCGTCGCCGTCAACGTGATGCTGCTGGCGGCCTGGCCGGGCCTGAAGTCCCTCACCGAGAGCTCCTTCCTCGGCCTGGACACGCTCGGCTGGATCTCCTTCGTCTCGCTCTGGCTGATCCAGGCGGCGATCATCAGCCGGGGCATGGAGACGATCCGCAAGTTCCAGGACTTCTGCGGTCCGGCGATCTGGCTGGTCATGATCGCCCTCGCGGTCTGGATCCTGGCCAAGGCCCACTGGACCATCTCGCTCACCTCCACCCCGCACCCGGTCTCCACCGGCGAGCAGTGGCGGCAGTGGTTCGGCGCGATCGGCCTGATCCTCGCCACCTACGGCACCCTGATGCTCAACTTCTGCGACTTCTCCCGCTTCGCGCCCGACTACCGCACCGTGCGCCGCGGCAACTTCTGGGGCCTGCCGATCAACTCCACGGCCTTCGTGGTGGTCTCCGTCATCGTCACGGCGGGCTCCCTGGAGGTCTTCGGCGAGGCCATCACCGACCCGGCCGAGCTGGTGGCCAAGGTCGGCAACACCTGGGTCCTGGTCGTGGCGGCACTGACCTTCGCGGTCGCCACCATGGGCGTGAACATCGTCGCCAACTTCGTCTCACCGGCGTACGACCTGGCCAACGTCTGGCCGCAGAAGATCAGCTTCAAGGCCGGCGGCATGATCAGCACGGTGGCGGCCCTGGTCGTCACGCCCTGGAACCTCTTCTCCAACCCCACCGTCGTCAACTACTTCCTCGGCGGACTCGGCGCCTTCCTGGGCCCGCTGTTCGGCGTGATCATGGTCGACTACTACGTGATCAAGCGCGGGAAGGTGGACGTCCAGCAGCTCTTCGACGCGGCCCCCGGCTCGCCGTACCACTACCGAAAGGGCGTCAACCCCAAGGCCCTGTGGGCGTTCCTGCCCTCGGCGGCGGTCGCGGCCGTGCTCGCGCTGGTGAAGACGTTCAGCGGGGTGGCGCCGTACTCCTGGTTCATCGGCACCGCCCTGGCCGCGGGCCTCTACCTGGCACTGTGCCGCCGTGACCGCGCGCCGGTCCCCGCCCCCGTCCCCGTCGCCTAGGAGGTCTGAAGAACGTGCGGATCGTCGTCACCAACTGCAACACCACGCAGGAGATGACCGAGGAGATCGTACGAGGTGCCCGGGCCGCCGCAGGCCCGGGCACCGCCGTGACGGGGCTGACCCCCGACTGGGGCCCCGAGTCGGCGGAGGGCTGGCTGGACAGCTACCTGTCCGCGGCGGCGGTCCTGGACGCGCTGCGGACGTACGCCGGTCCCTCGTACGACGCGGTGGTCATGGCCGGTTTCGGCGAGCACGGGCGGGAGGGCGTCCGGGAGCTGGTGGACGTGCCGGTCGTCGACATCACCGAGGCCGCCGCCCATCTCGCCTGTCTGCTGGGCCGCCGCTACGGCGTCGTCACCACCCTGGACCGGTCGCGCGGGCAGATCGAGGACAGCCTGGAGACCGCCGGGGTGGCCCGCAACTGCGTCGCCGTCGCCGGTACCGGACTCGGCGTCCTGGACCTCGCCGGTGACCCCGAACGCACGGAGGCCGCGTTCCTCGCGGCGGCCGAGCGGGTCCGGGACGCCGGCGCCGAGGTCCTGGTCCTCGGCTGTGCCGGGATGACGGGCCTGCAGCGGGCGGTGGGGGAGAAGCTCGGCGTCCCGGTGGTCGACGGGGTCGGCGCGGCGGTGAAGCTGGCCGAGTCGCTGGTGGCGCTGGGGCTCACCACCAGCCGGGCGGGCAGCTACCGGAAGCCGCTGGCGAAGAGACGGGTGTGGGGGGCCGCACTCGCATGAGGGGCGCGGCCACGGGAGCACGGTCCCCGTGGCACGTGCGGCACCGCCGTGTCCTCGGGACGGTTCAGGGCCGCCACACGTACCGCACGTCCGGCTCCCGCTCCTCGTTCCCGCTCCCGTCCGTGTGCTCGACGGCGACGAAGCCGTGCCGCTCGTAGAACCGGTGCGCCGGCTTGTTGACCTGGAAGGTCCAGAGCGTCAGCCCCGACGGGGAGCGCTCCTTGGCCAGCGCGACGAACCGGTCGCCGACGCCGCGCCCGCGCCACTCCGGGGCCAGGTACAGCTGGGACAGCAACTCCCCCGCGAGCACCATCATGCCCACGACCCGGCCGCCGGCCTCCGCGACCCACGTCTCCCGCGCCGGCACCACGACGTCCCGGATGTACGCGCGCACCTCGTCGTCCGGGCGCGGCCGGACCACGGTGGGCAGGGCGGCGCCGAACGACCGCAGCCAGACATCGGCGACCCCGGCGGCATCCGGCCCGCCGGCGCGGCGCAGTACGACCTCGGCGCTCACCCCCGCGCCCCCTCGGGGACGACGGCCGTGGCCGTGATCTCCACCAGTTGCCCGGTGTAGCCCAGACAGGCGACCCCGACCAGCGTCGACGAGTGCGGCCCGGCGCTGAGCCCGGAGGCCTCGACGACCTCCCACACGCCGGACAGCACCGCGGGCTCACTGCTCACGACGTACACCTCGGTCGCCAGCACGTGCTCCAGGTCGCTGCCGACCGAGCGGAGTTGCTCCCGCAGGTTGGCGATGACCTGCTCGGCCTGCCGCGGCGGATCCCCCTCGCCGACGAGCTTTCCCTCGCCGTCCAGCGGAACGGAACCGGCGAGGAACGCGAGCTTCGTGCCGGCCTCCACGACGGAGGCGTGCGCGTAGCCGGGCGGCGGGAAGAGAGCCGGGGCGGTGACACGCTGGATCACAGGGGCTCCTGAAGTGAACGGCGGACAACCTGTCGATCATCCGCGCCCGCGCCGGGTGATCGCACCTGAATTTCCCGCACCCGGTGCCGCACGACCGCGCGCCACCCTCGCCTACCCGCAGTCCGAACGCGCTCCGCCCCGAATCCGGCCCGACCGGAATTGCGTTCATAAAGAACGCGGCCCTCCAGGGCACTTGTCACACCCGCGACATGCGAACGCACCTTTTCGCACGGGAACGCGATCTACCGTGAATCACTGAAGCCAACAGCCCGGCCACCGTCGCCCGAAGGCACACCCCGCCCTCGTCCGTACAGGAGCCCCGTGTCGCGTCGTATCGCCCTGCCGCCCTGGCTCGCCCACGCCCTGCGCGCCCAGCGCGGGCCCGTGTCCTGGAGCGCCGTGACGAGAGGGGCGCTGGCCGCCGGGCCCTTGCTGCTCGCCGCGGTCCTGCTGCACTGCACCTCCCTCGGCGTCGTCGCCGCCATCGCCGCCATGCTCGCCGGGATCAACGACCGGCCGGGCAGCCGCCGTTCCGCCGTACGACGGCTCGGGGTGCCCGCGGCGGCCGGGGCGCTCGGGCTGCTCGTCGGGACGTACAGCGGGGAGCACCTGACCGCCGTCCCCCTGACCCTGCTGCTCACCGGCCTCGGACTGGTCGCCGGCGGGACGAGCGCCGTCGGGCCCGTCGCCTCCGGGGCCGGGACCCAGTTGCTGGTCGCCGCCGCCATCGGCGCCGGGATGCCGGTCGCCGAGGCGGGCTGGCAGCGGGCGCTCGCCTTCCTCGCGGGCGCCGGGTGGCTGGTCGTGCTCCGGCTGACCCTGCCCACCCCCGGCGCGATAGCCGGTGACTTCCGCTTCGACGGCGAGCGGGACGCGGTCGCCGCCGTGTACGACGCCGTCGCCGACCTGCTCGACGCGGTGGGCGGCGAGGCCGCCGGCCACAAGCGCGTCGCCCTCACCGCCGCCCTCGACCATGCCCAGGACGCGCTCACCGGGCCCCGGCTGCGGCGGTACGCCAGTTCCGCCGCCGAACGCCGGCTGCACGCGCAGTACGCCGCTGCCCTGCCCCTCGCCGAGGCGGCCACCGCCCTCGCCTGGGCCGGGGAGCCGATCTCCGCGCGGGCGGCCGAGGGGCCCCGGCGGCTCGCCGTGGCCGTCCGGGAGAGCGGCGGCACCGGACCGCTGCCCGCACCCTCGCGGTCCGCGCCCGCCCTGCGCGCCCTCGACGACGCCCTGCTGCGCGCCGCGGAGACCTTCGACCGGGCCGAGGGCGGCCACCAGCGGCCACCGGCCCGGCGCCGTCCCGCCCGCGACCTCGTGCGGGCCGCGCTCGGCAGCGGCGGGCGGGAGTACGGGCTGCGGGTCGCCCTCTGCTTCGGGGCCAGCGCCGCCATCGCCCAGGCCCTGCACCACGCCCGCTGGTACGGCGAGCACCAGCACTGGTACTGGCTGCCCGCCACCGCCGTCTTCCTCGTCAAGCCCGACCTCGGGCCGCTCGCCTCCCGGGTGCTGTGCCGGGCCGCGGGAACCGTGCTCGGCGCCCTCGTCTTCGCGGGCCTCGCCGCCGTACTGCCCCGGCCCGAGGGGCTCATCGCGCTGGTCGCCCTCTGCGGGGCGGTCATCCCGGTCGCCACCCGGCACTTCGGCGCCCAGACCGCCGTCGTCACCGTCCTCGTGCTCGCCCTCGTCATGGTCGGCGGTGAGCCGCAGGCCTCCGTCAGCCGGATCGGCGAGACGCTGCTGGCCTGCGCGCTCGTGCTGATCGTCGGCCATCTGCCGCTGGCGGGGAGGCGGGGCGGCGGGGTACGGGCCCGGCTCGCGGCGGCCGGGCGGGCCGCGCACGCCTATCTCGACCACGTCCTCAGCGAGTCCGGCGACCGCGGCGAACGCTGGGCCCTGCGCCGCGAGGCCTACCGCACCCTCGCCGAGGCCCGCACCGCCATCGCGCTCGCCGCCGCCGAACTCCCCGCCCTCGCCCGGCACACCGAGGGCACGGACGCGGTGGCCGCCGTCCTCGAACGGCTCGTGGACACGACCACCGCGTGCGCCGTGCACCTCGACGAGACGGGTCGGCTGACCACCCGCCAGGCCCGGCAACTCGCAGACCTGGCGGCGGAATTGGAGCGTGGTGGGCAGCGACTCGGGGTCGTGGTGCCGCGGATGCCGGTCGCGGCGTAGGCGGCCGCGGCCGCGCCGTACGCCTCACTCCCCGAACCGCGCCCGCACTTGCGCGTGGTCCGACGCCGCCGCCCCGCGCCGCTTCCGCGGATCCTCGCCCACCGACGGCAGGAACGCGGACACGGACGGCGTATCCAGGGGTACGACGCCTGACGGACCCGCGCCTGAGTCCACAAGGGTGCCGAAGGCACGGCGAAAAACCTCCGGCCGCACCGATGAGTTCCCTTCCCTCCCGCGGTCACCACCCGGACCGACCGTTGTACAGGAGGGCCCATGTCGCTTCCGGAGATCGTCTCGCGTGAGCGGTGGCGTGCCGCGCGTGCGGAGTTACTGCGCAAGGAGGAGGCGCTCACGCGTGCGCGGGACGCGTTGAGCGCCGAGCGGCGCCGGCTGCCCATGGTCGAGGTGGACCCCGAGTACGTCTTCGAGGGCGGCGACGGCAAGGCCAACCTGCTGGACCTCTTCGACGGGCGGACCCAACTCGTCGTCCACCACTTCATGTTCGCCCCGGAGTGGGAGGCCGGCTGCCCCTGCTGCGCCGCCTTCCTGGACCAGATCGGCCACCTCGCCCACCTGCGGGCACGCGGCACCGCGTTCGCGGCGGTCTCCCGGGCGCCGTTCACCAGGATCCTGCCGTTCAAGGCGCGGATGGGCTGGACGCTGCCCTGGTACTCGTCGTCCCACGGCGACTTCAGCCGTGACTTCAACCGTGACTTCGAGGCGACCATCCTCGTGGACGACGAGCCGGTCGAACGGCCCGGCATCAGCTGCTTCCTGCGGGAGCACGACCGGGTCTTCCACACCTACTCGGTGTACGACCGCGGCCTCGACGGACTCGGCCCGGCCACCTCCCTGCTCGACCTCACGGCCCTCGGCCGGGCGCCGGAGGGCGGCGACCGCATCCGCTATCACGACGAGTACGAAGACTGACACAATCGGTCACGGAAGCGGCCGAAAGTCAGCCGAAAGTCAACGGACCCTCACCGTCCGCGCCGACGGCGTGTCGGGTAAGTCTCAGTAGTGTCACCGGGCGAGCCGTTCGCGTTCTCCAGAGCGTTAACTCCTACAGGTACGACGCATTTCTGGAGGTGCAGGATGGTGAACGGGCGAACCGTGCTCGAGCGCTTTGCCGCAGGCGGACCGCGAGGATCATGGCCTGCGGAGGAGTTCGCGCAGGCCCGGCGGCTGGAAGGGCTGCCCGCCGAGGTCGTGATGGATCTGGCCACGGACACGTTCCTGGTCATCGTGCGCGGCACCGGCGGTGTGGAGGGCTAGGGGCTGCCCTGGCGCCCCGGCGGTTAACCGGCCTTGCGGACCGGCAGCTTGGCCGTGAACTGCTCCGCCTGGAGCGCGTACAGCTCCGCGTAGACCCCGCCGCTGGCCAGGAGTTCGTCGGGGGTGCCCGACTCCACCACCCGGCCCTGGTCGAGGACGTGCACCAGATCCGCGTGGCGGACCGACGCCAGCCGGTGGGTGATCAGTACGACGGTCTGCCCGTTGCCCGCCAGGGCGCGGATCTTCTCGAAGACCTCCAGCTCGGCCCGGGCGTCCAGGGCGGCCGTCGGCTCGTCCACGATCAGGATGTGGCCGCGCCGGTAGGCGGCCCGCGCGATGCCCAGCCGCTGCCACTGGCCGCCGGACAGCTCGTGGCCGCCGCTGAAGTTGCGGGCCAGCAGGGTGTCCAGGCCGCGCGGCAGGTCCTCGACCACCTCCTGCGCGCCCGCCTCCGCGACCGACGCGGCCAGCCGCTCCTCGGTGAGCGGCGCCGACGAGCGGCCGACGGCCACGTTGACCTTCGCGGTGAACGGCCAGCGCTTGAAGTCCTGGGCGACCATGGCGATGCGCTCGGCGAGCCGGTGCCGGTCGGCCCGGGCCGCGTCGACGCCGTCCCACAGAATGCGGCCGTGGTCCGGCTGGTACAGGCCCGCCAGCAACTTGACCAGGGTGGTCTTGCCGGAACCGTTCTCGCCGACCAGGGCGATGATCCGGCCGAGGGGGAGCGTGAGCGTCACGTCGTCCAGGGCGGGGCGGGCGGCGGCACCACCAGGTTGACCATCAGGTTGATCACCCGATTGATCACCCGATTGATCAGCCGGTTGACCAACCGGGTGATCGCACGGATAGGCGAAGGTGACGTTCTCGAAGCGGATCTCCTCGGGGTCCTCGGGCAGCGGGTCACCGCCGAGCGGGATCGCGCGCTCCGCCGCCTCGACGTACAGCCGCTCCAGGTCGCCCACGAACAACGCTTCCTCGTGCAACGTGTTGATCTCCAGCACGAGGGTGTTCAGGCTCGCGGAGCCGCTGCGGATCGCGATCACCGCCGTACCGGCCACCGACAGGGCCATCGCGCCGCTCAGCAGCAGCCCGCCGAGGGTCGCGTACGTGGCGACGGTCGCGAGGCCGGTCCAGGCCGCCGCGATCAGTCCGGTGCGGGCGGCGAGCCGGGCCAGCCGGGCCTGCTCCGCCTCCGCCGTCTCCGACATCGCCCGGTAGTGCCGCAGCAGGAACGGGCCGACCCCGTGCACCCGGATCTCCGGCGCCGCCTCCGGCTCGGTGAGCAGGGCGCTGATCAGGTGGCCGGCGCGGGCGTGCTGCACCCAGGTGTGGAACGACTCGTAGCGGCGCCGGGCGTTGGTCAGGGCGCCCCAGGCGCTCGGGATCGTCATCGTGATCAGCAGCGGGAGCAGGGCCGGGTGCAGCACGGTCAGCACACCGGCCGCGGTGATCAGCGAGATCATCGCGTTCACCACCCGCGTGCCGTACATGATCATGCGGCGCGCGGAGGAGGCGCCGTACTGCGCCGTGTCCAGCAGTTTGTGGAAGGCGTGGTCCTCGATCGCGGCGAGTTCGACGGCCGCGGCCCGCTCCAGGTACATCTCGGTCGCCACCCGCTCGACCTTGGGCTCCAGGCGGCCGGTGGCGTACGTGGACGCGGCGCGCAACAGGGCGGCCACGAACATGACGGCGGCCATGATCACCAGGGCGGGGGCGGCGCTGCGCAGCCGTTCCTCGATGGCGCCGGTGCCGATCAGCCGCCCGAGCACGCTGTTCACGGCGAGCAGGCTCACGGCCTGGGCGACCCCCACACCCACCTGCGCGGCCAGCACGATCCGAGCGGCCCTGGCGTCCGCCTGCCGGGCCAGCCGCAGACTGGACGCGAGCATGCCGGGCAGCCTGGTCATCATGGCGCGGAAGTCCAGCTCCAGGAAGGCGTTTCCGTGCTGGCTCCAGCCCATGTCGTAGCGGAGCGGTCCGCCGAACAGCAGCTGCTCGGACTCCGACATCTCGGGCGCCGGCGCGTCCTGCCTCTTCCTCACCGCGTTCCTCCCCGGGGCCGTGACCTTGACCGTGAGCGTGTCCGTGTCCGTGTCCGTGGGCGTGTCCCGTGGACGAACGGCCACTATCGCGGGCGGAGCCGCCACCGGGCAGGGCGCGCGACGCGGCTCGTGGGGCGCGGGGGGAGTGCGCAGGGGTACGGCCGGGGGCAGGCCCGAGCCGCGGGGGAGTGCACGCGGGTACGCGGACCGGGGACGTCCCCGAGCCGCAGGGAGGAGCGCCCGAGCCGTAGGGGGCGCGAGGGAGGCGTGGGGCGCGGACCGTGGCGACCCAACCCAGAGCCGCCTGGCGAACCCGAGCCGCCTGGCGGCCCGAGAGCGGCACCGGCGCGATCAGCCGACCCGGGCCTGCGGTCTGCCGGGGGGCACACGTCCACCGGCTGACGCCAGGCTGCCGTTGGCGGGCTTGCGCCGGCCACACTCCAGTCGATCGGTCCCCCGTGCGGCCGAAGCCGCGCAGCGTCACGCGCTCAGGGGGCGGGACCACTCCGGTGTCGTACCCGTCACCCGGCACAGGGCGAGGTACAGCGGTATCGGTGGGGTGTACGGCACCGTGCCCTCGGGGCGGTGGATCAGGCGGGCGGCGCCGGGAAGCTGGGCGCCCGGGCCGTAGCGGGCGGGGGCCGGCCAGGTGAGGGCGTCGTCCGAGTCCGTCGGGACGATCCACCACCAGTGCGTGCCATCGGCGTACACGCATCCCACCCGCGGCAGCCGCGGTACCACCAGCGGCCCGAGCCGCGCCGGCACCGCCACCGCGTCGCAGCCCAGTGGTGCCGTCATGCCGTCGGGAACGGGGAACGACCCGAAGGCGCCATCCGCGGACGACGACCGCCGGTCGCGCTTCAGGCGGATCAGCGTCTCCAGACCCAGCGCATGGCCGGAGCCGGATGCGCCGGTCATGCCCGCCTCCGCCGGGGCACCGGCCCCAGCGCCTCGGACTGCCCCGCCGCGCCGGAGCCCGACGAGGGCCGGGGCACCGACGTGTGCGCCGGTTCGTGGGACGTGCCGCGCGACGGATCCGGAGTGGGGCGCGCACCCCAGCCCAGGTCGTTGCGTGGCTCGGCGGTGTCCCGGGCGGCGTCGGTCCGGCGCGGCAGCTCCGCCCAGACCAGCAGCCCGGGCCCGTGCTCCTGAGCCCCCCACGCCTGGCACAGCGCCTCGACGAGGAGCAACCCCCTCCCGTGCTCCTCCTCCGGGCGCTGCGGGGACGGGTGGGGCTCGTCGGGCGAACAGCCTTCGTCCTGCACGGCGATGCGCACCGTGTCGTCGTGGTCGTGCAGCTCGCACACGACGCGACTGCTCGCGGTGTGCACGATCGCGTTGGTGACCAGCTCGGATATGACCAGGGCGGCGGTGTCGCAGGTGTCCGCGCAGACCGACCAGCCGGTCAACCGGGCGCGCACCAGGCGTCTCGCCTGGGCGGGGGAACCCGGATGAGCGGCCAGCTCGAACCGGAACCGGCGCGTGGCAGTGCCCTCACCTGGGTCGACTGCCTCCCCCGCGCTCGAACGAGTTCGCACGGGAGGACCCCCATCAGCACCGAGACCGAGACGGTCTGCGGCGGCGTCTGTTCCTAAGGGCGCGGACGGAATCACGCTTGCCACTATCTCCCCGCCGTGAACACTTGGCAAGTGTCACTCTGAAAAATGCAGAGTGCTGTGTGACGCGGTGAAGGGCCGTGGCACACTGCTCGCAACAGCATGTCGAGCGGCGCCAGTTGGGATCAGTGAGGATCCGACGGACCGATCCGGCCAATGTGATCGATGCGACCGAGCAGGATGTTCCGGCTGTTACGGCTGATTCGGTCCCACTGGTCGTTCCGGTTGCTCCGTCAGATCGTCGAATGAGTCTTCGAATGGCGCCGCTGGGCTGTCGGCGTGCCGGGTGACACCTGTAGGTGCGTGACCGTGCGTGCGTGACCGCGTACGTGCGTGACCGTATATGTGTGTGGCGGCCGGGACGCCGGTGAGTCCGGCCAGGGAACAGGGACTTCGTGGAGGTGGAGCGTGAGCGAGCCGCGGTCCGCGCCGACGGTGGGGCAGGTGGTCCTCGGTCGGCGCCTCCTCGACCTGCGGGAACGCGCGGGGCTCAAACGTGAGGAGGCCGCCCGCGTGCTCCGCGTGGCGCCGGCCACCGTCCGCCGTATGGAGATGGCCGAGGTCGCCCTCAAGATCCCCTACCTCCAACTGCTCCTGAAGGCCTACGGGGTGGCCGACGACGAGGCCGACCTCTTCGTCCGCCTCGCCGAGGAGGCCAACAGGCCCGGCTGGTGGCAGCGGTTCCACGACATCCTGCCGAGCTGGTTCTCCATGTACGTCAGCCTGGAGGGCGCGGCGAGCCTGATCCGCTCCTACGAGCCGCACTTCGTGCCCGGGCTGCTGCAGACCGAGGACTACGCGCGCGGGGTGCTGAAGTCGGGCGCCGTCGGCCAGACCGAGCCGGAGGAGATCGAACGCCACGTCGCCCTGCGCATGCAACGCCAGGAACTGCTCACCCGTGCCGAGGCCCCCCGCTTCTGGGCGGTGATGGACGAGACCGCCCTGCGCCGCCCGGTCGGCGGTCCGGAGGTGATGCGCGCACAGATCGACCGACTGCTCGACGTCACGAAGCTGCCCAATGTGACACTCCAGGTCGCCCCGTTCTCCAGCGGGCCGCATCCGGGGACGTACGGGCCCTTCGTGCTGTTCCGATTTGCCATGCCCGAACTGCCGGACATGGTCTACAGCGAGTACCTGACTGGCGCCGTCTACCTGGACGCGCGCACCGAGGTGGCGACCCACCTCGAGGTCATGGACCGCATGGCGGCGCAGGCCGCTACGGCACAACGCACGAAGGAGATCCTCCGGGATCTCCGCAAGGAGCTGTGAATGGATCGCATAAAGCCCCAGTCCGGGCCGCGGAACCGCACCGAGCGGATCTACAACGGCATGCCTGCCCGGGAACTGGGCAGCGAGGGCTGGCACAAGCCGTGGAGCGGCGGCAACGGGGGCAACTGCCTGGAGGCGATGAAGCTGGCCGACGGCCGGATCGCCGTCCGCCAGTCGACCGACCCGGACGGGCCGGCGCTGATCTACACCACGGACGAGATGACCGCCTTCATCGAGGGCGCCAAGGCGGGGGAGGCCGACTTCCTGCTCTCCTGAAACTCATCTGTCTGCTTCTGTCTGCTTTTCTTTCTCCTTATTCAACTTCTTTGTAATGGTGCTGAATTGATCATCGACCGCGTCAGACGTTTACGGAGTGCCTCGTGATCGATACCAGCAAGCCGCACCCGGCGCGCATGTACGACTGGTACCTCGGCGGCAAGGACAACTACCCCGTCGACGAGGAGATGGGCCGGCAGATGCTCGCCCTCGACCCCCGGGTGCCGGTGATGGCCCGGGTCAACCGCGCCTTCATGCACCGCGCCACCCGGTGGCTGGCCGAGCACGGCGTACGGCAGTTCCTGGACATCGGCACGGGCATCCCCACCGAGCCCAACCTGCACCAGATCGCCCAGGGCATCGCGCCCGACGCCCGGGTGGTCTACTGCGACAACGACCCGATCGTGCTCGCCCACGCGGCGGCCCTGCTGCGTGGTGCACCCGAGGGCGCGACCGAGTACCTCCAGGCCGACGTGCGCGACCCGGCGGCGATCGTCGCCGGCGCGCGGGCGGTCCTGGACCTCGACCGGCCGGTCGCACTGTCGCTCGTCGCCCTGCTCCACTTCGTCTCCGACGAGGACGGGGCGCACGAGCTGGTCGGCCGACTGCTCTCCGAACTGCCGTCCGGCAGCTACCTGATGATGACTCACGCCACCGCCGACTTCACCCCGGAGGAGTCGGCGGCGGCGATCGCGAAACTCCGGGCGGCCGGGGTCACGCTGGCGTTGCGCTCCCGCGAGGAGTTCGGCCGCTTCTTCGACGGCCTCGAACTCGTCGAGCCGGGCGTGTCGGTGGTCCACCACTGGCACCCGGAGCTGGGCGAGCCGGTACCGGGGCAGGACGACGGGGTCATCCCGGGCTACGGGGCCGTGGCGCGCAAGCCGTAGCTCCTCCGGGGCACGGGCTCCTCTCCCGTGGGCGGCTACACCGTCATCGGCCGGTCGTACGGCGATATCGGCGACGGCAGCCGCGAACTCCCCGTCAGGTAGTGGTCGACGGCCGCCGCGACCGCCCGCCCCTCGGCGATCGCCCACACGATCAGCGACTGGCCGCGAGCCGCGTCCCCGGCGGCGAACACGCCGGGGACGTTCGTGGCGAACCCCGCGTCCCGGGAGATGGTGCCGCGCGGCTTTGTCGCCACCCCCAGCTGGTCGATGAGCCCGTCCTCCCGGTCGGGCCCGGAGAAACCGAGCGCGAGCAGCACCAGGTCGGCCGGGAGCGTCCGCCCGGTCCCCGGCACCTGCAGCCGCGCCTGGTCCACCTCCACCAGATGCAGCGACCGCACATGCCCGTTCCCGTCACCCGTGAAGCGCAGCGTCGACGCCGCGAACAACCGCGCGTCCGCGTCCGCCGAGGGCGCGGCCTCCAGGTCCCGCGCCTCCTCGTGCGCCGCCGACAGCCGGTAGATCTTCGGATACGTCGGCCACGGCTCGACGTCCTCGTCCCGCTCCGCGCCCGGCTGGGCGTAGATGTCCAGCTGGGTCACCGACGCGGCCCGCTCCCGCAGCGCCGTCCCCAGACAGTCCGCCCCCGTGTCGCCCCCGCCCACGATCACCACGTGCTTCCCGGCCGCCGACATCGGCGACTCGGTCAGATCCCCCTCGCACACCCGGTTGGCCAGCGGCAGGTACTCCATCGCCTGGTGTATTCCGTCCAACTCGCGGCCCGGCACCGAAAGTTCCCGCCACGCCGTCGCCCCGGTCGCGATCACCACCGCGTCGTACCGGGCCCGCAGCTCCGTCGCCCGCAGATCCCGCCCGACCGCCACCGACGTACGGAACTTCGTCCCCTCGGCCCGCATCTGGCCCAGCCGCCGTTCCAGATGGCGCTTCTCCATCTTGAACTCCGGGATGCCGTACCGCATCAGCCCGCCGAGCCGGTCGTCCTTCTCGTACACGGCGACCGTGTGCCCGGCCCGGGTCAGCTGCTGCGCCGCCGCGAGCCCGGTCGGCCCGGACCCGATCACCGCCACGGTCCGCCCGGACAGCCGCTCCGGCGGCCGCGGAGAGGCCAACCCCTCCGCCCACGCGTGGTCCGCGATGGCGCACTCGACGTTCTTGATCGTGACGGCGGGCTGGTTGATCGCGAGCACGCATCCCGCCTCGCAGGGCGCCGGACACAACCGTCCCGTGAACTCGGGGAAGTTGTTGGTGGCGTGCAGCCGGTCGCTCGCCGCCCGCCAGTCCTCCCGTGACACCAGGTCGTTCCACTCGGGGATCAGGTTGCCCAGCGGACACGCGTCGTGGCAGAACGGCACCCCGCAGTCCATGCAGCGGTCCGCCTGCTTGCTGATGATCGGCAGCAGCGCGCCGGGGACGTACACCTCGTCCCAGTCCCGGACCCGCTCCTCGACGGGCCGCCGCGGCCACTCCTCGCGCGGCGTGGTCATGAACCCCTTGGGATCGGCCATGGTCGTCTTCCTCGCGTGCGGTACCCCAGGCCGTGCGCCATCGGGCGGCACTCTTCCGGCCACAATACGTCCCCTCGGTTACGCCCGCAGAGTGGCCGACGGCGTCTTCCGGCGGGGGTTCCTCAGGGGAGAACCAGCCCGGTGCCAGCCGGGTGCCAGGCGGGATCCAGCCCCTGTTCAGCCCGTGTCCAGCCGGTGTCCGGCCCGTGTCCGGTCGGGGCCGGTCTGCCCCCACGTCTCCCTCAGGACAGGGCCAGTACGTAGACGACCGCCGCCGCGGCCGACGCGACGGTGCGCACGTGGTTCCAGAGCGTCCACTCACGCACGTACACCGGCCAGTAGGAGACGGCCTCCGGGGTCCCCGGCTCCAGCTTGGCCAGCGCCTCGTTGCGGGGCACGTTCGCCATCGCGGTCAGCCCGAACGAACCGAACAGGTACAGCCCGCTGCCCAGCAGCAGCGCCACCTTCCCGTCGTCCGGCCACACCACGAACGTCACCACCGCGATCATCGCGCACACCACCGCCGACCCCGTGAACACCAGCATGAACGCCGGGGTCAGGGCCGCCCGGTTGATCGCGTTCATCGCGGCGACCCCCTGCGCCGGCGGCAACGAGGCCAGCCCGCGCACCACGAAGGTCGAGAACCCGCAGAACACCCCCGCCACCAGTCCGGCCCCCAGCACCCCCAACAGGACCAGCACGAAATACGGCCCGTCGATCACGACCACCACACCCACTCTCGCCCCTGGACGCCTCCGCCTCTCAGATCAATGCCCACAGGCCACTCCTCCCCATGACTGTGAAGCCCGCCCACCTACACATCCGGCCAGATCCACTCCCGTCTCTGTCCACCTCCGTCCCCCCTCCGGCCGCCCCTGACCCCGTCCCCGCCGCCGTCACCCGGTCAGGCGGATCTCCACCCCGGCCTCCCACTCCCGCAGCACCGTCTCCACGGTCCGCGCGATCCGCCGCCGCGCCTCGTACCGCGGTACCCCGCTCATCAGCAGCTGGTCGTACGGCGTGTCCACGTGCCGTACCCCCGCCACCACGGCCGAGACCACCGCCCCCTCGGTCAGCGCCCGCCCGGCCGCGGTCCGCCCGACCCGCCCGCTGCCCCGCACCGACGCGTGCGCCGCGATCGCCCGGGCCCGCTCCGCCGGGCAGCCGGGGAAGAGGCGCAGGATCTCCGCCGCGAACGCCTCCGCGAACCGCACGTCCTCGGTTGCCCGCCGCCTCGCGTCCCGCGCCCGGCGCCGCCGCCGCGCCTCGGCGTCGGCCAGGCACCGCGCCTCGGCCCGGGCCAGCGCGGCCTCCTCGACCAGGACGCCCTGCCGCTCGTACCGGCTCCTGCGCCGGTTGAACCGGACCACCACCGCCGACAGCGTGCTCTCCTCCCGGGACCGCCGGGTCAGTGCCGTGTCGCCCCGGGGCAGGAACACCAGATGCCCGAGATCGGCGCACTGCAGGCACCGCGGCACCCCGTCCTCCACCACCAGCAGCGACAACGGCCCCCGCCGGCACGCCGCACACCGCCTGTGCCGCAGCGGCTGCACGACCAGAAGCCCACCGTGGTGAGGGGGAGTTGCGAGGCGTGTCATATGCGGTACTTTCCCCTCCCCGGGGACTGATCTCACGTCGTTCGCGCCCTCCCCGTCGGCCGTGCGACGGCGTCCTCCCGCCCGGCCCGCGGCCCGTCGCGCCGACCGTCACCGCTGCCCGGCCCCGGAACCACCCGGAGTGCCCTGACGGCCGACCCGGCATCATGATCCTGTGCGACTCGAAGCGATCACCTGGGACCGGCTCGCCGAGCGTCTCGCCGAGCGGCTGGTCGAACTGAAGCCGGCCGACGCTGCGTCCCGCCTCGCTGCGCCTGGAGCACGGCCGCGGCGACGCGGAGTCGTACTACGGCGGCTGGTTCGACACCAACGCCCTGTGGCGCGAGGTCTTCGGCCCCCTCGACCCCGGCGGGACCGGCCGCGTCCTGCCCGATCTGTGGGACCCGGCCACCGACCGCGCCACCCGCAGCCCCTATGTCCAACTCCCGCCCGGCGGCCTCCTGCTGCTGCACGGCCCGCTCCTGCTGAGGCACTGGTTCCCGTTCGACCTGACCGTCCACCTCCTTCTGACTCCCGGCGCCCTGCACCGCCGTACGCCGGAGACCGACCACTGGACCCTCCCCGCCTTCGAGCGCTACGCGGCCGAGACCGACCCGGCCGGCACGGCCGACGTCCTGGTCCGCGCCGACGACCCGCGGCATCCGGCCTGGAGCGGCTGAGCGGCCCCGCGCCGCAACCCGCCCAGGACCGGTGCGGCCGGGGGCTCAGAGCCAGCCGTTGCGCCTGAAACCGCGGTACAGCACCAGACACGCCGCGGATATGACGCCGATGACGAGCGGATAGCCGAACCGCCAGTGCAGCTCCGGCATGTGGTCGAAGTTCATGCCGTACACACCGCACACCATCGTCGGCACGGCGATCACCGCGGCCCAGGCCGTGATCTTCCGCATGTCCTCGTTCTGCGCCACCGTCACCTGCGCCAGATGCGCCTGGAGGATGGAGTTGAGCAGCTCGTCGAAGGCCGCGATCTGCTCCTTCGCCCGCATCAGGTGGTCGAGCACATCCCTGAAGTAGGCCTGTATCTCCGGGGACACCACCCGCATCGGCCGGGTGGTCAGCTCCTCCATCGGCCGGCCGAGCGGCACCACCGCCCTTTTCAGCTCCAGGAGTTCACGCTTCATCTGGTAGATCCGGCCCGGGTCGGCCCGCGCGCCGTTCTCCGCGAAGACGGCCTCCTCGACCTGGTCGATGTCGCCCTGCACCGCGTCCGTGACGCTCAGGTAGTCGTCGACCACATGGTCCGCGATGGCGTGCAGCACCGCCGCCGGCCCCTTGGCGAGCTGGCTCGGCGTGGCCTCCAACTCCTCGCGCAGCGGGCCCAGCGAGCCGTGCCGGCCGTGCCGCACCGTGATCACGAAGTCCTCGCCGACGAACACCATGATCTCGCCGGTGTCCACCACCTCGCTGGTCGCCGTCAGCTTCTCGTGTTCGACATAGCAGACCGTCTTGAACACCGCGAAGAGCGTCTCGCCGTACCGCTCCACCTTCGGGCGCTGATGGGCCTCGACCGCGTCCTCCACGGCCAGCGGGTGCAGGTCGAACAGCTCGGCGATGCCCGCGAACTCGCTGTCGGTCGGCTCGTGCAGCCCCAGCCAGACGAACCCGGCGCCCCTCTTGCGCACCCGTTCCACCGCGGAGAACAGATCGCTGCACTCGGGAACCCGCACCCCGTCCTCGTACGTCACGCAGTTGACCACCGAGGAGCCCAGCGGGGACCGTGCGTGATGGTTCAGGTCGACGCGGGGCCGCCGCCGGGCCAGCCGCGCCACCCTGCGCAGGCCGCCGGTCCTGCCCAGCCCTGTGACCTTCCGCAGATTCCCTGCCATCGTCATCCGGATCTCCTTGCATGGATCCACTCGCACGCGCTTCCCGCCCTGCCCGGCCAGTCTGCCAGCCCGGTGTGAGACACGGGTAAGCCTGTGGGAAGGGCGAGTTCCGGTTGGTTCCCGCCTGTGGACAACCGGATCTCGACCCGTCTCGCGACCCGTGATCCCACCACTCGGCGGCGGGTCCCGAGTGCCGCCCCCCGACGGCACGCCCACGGTGGCGGAACGTCTGCCGCGGCGGACAAGCCGGTCAGCTGAAATCATCGCTTCATGACACAGGGCGACGGATATCTCCTCGACAACCGCCAGAGTGAGGCCGGACAGCGCTTCGACGCCTTCGCGGACCTCTTCGACCCGACCACCTTCCGTCACCTCGAGGCACTCGGTCTCGGACCGGGGCGGCGCTGCTGGGAGGTCGGTGCCGGCGGCACCTCCGTGGTGTCCTGGCTGGCCGGGAAGGTCGGTCCGACGGGCCGGGTCGTCGCCACCGACATCGACACCTCGCTGCTCGCCGCGGCCAGCCACCCGCCCGTCGAGGTCCGCACCCACGACGTCGGCGCCGAGGAGCCGCCGGGGGAGGACTTCGACCTGGTGCACGCCCGGCTCGTCCTGGTCCATGTGCCGGACCGGGAACGGGCGTTGCGCTCCATGATCAAGGCCCTGCGTCCCGGCGGACGACTGCTGGTCGAGGACGCCGACCCCGCCCTCCAGCCCCTCACCTGCCCTTACGAGTACGGCCCCGAGCAGCAGCTCGCCAACCGCCTGCGCCAGGGCTTCCGCGAACTCCTCGCCGAACGCGGCGCCGACCTCTCGTACGGACGCAAGCTGCCCCGGCTGCTCCGCGAGGCCGGGCTGCACGAGGTGGAGGCCGACGCCTACTTCCCCGTCGCCTCGCCCGCCTGTACCGCCCTGGAGGCCGCCACCGTCCGGCAGATCCGGGGTCGGCTCGTCGCGGCCGGCCTTGCCACCGACGAGGAGATCGACCAGCACCTGGCCCATGTGGCGACGGGCAGCATGGACCTCGTCACGGCCCCGATGATCTCCGCGTGGGGCCGTAAGGCGTAGGCCGGCCGCTTCCTGGCGTCCGCGCAGTGGCCGGCCGGGCCGGTTCCGGGCCGGCACCCTCGCCCCGGTCAGTCAGGGGCGGGCGGTCTGGCACCCACGCGTTCCACCGCTCGTGCACCCGCCCGGCAGCCCAGCTCCGCCGCCTCCCGGGCATCCCGGCCGGCGACCAGCCCGGCGAGGAACGCCCCGGTGAAGGCGTCACCGGCGCCCGTGGTGTCCCGGGGCGTCGCCGGTGCGGCCGGGACCCGGGCGAGGACGCTGCCCGACCGGGCCACCAGGGCGCCGTCCGCCCCTGCCTTGGCCACCACCAGCGGCACCTGGCGGCTCAGCTTGGCCGCGGCGTCCGCCGGATCGGGCAGCCCCGTCAGCAGACAGGCCTCGTCCCGGCTCGGCAGCAGGACGTCGACCCCCTCGGCGAGCGTCAGAAAGCGGTCCACGCCCAGCGCCACGAGGAACCCGGCCGACGCCGGGTCCAGGCTCACCGGCACGCCACGCTCGCGGGCCGCCGCCAGGGCTGTCGCCACCAGCGCCCGGCTCGGCTCGGAGAACAGCAGGTAGCCGGAGAGATGGAGCCGGGCCACGCCGTCGAGCAGCGCGTCCGACCAGTCGGCGGGCTCCAGCCGCAGCGACGCCCCGCTGTCCGTGAGGAAGGTCCGCTCGCCCGAGGCGCCGTTGTCGACCAGGCAGATCACCGTCCCCGTCGCGGCTTCGGGGTCCACCACGAGCCGGGGCCGCACCCCGGCGGCCGCCAGCTCCCGCTCGTGCCACCCGGCCGCGTCCGCGCCCACCCGCCCCAGCAGCCGTACGTCCGCACAGCCCGTCTGCGCTGCCCAGCAGGCCACATTGGCGCCCGCTCCGCCGGGCAGGGTCCGGATCACGGCGGCCGTGTCGGTGCCGGCCGCCAGCGGCCCCCGGTACCGCGCGACGACATCGGTGACGACGTCCCCGACGACCAGCAGCGCCCCGCCCACGCCCCCGCCCGGCGCGGACGCCCGCTCGGTCGTCACCCCCTGGCCCACGCCGAGGCGATCCGCGCCGCCAGCCCGACATTGCCGCGCACGGCCGCCAGATTGGCCTCCAGCGAGGCGCCGTCCGTGTGCCGGACCAGGTAGTCGAGCAGGAACGGCGTGACCGCCTGACCGGCGACCCCCTCCGCGTCGCACGCGTGCAGCGCGTCGGCGAGCACGCGCGCGTGCAGCGCGGGGTCGAGCTGCTCCGCCTCCGGGACGGGGTTGGCGACGATCAGCGCCGAGTCCGCCGCGTCGAGTGCGTCCTGTGCCCGCATGACGTCCGCGACCTGCTCCGGGGACTCGAGCGTCCAGTCGACCGGATGCCCGGAGTCGGACAGATAGAAGCCGGGGAAGCGGTCCGTGCCGTAACCGGCGACGGCCACGCCCAGGGTCTCCAGGCGCTGGAGGGTCGCCGACACGTCCAGGATCGACTTCACGCCCGCGCACACCGCCGTGATCCGGGTGCGTGCCAGCAGCCCCAGGTCGGCGGACTCGTCCTGGGTCGACGTCCACTCACGGTGCACCCCGCCGAGACCGCCGGTCGCGAACACCCGCAGGCCGGCCAGCGCCGCCAGCTGCGCCGTCGCCGACACGGTGGTCGCCCCGCTGGCCCCCGCCGCCACGGCGAGCGGCAGGTCGCGGTGGCCCAGCTTGCGGATCCCGTCCTCGTTGGCGATCCGCTCCAACTGGTCCTTGGCCAGGCCGACATGGGGCCGCCCGTCCAGCACGGCGATGGTGGCGGGCACCGCGCCCGCACGCCGTACCGTGTCCTCCAGCTCCAGTGCCACCTGGAGGTTGCGCGGGCGCGGCAGCCCGTGCGCGATGATCGTGGACTCCAGCGCGACCACCGCGCGACCCGCGCCGAGCGCCTCCCTGACCTCTTCCGACACCGCCAGCACCACGTCTGCCTCCTGTCCGTCGGTCCTCCCTCATCTCTGGCGGGGGCCGTACCCGGCTAAACGCTTGCGGCCTGTGGGGGACGCCACCAGCCTGGGCGGTATGACGAATCACCCGGCACGTCTGGACCATGTCGTCCTCTGGGTCGCCGACCCGGCCGCCGCGGCCGGCTTCTACGAGCGGATGCTCGGCCTGGAGCCGCTCCGGATCGCCGAGTTCACCGCGGGAGAGGTGCCCTTCCCCTCCGTACGCGTCAACGAGGAGACCATCATCGACCTCGCGCCGCTCACCCTCGCCGAGCGCATGCCGGCACTTCCCGGCGCCGCCGGCAGCGCGGGCCACCCCGTGAACCACGTCTGCCTGTCCCTGCCGTCCGACGCCTTCGACGACCTGCGTGCCCGCCTCGCCGAGCACGCCGTCCCCATGACCGACATCGGGCACGACTCCTACGGCGCCCGCGGCACTGCCCCGCGCAACTTCTACTTCAGGGACCCCGACGGCAACGTCGTCGAGGCACGGCACTACGGCTGACCGCCGCGGCGGGGCGCCGCACGGCCGGTTCGGGGACCAGGCCTCAGAACAGCGGCTCGGGCAGCACACCCTCCAGGGCGAGCAGCTTCCGCTTGGTCTCCAGACCGCCCCCGAACCCGCCGATCCCCCCGTCGCTCTCCACGACCCGGTGACAGGGCACGACGACCGGCAGCGGATTGGCGCCCATCGCCGCGCCCACCGCCTGCGCCCCGCCGGGCTGCCCGACGCGTCCCGCCAGGTCGCCGTACCCGACCACCGTGCCGCAGGGGACCCCGGTGGCCAGTTCGCGCAGCACCTGGCGGTTGAAGCCGGAGATCAGCGACCAGTCCAGCGGCAGGTCGAAGTCCTGCCGGCGGCCCGCGAAGTACGCCCGCACCTGGGATATCGCCTCGGCCAGCACCGGCTCCGCGGGATCCTCGACGGGCTCGCTGCCCAGCCGGGCCGCCAGCCGCTCCACCGTCCGCTCCCGCACCGCCTCGGTGGCGTGGAACACCACGTTGACCAGGCCGCTGCCGGTCGCCGCGAGCAGCAGCGGACCGATGTCGGTGCCCACGACGGCCCACACCACCCGCTGCCCGTACTGCCCTTCGCTGTCCATGTGCCCCACCGTACGGCCCGCCACTGACAGTGCCCGTCGCCCCGGCCCGGGTCAGCTCGCGCACAGCGCGGCCCGCACCACGTCCGGCTTGTTGGTGATGATCCCGTCCACGCCGTAACCGACGGCCTTCCAGGTGGTGACCGCGTCGTTCACCGTCCAGGTGAAGACGCGCAGCGGCCTGCCGTGCGGCCCTTCGAACGAGTGCACGTCCTTCACGTAACCGGCGGAGATCGAGTCCACCGACGGGTTGACCAGGTCCACGAAGCCCGCGTACCGGTGCAGGGACCCCACCGACGGTGTTCCGAGGTATCCGGTCGTCACGGCGGGCCGGAGCCCGTGCACGGTGCGCAGACTGCCCGCGCTGAAGCTCTGCACGACGAGCCGGTCCAGATGCCGGCGGTCCAGCCAGCCCTCGCTGTCCAGCAGGCCGAGGATCTGCCGCTCGATGCCGGGATACAGCTCAGGGTTCTTGATCTCCAGGAGCAGCTTCTCGTGGTTGTGCTCGACCCGGCGCATGTACTGCGCCAGCGTCGGCACCCGCGTGCCCCGGTATGAGGGGGCGAACCAGCTGCCCGCGTCCAGCCGGGCGACCTCGGCCGCGGTGAAGTCCTTCACTTTCCAGGGCGCCCGGCCGGGGAAGACCTTCTCGACGTCGGTGGTGCGCCGGAGGCTGTCGTCGTGGATGACGACGAGCCGGCCGTCCTTGGTGCGCTGGACGTCGTTCTCGACCCAGGTGAAGCCCAGCGAGGCCGCCTTGTCGATGGCGGCCAGCGTGTTCTCGGGGGCGTAGGCGGAGGCGCCCCGGTGCGCGAGCACCGTGGGTTCGGCGGCGTCGCCGGCCCGGGCGGCGGGGACGGGGCTCAGCAGGGCTGCGGTTCCCAGCAGCGCGGTGGCCGTGGCGGCGACTGCGCGCGCGTGCATGCGCACTCCTCACGTCGAGCGAATACGGACAGCACAAGAGTGACAGCAGGGAGTCAACAGCGGTCGGGTGCCGGATGGCCACAGATTGAATGGAGTCGTCCAAGCCCGCTCACCGTTGCCGCACAACTGCGGCAAGGGCGTGTTTCTTTGCCGGAAAATCGTTCGACCATTCCGGTGCGGGTCATACTCTCTGCGTCAACCCTGACCGCTCGGGCGGTCCTGGGACGGGGGCGCATGGCACATATTCCGGGACGCAAAGGGTGAAGGGCAGCCGCGCATGCAGGGCACGGTCGACGGATTCAGCTACGGGGTCGTCACCCCGCTGGTGGCCTATCTGATGGCCTGCCTCGGTGGCGCCCTCGGGCTGCGCTGCACGACCCGGGCGATGCTCGTGGCACAGTCCTGGCGGCCCGCCTGGCTCGCCCTCGGCTCGGCGGCGATCGGCTCCGGCATATGGACCATGCACTTCGTCGCCATGATGGGGTTCAGCGTCAAGGAGACGCCGATCCACTACGACAAACCCCTCACCTACGCGAGCCTCGGCCTTGCCGTCGTCATGGTGGGCGTCGGGATCTTCATAGTCGGCTACCGCGGCGCCACCGGGGCCGCGCTCTTCACGGGCGGCACGATCACCGGCCTGGGCATCGCCTCGATGCACTACCTGGGCATGGCCGGACTGCGCCTCAACGGAACCCTGGAGTACAACACGCTCACGGTGGCCGCATCGGTGGTGATAGGGGTCGTCGCGGCCACCTCGGCCCTGTGGGCGGCCGGACAGGTCCGCGGCTTCCTGTGGAGCGTCGGCGCGAGCCTCGTCATGGGAGTCGCCGTGAGCGGCATGCACTACACCGGCATGGCCGCCCTCACCGTCCACCTCCACAGCGCCGGCGTGACGTCCCCGGGCGATTCTCCCGCCTCCCTGCTCGCCCCCATGCTGATCGGCCCGCTGGCCTTCCTCTGCCTGGCCGCCGTCGTCGTGATCTTCGACCCGCTGATGGTCACGGGCAGACCCGGCCGGCTCCGCGTGGAGCACAAGCCGGGCGTCCCGGCCGACGAGGTCACCCACCACCCGAGCCGCCGCCCGCAGCTGCGCGTCGGCCGTCAGCCGAGCCACCACAGCGCGCGCACCCCGCAGAACCGCTGATCAGAACCGGTTGTCAGTGCGGGGTCGTACGGTAGAACCCATGCGGCCCGTTTCCCACATCGAACGCACGGTGGCGCCCTTCGAGGTCGTCAGCCCGTACCAGCCCAGCGGCGACCAGCCGGCGGCCATCGCCGACCTGGCCAGGCGCATCGAGGCCGGTGAGAGGGACGTCGTCCTCCTCGGCGCGACCGGCACCGGCAAGTCCGCCACCACCGCGTGGATGATCGAGAAGCTCCAGCGCCCCACCCTGGTGATGGCGCCGAACAAGACGCTGGCCGCCCAGCTGGCCAACGAGTTCCGCGAGCTTCTTCCGAACAACGCGGTCGAATACTTCGTCTCGTACTACGACTACTACCAGCCCGAGGCCTACGTCCCGCAGTCGGACACCTACATCGAGAAGGACTCCTCGATCAACGAGGAGGTCGAGCGGCTGCGCCACTCCGCCACCAACTCACTGCTCACGCGCCGCGACGTGATCGTGGTCGCCTCGGTCTCCTGCATCTACGGTCTCGGTACCCCGCAGGAGTACGTCGACCGCATGGTCCCGCTGCGGGTCGGCGACGAGATCGACCGCGACGACCTGCTGCGCCGCTTCGTGGACATCCAGTACACGCGCAACGACCTGGCGTTCACCCGCGGCACCTTCCGCGTCCGCGGCGACACCATCGAGATCTTCCCGGTCTACGAGGAGCTCGCCGTCCGCATCGAGATGTTCGGCGACGAGATCGAGGCGCTGTCCACCCTGCACCCGCTCACCGGCGAGATCATCAGCGACGACCGGCAGCTGTACGTCTTCCCGGCCTCCCACTACGTCGCGGGCCCCGAACGCATGGAGCGGGCCGTCAACGACATCGAGAAGGAGCTGGGGGAGCGCCTGGCCGAGCTGGAGAAGCAGGGCAAGCTCCTGGAGGCCCAGCGGCTGCGCATGCGGACCACGTACGACATCGAGATGCTCCGCCAGATCGGCTCCTGCTCCGGCGTGGAGAACTACTCGATGCACTTCGACGGCCGCCTGCCCGGGTCCCCGCCGAACACCCTGCTCGACTACTTCCCGGAGGACTTCCTCCTCGTCATCGACGAGTCGCATGTCACCGTGCCGCAGATCGGTGCCATGTACGAGGGCGACGCCTCCCGCAAGCGCACCCTCGTCGACCACGGGTTCCGGCTGCCCTCCGCCCTGGACAACCGCCCCCTGAAGTGGGAGGAGTTCCAGGAGCGCATCGGGCAGGCCGTGTATCTGTCGGCGACCCCCGGCACGTACGAGATCTCCCGCTCGGACGGCGTCGTCGAACAGATCATCCGTCCCACCGGGCTCGTCGACCCCCAGGTCGTCGTCAAGCCCACCGAGGGCCAGATCGACGACCTGGTGCACGAGATCCGCAAGCGCACCGAGAAGGACGAGCGGGTCCTGGTCACCACGCTCACCAAGAAGATGGCCGAGGACCTCACGGACTACTTCCTGGAGCTCGGCATCCAGGTGCGCTACCTGCACAGCGATGTCGACACCCTGCGCCGTGTCGAGCTGCTGCGTGAGCTGCGCTCCGGCGAGTACGACGTCCTGGTCGGCATCAACCTCCTCCGCGAGGGCCTCGACCTGCCCGAGGTGTCTCTGGTGGCGATCCTCGACGCCGACAAGGAGGGCTTCCTGCGCTCGGGCACCTCGCTGATCCAGACCATCGGCCGTGCGGCGCGCAACGTCTCCGGCAAGCAGGTCGCCTACAACAAGGCCCACGGCATCGACCCGCAGCCGCTCCGGAAGAAGATCAACGACATCGTCGCGCAGATCGCCCGCGAGGAGGTCGACACCGAACAGCTGCTCGGCTCGGGCTATCGCAAGCTGAAGGACGGCAAGGGGGCCAAGGCACCCGTTCCGTCCCTGGGCGACAAGGCGGCCAAGGGCGCGAAGGCCGGCAAGGCCGTCAAGGGCAAGGCAGCGGAAACAGTGCCCACCGACCGTCCGGCTGCTGAACTCGCCGAGCAGATCGAGGAGATGACGGAGCGTATGCGGGCCGCCGCCGCTGATCTGCAGTTCGAGATCGCGGCCCGGCTGCGCGACGAGGTGTCCGAGATGAAGAAGGAACTGCGCCAGATGAGGGAGGCGGGCCTGGCCTGACGCCTGGGCCGCCACCGGACCCCGGTATGGGCGCGAAGTGTTGCAAGACCGACACAAAGCGTGGGCCGGGGTTCGGCGCTGTCAGCGGCGCTGCATAGGGTTTCGGGCAGCCGCGCACTTCGCGGCCACTGGGGACATCCGACGAGGGGAAGCAGCCGTGACCGTCAACATGACCAAGGGTCAGGCCATCAGCCTGGAGAAGAAGGACGGCGGCTCCCTGAGCGCGGTCCGCATGGGTCTTGGCTGGAAGGCGGCGCCCCGGCGCGGGCTGTTCGGTTCGCGCACCCGCGAGATCGACCTGGACGCCTCGGCGGTGCTGTTCGCCGACAAGCAGCCCGTCGACGTCGTGTTCTTCCGGCACCTGGTGAGCGACGACGGCTCGGTCCGCCACACGGGCGACAACCTCGTCGGCGGCGCCGGCCAGGGCGGCGACGACGAGGCCATCCTCGTCGACCTCGCGCGCGTGCCGGTCCACGTCGACCAGATCATCTTCACCGTCAACTCCTTCACCGGCCAGACCTTCCAGGAAGTGCAGAACGCCTTCTGCCGGCTGGTCGACGAGAGCACCGGCCAGGAACTCGCCCGGTACACGCTCGACGGCGGCGGCGAGTACACCGCCCAGATCATGGCGAAGGTGCACCGGTCGGGATCAGGCTGGACGATGACGGCCCTGGGCGTCCCGGCCAAGGGCCGCACCTTCCAGGACCTGGTGCCGGCGATCCTGCCGATCCTGTAGGCGGTCGCCCACCGCGGTGCCGCGGACTCCGGACCACCCGATGCGGCACTTCCGGCGGAGCGCTCAGCTGCGGCCCGACGGCACACGAGGACACGACACACAGGGGGACGTGGGCAATGACGGCCGAGCTGGTGCGCGGGCAGAACCATCCGCTCTCGCGGAACCGGATCGAGATCCGGATCTCGGCCGACGTGCCGGTCGTGGCCGGGGCCACCCTCTCCGACGAGAACGGCCGGGTACGGGGTGCCGACGGGGTGGCCCATCCGGGCGCGCCCACACTGCCCGGGATCGAGGTCTCCCGGCAGGCGGCCGCCGAACACCGGCTCGCCGTCGACCTCGACGCGATGCCCGAGACCGTGCACCGGGTCAACGTCCTGATCGCCCTGCCCGCCGTGCCCGGCGGCCCGTTCCGCTTCGGTGCCCTCGCCGCACCGCGCGCCGCGGTCACCGGTCTCGACGGCACCGAGGTCGCCGGCTACACGCTCACCGGCCTGGACGCCGAATCGGCGGTCGTCGCCCTGGAGCTCTACCGCCGCCAGGCCGCCTGGAAGATCCGCGCGGTGGGCCAGGGCTACGCGGAGGGCCTGACAGGGCTCCTCGCCGACCAGGGCCTGCCCCAGGCCGCCGAACTCGCCCGGGGGATCCAGGAAGCGGTGGCGCGCGGCCTGGCCCGCTCGGTCCCGGCCCGCACCGCAGACACTGACCGCTCCCGGCGTACGGCCGCCTCCGTCACCGGCCCCGACCTGGCGGGCACCGCCCCCGCGGCCGGGTTCCCGTACGACCTCCAGGCAGCCGGCGACAGCGCCGGCCGACCAGCCCCCTCCGACGGGTCCGTCGAGAGGGGGCCGACGCCCGACGGCGGCGTGCCGGCCTCCGGCGGCCCGGGCGTCCCGGCCGCCGCTCCCACCGGCGGACCCGTCGACTACACCCATCCGAAGCGCCGCCAGACGCCCCGGCCCCCGGCCCCCGAGGCTCCGGCCCCGGCGGACGGACCCCCGCCGCCCGTCGCGGGTGACGCCGCCGGCTGGTCCATGGACGAGCGGCTCTACAACCAGGTCTGGGGCATGTTCGAGGACCTGGCCCGCTCCACCGCCGCCTATCGCAGCGCTCTCGACTTCGCCGAGTCGCGCATGGAGAAGGAGCTCGACCAGCTCCTCTCCGACCCGCGCAGCCGCCTGGGCTCGGCGGGCGACGCCGCGCGCGAGGCGGCCCAGGCCCGGCAGGCCCAGCTGGCCGACCAGGCGCGAGCGGCCCTCGACCGGGACCTCGCGCAGCTCACCGCCGAGTCCGAGGTCGTCGAGCCCGCGCTGGCGCCCGCGTACGCCCGTTGGGACAACCCGGTCTGGCACGGGTACCGGGTGCCGACGGAGCCGCCGATGGCCGTCAGACTGGGTGACCTCCACCTCCCGGAGAGCGCCCCGCTGCGCATCCCGATGCTGGTCAGGCTGCCTTTGGAGCGGGGCCTGTGGGTCGACAGCGGTGTACCCGACGGATCCCCGTTCGAGGAGGCGGGTGAGGTGCGGCACCTCGCCCTGCAGACGGCGGTGGCGCTCGCGGCCCGGCTGCTCGCCGTCCATCCGGCGGGGGAGTTCGGCGTGCAGGTCATCGATCCGGCGGGTGCCGGTGCGTCCGCGTTCGCACCGCTGACGGGGGCCGGTGCGCTGGATGCGCCGCCCGCGACGGGCGCCGCCGGTGTGGCGGGTGTGCTGGGTCGGCTCACGGAGCGCGTCGACCTGGTGCAGATGGCGGTGCGGGGCGGTGCGTCCGACGCCCTGCCGGCCGGTCTGGACACCTCGCGGCAGCTGCTGGTCGTGAACGACTTCCCGCACGGCTTCGATGACCGGGCCGTCACACAGCTGCGCTATCTCGCGGACGACGGCCCTGACGTCGGCGTCCATCTCCTACTGGTCGCCGACCGTGAGGAAGCCGCCGCCTACGGCCCGCTGCTCGTCCCGCTCTGGCGTTCACTGATGAGACTCACGCCGGTGCCGGACGATCACTTGGCCGACCCGTGGGTGGGGCATGCCTGGACGTACGAGCCCGGCCTCGTGCCGCCCGGAAGCCAGGTGCTCCAGCAGGTGCTCACCCGGGTCGCCGCAGCCCGCACCAAGCGCATGTAAACTCCTCTGACCAGTCAACTTGGTCTTTCTTTTGCCAATCGCTTTACCTTTCCTTGGTGATTGGGGTAGTGTTTTCCGCACGGAGGGGAGTACTCCCTGTCTGCTGCGGCGTACCCGTCAATACGGATCCGGTCGGATCCCGGGGCGTCGGCCCGTCCCGGGTGGAAGAGACCTCCGGTAGCGCAACGCCGAATCTTTGCCGTTCACTAACCGGAGGCAACAGTGGATGTATCCGCGACCCTGTGGGTCCTCACCATCCTGGGGCTGGCCGCCCTGATCGCGGTCGACTTCTTCATCGGCCGCAAGCCGCATGACGTGTCCGTCAAGGAAGCCGGGATCTGGACCGTCGTCTGGATCGCCCTGGCGGGACTCTTCGGCCTCGGCCTGCTCGTCTTCGGCGGCGGCCAGCCCGCCGGCGAGTTCTTCGCGGGCTTCATCACCGAGAAGTCGCTGAGCGTCGACAACCTCTTCGTCTTCGTCCTGATCATGGCGAAGTTCGCCGTTCCCTCGCAGTACCAGCAGCGGGTGCTGCTCGTCGGTGTCCTCATAGCCCTGATGCTGCGAGCCGTCTTCATCGCCGCGGGCGCCGCGATCCTCGCCAGCTTCTCCTGGGTCTTCTACCTCTTCGGCGCCTTCCTGATCTGGACCGCCTGGAAGCTGATCCAGGAGGCCCGGGCCGACCAGGAGGAAGAGGAGTTCGAGGAGAACAAGCTGCTCAAGGCCGCCGAGCGCAGGTTCGGTGTGGCCGACCGCTACCACGGCACCAAGCTGTGGATCCAGCAGAACGGCAAGCGGGTCATGACCCCGATGCTGGTCGTGATGCTCGCGATCGGTACGACCGACGTCCTGTTCGCCCTGGACTCCATCCCGGCGATCTTCGGCCTCACCCAGCAGGTCTATCTGGTCGTCACCGCGACGGCGTTCTCACTGCTCGGCCTCCGGCAGCTGTACTTCCTGATCGA
>NZ_JAEKKT010000483.1 GCF_019510245.1 Streptomyces sp. | reverse complement strand
TACGGCGCAACGTGCCGACCTCCAGCAGCCGCGTGGCCGCCGTCCGGGCCACCATCTCCGGCACCACCCCGGCCCCCAGTCCGGCGCTGGCCGGCGCGCACACCAGGGCGTGTCCAGGGGTCGCGACCAGCACCGACGGCACCGCCTCCACCTCCCGCCGGGCCGGATGGTCCGGCGCCATGCTGATCAGCGGCTCGCCGGCGAGCTCCGCCAGCGGCAGCCGCGTAGAGCCGCCTGCGCGGGCATGGCAGTGGGGCGGACACGAGGACCTGGCCGGGAGGGCGGGAGCACCCGCTCATAGGCCTGCGTCAGCGCCGGGCCGATCTCGCCGGTCGCCACAGCGGTGATCCGACGGTGTGGTTCCCGGCGGTGGCCGTGCTCGTGGACCGGCTGGGGTGGTGGCTGCGCCGGCCGCAGGCGGCCCGGGCCGTCGCAGGGGTCACCGCGGGCGCGTCGACAGGTCTCGGTGTGATGCTCCTGGCCGAGCCGCTGCTCGCGGCCTGACCACCTCGCGCTTGGCGGGCGCAGGCGCCGGTTGCGGCTGTGCCGTCCGGCGCTCCTCGGCGAGGCCCGCCCTCCGGACCAGCCGGGGGAGCAGCCACCACAGGCCCAGACACACCAGCAGGGTCGCAGCGCCCGCGGCCACACCGCCGGCCCGGCCCGTCGTCACGTCCACCACGAGCAGCACCGACCCGGTGAACGCCAGCACCAGAACCCCCATGCCGACCGTGGCCAGCCGGGAGGAGACCTGCACGATGCGGGCCTTGGCGCCGCGCTGGAAGAGCGAGCGGTGCAGGGCGGCGGGCGCGGTGAACAGGGCCGCCGCGAGCACCGCGAGAAGCAGCGTGGTGACGTACGTGGCGCGCTGGAAGGAGTCGAGGGTCGGGAAGCGCTGGGTGAAGGCCAACGTCAGCAGGAAGGCGAAGAGGATCTGCACCCCGGTCTGCGTGACGCGCAGCTCCTGGAGCAGCTCGCCGAAGTTGCGGTCGGCGCGCTCCAGCGGAGTCTCGTTGCGGGCGGTGCACGGGCGGTGGTCGGCCATGCCATCACGGGTAACCACCTCAGCCCGTGTCACGCGTCCGGGAAGACCCGAGGGGGCGGCGGGAGGTCAGGTCGCCGCCACCCCCTCGGGGGCGTCACTTGACCCGGCCGTACCAGACGGCCTTCGTCCAGATCTTCTGCAGCCTCACCACGTCCCCGGTCTTGGGGGCGTGCCAGATCTTTCCCTTCCCGGCGTAGATGCCGACGTGGTAGACGTTCGAACCCGAGTGGAAGAACACCAGGTCACCGGCCTTGCGGCTGCCCGAGGAGATATGGCGGGTCTTGTTGTACTGCTGGGCCGCCGTACGAGGGAGCTTCTTGCCCGCCTTCTTGAACGAGTACAGCGTGAGCCCTGAGCAGTCGAAGCGGCGGGGCCCCGTGGCGCCGTACTTGTACGGCGAGCCCTTCTTGGAGGCCGCGACCTTGAGTGCCTTCGTCGCCGGCGTCGCGGCGGCGGCGTCGGCTGCGACACCCGGGACCACGACGGAGCCGCCCACGGCGGCGATGGCGAAGGCCGAGGCCGTACCGGCCCGGACCATCAGCGACGGGACGCGATTGAGCGCAGTCATGCGCAACCCTTCGTCAGCCGCCTGTGAAGGATGACCTGTCGGATTCGGGCTGGCGAAGTTGCCCGGCCGCTGACGCGGCTTCACCCCAAGGGCTGCTCGGCCCGGTCATGGCGTGACCGTCCCGGCGACCCGTCGTGCCTGGGTCCTCCACTCCTGCCGATCCACTTCTGTCGACCGGTCATCCGGGCGGCGGCAGGACTCGGCGTCCGCCCGGACCGCCCCGCCGCTGCGGCGGGGGCTTGTCGTCAGTCACGGATCTTGGCGCACGGAAGTGCGAAAAGCCCAACGGAACCGAGCATTTGTGGTGTTACTCACCACCCACCCGTTTGGGTGAACACCCCTTCGAACGAAGGCGTGTCGAG
>NZ_JAEKKT010000482.1 GCF_019510245.1 Streptomyces sp. | reverse complement strand
GGGTTCGAGCGCTTCGTCAGTGCACAGAACGAGTACAGCTGGCTGCGCCGTGGCATCGAGCAGGACCTCGTGCCGGCGCTGGTCGAATACGGAATCGGGCTCCTGCCGTACTTCCCGTTGGCGAGCGGACTGCTCAGCGGCAAGTACCGTCGCGGCGAGCCGGCCCCGGCCGACAGCCGGCTGGCGGCGTGGGGACGCGAGTCCGATCTCACCGACGACACCTTCGACGTCCTCGAGGCGTTGTCGAGCTTCGCCGCCTCGCGCGGTGTCGAGTTGTTGGACGTCGCGATCGGGGGGCTCGCCGCGCGGCCGGCAGTCGCCAGTGTGATCGCCGGAGCCACGTCCCGCGAACAGGTCGTCCGCAACGTCGCCGCCGGTGCGTGGCGGCCGACGGCGGACGATCTCGAGGAGCTTTCCGAGATCACCGGATGACCCGCACGACATCCTCTGGCGATCTTCCTGCACTTCGCCGTCCGCCGCGGGGGACGACGCGCATCCGGTGATCATCTCGCTGATAGCCACACCGGAATGTGGCAACCGGCGAGTTGATCACGGCTTGGGGAGGTCGGCGGAGGCACGCGGGCACCACGGCGCACGCGGCCGCACCGGCGAACCGCACCGGCCAACCAACCCGTCGCGGACGGCACGAAGCCCCCGCACCGACGGGCGCAGGGGCTTCGCAGCGAGAGGAGGCTACAGCGCCTCGACCGGCGGCAGGCCGAACATCGACGGCGCGTTCTGCACGTGCTCGCGGATGTCGACGCGCTCGCCCTCGTCCGAATCGAGCCAACCGAACAGCGGCTCGTCGATCTCCGGATTCACGAAGTACATGAGCGACTGGCGCTCGCCCTCGCCCAGGCAGTGGTTGCGCACCTGGTGGTAGAGCGGCTCGATCTTGCCGCCGGACAGTGCGGTGAGCACCGAACCCGGCATGATCACGATCTCGTCCTTCGCCGGCAGCATCGGCTTGATCTCGTCGTTGGTGTAGATCTCGAGGCCCGGCGCGGTCGCGTGCAGCACGGTGACCATGTGGCCGTCCTCGTGCTTGTCCTGCAGCAGGTCCCGCTCGGCCGGCGTCGGAATGCAGTAGTTGATCTGCAGGTACGACGCCTTCTCGAAGGCCGGCGCGTCGGCGCCGAAGCTCCGCGCCACTTCGTCGAGAACCGCCTTGACGATCGGCGCCAACGAATCGCGCCAAGACAGGAAGGAGTCGGTGAGGTCCTCGATGTCGGCGGCGTTCGGGATCAGGTCGAGGCGGCTGGCCCAGACGGTGAAGCACTCGTTCATGTCCGGACGGTCCGGGCTGACGGAGTACTCGATGCCGAACGGCCGGTAGCCGTAGTTGTGGTCGGTGCTGCCGTGCGCGTTCTTGTCCTCCTGCGGGCGCTCGAAGAATTCGACCGCCGTGGAGATGGCCCGGTGCAGGTTGAAGGCGTCGACATCGCGGAGTTTCACGACGGCGTAGCCCTGGTCGAGGATGTCGCGGGCTGCTTGCTCGATCGTGGTGTCGGCAGCAGGAGGCGCGGTGTGGGTCATTCGGGGGTCCTTCCCTGTGGGGAATGGGGATCGATGAGGGTCGTGCTCCGGGGCCACAGCCCCGCGCCACGATACAGACCGAATCCGAATTCACCCGCCAACCGGCCACCCGGTTGCCAGGTTGGGCGAAAAGATGGGTCGAAAGACCCAGGACCTCGATGGGAGGCGAGCGTGCGCATCGTCGAGCTGCTGGTCTCGCCCCGCCATCGTCTGGACGGCCGCCCTACGGCAGACCTACCTCCATTGCCGGACGAGACCGTGGAGCGCATCGAGGTGCGCGCCGGCCTCGGCGTCGTCGGCGACCGGTACTTCAATCAGCGAGCCCATCGCCGTGGCGCCGTCACGATCATGGACGCCGCGGTCCTGCGTCCGTGGGGTGCCGGCCTCGCCGCCGCCCGCCGCAACGTCCTGCTCGAAGGCGTGGACGTCGACGCCGG
>NZ_JAEKKT010000228.1 GCF_019510245.1 Streptomyces sp. | reverse complement strand
TCGTGGCCGTCGCCCTGCTGGGCTATCTCGTCCTCGCCCTGATCTTCCCGGAGAGGTTCTGAGATCTGCATGGGTCCCGTACTCGCCGGCGTCCTCCAACTGCTCGCCCTGATCGGCGCACTGGCGCTCGCCTACGTCCCCCTCGGCACCTACATGGCCAAGGTCTACTCCACCGACAAGCACTGGCGCGTCGAGAAGTGGATCTACAAGGGCATCGGCGCCAACCCCGACACCGAGATGCGCTGGCCCGCCTATCTGCGCGGGGTCCTCGCCTTCTCCCTGATCGGCGTCCTCTTCCTCTACCTCCTCCAGCGGCTCCAGGGCATCCTGCCCGGTTCGCTCGGCTTCTCCTCGGTCAACCCGGCGCAGTCGTTCAACACGGCCGTCTCCTTCGTGACCAACACGAACTGGCAGTCGTACTACGGCGAGCAGACCATGGGGCACGTCGTGCAGACCGCGGGTCTGGCCGTGCAGAACTTCGTCTCCGCCGCCGTCGGTATCGCCGTGGCCGTGGCGCTCGTCCGTGGGTTCGCGCGCTCGCGCACCGGTGAGCTCGGGAACTTCTGGTCCGACCTGGTGCGCGGCACGATCCGCATCCTCGTTCCCTTCGCCGCTCTGGCGGCGGTCGTCCTGGTCGCCTGCGGTGCCATCCAGAACTTCTCCGGCATTCACGAGGTCGGCCAGTTCATGGGCGGTTCGCAGCAGTGGAACGGCGGGGCCGTCGCCTCGCAGGAGGCCATCAAGGAGCTGGGCACCAACGGCGGCGGCTACTTCAACGCCAACTCCGCCCACCCCTTCGAGAACCCGACGCCCTTCACCAACCTCTTCGAGATCTTCCTGATCCTGCTCATCCCGTTCGCGCTGACCCGCACCTTCGGCGTGATGGTCGGCTCGGTGAAGCAGGGCTACGCCATCCTCGCCACGATGTTCACCATCTGGCTGGGCTTCGTCACTCTGATGATGTGGACCGAGTTCGCCCACCACGAGGGCGCGCTGCAGATCGCGGGCGGTGCCTACGAGGGCAAGGAGGTCCGCTTCGGGATCGGCTCCTCGTCGATCTTCGCGGTGTCCACGACCCTGACGTCGACCGGTGCGGTGGACTCCTTCCACTCGTCCTTCACCGGCCTCGGCGGCGGCATCACGATGCTGAGCATGATGCTGGGCGAGATCGCGCCCGGCGGTACCGGCTCCGGCCTCTACGGCATCCTGATCATGGCGATCATCGCGGTGTTCATCGCCGGCCTGATGGTCGGCCGTACGCCCGAGTACCTGGGCAAGAAGATCGGTGCCCGCGAGATCAAGCTGTCGGCGATCTACATCCTGATCACCCCGGCGCTCGCCCTCGTCTTCACCGCGGCCTCCATGGCCCTGCCGACCCCGCCGCACTCCATGCTCAACCCCGGCGCGCACGGGTTCTCCGAGGTGCTGTACGCCTTCACCTCGGCGGCCAACAACAACGGCTCGGCCTTCGCCGGCCTGAACGCGAACACCGACTGGTACAACACCATGACCGGACTCGCGATGCTGCTGGGCCGCTTCCTGCCGATGGTGTTCGTGCTGGCGCTGGCCGGCTCGCTCGCCGAGCAGAAGCCCGTCCCGGCCACGGCCGGCACCCTGCGCACCGAGAAGCCGCTCTTCACCGGCCTGCTGGTCGGCGCGATCCTGATCATCACCGGTCTGACCTACTTCCCGGCCCTGGCGCTGGGTCCGCTGGCCGAGGGGCTGGCGTCGTGACCACCCGAACGGAAGCCCACGAGGACACCATGTCCACTCCCACCCTTGCGCCCCACCAGGACGCGCCCACCGGGCACAAGCCCGCCGAAGGACGTGTCGGCGCGGGCCTGTTCGACCCCAAGCAGCTGATCCGGTCCCTCCCCGAGGCCTGCCGCAAGCTCGACCCGCGGGTGATGGTCAAGTCGCCCGTGATGTTCGTGGTGTGGGTCGGCTCGATCCTGACCACCGTCTTCTCCTTCAAGGACCCGGGCGACTGGTTCGGCTGGACCATCAGCGCCTGGCTGTGGCTGACCGTGATCTTCGCCAACCTCGCGGAGGCGGTCGCCGAGGGCCGGGGCAAGGCCCAGGCCGACACCCTGCGCAAGGCCAAGACCGACACCGTCGCCCGGCGGCTGACCGGCTCCACCGAGGAGCAGGTGCCAGGCACCGAGCTGCGGATCGGTGACCTGGTCGTCTGCGAGGCCGGCGACATCATCCCCGGTGACGGTGACGTCATCGAGGGGGTCGCCTCCGTCGACGAGTCGGCGATCACCGGTGAGTCCGCCCCGGTCATCCGTGAGTCCGGCGGTGACCGCAGCGCGGTGACCGGCGGGACGAAGGTGCTCTCCGACCGGATCGTCATCAAGATCACGACGAAGCCGGGCGAGACCTTCATCGACCGGATGATCAGCCTGGTCGAGGGCGCGGCCCGGCAGAAGACGCCGAACGAGATCGCGCTGAACATCCTGCTCGCCTCACTGACCATCGTCTTCCTGCTGGCCGTCGCCACCCTGCCGCCGTTCGCGGACTACGCGGGCACCCACCTGACGATGGTCGTGCTGGTAGCCCTCCTCGTCTGCCTGATCCCGACCACCATCGGCGCCCTGCTCTCGGCGATCGGCATCGCCGGCATGGACCGGCTGGTGCAGCGCAACGTGCTCGCCATGTCCGGCCGCGCGGTCGAGGCCGCCGGCGACGTCTCCACCCTGCTGCTCGACAAGACCGGCACCATCACGCTCGGCAACCGCCAGGCCTCCGAGTTCGTGCCGGTGCACGGGGCCACCGAGGCCGAGGTCGCCGACGCGGCCCAGCTGTCGTCGCTGGCCGACGAGACCCCCGAGGGCCGCTCCGTCGTCGTCCTGGCGAAGGAGAAGTACGGGCTGCGCGAGCGGCACCAGGGCGAGCTGGCGCACGCCGAGTGGATCGCCTTCACCGCCCAGACCCGCATGTCGGGTGTGGACGTGGACGGCCGGAAGATCCGCAAGGGCGCGGCCGGTTCGGTCATCGCCTGGGTCCGTGAGCAGGGCGGCACCGTCGCCGCGGACGCGGACACGCTCGCCAACGCCATCTCCGAGTCCGGCGGCACCCCGCTGCTCGTCGCGGTCGACGACGCCGAGGGCGCCCGGGTCCTGGGCGTCATCCACCTCAAGGACGTCGTCAAGGAGGGCATGCGCGAGCGGTTCGAGGAACTGCGCCGCATGGGCATCAAGACCGTCATGATCACGGGTGACAACCCGTTGACCGCTCGCGCCATCGCCGAGGAGGCGGGCGTCGACGACTTCCTCGCCGAGGCCACCCCCGAGGACAAGATGGCCCTCATCAAGCGGGAGCAGGCCGGGGGCAAGCTGGTCGCGATGACCGGTGACGGCACCAACGACGCGCCGGCGCTCGCGCAGGCCGACGTCGGCGTGGCGATGAACACCGGGACGTCGGCCGCCAAGGAGGCCGGCAACATGGTCGACCTCGACTCCAACCCGACCAAGCTCATCGAGATCGTCGAGATCGGCAAGCAGCTGCTGATCACGCGCGGTGCGCTGACCACGTTCTCCATCGCCAACGACGTCGCGAAGTACTTCGCGATCATCCCGGCGCTGTTCGCGGCCGTCTACCCGGGCCTGGACAAGCTCAACGTCATGGACCTGTCCTCGCCGGACTCCGCGATCCTGTCGGCCGTCATCTTCAACGCGCTGATCATCGTCGCCCTGGTGCCGCTGTCCCTGAAGGGCGTGCAGTACCGGCCGGTCAGCGCCGACAAGATGCTGCGGCGCAACCTGACGATCTACGGCATCGGCGGTCTGATCGCGCCCTTCATCGGCATCAAGATCATCGACCTGCTCATCTCCCTCATCCCCGGAATCGGCTGAAGGCCATGAACAACTCCGTAACCAACACCGCCCGGTTGCTCTGGGCGAGCCTGCGGGCCCTGCTGGTGCTGTCCCTGGTGACCGGCGTCGTCTACCCCCTGGTCGTCACCGGCATCGCCCAGGCCGCGTTCCACAACAAGGCGAACGGCTCCGAGATCAAGGCGGACGGCAAGGTCGTCGGCTCGTCCCTGATCGGGCAACAGGGCTACAGCCTCGACTACTTCCAGTCCCGTCCGGCGAACGGCCTCGGCACCAACTCGCTCAACACCCAGTACAAGCTGATCCTCTCGGGTGCGACCAACCTCGCCGCCGACAACAAGAAGCTCATCGCGTCGGTCGAGGAGGCCAAGGCCAAGGTCGTCAAGGACAACTCCACGGCCGACTACCGGGTGCTGCCCTCCCAGGTGCCCGCCGACGCCGTCACCTCCTCCGGCTCCGGACTGGACCCGGACATCTCCCCGGCGTACGCGGAACTCCAGGTGCACCGGGTGGCCGAACGCAACCGTCTGCCGCTCGCCTCCGTCGAGAAGCTGGTCAGGGACCACACCACGGGCCGCACGCTCGGTTTCGTCGGCGAGCCCCGGGTGAACGTCCTCGAACTCAACATCGCGCTGAAGGAACTGACCAAGGGCAGTTGAGAGAACCGATGACCCGAGTGCTGGTCGTGGAAGACGACCCCCAGCTCGTACGGGCACTCGTGATCAACATGCAGGCACGCCAGTACGGAGTGGACGCGGCGCCCGACGGCGCCACGGCCCTCCGGCTGGCGGCCGCGCGTCCGCCGGACGTGGTGATGCTCGACCTCGGACTGCCCGACATGGACGGGGTCGACGTCATCAAGGCGCTGCGCGGCTGGACCCGCGTACCGATCCTGGTGCTGTCCGCACGGCAGGCCTCCGACGAGAAGGTCGCCGCCCTGGACGCGGGCGCCGACGACTACATCACCAAGCCGTTCAGCATGGACGAACTCCTCGCCCGGCTGCGGGCCGCGGTCCGCCGCACCGAGGACGTGCCGCTCGCCCCCGAGACCACCCTGGTGGAGACGGCCGACTTCACCATCGACCTGCTCGCCAAGAAGGCGGTGCGGGCGGGGCACGACGTACGGCTCACCCCCACCGAGTGGCATCTGCTGGAGATACTGGTCACCAACCCCGGCCGGCTCGTCACCCAGAAGCACCTGCTGCGCGAGGTGTGGGGAGTCACCCAGAGCAACAAGACCAACTACCTGCGGGTCTACATGGCCCAGCTCCGCCGCAAGCTGGAGGCGGACCCCTCGCACCCCCGGTACCTGATCACCGAGCCCGGCATGGGCTACCGCTTCGAAGGATGACATGGCACGCGGCAGGCTCCGGATCTACCTCGGCGCGGCTCCCGGCGTGGGCAAGACCTACGCCATGCTCTCCGAGGCCCACCGCCGGATCGAACGCGGCACGGACTGTGTCGTCGCGTTCGTCGAGCACCACGACCGGCCGCGCACCGAGGTGATGCTGCACGGCCTGGAGGAGATCCCGCGCAGGGAACTGGAGTACCGGGGCGCGGTGTTCACGGAGATGGACGTCGACGCCGTCCTCGCCCGCCGCCCCCAGGTCGCCCTCGTCGACGAACTCCCGCACACCAACATCCCGGGCTCCCGCAACGCCAAGCGCTGGCAGGACGTCGAGGAGCTGCTGGCCGCCGGGATCGACGTCGTCTCGACGGTCAACATCCAGCACCTGGAGTCGCTCGGCGACGTCGTGGAGTCCATCACCGGGGTACGGCAGCAGGAGACCGTGCCCGACGAGGTGGTCCGCCGCGCCGACCAGATCGAGCTGGTCGACATGTCGCCGCAGGCCCTGCGCCGCCGGATGGCGCACGGCAACATCTACCAGCCGGACAAGGTCGACGCGGCCCTCTCCAACTACTTCCGCCCCGGCAACCTCACCGCCCTGCGCGAACTCGCCCTGCTCTGGGTCGCCGACCGGGTCGACGAGTACCTGAACGAGTACCGCAGCGAGCACCGGGTCTCGAAGATCTGGGGTTCGCGGGAGCGGATCGTGGTCGGCCTGACCGGCGGACCGGAGGGACGGACGCTCATCCGGCGGGCGGCGCGGCTGGCCGAGAAGGGCGCCGGCGGCGAGGTGCTCGCCGTCTACATAGCGCGCAGCGACGGCCTCAACTCCGCCTCCCCGAAGGAACTCGCCGTCCAGCGCACCCTGGTCGAGGACCTCGGCGGCACCTACCACCACGTCGTCGGCGACGACGTCCCGGCCGCGCTGCTCGACTTCGCGCGCGGGGTCAACGCCACCCAGATCGTCCTCGGCGTCTCCCGGCGCAGAAGCTGGCAGTACGTCTTCGGGCCGGGCGTCGGCGCCACGGTCGCCCGGGACTCGGGACCCGACCTCGACGTGCACCTCATCACGCACGACGAGGCCGGCAAGGGGCGGCTCCCCCTGGGCCGTTCGGCGCGGCTCGGCCGGTCCCGGCTGATCTGGGGCTGGCTGACCGGCGTCCTCGGGCCGGTGCTGCTCACCTGGCTGCTGACCTCCGCCGCACCGGAGGTGGGCCTCGCCAACGACATGCTGCTCTACCTCGCCCTGACGGTCGCCGCGGCCCTGCTCGGCGGCCTGCTGCCGGCGCTCACCTCGGCGGCCGTCGGGTCCCTGCTGCTCAACTGGTTCTTCACCCCGCCCGTCCACACCTTCACCATCGCCGACCCGAAGAACATCGTCGCCATCACGATCTTCGTCGGGGTCGCCGTGTCGGTGGCCTCCGTCGTGGACCTCGCGGCCCGGCGCACCCAGCAGGCGACCCGGTTGCGCGCCGAGTCGGAGATCCTGTCCTTCCTCGCGGGCAGCGTGCTGCGCGGCGAGACCAGCCTGGAGGCCCTCCTGGAACGGGTGCGGGAGACCTTCGGCATGGCGTCGGTGGCGCTCCTGGAGCGGGCGGACGACGTGGCGCCCTGGACCTGCGCCGGCAGCGTCGGGCCGCAGCCGTGCCAGTCGCCGGAGCGCGCGGACGTCGACGTGCCGGTCGGCGACCACATGACGCTCGCCCTGTCCGGGCGCGTGCTGCCGGCCTCCGACCGGCGGGTGCTCGCCGCGTTCGCCGCGCAGGCGGCCGTCGTGCTCGACCGGCAGCGGCTCCAGCAGGAGGCGGACCGGGCGAAGGAGCTGGCGGAGGGCAACCGCATCCGCACGGCCCTGCTGGCCGCCGTCAGCCACGACCTGCGCACCCCGCTGGCCGGCATAAAGGCGTCGGTGTCGTCGCTGCGCTCGGACGACGTCGAGTGGTCGGAGCAGGACCGGGCGGAGCTCCTGGAGGCCATAGAGGCGGGCGCCGACCGCCTCGACCACCTCGTCGGCAACCTCCTCGACATGTCCCGCCTGCAGACCGGAACCGTCACGCCCATCGTCCGCGAGGCCGACCTGGACGAGGTGGTGCCGATGGCGCTCGGCGGGGTCCCCGAGGACAGCGTCGAGCTGGACATCCCGGAGACGCTGCCCATGGTCCATGTCGACAAGGGGCTCCTCGAGCGGGTCGTCGCCAACGTGGTCGAGAACGCCGTCAAGTACAGCCCCGCGGACACCCCCGTGCTGGTGAAGGCCAGCTCCATGGCCGACCGGGTGGAGGTGCGTGTCGTGGACCGCGGACCCGGCGTCCCCGACGAGGCCAAGGAGCGCATCTTCGAGCCGTTCCAGCGGTACGGCGACTCACCGCGCGGTGCGGGGGTGGGACTGGGACTCGCCGTGGCCCGGGGCTTCGCGGAGGCGACGGGCGGCACGCTGACCGCCGAGGACACCCCCGGCGGCGGCCTCACCATGGTGCTGAGCCTGCCGACCGCACCGGGCCGCAGACCCGGCCGGCCGGACCTGCCGGCGGCTGTGACGTCATAGCGCGGCGGCCCGGCACAGGACCGGGACTACGACAACTGCCGGGAGCCCAGCGGCAGATGCCAGCTGTTGCGGCGGTGCGCGGAGGCCAGCGCCTCCTCCAGCGGGGAGGGCGGCACGGCCAGGACCGGGCAGTGCGCGTGGGCCAGGCAGTAGCGGGCCACCCGGCCCGAGAAGGCCCGGTGCCAGCCGCGGCGGCCCGCGCCGACGACCAGCACGTCGTCCTCCCGGTCTGCCACCTCCACCAGGGACAGCCCCGGGGTGCCGCGCACCACGAGCCCGTTCACCGGGGTGCCGGGACCGGCGTCGCCGAAGACCTCCTCCAGCACGTCGAGCAGCCGCTGCCGGGCCATCCGCTGCCACTCGTCGACCAAGAGCGCCGAGGCCGCCGAGCGCCGCGCCGCCAGCTCACCCCCCCGGCGGCTCCCACACGAGTACCGGCCACAGCTCCGCTTCCCGGCGCCGGGCCTCCGCGGCGGCCCGGGACAGGGCCGTGACGCTGCCCAGCGAACCGCTCACGCCGACCACGACCCGAGCGGGCGCGCAGGCGTCGTAACCGGACATGACTCCACCGTTCTTCCCTGGGTGCCCCGGGGCGTTCCCGGGACGGACGGATACCCCGATCCGGTTCCATGACACTGCGTCGAACGGGTGACGGCCAGGGGCCGGGGCAGTTCTTGGCACGCCTCTGACGGGTGCCGCGCCGGCGTCGTGTCAGCAGCTGTGACGGCTGCCGCCGGGACTGAAGGGTGCTCCGTCAGCGTCCCGTCAACGTCGCCGCGATCACCGTCAGTGTCCCGTCATGAGGCATCCGAGAGGTGCCGGAGGCGGCATAGCGTCTTGGGCGAGCCCCGGCCGGCCTCCCCGCCTCCGGGGCACCAGCTTCTTCCTGTGCCAGGAGGCATGTCATGCCCGAACTCTTGTGCGGTGACGACCCGGAGCCTTCCGATCGCTCCCCGGCCGGGCCCCTGTTCGTACCGGTCCGGCCGGGACCCGCGGGATGCGCGGCCCGGTTCTTCCGCACCCCGCTCGGCGAGCGCACCGCCGTGGGTTTCACCTCGGCCCGCGGACTCGCCGCCACGCTCGGCCCCGACCAGGCCTGGATCCGGCTCGCCGAACCCGCGCTGCGCGCCCTGGCCGCACCGCTCGGCGTCACCACCGTGACGGTCGACCCGCAGCTGTCGGCGCCGGCCCCCGCGCCGGTGGCGCCGTTCGCGCCCCGTGGCCGGGCCGTCGCGGACCGCCCGCACCGCCTGACCGCCTGAACCGCCCGATTCACCTGAGAGGGGAGCGGTCGACGACCACCCTGCACGAACCCGTCGTCACCACCACGCCCGCCGATCTGTCGGTGTGGCCCGCCTCCGCCACCGAGCCCCGGCCCGGCGACCTCGCCGTCGGCGGCGTCCCGCTCGCCGAGGTCGCCGACCGCTTCGGCACCCCCGTCTACGTCCTCGACGAGAACGAGGTCCGCGAGCGCTGCCGCACCTACCGGCACGCCTTCCCCGACGCCGAAGTCCTCTACGCCGCGAAGGCGTTCCTGTGCCGGGCGATGGTCCACTGGGCCGAGGAGGAGGGGCTCGGCCTGGACGTCTGCTCGGCCGGCGAGCTGGAGCTGGCGGTCACCACCGGGTTCCCGCCGGAGCGGATCGTGCTGCACGGCAACGCCAAGTCGCCGCGCGACCTGGAGACCGCGCTGCGGCTGGGCGTCGGACGCATCGTCATCGACAGCCCCTCCGAGATCGCCCGGCTCGCCGCCGCCGTCGGACCCGACGGGCACCAGAAGGTCATGGTCAGGGTGGTGCCCGGGATCAGCGCGGGCGGCCACGAGAAGATCCGCACCGGAACGGACGACCAGAAGTTCGGGCTCCCCATCGCCGACGGCTACGCCCAGCACGCCATCGCCCGGATACTGGACCAGCCGCAGCTCCGACTCACCGGCCTGCACTGCCACCTGGGCTCCCAGATCACCAGCGTCAAGCCGTTCCTCGCCGCCGTGCGCCGGGTGGTCGGGCTCATGGCCCGGCTGTACGAGCAGCACGGTCTGGTCCTGCCCGAGCTGGACCTGGGCGGCGGCCACGGCATCGCCTACCGGCCCGGCGAGGCGGCCCTCGACCTCACCGCCCTGGCCCGCAGGGTGCGCGCCGAACTGTCCGACGCGTGCACGGCCGCCGGGCTGCCCGTGCCCCGCCTGATCATCGAACCGGGGCGGGCCGTCGTGGGCCCGGCCGGGATCGCCGTGTACCGCGTCCTCGCCGTCAAGAAGACCGGCGACCACACCTTCGTCGCCGTCGACGGCGGCATGAGCGACAACCCGCGGCCCGCTCTGTACGGCGTCCGGTACGCGCCCCGGCTCATCGGCCGGGCGGGCGCCGCCCCTACCGCTCCGGTGACCGTCGTCGGCCGGCACTGCGAGGCGGGCGACGTCCTGGCCGCCGACGTCGAACTCCCCTCCGACGTGCGGCCCGGCGACCTCCTCGCGGTCCCGGTGGCCGGCGCCTACCACCTCTCCATGGCCTCCGGCTACAACCTGGTCGGCCGCCCGCCGGTCACCGCCGTCCGCGACGGCCACGTCCGCCTGCTGGTCCGGCGCGAGTCCCTCGACGACATCCGCCGCCGGGACGTCGGGCTCTGACCGGGCCCTTCCCCGACCCACCTCCGGACGAGCGGCGGCCCGGCCCTCGTCCGGAGGTGCGCCACGTCCCGGCGGACGGCCGTCCAGCGGCGTGCTCGTCCCCGAGGCCGAGCCGGGACACCGGTGTCGGATCCGTATGCCGCCGTACCGCCGAAGCTCTGACGGCCGCCTTGTCGGCCCGTTGACCGGACTCCTACAGTGCGCCGTAATGTTCGCCGACCTCGCCGAAACTTTCGGCTCGGCGTGGGGGGGCACACACATGCGGACCTACGGCAACCCGGTCATCCCCGGCTTCCGTCCCGACCCGAGCGTGTGCCGGGTCGGGGCGGACTACTACCTCGTCTGTTCCAGCTTCGAGTACTTTCCCGGCGTCCCGCTCTTCCACAGCCGGGACCTGGTGCACTGGCGGCAGCTCGGCAACGTCCTCGACCGGCCCGGGCAGTTGAGCCTGCCGGACGACACCCCGGCCTCGGGCGGTGTGTACGCCCCGACGATCCGGCACCACGACGGGCTCTTCCACGTCATCACCACCGACGTCAGCGGCGGGGGCACCCTCCTCGTCACCGCCGAGCGGCCCGAGGGGCCCTGGTCCGACCCGGTGTGGATCGACGTCGCGGGCATCGACCCGGACCTCGCCCGGGACGAGAACGGCGAGTGCTGGTGCGCCGTGGCGGGGGTCGCGGTGGCCAGGATCGACACCCGCACCGGGAAGGTGCTGGAGGGGCCGCTGCCGATGTGGTCCGGTACGGGGCTGCGGGACCCGGAGGCACCGCACCTCTACCGGGTCGGCGAGTGGTGGTACCTGCTGGTCGCCGAGGGCGGCACCGCGCTCGGGCACGGGGTGTCCGTGGCCCGCGCCCGCTCGCCGCGCGGGCCCTGGGAGGCGGCGCCCGGCAATCCGCTGGTCTCGCACCGGGGCACCCGGGAGCCGATCCAGTGCACCGGGCACGCCGACCTGGTCCAGGCGGCCGACGGCAGGTGGTGGGCGGTGCTGCTCGGCACCCGGCCGCGCGGCTGGTTCCCGGAGTTCCACGTGCTCGGCCGGGAGACCTTCCTGGCCCCGGTGGAGTGGGTGGACGGCTGGCCGCGCATGGGCCGGGTGCGGGAGCGGCACGAGGCTCCGGCAGCCTGGCACCGGGTCGAACAGCCGCCCGCACGCGACGACTTCACGGCGCCCGGCCTCGCACCGCACTGGATCTCCCCGCGCAGCCGGCCGGACGGCTCCTGGTCGCTCGCCGAACGGCCCGGATGGCTGACGCTCACGGCCACCGGGGACAGCCTCGACCGCCCCGGGCACACCTTCGTCGGCCGGCGCCAGCAGCACCCCGACTGCCGGGCCGCCGCCCTGCTCGAACCGGGTTCCGCCCGCGCGGGCCTGTCGGTCCGCATCGACGAGGCCCACCACTACGACCTGGAGGTGAGCGGGGGAGTGGCGAGCGCGCTCGTCCGGATCGGGCCGGTGCGGCAGCGGATCACCGAACGCCCGGTGCCGTCAGGGCCGTTGACCCTCGTGATCGAGATCCGTACGACCCCGGTTCCACCGCCCACCGCCACCGCGCCCGGGGCGGACGGCGACGCGACCGGGGTACGCCCCGCCGGGCCCGACGCCGTGACCCTTTCGATCGAAACGTCCGACGGTGTCGTTCGGCTGGCCGAACTCGACGGCCGGGTACCTCTCCACCGAGGTGGCCGGCGGGTTCACCGGCCGGGTCGTCGGCATGTACGTCACCGAGGGGCGGGCCGCCTTCGACTGGTTCGCCTACACGCCGATGAGCTGATGCGCGACACCTTGACGCTCCTGATGCGCCTTTCTAGAGTCGCCGTTCGGAACGTTCGGTGAAATCACCGAATGTTTCGAAAGTGGCGGCCCCAGAGCACCACCGAACCAGGACGGCGTCGGTCGTCCCGTACCCCAAGGAGCGCATCATGGGCGACCCGGCACTGTCCCGGCGCGGATTCCTGGCGGCCACCGCGGCCGCCGGTCTTGGCATGACCGCCCTCAGCGGCTGCGGCTCGGGCGACGGCGGGTCCTCGTCGTCGGGGAAGGTCACGGTCGAGTGGTGGAACATCTCCACCACCCAGCCGACCAAGAACGTCTGGGCAGGCCTGGCCAGGAAGTTCGAGGCCCAGAACCCGCACGTGAAGCTGAAGATCGTGCAGTTGGAGAACGACGCCTACAAATCCAAGATGACGGCGCTCATAGCCTCCGGAAAACTCCCGGACATCTTCCACACCTGGGGCGGCGGGGTTCTCAAGCAGCAGGTCGACGCCGGCCTCGTCGAGGACCTCACCGACGGCACCAAGCCCTGGGCGGACGGCATGCTGTCGGTCGCCAAGCAGCCGTACCTCATCGATCAGAAGCTGTACGGCATTCCGTTCGACATCGGCATGATCGGATTCTGGTACAACAAGGCGCACTTCAAGAAGGCGGGAATCAGTGAACCTCCCACCACATGGAGCGGATTCCTCGACGCCGTACGGAAGCTGAAGGCCGCCGGCATCACCCCGCTCGCCCTCGCGGGCAAGGAGAGCTGGACGGGTATGTACTACTGGGCGTACCTGGCGATGCGCACGGCCGGTCTCGACGCCCTCCAGAAGGCGGACGAGGCCAAGGACTTCACCGGCACCGGGTTCGTCCAGGCTGGACAGCACCTGAAGGAACTCGTCGAACTCCAGCCGTTCCAGAAGGGCTTCCTCGGCGCCGCCTACTCCGCGCCCACCGGCCAGGCGGCCGCCGTCGGCAACGGCAAGGCGGCCATGGAGCTGATGGGCCAGTGGGCCCCGGTGGTGGAGGCGGACGCCGGCAAGGGCCTCGGCTCGGACCTCGGCTTCTTCCCCTTCCCCGCCGTCGACGGCGGCAAGGGCGCCATCACCGAGGTCTTCGGCGGTGGCGGCGGGCATGCCCTGCGCAAGGGCGCTCCGAAGGAAGCCGTCGACTTCCTGAAGTTCTTCGCCTCCGAGACCACCGACCTGGTGCTCGTCGAGAAGACCAACACACTCCCGGTCGTCCCCGGCGCGGAGAAGGCGCTGAGCGACCCCAACACCAAGGCCGTGCAGGCGCAGTTGAAGGGCGCCACCGGATTCCAGCTCTACCTCGACCAGGCGTACGCGCCCGCCGTCGGCCAGCAGATCAACGACAGCGTGGCCGGGCTGATCGCCGGCTCCAAGTCGCCGGAACAGGTGGCGCAGGACATCACCAAGACCGCGAAGGAAGAGCAGTAGGCCGCCCGATGACCTCGACCTACCTGCCCGGCACCCAGTCGGGACCGGACGCCGTGTCCCAGCCGCGTCCGGCCCCCGACCGGGCGCGGTCCCGGCGCCGGCTGCTGCACTGGCTCACCGCGATGGGCTTCCAGCTGCCCGCCCTCGCGCTGTTCGGCGTCCTCGTCCTCCTGCCGATCCTGTTCGCGCTGTACGCCTCGTTCTTCCGCTGGGGCGGCTTCGGCATGCCCTCCGACTACACCGGCACCGACAACTTCACCCGCCTCTTCCAGGACGACGTCTTCCTCGGCGACCTCTGGCGCTGCCTGGTCCTGGTCGTGTTCTCGCTGGCCCTGCAACTGCCGTTCGCACTCGCCATGGCGGTCCTGCTCAACCAGCGGATCCGCGGCCGGGCCGTCTACCGGATGCTGTTCTTCGCGCCGTACGTGCTCTCCGAGGCGATCACCGGCGTGTTGTTCGGCATGATCTTCGCCCCCGGCGACGGGCTCGCCGACCACCTGCTGAGCGACATCGGCCTCGGCGCGCTCGGCGGTAAGTGGTTCTCCGATCCCTCCACCGTCATGGCCACCCTGTTCCTGGTCATGACCTGGAAGTACTTCGGCTTCCACATGATGCTCTACCTGGCCGGGCTCCAGTCCATCCCGGCCGAGCTGACGGAGGCCGCGACCGTCGACGGCGCCTCGCCCTGGCAGCGCTTCCGGCACGTCACCCTGCCACTGCTCGCGCCCACCCTGCGGATCAGCGTCTTCCTGTCGGTGATCGGCTCCATCCAGCTCTTCGACCTGGTGTGGGTGGTCACCGCGGGCGGCCCCGACCACCACTCGGAGACCATGGCCGTGACCATGTTCCAGTACGGCTTCAAGCGCTACCAGGTCGGGTACGCCAGCGCGATCAGCGTCGCCATGTTCGCGGTCAGCCTCGTCTTCGCCCTCGCCTACCAGCGGTTCGTGCTCCGCCGCGACCTGGAGGGCGCCACCACGAACATGCGGGGGGACGGCGCATGAACGACAACCGCAAGACCGTACGGACACTTCCGCTGCACCTGGTCCTCGTCGTGGTCGGCGCCCTGATGGTCGTACCCCTGCTGTACGCCCTGCTGTCCGGGTTCAAGACGACGAGTGAGCTGTCCCGCAACCCGGTCGGGCTGCCCGAGTCCTGGGTCACCTCCAACTACACCGGCATCCTCGGCTCCGGCGCGTTCTGGCGGCTGGTCGGCAACAGCACGCTGATCGCGGTCGCCACCACCGTGCTCGTGGTCGCGGTGTCGGCGCTGGCCGCGTTCTCCTTCGCGCGGTTCGCGTTCCGCGGGCGGGAAGTGCTGTTCACCGTGTTCACGATGGGCCTGATGTTCCCCTTCGCGGTGGCCGCCCTGCCCCTCTTCCTGCTGCTGCGCTCGATGAACCTGCTGGACAACCCGCTGGGCGTGATCCTGCCGCAGGCCGCGTTCGGGCTGCCGATGACCATCATCATCCTGCGCGGCTTCTTCCGGGAGATCCCGGGGGAGCTGGAGGAGGCGGCCACCCTCGACGGCTGCGGGCCGTTCGGCTTCTTCTGGCGGATCCTGCTGCCCATGGCCCGGCCGGCGCTCGGCACGGTCTCCGTGCTCGCGGTCGTCACCAGCTGGAACAACTTCTTCCTGCCGCTGCTGGTCTTCACCGACTCCACCTGGTGGACCATCCCCATCGGCGTGCAGCAGTTCCAGGGCCAGTACTCCGCCGACACCGCCCGGGTCTTCGCCTACCTGGTCCTCGCCATGGTCCCCGCCCTGGCCTTCTACTCGGTCGCCGAGCGCCAGCTCGTCGGCGGCCTCACCGCAGGCGCCACCAAGGGCTGAACACCCCTTTCACGGACAGGAGTCGCACGATGTCACGCACACGTCTCAGACTCGCCGGTGCCCTCGCGGCCGTGCTCGTGGCGGCAGGGATCGCCACCGGCCCCGCCGCCCAGGCCCACGAGCGGCAGCCCACCCTCGCCGACCTCGCCCAGCGCCACGGCCGTTACTTCGGCAGCGCCACCGACAACCCCGAGCTCACCGACACCGCCTACACCGGGCTGCTCGGCACCGAGTTCGACATGATCACGCCCGGCAACGGCATGAAGTGGTACGCCACCGAGCCTCAGCAGGGCGTCTTCGACTGGACCAACGGCGACCAGATCGTGAACCTCGCCCGCGAGAACCACCAGAAGGTCCGCGCCCACACCCTGGTCTGGCACAGCCAGCTGCCCGACTGGCTCACCTCACGCGACTGGACCGCCACCGAACTGCGGGCCGTACTGAAGAAACACATCCAGACCGAGGTACGGCACTACCGGGGCAAGGTCTACTCCTGGGACGTCGTCAACGAGGCCTTCAACGAGGACGGCAGCTACCGCGAGACCCTCTGGTACAAGACGCTCGGCCCCGGCTACATCGCGGACGCGCTGCGCTGGGCCCACCAGGCCGACCCGCACGCCAGGCTCTACCTGAACGACTACAACATCGAGGGCCTCGGCGCGAAGAGCGACGCCTACTACGCGCTCGCGCAGCAGCTGAAGGCGCGGCACGTCCCGCTGGACGGCATCGGCTTCCAGGCCCACCTCGCGCTCCAGTACGGCTATCCGACCACCCTGGAGGACAATCTCCGCCGCTTCTCGCGCCTCGGCCTGGACACCGCCCTCACCGAGGTGGACGTGCGGATGCAGTTGCCGGCCACCGACGAGAAGCTGGCCGAGCAGGCGACCTGGTACGCGGATCTGACCAAGGCGTGCCTCGCGGTCCGCAGATGCGTGGGGATCACCGTCTGGGACTACACGGACAAGTATTCGTGGATCCCGGCCTTCTTCCCCGGCGAGGGGGCGGCCCTGCCCTGGGACGAGCAGCTCGCGCCCAAACCGGCCTACTTCGCGCTGCGCACAGCGCTCGGCTACAAAGGGTAACCGCCTCCGGACGCACGTCGGGGCCGGTGCGCACCGTGTGTGTGCGTCCGGCCCCCTGCTGGTCGCCGGGCGGAGCGGCGGGGCCGCCCGGGGTGGTGCGGCGGGTCCGTCAGGCGGCGCTCACCACGCGGCCGGCACCGAGCGGGCGGTGCGGCGCGATGATCTGGCCGTCGGGAAGGAGCTCACCGGTGTCCTCGAAGAGCAGAACACCGTTGCACAGCAGGCTCCACCCCTGCTCCGGGTGGTGCGCCACGAGGCGGGCGGACTCCCGGTCGGCGGATTCGGCTGTCGGACACGGCGGCTGGTGCTGGCACATGGATAGGGTCTCTCGCTCGGTCGTGGTCATGTCGTCCCCCGTGGTGATGTGTCGGTCGGAAACCAGTGTTGCCTTCCTCGCGTTGCTCCGCAGGGATTTCGCTGCACCGCTTCTCACAGGTTGGAGACGCGTCACCCGCGCGGACGGTTCATCTCCAGAGGGTTGCCAATTCGGATGGTTTTGCATGGCCGGATGGGGCTAGTCCGGACGGTGGGCCGGCACGGATGAGGGCTCATACGGCTCTTAGGAGCGGCGATTTGCTCGTACGAGCGGCAGGAAAAGGGAAACGCCGTATCCCGCCACTCCTCCGGGAGCGGCGGGATACGGCGGTGCGGCGTGGTGGGCTCAGGCGGGCGTGATGAGCAGGGGTGCCGGGGTGATCCGATGGGTCAGCACCGGGAGGAGTTCGGCGACCAGGTGCGGCCGGTGGGCCGCGATACCGGGCGGGGCGGGGGCCAGCGGCACGAGCAGGTCGGTGGCGGCGGGGTGCCCCTCGGCGCCGTCCGCCGTGCAGTCGCCGTGCAGCCACAGGGTGAGCATGTAGAGGCCGGGAACGGACAACAGGCGTGGCTGGTACGTCTGCTGCAGGGCCTCCGCCTGGTGCAGGGCGCGCTCGGTGGAGGTGATGTAGGGGCCCTCGAAGAAGTGCGAGAAGGCCCAGCCGTCCGGGGTGAGCATCGTGTCGGCCGCGGCCACGGCCCGGTCGCCGCAGCGGATCAGGAAGCGCCAGCCGGCCAGCCGGGTGGCGGACACACCCTCCGGGTCGATCCGGTCCATGACGTGCACCGGAAGAGGGAGTTCGGGGGTCGCGGGTCCCTGGGCGGTGCGCAGGGAGGGGGTCCGGGCCTCACGGACCGCGGTGGGGGAACCGAGGGCGGTGAGGACGGAACGGAGTGCGGGCGCGGGGGCAGGAGGGACTTGCAGCGGCATGGTGGGTCGCCTCTCATTCGACAGGCGCGGTGGCGCGAGGGCGGGGGCGGACGGCGCTGTCAGCTCACAGGAAGTCAGAGAGGCGGGGGCCCGGTTCGGTGACGAGAGGTGCGGGCGTTACCTGCCGCACGTCACTCAGACGGCAGGAACCAGACCATGGGCGCCAGCCTTCTGCCTTGTTCGCGGAGTTTATACGACGCATGTTCAGGTGGCGTTTCACCGGGCCGTTTCACAGAAGAGAGCAAGGCGCAATTCGGCCGTTGTTTCGTGCGGAATCCTCCCGATTTCCAGGCCCTCGGAACCCCGCTGACCTCGGGTGACGAGGCTGTCGCGGTCGGCCGGATGTCGTCGGCGTTTTTCACGAGGAGAACGGGGAACCCGAAGTTGCATGCGGCGTCATGCCTCGTGAATGTGCCGCGGGACACATTCCAACAGAGTAGCGGGTGCAGGTGCAGCGCGCGACGTTATCGATCGCCTCCGCTGGGCATCATCCCACCTGGACTCGGGACACCGGCGGCCGGAAGCCCGGCCCGCCCATTCGAGGAGGGACGCTCCGATGGGGGAGAAGGTCGTGGCGGGCCGGTTCGACCTGTCCGATCGCCGGCGCTACCGCGAAAAGCTCCAGGACTGCCTGACGGGGCTGGAGCGGCTGCTGATGGAGAAGCGGTTCGACCGCCCCAAGAACCTCATGGGAGTCGAGATCGAATTGAATCTCGCGGGCTCCGACGGTATGCCGAGAATGTTGAACGGACAGGTTCTGGAACGTATCGCCAGCCGCGATTTCCAAACAGAACTCGCCATGTTCAACCTCGAGGTGAACATAGCCCCACACCGGCTCGAAGGCCGGGTTTTCGACCGGCTCGCGGAGGAACTGCGCACCTCGCTGGCGTACGCCGACCGCAAGGCGGGCGAGGTGGACGCCGGGATCGTGATGACCGGCATCCTGCCCACCCTGGAGCGGGACGACCTGGTCTCCGCGAACCTCTCCGAGGTGGACCGGTACACCCTGCTCAACGACCAGATCGTGGCCGCCCGGGGCGAGGACTTCCTGCTCGACATCGAGGGCGCCGAGCACCTCGTGTGCACGTCGAAGTCGATCGTCCCGGAGGCCGCCTGCACCTCCGTGCAGCTGCACCTCCAGGTGACCCCGGCCCGCTTCGCCGACGTGTGGAACGCGGCGCAGGCGGCGGTCGCCGCGCAGATCGCCGTGGGCGCGAACTCCCCGTTCCTCTTCGGCCGCGAACTGTGGCGGGAGTCCCGCCCCCCACTGTTCCTCCAGGCCACCGACACCCGCCCGCCGGAGCTCCAGGCACAGGGCGTCCGGCCGCGCACCTGGTTCGGCGAACGCTGGATCAGCTCGGCGTACGAGCTGTTCGAGGAGAACCTGCGTTTCTTCCCGGCCCTCCTGCCGATCTGCGACGAGGAGGACCCGCTGGCCGTCCTCGACGCGGGCGGGGTGCCGAAGCTCGCGGAACTCGTCCTGCACAACGGCACGGTGTACCGCTGGAACCGGCCGGTCTACGGCATCGCCGACGGCGTCCCCCACCTGCGCGTCGAGAACCGGGTGCTGCCCGCCGGGCCCACCGTCACCGACGTCGTCGCCAACGCGGCGTTCTACTACGGCCTGGTGCGCGCCCTCGCGGAGGAGTCCCGCCCGGTGTGGACACGGCTGCCGTTCGCCGCGGCCGAGGCGAACTTCGACGCGGCGTGCCGGCACGGCATCGACGCACGTCTGGTCTGGCCGAGGCGGGCGCGGTACGGCGGCGGCACGGCGGAGGTGGACGCGGTCACCCTGGTCCGCGACGAGCTGCTGCCGCTGGCCTACGCGGGGCTGGACGCGTGGGGGGTGGAGCCCGCCGACCGGGACCTCTATCTCGGCGTGATCGAGGAGCGGTGCCGCAGGCGGGCCAACGGAGCGTCCTGGCAGGCGGCGACGTTCCACCGGGCACTGGAGCGGGGGCTGCCGAGGGATGCGGCGCTGTCGGCGATGACGCGGCGCTATGCGGAGCTGATGAACGTGGGGGAGCCGGTGCATACGTGGCCGGTGGGGTTATTGGAACCGGTGCCGATGGGGTGAGGCCGACGGGGAGGCGCCGTGGGGGCGCGGTGGGGCGCCGGGTGCGGCGCCGTCGGGGCTTGTCGCGCAGTTCCTACCCCCAGCCCCCGGCCCTGGGGTACCCCCAGCGCCCCTTTCGGGGCGCTGTAGTGGACCTTCGTCATCCACGGGGGTCGGTCGCGCCTGCTCCGGGTTGATCGGGCAAGCTGTGGTGTCCCATGGGCATGGGGCGACGGGATGCCCGACCGGAGGCAGGAGTGCAGGTGGAGGCGGATCAGGTGGCCGGTGGTTATCCACTGGAGCGGCCCTCGCAGCGCATGTTCAGGGACGAGACGCTGCTCGTTCTGGGGCTTTCGCTCGGGGCGAGCGGCGTGTCCGCCCTGATCAGCTTCATCGGATCGGTCACCAGACCGGGCGGCCTCAAGGACCAGGCGGCGACCCTCAACGCGTCGGCCGCGCCGGGCCGCCCCTGGCTGGATCTGGCCTGGCAGCTCTTCGGCATCGCGACGGCACTCGTCCCCGTGCTCCTCGTCGCCCACCTCCTCCTGCGCGAGGGCGCGAGCCTGCGCACGCTCGGCTTCGACCGCACCCGCCCCTGGCCCGACCTGGGGCGCGGCGCGGCGATCGCCGCGGTGATCGGCAGCACCGGGATCGCCTTCTACCTGGCCGCGCGCGGCCTCGGCTTCAACCTCACGGTGGTCCCGGAGGCGCTGCCCGACGTGTGGTGGAAGTACCCCGTGCTGATCCTCTCCGCGATGCAGAACGCGATCCTCGAAGAGGTCATCGTCGTCGGCTATCTGCTGCGCCGCCTCGACCAGTTGGGCTGGACCGCCGGGACGGCGCTGGTGGCCAGTTCCGTCCTGCGCGGCTCCTACCACCTCTACCAGGGGATCGGCGGCTTCGTCGGCAACATGGTGATGGGCGTGGTCTTCGTCTACCTGTACCGGCGCTGGGGCCGGGTGGGCCCCTTGGTGGTGGCGCACAGCCTCCTCGACATCGGCGCGTTCGTCGGCTACGCGCTGCTCGCCGGCAAGGTGGGCTGGCTGCCTACGGCGTGAACAGTTCGCCGTCCACGACGGTCACCGCACGCCCGGTCAGCAGGGTGCGGTCACCGCGCAGCGAGGTCCGGACCAGCCCGGTGCGACGGGAGGCCTGGAGCCCCGTCAGGTCGTCACTGCCGAGCCGCCCGGCCCAGTGCGGCGCGAGAGCGGTGTGGGCGCTCCCGGTCACCGGGTCCTCGTCGATCCCGACGTTCGGGAAGAAGCAGCGGGAGACGTAGTCGTACCCCTTGGCGGGATCCGCGGCGCGGGCGGTGGCGATGATCCCGCGCGCGGAGTGGGCGGCGAGGGCCTCGTGGTCGGGGGAGAGACCGAGCACGGTCTTCTCGTCGGCGAGTTCGAGGAGCAGGTCGCCGAGGTTCGGCCCGGTGTCGAAGCCGGCGACGGGTTCGGCCCCGAGCGCGCCGGCGACCCCGTCGGGTACGTCGACCCGGGTGAGCGGGGCGGTGGGGAAGTCGAGGGTGACCGACCCGTCCCCGCCCGGCGTCGCGACCAGCACCCCGCTCCGGCTGGCGAACCGCACGGGTCCGGTGTGCGCCCCCGTGGTGTGCAGCACATGCGCGGTGGCCAGCGTGGCGTGCCCGCACATGGCGACCTCCGTGACGGGCGTGAACCACCGCAACGCCCAGTCCGCGTCCCCGCCCTCGGGCAGAGGGTGCGCGAACGCGGTCTCGGCATGGTTCACCTCCATGGCGACGTTCTGCATCCACGCGTCGTCAGCAAAGGAATCAAGCAGCACGACCCCGGCCGGGTTCCCGGAGAACGCGCGCTCGGCAAAGGCATCGACGATTCGAATCCGCATGCCCCAGACGCTAGGGCTTCCCCACCACACCCGACCAAGGCCAATCCCGCCCCTCTGGCCCGTTTTCCCCACAACCGCGGTACCTGAGCCAGCGCCCGCCAGCCGCGCAGGCACCTGCCCCACCACCCACAACGATCCCGCACCGGCCCCCGAGGACGCGCCCCCGTCAGGGACACGGGGAACTGCGCGAGCACCCACAACGCTCCCGCACCGGCCCCCAGTGGCGCGCCCCCGTCAGGGGCGCGGGGAACTGCGCGAGCACCCACAACGGTCCCGCACCGGCCCCCGAGGGCGCGCCCCCGTCAGGGGCGCGGGGAACTGCGCGATTACGCGCGACGGCGCCGCACACGGCCGCCCGGCCGTCAGTCCCACGGCGCTGACGCCCAAGTGCCCCCGGCAAGACGCCCAGGCGCCCCAGGGCAAGACGAAAAGGGCCGACCCGGCACCGAGTCGGCCCTCCTGAGCGGAACGCTCAGTCCGTGCCGAGTTCCATCGCCGCCCGGTCCAGCAGCTCGTCCGCGTCAGGCGCAGCCTCCCCGCGGGACGCGATCGCCTCGGCGCCCCCTTCCGGCATGCTGCCGATCAGCCCGGTCGCCGCCGCCTGCGCCGCCCCGATCGCCGGGTTGGCGGAGCCGATCAGCCCGAGCCCCGCGTACTGCTCCAGCTTCGCGCGGGAGTCGGCGATGTCGAGGTTCCGCATGGTGAGCTGCCCGATCCGGTCCACCGGACCGAACGCCGCGTCCTCGGTGCGCTCCATCGACAGCTTGTCGGGGTGGTAGCTGAACGCGGGACCCGTCGTGTCGAGGATGGAGTAGTCCTCGCCGCGCCGCAGGCGGAGGGTCACCTCACCGGTGACCGCCGCGCCGACCCACCGCTGCAGCGACTCCCGGATCATCAGCGCCTGCGGGTCCAGCCACCGGCCCTCGTACATGAGCCTGCCGAGCCGCCGCCCCTCGTTGTGGTACTGCGCGACCGTGTCCTCGTTGTGGATCGCGTTGACCAGCCGCTCGTACGCGGCGTGCAGCAGCGCCATGCCCGGCGCCTCGTAGATGCCCCGGCTCTTGGCCTCGATGATCCGGTTCTCGATCTGGTCGGACATGCCGAGCCCGTGCCGGCCGCCGATCGCGTTGGCCTCCATGACCAGCTCGACGGCGGTCCCGAACTCCTTGCCGTTGACGCTCACCGGCCGGCCCTGGTCGAAGCCGATCGTCACGTCCTCGGGCAGGATCTCGACCTCGGGGTCCCAGAACCGCACGCCCATGATCGGCTCGACGGTCTCGATGCCGTTGTCCAGGTGCTCCAGGGTCTTCGCCTCGTGGGTGGCGCCCCAGATGTTGGCGTCGGTGGAGTACGCCTTCTCGGTGCTGTCCCGGTACGGCAGCCCGTGGGCCACCAGCCACTCGGACATCTCCTTGCGGCCGCCGAGCTCGGTCACGAAGTCGGCGTCCAGCCAGGGCTTGTAGATCCGCAGGTGCGGGTTGGCGAGCAGGCCGTACCGGTAGAACCGCTCGATGTCGTTGCCCTTGAAGGTCGACCCGTCGCCCCAGATCTGGACGTCGTCCTCCAGCATGGCCCGCACCAGCAGCGTGCCGGTGACGGCACGGCCGAGCGGGGTGGTGTTGAAGTACGCCCGCCCGCCCGAGCGGATGTGGAACGCGCCGCAGGTGAGCGCGGCGAGGCCCTCCTCGACCAGCGCGGCCCGGCAGTCCACCAGGCGCGCGATCTCGGCGCCGTAGGTGTGCGCACGGCCGGGCACCGAGGCGATGTCGGGCTCGTCGTACTGGCCGATGTCGGCGGTGTAGGTGCACGGGACGGCGCCCTTGTCGCGCATCCACGCGACCGCGACCGAGGTGTCGAGCCCGCCGGAGAAGGCGATGCCGACGCGCTCGCCGGCGGGAAGGGAGGTGAGGACCTTGGACATAGGAAGATTATGCATGAGAACGCATGGTCATGCAACGCCCCTGCTGAATCGGGCCTCGGCGTGCATCCAGAGGCTTGCCATCCGAACGCTTCCGATATATCGTCGAGCCATCGCGAAAGATACGCGACAGATCAAACGATGAATGGAGTGATTGCGATGCGTTCCCACGGATTCGAGCGTGGACACGACCAGGCCGGCCCCCAGTCGCACGGGCGGGGCGGCTTCGGTGGACGCGACGGTCGCCGCGCGGCGTTCGGGCCCTTCGGCCCGGGTGGCCCCGGCTTCGGCCCCGGCGGGCCCGGCTTCGGGCCGGGCCACTGGGGGCCGCGAGGGCGCGGTGGCCCCAGGGGAAGGGCGCGCCGCGGTGACGTGCGGGCCTCGATCCTGGCCCTGCTCAAGGACCGCCCGATGCACGGTTACGAGATGATCCAGGAGATCGCCGAGCGCAGCGGCGGTGCGTGGAAGCCCAGCCCCGGCTCGGTGTACCCCACCCTCCAGCTGCTGGAGGACGAGGGCCTGATCGCCAGCGAGAGCGAAGGCGGCAAGAAGCTGTTCTCCCTCACCGACAGCGGCCGCACCGCCGCCGACGAGGGCCCCGACGCCCCCTGGGAAGAGGCTTCCCGCGGAGTCGACTTCGAGGCCCTGAACGAGATCCGTCAGGCCGGCTTCGGCCTGATGGAGGCCTTCGGGCAGGTCTGGAAGACCGGCAGCAAGGAACAGCGCGAGAAGGCGCTGGCCGTCATCAACGAGACCCGCAAGAAGCTGTACCTCATCCTCGCCGACGAGGACTGAGCCGCGGCGCACCGGGCGCCCCTCGGATCACTCCGGGGGGCGCCTTTCCGTGTACGGAGGAACGGGCTCAGGCGACCAGTCCGCCCAGCTTGCGCAGCGACTCGTTGAGGGCCGCCGTCGCCGAGTCCTTGAGCTTGCCCGCCATCAGCGACACGGCCGCGCCCGTGAACTCCCCGTCGATCCGCACCGCCGTCGCGTCCCCGTCCGGGGTGAGCGTGTAGCGCGTGGCCACGGTCACCGCCATCGGGCCCTTGCCGCGGATCGCCAGCACCCGCGCCGGCTCCAGTTCCTCGATGGTCCACTCGACCTCGGCGGGGAAGCCCATCAGCTTCATGTTCTCCTGGAAGGTGCCGCCCACCGCCAGGGTCTCGGGCCCGCCCTTGGGAAAGTTGGTGTGGGTCGCGTTCCACTCGCCGTACGCCGACCAGTCGGTGAGCTGTGCCCACACCTTCTCGGCCGGTGCCTGGATGCGTGCCTCCGCGCTGACTTCGGCCATCGGGCCACCCCTTCGTGTCGGGCTACGGTGTCGCGGAACGTAGCTGCAGGGCCTCGAACATTCAATACTGATGAACCGTCAGGAAATGTGCGGACCCACCCGCCGTATCAGCGCCGCGTCGAACAGGTCCCACGCGCGCGGCAGCGCGCTCACGTCGTGGCAGTGCCAGGCGTCCCAGAACAGGTCCGCGAGCAGCGCGTCCGCCGGGGCGTGGACCCGGTACACGTACTGCCTGCCGTCGACCGCCGGCAGGGCGACCAGCCAGCAGCAGCAACCGCTCTCCATGTCGGTCGGAGACGTACGGCGGGTGCGCGACGGTTGCGTACGGGGCGCGCGGCAAGGCGGCGCGCGCCCCAGCGGCCGGAATCAGCCTGATCTCATCCGCAAGGAGGAGATTCCGGCCACCCGCGTCCA
>NZ_JAEKKT010000227.1 GCF_019510245.1 Streptomyces sp. | reverse complement strand
GTCGCCATCGAGCCCAAGTCCAAGGGTGACCAGGAGAAGCTGGGTGTCGCCATCCAGCGTCTCGCGGAGGAGGACCCCTCCTTCCAGGTCCACTCGGACGAGGAGACCGGCCAGACCATCATCGGTGGCATGGGCGAGCTGCACCTCGAGGTGCTGGTCGACCGTATGCGCCGTGAGTTCAAGGTCGAGGCCAACGTCGGCAAGCCGCAGGTGGCGTACCGCGAGACGATCCGCAAGGCCGTCGAGCGCGTCGACTACACCCACAAGAAGCAGACCGGTGGTACCGGTCAGTTCGCGAAGGTGCAGATCGGCATCGAGCCCCTCGAGGGCGGCGACACGTCGTACGAGTTCGTGAACAAGGTGACCGGTGGCCGCATCCCGAAGGAGTACATCCCTTCGGTGGACGCCGGTGCGCAGGAGGCCATGCAGTTCGGCATCCTCGCCGGTTACGAGATGACCGGTGTCCGCGTGATCCTGCACGACGGTGCCTACCACGAGGTCGACTCCTCCGAGCTCGCCTTCAAGATCGCCGGCTCGCAGGCCTTCAAGGAGGCCGCGCGCAAGGCGTCCCCCGTGCTCCTTGAGCCGATGATGGCCGTCGAGGTCACCACGCCCGAGGACTACATGGGTGAGGTCATCGGTGACATCAACTCCCGCCGTGGTCAGATCCAGGCCATGGAGGAGCGGGCCGGTGCCCGCGTCGTGAAGGGCCTCGTGCCCCTCTCGGAGATGTTCGGTTACGTCGGCGACCTGCGCAGCAAGACGTCCGGCCGGGCCAGCTACTCCATGCAGTTCGACTCCTACGCCGAGGTTCCGCGGAACGTCGCCGAGGAGATCATCGCGAAGGCCAAGGGCGAGTAAGTACCGCGTTTAACGCGGCGCGCACACACGCCTTAGGCTTGACCCCGGAGCCTCACGGGTCGTTCCTCCGCATTCGCGGCGGAACTGCCCGGGGCCCGGGACCCAACAGCAAAGATCACCTGGCGCCGACTGAACCCAGGCGTACAGAACCACTCCACAGGAGGACCCCAGTGGCGAAGGCGAAGTTCGAGCGGACTAAGCCGCACGTCAACATCGGCACCATCGGTCACATCGACCACGGTAAGACGACCCTCACGGCCGCCATTACCAAGGTGCTGCACGACGCGTACCCGGACCTGAACGAGGCGACCGCGTTCGACAACATCGACAAGGCGCCCGAGGAGCGTCAGCGCGGTATCACCATCTCGATCGCGCACGTCGAGTACCAGACGGAGACCCGTCACTACGCGCACGTCGACTGCCCCGGTCACGCGGACTACATCAAGAACATGATCACGGGTGCCGCGCAGATGGACGGCGCGATCCTGGTCGTGGCCGCCACCGACGGCCCGATGCCGCAGACCAAGGAGCACGTGCTCCTGGCCCGCCAGGTCGGCGTTCCGTACATCGTCGTCGCCCTGAACAAGGCCGACATGGTGGACGACGAGGAGATCATGGAGCTCGTCGAGCTCGAGGTCCGTGAGCTCCTCTCCGAGTACGAGTTCCCGGGCGACGACCTGCCGGTCGTCAAGGTCTCCGCGCTCAAGGCGCTGGAGGGCGACCCCGAGTGGACCCAGACCGTCCTCGACCTGATGAAGGCCGTCGACGAGTCCATCCCGCAGCCCGAGCGTGACGTCGACAAGCCGTTCCTGATGCCGATCGAGGACGTCTTCACGATCACCGGTCGTGGCACCGTCGTCACCGGTCGTATCGAGCGCGGTGTCCTCAAGGTCAACGAGACCGTCGACATCATCGGCATCAAGTCCGAGAAGACCACCACCACGGTCACCGGCATCGAGATGTTCCGCAAGCTGCTCGACGAGGGCCAGGCCGGTGAGAACGTCGGTCTGCTGCTCCGTGGCATCAAGCGCGAGGACGTCGAGCGCGGCCAGGTCATCATCAAGCCGGGCTCGGTCACCCCGCACACCGAGTTCGAGGCGCAGGCCTACATCCTCTCCAAGGACGAGGGTGGCCGCCACACGCCGTTCTTCAACAACTACCGTCCGCAGTTCTACTTCCGTACGACGGACGTGACCGGCGTCGTGACCCTCCCCGAGGGCACCGAGATGGTCATGCCGGGTGACAACACCGAGATGAAGGTGGAGCTCATCCAGCCCGTCGCCATGGAAGAGGGCCTGAAGTTCGCCATCCGCGAGGGTGGCCGCACGGTCGGCGCCGGCCAGGTCACCAAGATCAACAAGTGATCTCGGCCCGCAAGGGCTGACCAGGCAGGTCTGAAGGGGCCCGTACGACTCCGGTCGTACGGGCCTTTTCGCTGCTTCGGCAGGAACTCACTGCATGTTCTGCACGGGTGGATGGTCGTACGACGCCTCGCACACGTACACCTGGAGGCTGTAGCTGCGCCCGATGGTGATCTGCGTTTCCAGCGCCGGTCCGAGGGAGTGGTAGCCGGTGTACCCCGCGTCCTCGACCGGCGCCCAGCTGCCGCTGCCGCCGTCCCACTCGGTGCCGTCGATGGTGAGCAGGGGCCGCACCCCGGCGCCGCACTCGGCGCAGGCCATGGGGAAGGGGTCGGAGAAACTCCAGGGCGCGTGTCCGCCGAGCTTCCATCCCGGGGCGACGGCCAGGTCGTACTGATAGCAGACCTCCGACTCCCCGCCCTCTCCCTCGAGGCCCTCCTCCCACTCGTGGATCCGGTCCGCCAGCTCCTCGGGCAGTTCGTGCGGGGCCGGGTACTCGGTGACGGTCTCGGGGTGCAGCACACACGGCTCGGGCAGGTAGTCGTCGTTGCCGATGACGGCGGGCCGCGGGGGAGCGGCGAGCGGGGTCACGACGTCGGCGGCCCTGCGCCAGCGCAGCTCGACCCTCGGCGAGTAGTCGTCCTCGGGGTGGTCGAAGGCGCACCACAGCACCTGGAGCAGATCGGTGCCCTCGGGCCGGGGCAGCGCCGGCACATCGGCGGCACGTATCTGCGCGACCGCCACCAGCGGCACCGGCCCGTCCAGGGCGGCCCGGTACGGCTCGGTCCCCCGGTCGACCAGCGCGCGCTCCTCCTCGGTCAACAGGTCGGCGCCCTCGGCGCGCGGCCGGGCCCAGGCCTCGCGCAGGACCCGCCGGCCGACGTGTACATCGTCCGGCGCCACACCGTGCTGCCAGGGACCCGCATGCTCCGGACAGGTCGGCCACGGCTCCTCGGCCGGCCACAGCAGGGGTCCGCCGACGGAACTTTCGGCCGCGGTGGGCGCACCGGCACGGGGATGCAGGCGTACGGCGGTGCGGGCGAGCGGGCCCAGTTCGGGGAAGACCGCGGTGATGTCCAGGGGGCGAGGCGGCGTCGTACGGGTCGTCATGGCCGGAGGCTACCGGCCCGGTCTGACATCACCGCTTCGAAAGTATTCGTCGCGTACGACCCGTTCCCAACACCAGGGGCCCCTCGCCCCACTATTTGTCATGCCGATGACCAAATTCGCGTGGAGGGCCGAGGCATGTCCGTGCGTCGTAGGACCGTCCTGGGTGCGGGGCTGGCCGCCGTGCCCGTGCTGTCGTCGGGCGTCGCGTGGGCCGGGGGCGACGGCGCACCGCGGGCGACCGATCCCGGCGCGTACATCTCCTTCACCGGCGGGGCGTTCTCGCTGGTCGGCGCCCCGGTCGTGGTGAGCGCCGACGACCACCCCGGAGTCGTCCGGGTGGCGGGCGACCTCCGCGACGACATCGAGCGGGTGACCGGGGTACGGCCGGCCGCCACGATCGACCGCCGCGTGGTTCTCGTCGGCACGATCGGCCGCAGCCCGCTGATCGACGGCCTGGTGGTCTCCGGCAAGCTGGACGTGACGGGGATCCGGGGCCGCTGGGAGACCTCGCTCCAGACGGTGGTCGACCACCCGCTGCCCGGCGTGGAGCAGGCCTTCGTCATCGCGGGCAGCGACCCGCGCGGCACGATCTTCGGGACGTACGACGTCTCGTACGGCATCGGCGTCTCGCCCTGGCACTGGTGGGACGACGTGCCCCCGGTCCACCGCGACGAGGTGTGGGTGCTGCCGGGCCGGCACACGCAAGGGACCCCGGCGGTGAAGTACCGCGGCTTCTTCGTCAACGACGAGAACCCGGCGCTCGGCACCTGGGCCCCGGCGTACTTCGGCCCGGGCAAGGCCCCCGGCTATCCCGGCGGCTTCAACGCGGACTTCTACGCGAAGGTCTTCGAGGTCCTGCTGCGGTTGAAGGGCAACTACCTCTGGCCCGCCGTCTGGGGGCGGGCGTTCGCGGAGGACGACCCGGAGAATCACAGGCGGGCCGCCTTGTACGACGTTGTCATGGGCACGTCTCACGAGGCACCCATGATGCGGGGGATCGAGGAGTGGAACCGCCACGCGACGGGCGGCACCGACCCCTACGGCGGCACCGGCGAATGGTCCTACCTCCGCAATGCCGAGGCCATCCGCGCCTACTGGCGGGCCGGCATCCAGCGCATGGTCGACGAGGGCTTCGAGGGCGTGGTCACCCTCGGGATGCGCGGCAACGGCGACACCGGCCTCCCCGACGGCGACGGCATCGAGTTGATGCAGGAGATCATCGCGGCGCAACGGCAGATCATCGAGGAGGTCACGGGGAAGCCGGCCGCCGAGACCCCCCAGGTGTGGACCCTGTACAAGGAGGTCCAGCGCTACTGGGACCGGGGGCTCCGGGCGCCCGACGACGTCACCGTCGTCCTGACCGACGACAACTGGGGCAACATCCGCAAGCATCCCTCACCCGAGGAGCCGCGCGACGGCGGATACGGCCTTTACTACCACTTCGACTACGTCGGAGCAGGCCGCAACTACAAGTGGGTCGACACGGCGAACCTCCGCAACGTCTGGGACCAGCTCCACCAGGCCCACGCCTACGGCAACCACGGCCTGTGGGTGGCCAACGTGGGCGATCTGAAGGGCAACGAACTCCCGACGGAGTTCTTCCTCACCTACGCCTGGAATCCGGACCGTTGGCCCTTCGACCGGCTGGGCACGTGGGAGCGGAGATGCGCCCGCCAGAACTTCGGCGCGGAGGCGGCGCCGGAGATCGCCGAACTCCTCGCCACGTACGGTCAGTTGCAGGCGCGCCGCAAACCGGAGCTGCTCAACCGCCGCATCACTCTCTCCGGCACCGGCGAGGTGGTCTACGACGACCGGCAGACGCCCTTCTACTTCGGCCACGACGAGCTGGAGCGGGTGACGGAGGAGTGGCGCGAGCTGGGGAGACAGGCGACGCGGATCGCCCGGCGGCTCCCGGCGGCCGCCCAGGACGCGTGGTTCGAGCTGGTCGGCTACGAGGTGACGGCGACCGCGAACCTGTACGCGCTGCGGGCGGCAGAGTTCACCAACCTGCTGTACGCACGGCAGGGCAGGGCCGCGACCAACTCCCTCGCCGCGCAGACGGAGCAGGCCCTGGACCAGGACTTCGCCCTGGCCGACCGCTTCAACTCGCAGGTTGCGGACGGCAAATGGCGGGGCTTCCAGACCCAGCCGCACATCGACTACGGGGACGTGGACCGGTACGGGCCCAACGCGCCCTGGCAGCAGCCCGAGAAGGACAACGTGGCGCTGCCGGACGTCCTGTTCCCGGCCGTACGACGGATCGAGGTGCCGGAGGCGGCGGGCCTCGGGGTGTCGGTGGACGCCGACACGGGCGCCATGACCCTGCCGCCGTTCAGCCCCCACCAGACCCGGCCGCAGCAGTACGTCGAGATCTTCAACCGGGGCCGGACACCCTTCGACTACCGGGTGTCGGCGTCGGTGCCGTGGCTGACGGTGGACCGTCCGCGGGGGCGGGTGACGGAACAGGTCAGGGTGGAGGTGCGGGTGGACTGGTCGCGGGCCCCGGCCGGCCGCGCGGAGGGGACGCTGACGGTGAGCGGGGCGGGGGACTCGGTGACGGTGGGGTGCGTCGCCGAGCGGCCGTCGGCCCGTGGCCTGCGGGGCTTCGTCGAGGCGGGTGGCTATGTGGCGATCGACGCGGAGCACTACGACCGGGCGGTGGGGGAGTGGCGCCGGCTTGCGGGGATCGGCCGCACCGGGGCCGGGATGACCGCGTGGCCGGTGACGGGCGGCTGGGGCGACTCCTGGCCCCGCCTGGAATACGAGGTGAGCCTGCTGTCGGCGGGCGAGGTGACGGTGTGGGCGTACCTGTCCCCGCGCAACCCGTCACTGCCGACGGGCGCGGGCCTCCACTACGCCCTGTCCTTCGACGACGCCGAACCCCAGCGGGTCGACATCACCGCGGGCGCGGACGACGGCCTGCTCAACGCGGTGTGGGCCCGGAACACCTCCGACAACGTCAACCGGACGGCGACCAGGCACGTGATCGCACGTGCGGGTGTCCACCGCCTGACCTTCTGGGCGGTGGACCCCACGGTGGTGGTGCAACGGCTGATCATCGACACGGGCGGGCTGACGCCCACGTGTCTGGGGCCGCTGGAGAGCCGACGGTTGTAGCTGCGCCGGCCACCGGGCTCAGCCGAAGGCCAGCTGAACACGATCGTGATGAGCGTGACACCGGAATACGCGAACGGCGGTGTTATCCCGAGTCACGACCTGGAGAAATTGATCGCTCTCTGCCCTGTTCCGGGCAGGCGATCTGCCTCGGCCTGGTCGGCGTGCGATGTGGCCGGGGAAGAGGCTGTGCCTCTTCCCCGGTGCCATCGGGCGATGATCTCGGCCTATGGTGTGGGGTGCTTTGATGACTTTCTCTGAGTGTACGGGGAGGGGGTCGAGAATCCTTACCTCGACATCCGGAGCAGGACTGAGGCGGGTCGGTCCATTCTCCGGGCCCGTGAGCGTCCTCAGTTGCAGGCGTGCCTCTCGGATTTCGGGGTGCGGCCCGATGAACTCGTGCAGTGGGGAGGGACGGACAATGGTGACTCACTCCTGTGGGTCCCCTGCGGGCCCCCCGATGACTGGCCGACTGTCATATTGGAGGTTCGGCAGCGTGATGCTGTGTTGGTTCGTCGGCCGTCTGTCCGGATCATTTTTGAACTTCTTACCGGCGCGTTGGTGACGTCGATATTCCCCGACGACTTTCCCAGCCTGCATCCCTTCTTCAATCCTGTTCCCGGCCCGTCCTGACCTCAACAGCGCCACTGCCCGGTTGGAGGCCGAGTCGCATGCCTTTCCGAGCCGTCGGCGAACAGGGCGATCGGGCCGGTGCAGCGGGGCTGTGGACGGTGTACGACGCGTCTTCCCAAGCTCACGACCGACAGGTGTCCCAAGACAGCGAAGAAGGAGCGGGGGAAGCTGTGTCACGAAGCGCACTCCCGTGGGTCTCAGCCCCGCGGTGCGAAGAGCAGGTTGCGGGTGTGCGGCGGGCGGGGTTCGTTCCAGGGCACCAGGGTGCCGTCGTGCTCGGCGATCCAGTGGACGTCGTAGCCGAGGGGTTCGAACTCGGCGATGAGGTCGTCGAGCGAGGCGTCGACCAGGGCCTCCATCACCAGGGTCGGCCGGTCGCGCTTCAGTACCTGCCGGGCGCCGCGGAGCACCGACATCTCGTGTCCCTCCACGTCGATCTTGACGAGGTCCAGCTTGGCCTCGGCGAACACCTCATCGAGGGTGAGCAGTTGGATGCGCTTCTGCTGGGCGTCGGGGGCGGCGCCGCCCTCCAGGGTCGAGCCGGTGGAGAGCAGGTTCCCGGAGAAGCGGACGCTGATGTCGGCCCAGCCGGGCTCGCTGGAGACGCCGGCCTGGTGGAGCTTGATGTTCTGGACGCCGTTGGAGCGGACGTTCACCGAGAGCCGGGCGTGGATCTGGTCGACCGGCTCGAAGGAGTGCACCTTCGCCTTCGGGTTGGCATGCGCGGCGATCATCGAGAAGTAGCCGACGTGGGCGCCGACGTCCGCGATCGTCGTGCTCCGCGCGGCCAGCCGCGACCAGGTGGCGAGCGTGCCGGGCTCGTAGCCGAACGTCCCGTTCCACAGGGTGTCCATGGCCACCGCATCGTCGTTCACGCAGAACATCACGAACGGCGGACAGTACGGCGAGTCGATCTCCACGTAGCCCCGGTACGGGAACTTCTTGCGGTGCACGCGGATGATGTCCCCGGTGGCGACCGGCCTGACCGACGGTGCGTGGGCCAGCATGCGGGCGTTGGCGGCTTCGACCTCGGAAATACGCATTGGGTGATGGTAAAGCCGAGGTCAGAAAATGTCACAGGGTTTGGAAATGATCAGAAAGGGCAACGCACAGGTTTTGTGGGTGGCATTTCCGAAGGTTGTTCATTTCGAATTACCTGGAATTAACCTGCTCTTTCGCTCGGGCTGCCTACCCCTCTGTGTCGGCGAAGAGTTCGGCCGTGGTGGTGGCCGTGGCGGCGCGGGTGAGCCAGGTGGTGAGGGTGTCGTGGTCGTCGCAGGTGGTGATGCGGGCGCGGGCTTCGTCGCTGACGTCGATGCCACGGCCGCTGAGGACGACGAGGAGGGCTTCGGAGAGGCCTTCGGAGAGGCCTTCGGCGCGCAGGGCCTGGGCCGTCTGAGACTGGAAGATGGAGAGGTCGACGGCCATGAGGTGCCTCCAAAGGTCCGCGGCGGGCGTCTTGCCCAGGCCTTGTTCGGTGAGCTCGATGTAGATGCTCGCGGTGTCTTCGTCGTCGGCCTGCAGGCCCTTCAGGGCGGCTGCCAGTGCCTTCAGTATGGCATCGGACTCAGGCGCGCGGCTGTGCAGCGCGGAGGACAGCACGGCGAGGGAGATGTCCTTGGCGGCCGCTTCCGGCGTGTCGATGACAGGGACGGTGTCCGGCCCCAGGACGAGCGGGCGCAGGGTGAGGGTGGGCCACTGCGAGGGACCGAGGCTGACCTGCCGCGCCGCCCAGGAGGCCGTGTTCCTGTCCCGGCAGACGACCAGCAGTACCGCCGGCATCTTGTACTTGGCGTAGAGATACGCCAGGTAATAGGCCCAGCTGGCGGGCTTGTCGGCGTCCTGACCTCCCTGGGCCTCCACGGCGAGCAGGAAGCTGCCGTCTTTGGCCGTGTCGAGGCGGAGGAGGGTGTCGACGCGGCGTTCCAGGGGGCGGGTCTCCGTCAGGTCCGTGGGAAACGGCGACGCCGAGACCGGATCGCTGAAGGAGACGCCGAGCGCCCTTACGGCTCGGGGGAAGAGCCCCGGATCCTGCTGGAAGATCCGGTGCATCGCTTCGTGCGGGGAGCTGACCATGAGGGGGAATCGGGGCCTCTCGTCGTAGTCGTACGGACCTGGGTGGTCAGGCCGTTCTCTGCAGTGGTCGGTGGGTGCGGCAGTCCCGGCAGCGGCCGGGTTCTGGCGCGCGGAACGGGCGGTCGCAGCCGTCGCAGTCCTGGAAGGGGAGCGGACGCGGCGGGGCGGGCGGTGGCGGCGGTGGCAGGTACTCCGTGAGGCGGTGGGCCAGGAGGCCTGCCGGGTGGTGGAGCGGCTCGGCCGGGAGGCAGGACGTGAGGGTGCGGCGCACGGCTTCGGGCGAAGCCCCGCGTTCCAGCCAGGCGTCGACGGCCGGGGCGAGCCGTCGTACCTCGCGTTCGGGGAGGAGGAGGCGGGGGTCGTCGTGGTGGAGGCGGGAGAGGAGGGTGGCGGCCGTTCGTCGCGGATCGGGCGTGCTGCGAGTGGGTTCCGGCAGAGGTGGTTTCGGCGGGCGTGGCGGTGCTGGTGCCGATGGATGCGTCTGATCGGGGCGGGGCGCCGCTGGCGGTGGCGGCGTAACCTCTCGTCCCTCCTCCGCCCCCGTCGGCCGGTTGTACGACACCGTCCGCGAGACCATCCGGCCGTTCGGCAGCCGCTCACGCGTCCGGGACAGGTAGCCGTGGGTCTCCAGCTCGCGCAGCGCCGCCGCGATCCGGACCTCGCCCTCCGGGAAACGCCCGGTCAGCGACTTGATGTCCACGCGGGCGCCGGTCGGCAGCGACTGGATGTGGCCGGCGAGTCCGATCGCGGTGAGGGAGAGTTCGCGGTGCTGGAGGAGGCGGTTGTCGACCACCGTGTACCGCGTGGTGAGCCGGACGTTGACGTGGGTCACCCCGTACGGGGGGTTCGCCCCGGGAACGGCTGACCGGGCGCGCGAGGGCGCGCTAGTGTGCTCTGCATCCATCGGGAAGTTGCAGTCTTCCTAGGTGGTCAGGCCCTCGATCGGGATCGCTAGTCCCGGCCGGGGGCCGTCGTATGTGCGTCACGGGTGACGGGTGACGGGTGACCGTGTGTTGCCCTGGCCGTCACCCGGCGTTGTTGTCGCGGCGAGCATATGCCGTGCAACCGGCACCGAATCCAGCCCAGTTGGCCATGTTCACTCCGGAGGGTGACGGGCGGCGGCGGGGAGGCGGGTGGGGTTGGGGAGGGGGATTTCCCGGGGGTTTTTAACTACTTGGCGGCGGGCGTCACCGCCTCGCGGCGGACCGCGTGACGGTCAGTTCGGCCCAGACGGTCTTGCGGGGGCGCGGCCCGAGGGAGACGCCCCAGCGGTCGGCGAGAGCCTCGACGATCACCAGTCCGCGACCGTTCTCGTCCGCCCCGGAGGGGAGTTGCAGTCGAGGGGGGCGCTCCCCACAGGTGTCCGTCACCTCGATGCGGACCGTGTTCCCGACGACGTACATCAACAGCCGGAAACCACGGCCCGCCGTCCGCCCGTGCGTCGCCGCGTTGGCCGCCAGTTCCGCGACGACGTGCGCCGCGTCCTCCGACGGCAGTCCCCACGACCGCAGTTGCTCGGTCGCCAGCAGCCGCGCCAGCCGGGCTCCCCTGCGTGTGGATGACAGCAGCACGCTGAAGTTGCGGATCGGGCAGTCGAGGGGGGTGGAGATTTCCTGGTTCACGTCACTCAGCGTGGCCGCCTGCGCCTACCGTGAACAGTGACGGAGCCGTTGCGTACGGTCACTGTCCGCTGCTTGTCCGGCGTTGTCCGGGCTGTCGGACGCGGTCGTACGGGTAGGGCGTCGTCGAGGCACGGTCGTACGACGGAGGGGCGCGGGATGAGCGTGGACGGCGCGGTGGGGCGGCTCAGGAGCGAGGCGGACGAGCCGGGTTGGGAGGTGGATCCCGACGACGAGTGGGGCGTCGCGGTCATCGCGACCGTCGGGCGGCAGCTGAAGCTGCGGCGGGAGGCGGTGGGGATGCGGGCCGCCGAGTTCGGGGTGGCGGTCGGGTACGGGGAGGACATGGTCTACAAGATCGAAGGCGGGAAGCGGATTCCCCGGCCGGAGTATCTGGACAGGGCGGACGAGGTACTGGGGGCGGGTGGGCTGCTCTCGGCGATGAAGGAGGACGTACGGCGGGTCCGGTACCCCAAGAAGGTGCGTGACCTGGCGCAGCTGGAGGCGAGGGCGGTCGAGCTCCAGCTCTACGACCCGCTCAACATCCACGGGTTGTTGCAGACACCCGAGTACGCGCGAGGGCTGCTCCTGATGCGTCGCCCGGCCTACAGCGGGGACGAGGTGGAGCGGTTCATCGCCGCGCGCGTGGCCCGTAAGACCGTCTTCGAGCGGGACCCGGCGCCCGAACTCAGCTTCGTTCTGGAGGAATGGACGCTTCGGCGTCCGCTCGGCGGGCGGGCGGTGCTCCGTCAGCAGCTGGAACACCTGCTGGAAGCTGCGCAGTTGCGGAACGTCGAGCTTCAGGTGATGCCGATGGATCGTGAGGAGCACGCGGGGCTGGCCGGCGGAATCGAGGTGCTGAAGTCCGAGGACGGTTCGGCGGTGGGGCGTTCGGTAGCAGTGGCCAACGGCCGACCGGTGTCCGATCCGAAGCAGCTCCGTATCCTTGAACTGCGGTACGGCATCATCCGGGCCCAGGCGCTCACGCCTCGTGAGTCGACGGCCTTCATCGAACAACTGCTGGGGGAGACATGATCCGCAAGACCACGGCCGAGGACGCCTCCGGTCTGACGTGGTTCAAGAGCAGCTACAGCAGCAGCAGTGAAGGCGACTCCTGCGTCGAAGTCGCCATCAGTCCCTCCACCGTCCACGTCCGCGACTCCAAGAACATCGCGACCCCCTCCCGCGGCCCTCACCTCGCCTTCCCGCCCGCCACCTGGACGGCCTTCCTCTCCCACGCGGCCGCTGTCGGGGAGTGAGGTACGCCCGCGAGCTGTCGGATGGACTTCGAGCCACTCGGCGGGCCCGTCGGTGAACCGCTGGCGCAGGTAGACGACCGGCACGCCGGCCGCCCGCGCCCGCTCCGCGAGTCCGGCGACCCTGCCCAGGCACGCCTCGCCGTCGTGGGCGTCCTTCAACAGGGCGCGCCGCATGTCGATGACGAGCGGTGCGGTGCCCGGCATGCCGTGAGCCTGTCCGCGGAGGCCGCCGACTACTCCGCCTTGTTCCCGCCACCACCCTGTTGCTGCTGCTGTCCCTCCGGCCGCACTGCGTCCTTCGCCTTCTTCGCGAGGTCGTCGTCCAGCTTCTTGAACTCGCGGACCACGGTGTCGGACATGTCGGCGAGGGAGTCGATCTGTTTGGTGATGTCCTCGCGGCCGTCGTGCCAGTTGGACTCGAAGTCGTCGAGGGCGTCGTAGACCGTGCCGCTGCCGACGTCGTCCTTGTAGGACTCGAACATCTTCTTGGTGTGGTTGAGGCGTTCTTTGATGGAGCGCAGCTTGCGGCCGTAGTCCTCCAGCTCGCTCAGCGGTATCGCGAGGTCGCTCTTGCCGTTGCCCACGTGACCGTCCCCCGTTCGCGCATCTCGTAGTCTGGGCGGCACCGTATATCAGATCATCGGACGGGGGCGGCGTACACCATGGCGCGCTATATGGAGACGCTCACCATCGAGCGCGGCGGTTTCCGGATCAAGGTGCCGGAGTCGTGGTGGGAGTTCGACGTGCGGCCGGAGTCGCGGGACGACTCGATCCGGCGGATGGTGAACGAGCGCATCGCCCAGCACCCGGAGCTGGCGCAGTACCGGGACACGTACGTCGGCTTCCTGCGCAAGTCCGCCGCGGACGCGTGGAAGTCGGGCGCGATGTACTGCGGCTGCATGGCGGAGAGCTTCGGCGGCGACACCCCGATCACCGGCTCGGTCACGGTGTCGCTGGTCGGCGGCCGTACCCGCGAGGGCGCGCCGCTCTCCAACGACCCCGCCGCCATCGCCGCCCAGCTCGCCCCCAAGGAGGCCCACCGGGAGGGCGACTCCTGGCGCAAGGTGACGACGGTCGACATCCCCGGCGTCGGCCCCGCCGCCCGCACCTACGGCATCGAGGACATCCCGGTCCCCGAGGACAGCCTGGGCCGCACCATCCGCGCCGTCCTGATGCAGACCTTCATCCCGGTCCCCGGCCAGGAGGGCAAGGTCGCCCTGGTGGCCGGCAGCAGCCAGGTCCTCGACCTCGCGGACTCCTTCTTCGACATCTTCGACGCGATCACGTCGACGTTCCGCTTCGCGGACTGACCCTTTGCGGTGGGAGACAGGGTGGCAGACGGGCGAGGGTCTGCTGGGGCTCGCCGACCCTGCGGAGTGGGACGCCGCGTTCGAGCGCGGCGAGGGTCATCTCGGTACGGCGGTGATCGGGCTGGCTCTCAACTGCCCGCTGGAGGAGGCGTCCCCCCGGATCGCGAGGGCGATGAGACTCCCGGACCAGGAGGAGCGGGGGTACGCCTGCACCGCGGCGGGCACCGCGGCCCGCCTCAACGGCCGGCTGACCCCGGAGCTGTTCGCCGCGCTGCACGCCGAGGGGCCGGGCGGTCCGGCCGAGGACGCGATCGGCGACACCCTCACCTTCGTGCCGTTCCGGGACCTGCCACCGTGGTTCAAGCGTCGGTGGGTGTACGTGACCGTGCGCGGCACGCTGGAGCACTGGTGGCTGCGGTGCACGGACGCGGTCGAGGCCGGTCGGCGCATCCTGCGTGGACGCCGCCTTCGCTGAACAATTCGGCTGAGCCGAGAGGATGCTCACGTGCCTTCGAAAACCCGTGACGAACTCATTCGGCTGGTTCAGCAGATCATGGACGCGCGCCTCCCCGAGCGGGAACATGACGCTCTGCTGGACGGGCTGAAGCGGAGTGTCCTGCATCCCCGGGTAAGCGATTTGATCTACTACTCGGACCCGGAACGCACGGCCGAGGAAGTGGTGGACCAGGCTCTGGCCTACCGCCCGATCGCATTGTGAGCCTGACCCGCCGGGCTTCACCTCGAACGGCCGTTCCTAGTAAGTTCGCGTGTGCACAGGTTTGTTGACGGGGCGTACGCGACGGGGGTTGCGGGGACATGGCGGGGTACCGACCGGCGGACTGGCATCCACTCGACCTCGACCGGGACCCCACCCCGGGTGACCCGCAGCGCGTGCGTACCCTCGCCGCACAGCTGCACTCTTTCGCCGACGACGTCTCCGACGCGTTGCGTCTGGTCAAGGGCATGGCCGGTGAGGACACCCTCCTGCAGTGGGCGGGCAAGTCCGCGGAGGTGTTCAAGGAGCAGTTCAAGGACGTCCCGAAGAACCTGAAGAAGCTGAAGAAGTCCTACGAGATGTGCGGTGACGCCCTCGCGGACTACTGGCCCAAGCTGGAGCGCGCCCAGGCGCTGGCCGACAAGGCCCTGGCAAAGGCGAAGGACGCCCAGTCGGACCTGTCCTCCGCCAAGTCCCGGCTCTCCTCGGCCGATTCCTGGGTCACCCGGGCGACGAAGGAAGCCGACAAGTACAAGGACGACCCCACCGGCAGCAAGTCGGACGGTGACAAGCCGGACGAGGGCAAGGTGCGGGCTGCCACCCGGGACGTGCAGAGCGCCAAGTCCGCCCACACCCAGGCCCAGTCGGACGTCACCACCGCCCAGAACGCGCTGGACGCGGCGAAGAAGATGGCGTGGCCGAGGACGCCCGCAAGATGCGCGACGACGCGGCGGGTGAGGCGAAGCGGAAGATCGACGAGGCCTCCGACGCCGGGATCCCGAACCGGCACTGGTGGCAGGACGTCGGGCACTGGTTCGAGGACAACTGGGACACCGTCGTCACCGTCTGCAAGGTCGTCGTCGCGGTCGTCGGGATCATCGTGATGATCATCGGCGGGCCGATCCTCGGCGCGATCGTGCTGGTCGCCGCGCTCGTCGTCCTCGCGGACACCCTCTACAAATACTCCAAAGGCCAAGCATCCCTGTGGGATGTGGCGTTCGCCGCGCTGGACTGCATACCCGGCGGCAAGGGCATCACCAGCCTCGGCAAACTCGCCAAGGGCGTGAAGGAGATGAAGAACCTCCGCGGCGGCATGAAGGCGATGAGCCTCGCCGTGCGCGGGCTTGGCAAGAACGCGCGGGGCATGCTGGAGGACGGCGCCAAGGGCGCCTTCAACCGGCTGAAGAGCAAAATCAAGGGGTGCGGCGACCCAGTCGACGTGGCGACGGGCGAGATGTTCCTCGCCGAGACGGATGTCTCCCTCCCCGGAACCCTTCCCCTGGCATTCGTCCGTCGGGTCTCGTCGGGCTACCGGTGCGGCTGGTGGTTCGGTCCCGGCTGGACATCCACTCTCGACCAGCGCCTGGAGATCGGCGGCGAGGAGATCGTCTTCGTCACGGAGGACGGGATGCTGCTCCTCTACCGTGTTGCTGACGCCGAGAGCGGCACATGGTTCCCCGTCACCGGACCCAGGCTGTCCCTCGTCCGTGAGGCCGACGGAACCTACCGTGTGAACGACCCGCACACCGGCCTGACCCGCCGCTTCGCACCGCTCGCCGACGGCACGGCACACATCACCGAGATAGCCGACCGCAACGCCAACCGCATCACCTTCGAGTACGACCCCACCGGCACGCCACTGGCGATGCGGCACTCGGGCGGCTACCACATCGCCTTCACCGCCGACGAAGGCCGTGTCACCTCGTTGAGCCTGGTCGGTGCGACCGAGGACGGCTCGGATGTCGTAGTCAGGGGCTACGGGTATACCGACGGCAGTCTTACCGACGTCGTCAACTCCTCCGGCCGTGCCCTCACTTTCACCTACGACGAGCGCCTGCGCATCACCTCGTGGACCGACCGGAACGGCAGCCGTTACTCGTACGCCTACGACGACCGCGACCGGTGCGTCTCCCAGCTCGGCGAGGCCGGGCACCTCGCCGGGACGTTCGCCTACGACGGCGCGGACCCCGCATGGCCGGGCCGCCGAGTGACCACGTACGCGACGGCGGACGGCTCGGTGTCCCGCTTCGTCGTCAACGACGACAGCCAGGTCGTCGCTGAGATCGATCCTCTGGGGAACACCACCCGTGCCGAGTACGACCGGGATCATCACCTGCTCTCGCGCACGGATGCCCTGGGGGCCGTCACCCGCTACGAGAACAACGCCGTCGGCAAGCCGACGCGTGTCACACTGCCCGACGGCGGTGCGGTCACGGTGGAGTACGGCGCACTCCAGCTGCCGGTTCGGGTCGGTCTCCCCGACGGGACGTGCTGGGAGCACAGCTATGACAGCCGGGGCAACCGGGTGTCCTCCGCAGCCCCCGACGGGAGCCGTACCCGGTTCACGTACGACGCCCGTGGGGCCCTGGAGTCGGTGACGGACTCGCTCGGTGCCACCACCGGGGTGCGGTGTGACCGGGCTGGCCTGCGGGTCGAGACCGTCAGTGCATTGGGTGACCGTTCCATCCGCACCTACGATCCCTTCGGCCGACTCAGCGGCGTCACGGATCCGCTGGGGCGGGCCACGAGTCTTCGGTGGACGGTCGAGGGCCGGATCGCCCGGGTGACCACCCCCGACGGCTCGGAGGAGAGCTGGAGCTACGACGGTGAGGGCAACTGCACGTCCCACACCGGACCTGGCGGTGCGCGGACGACCTTCGAATACGGCCCCTTCGACCTGCTGACGGCACAGACCGCCCCCGACGGCGGCCGGTACGAATTCGACTACGACGCGTCGCTCCGGCTCACCGACGTGACTAACCCGCTGGGTCTGCACTGGAGCTACACCTACGACTCCGCGGGCCGCCTCGTGGCCGAGACGGACTTCGACGAACAGCGCACGGTGTACGAGCGCGACGCTGTCGGCCGGGTCGGCAGGCGGGTGAACCCGGCGGGACAGAGCGTCGACTACGCCTACGACGGCATGGGGCGCCTTGTCGCGAAGACGCTCGGCGGTGAGACGACGACCTACGGACATGACGCGCTGGGCCGGCTCGTCAGGGCCGCGAGCTCCGCCTGCGACCTGCGGTTCGAGCGCGACCGCGCCGGGCGGATCGTCGCCGAGCGGCTCGACGGCCGGTCGCTGGTCTCCTCGTACGACGCCTCGGGGCGCCGGGTTGAGCGGACCACGCCGTCCGGCGCGCGGGCCCGGTACAGCTATGACGCCGTCGGACGGACGACCGGTCTCGACAGCTCCGGGCACGTCGTCGAGTTCGCGAACGACGCGGCGGGCCAGGAGATCGGCCGGCTGATCGACGGCACCCTGCGTCTCGCCCAGTCATGGGACATGAACGGACGGCCTTCGGAACAGCGCTGGGGTGTGGGAGACCGGCTGGTCCAGAGCCGCACATACGGCTACGGGCCGGACGGCCACCTCACACGGATCGCGGATGCCCTCGACGGCCCGGTCGCACTGGACATCGACGCCATGGGGCGGGTCCACGGCATCGAGGCCGAGGGCCGCAGGGAGAGCTACGCCTATGACGTGGCCGGGCACATCGCCTCTGCCACCTGGGTCGGCTACCCGGGGGGCGAAGGGGCGGCGGGTGTCCGGGCCTACATCGGAACCCGTCTCCACCGCGCGGGCGCCACCCGTTATGTCTATGACGCGGCCGGACGTGTGGTCGAGCGTCGAAGGACCCGGCTGTCCCGGAAACCCGACGTGTGGCGGTACTCATGGGACGCCGAAGACCGTCTTACGTCCGCGGTGACCCCGGACGGCGCCGTTTGGCGCTACCGCTACGACCCGCTCGGTCGGCGAACGGCCAAGGAACGCCTCGGCGACGACGGCCGTACGGTCGTGGAGCGCACGGACTTCACCTGGGACGGGGCCACCCTCGCCGAGCAGACCACCCTCGGCCGGGGTATGCCCCACCCGGTAACCCTCACCTGGGACCACGACGGTATACGCCCCCTCACCCAGACCGAGCGGCTGACGGACGCGGCAACCCAGGAGGAGATCGACTCCCGGTTCTTCGCGATCGTCACCGACTTGGTCGGAACCCCCACCGAACTCGTCGACACCCAGGGCTCGGTAGCCTGGCGCGCACGGCGGACGGCATGGGGCACGACGTTCGCCCCGAGCCAGTGTGAGGCTTACACACCGCTGCGCTTCCCGGGGCAGTACCAGGACTTCGAGACCGGCCTGCACTACAACTTCCACCGTCACTACGATCCGGAGACCGCGCGATACACATCGCTCGACCCGCTCGGCCTGGCACCTGCTCCGGACCCCTACGGGTACGTCACCAATCCATGGCGGCAGATCGACCCGTTGGGCCTCATGTCATGCGAAGAGGAAACTGTCGTCCTCTACCATGGCTCGAAAAACTGGACTGGTGACAAGTTCTCGCTGGGCAGTTCGGGAGATTTGCAGCGCCAGTACACGCCGGACACCGGTGTGTACTTGACGGATGATTTCAGCAGGGCAGCCACGCAGTATGCCGGTCCTGAGGGCGTGGTGGTGCGGACCGAGGTGCCGAAGTCATTTGCTGAATCTGTCTTGCGGGAGCACAGCGGACCCGCCGGAAAGCAGCCTGAGTATTTCGTGAACACGCCGGGAGGGCTGGACATCCTGAATGCGGGTTCGCCACGGGCGTTGCCACAAAGGGACGCGATCATCCAGCACATGATGGGTCAATTCTAGATATGGGGCGAGTGACTTTGGCAGAACGAGCATTCCCGGTGCCGGAGAGTGTGCTCGCTCGTGAGGTGTTCGGGCCGCTCGGCGGGGTCGTGGAGGTAGGTGCAGTGAACTCCACGGGTACCTGGGCTCTTTCGGATGCGTCGATGGCCGATTTCCTGGACCGCAGCGGCGATCGGGTGCAGGTCCTGCTCGAAGGTGTCAGAGCGGTCTGCGGATTCGGTGACGGGGCCATGGCCATCGCGGACGAACTGGGGTACTTCCGCGACCACGAGGTGTCCGCGGCGTCGCTGCTTCTGTGGTCGGCCGGCGTCACCGGGGTCCCGCAGCCGCTGGAGAGGCTGGAGGAGCCGGCCATGGTGCGGCGCATGTGCCGTATGGCCGCCGACCTGCAGCTCGTCAACCTTCTCCAGGCCCTGGTGAACGCGGCCCTCGCGGCCGGTACGGACACGGGCACCGGTGCGGGACGAATCGCCCGACTTCTCGGCATCGCCTCCGAGCTGGCGGACCCGACCGGTGCGGCTACGCCTGAGCTGGTCCACCGCATGTGGCGTGTCGGTCACCTCCCGGCCATCCTCCATCCCCAGTCCGGCGCGCCAGAGGCCGGGAAAGCGGGTTACCGGGCGTACGACCAGGAACTTGAGCAGTTGCTGGAGTCCGTCTGACGGACACGGCTCGGACAGCCGAGGCGGCCGGGAGCGGCGCGCGATCGTGCTGCCTTCCTCGGCGGGGCCCGGGTGGTTTTGGACCTTGATCGCTTGGTGAAACGACGTCGGGAGCCGCGCGATGCCCGCTTCTTGCTGGTACGAAGGCTCAGGCCGCTGTGTCGATGCCCAGACCGCCTGCGTCACGGCATTCACGACAGTAGGACCCGGGTGCGGGTGTGCGGATCGCGCGCTCGCAGCCCTCGCAGCTGTGGAGTGGGGGAGGGGCAGCGTGGCTCTGGCCCGAGGACCGGGGGATCGGTGCCTGTGGTGCCGAGGGTGGCAGGAACTCGGTGAGGCGGTGGGCCAGCAAGGCTGCTGGGTGACGAGGCCTGGGCGGGAGGTTCGCCGTGAGGGTGTGGCGTACGGCCTCGGTGGAAACGCCGCGTTCCAGCCAGGCGGCAACAGCGGGGGTGAGACGGCGGACGTCGCGTTCGGACAGGACGAGGCGGCGGTCGTCGCGGTGGAGCGTGGCGAGGAGGGTGGCGGCGGTGCGGTGGCGTTCCAGGTCGGGGGTTTGCGGTTCGGGGAGCGGGGGTTTGGCCACGGCGACGTTCTCCGGGGTGGGCTCTGGGGCGGGTTCGCGCTCGGCTCCGGGGGTGGCCCGCGCTTCGGGTGGCTGCGGCGGGGGTACGTCTTGCCGCGGAGCCGGGCGAGAGGGAGGGGGCTGGGGAGGCCGGTTGACACTCGCCTCGGCATGCGGTGCCCCGGTCGTCGCCAGGGGCTGGTTGTACGACACCGTGTGCGTGACAAAGCGGCCGTTGGGCAGCTGCTTGCGGACTTGTGCCAGGTAGCCGTGGGCCTTGAGCTCGCGCAGGGCGGCGGCGATACGGGTCTCGCCCTCGGTGAAGCGGTCGGCGAGGGTCTTGATGTCGACGAGGGCCTGTTCGGGCAGCGACTGGATGTGGACGGCGAGGCCGATCGCGGTGAGGGAGAGCTTCCGGTGCTGGGCGAGGTGGTTGCCGACGACCGTGAAGCGGGTGGTGTGGGGGGTGTTGATGTGGGTGACGCCACGGGGATTGAGCGGCCGGGCGAAGGCGGGCGCGCTAAAGTGCTGGGTATCCATCGGGAAGCCCTAACTTCCTCGGTGGTCAGGCCCTCGCACTGGGATTGGCGTCCCGGCGGGGGCCGTCGCATGTCTGCGGTTGTGGTCGCGGTGAGCATATGCCAGCGAACCGGGCTGAAATCCAGTCGAGTTGAGGATCACCACTCTTCCGGGTGACCAGGGTTGCTGTGGGGGATCGGTGGGGTGGGGTTGGGTTGGTATTTCCCCCCGGGGTCATGGAAAAGCTTTGATCGCGCGCCGGTCCGGGCGGTGGGTCACCGGGCAGTGACGGGCCGCGTTCCGGCGACGCAGAACCCGACTTCGGCCCAGACGGTCTTGCGTGGAGCCGGGCCGTGGGCCACACCCCAGCGGTCGGCGAGCGCGTCCACGAGAAGAAGGCCGCGACCGGACTCGCCGTCCGGGGCGGTCTCTCGGGCGTACGGCAGCCGGTCCCCGCGTGTGTCGGTGACTTCGATGCGGAGCGTGTCACCGATGACGTAGAGGGTGAGGCGGAAGTCGCGGCCGGGGACGCGGCCGTGCGTGACGGCGTTGGCGGCGAGTTCGGCCACGAGGTGGTCCGTCGGATGCGTGGGCAGCCCCCAGTCGCGGAGTTGCTCGGTGGCGAGGAGACGGGCGAGGCGGGCGCCGCGTGGGGTGGAGGACAGCGGCACGCTGAAGTTGCGGACGGGGCTGTCGAGTTGCGCTTCGGGGGTGGCGGTTTCTTGATTCACGTCACTCAGCGTGGCGGGTTGCGCTTACCGTGGTAAGCGACGAGGCCGTTGCGTACGGTGACTGTCCAGGGCTTGTCCGGTCGTGTCCGGGCCTGTCGGAGCGGGCCTCGCGAGCAGGGCGTCGGTACGACGGAGGGGCGCGGGATGTCGGTGGACGCGGAGGCGGGACGGCTCAGGACCGAGGCGGACGAGCCGGGCTGGGAGGTGGACCCGGACGACGACTGGGGGCTCGCGGTCATCGCCACCGTGGGGCGGCAGTTGCGGCTGCGCCGTGAGGCCGTGGGGATGCGCGCCGGCGAGTTCGGCAAGGCCGTCGGGTACGGCGAGGACCTGGTCTACAAGATCGAGGGCGGGAAGCGGATTCCCCGGCCGGAGTATCTGGACGACGCCGACAGGGTGTCGGGGGCGGACGGGCTCATCGCCGCCATGAAGGAGGACGTGAAGAAGGTCCGTTATCCGAAAAGTGTTCGGGAGATCGCGACGCTGGAGGCCAAGGCGGTTGAGGTCGCGCTATACGGCAACCACAACGTGCATGGCCTGTTGCAGACCGATGAGCACATGCGGGCACTCTTCGGCGCGTGGCTTCCCGCCTACTCGGACGAGGAGACAGAGCGCATGATGGCCGCAAGGCTGGCTCGGCGGTCGATCTTCGATAGGTCGCCCGCCCCGACCCTCAGCTTCGTCCAAGAAGAGGTGACGCTCCGCCGTGCGGTTGGGGGCAGAATGGTCTGGCGTCGGCAGCTCGAACGTCTGCTGGAGCTGGGGCAGTTGCGGAACGTGTCAATCCAGGTGATGCCGACGGACTGTGAGGAACACTTCGGCACAGGTGGGCTGATTGAGGTGCTGAAATTTCCGGACGGTACAGCGGTGGGGCGTTCCGAGGGGGCGTTCAACGGTCGGGCCGTCTCCGACCCGAAGCAGCTCAGGATCCTTGACCTGCGCTATAGCATGATCCGGGCCCAGGCGCTCTCGCCCCGAGAATCGAGGGCCTTCATCGAGCAGATGCTTGGAGAAACATGAGCGGCACCCCTGACATCCAGGACACATCTGAGCTGGCTTGGTTCAAGAGCAGTTACAGCAGCAGCGGAGACGGCAACGACTGCGTCGAGATCGCGATAGCCCCCCGAGCCGTCCACGTCCGCGACTCCAAGACCACCGACGGCCCCCGATTCGCCCTCTCGCCGGAGTCCTGGACCCGTTTTCTGCCGTTCGCGTCAGAAGGCTGACTCACGGCAGCAGTGCTCGACACCACCGAGAAGGACGCTGGGGGCGTCCACTGGGCCGTGGAAGGCGCTCTGATCCTCGGCGCTGCCCGTGCCTATCGCCTTCTGTGGCTGTTCAACGCCGTCATCCAGGCGACGGACAGGGACCTCGCCGATGGCTCTCAGACAGCCCCGTAGGGAGTTCCTCCCGCCAGTGGTCAGCAATAACTTCACCGCGTGACGTCGGCGGTGGCGTCTCGCGGACCGGGGATCGTCCCGTCGGCGACCAGCTCCGCGACGGTGTCACCGTGATTGCGGACCAGGTAGTCCATGGCATGTTCGGTGGAGGACTGGTATTCCAGCTGTTCGCCGTAAAAGCGGAGCCGAGCCTCGCAGTCCCGGAAGAGCTCGCCCCAGGTGCGTACCCAGATTCGGTACGTCGGCTGGTTGAGGGCGCAGCCGGGGGGATTGTGGGGTTGGTGGGAGAGTTCCCGGAGCGTGTCGGTCATGTCGTTGCCGACGAGCCAGAAGTCCCATGTCGTGTGGGTGTCCCGGAACCGGTCGTCCTTCCGGACCGCCTGCGCATAGCTGCTGAGCTGTTCGAACTCGGCCGATCCAAGGACGAGGCCGGGACGCTTGAGCTCGACCACGAGGTGGTGCCGTTCGTCGTGTCGGTGGCGGGAGGCTCGCGACAACATGAGATCGACGATTCCGCGGCGCCCGTCGGGGCGCAGCACGGGGGAGTCCATCGACTCCTGGCGGCCGAGCAACTGGCAGTGCTGCCTCAGGACCTCGTTGAGGCTGCGATCGCTCACATGCAGGCCGTACTCCTCGCCGAAGACCCAGCACTCGTTTTCCAGGATTCGGTGGAGTTCGGAGCGTTCCTTCACGCGGTCCTTGGCCTCCGGATCGAAGACCAGGTGCTCAAGAGCCGTCAGGAAGTCGAGCCGGTTCGTCGCGGCCGTCGAGGCCTTGACCAGAGCCGACAAGGGAGTGCGGTCGAGGAGTCGGTTGAGCTGCTCCCGTTCCTGCTTGGAGAGGCTGAACAGTTCCTCGGCGATGCGCAGCACGTCCGAGGGCTCGTGCGCAAGCACGGACCGGAGAAAGGCGAAGGTGGTCCTGCGGGTACCGGTGGATTTGGGAAGGTGCCGGAACACGGTCGTGGCCACCGCGTCGAACGTCTCGCGTTCGGTGCGTTCGAGTGCGTCGGCAGGCTGCCCCGTGTAGGGGTAGATGCCTTCCCGTCGCCATTGGGCGACCTGCTCCCGCCGACGCTCGTCCACCCGGGCCCGGAAGTGGACCTTGAGCTGTTCACGTGCGGCTGCGAGCACCTCCGCGTGAGGTCCGTTCGACGCCCAGTCGGTGAAGGCGAGCTCCTCGGCGTCGACGTCATCGAACCCGGCCCAGGTCAGATGGGCGGTGAACTCGAAGCCGGGAGCCTGGATCCCTGGCTTGAGGTGAGCCCGGGACATGCCCTGGCCGTCGCACAGGAACAGTGCCCGAGTGACGGGCCTGCGCCATTCCACGATCTTCAGGCGCGCGGGCTCGCCGTTCCAGTCCGAAGGCGACGGCAGGACGTAGTCACGGACGTGGACCTGCTCTGCGGCCGGGTCGAGGTTCTGGCCGTCGTACTCGATGCGGACGTCCGGATACTTCTCCAGGTACGTGGCGAAAGCCGTGGTGAGTGACGATCTGGCCCGCTCGTCGGCTAGCAGGTCCAGCTGTTCGTCACCGCCGAATGCTTCGAACAGCGTGCCAGTGGGATCGTCGGTGGGTTCCGGGTCGCCGATGTCGAACTCGTCCATGGAACGCCGGTCCGCCTCTATCACCAGCTGCTGCCGGCCTCCCGGGGCGTCGCTGACGCTGGTCCAGCGCACCCGGGTGCCGAGGGCGAAGGCCCGTACCCGCCCGCGTCCGTTCTTCCCGTGCAGCGCGCGCTTCTTCACCGGGCTTCCTTGCGCGCGCTTCTTCCAGGAGGCGCCGATGGGCCGGAAATACTCCTCGCAGTGCTCGGCCGACATCCCGCTGCCATCGTCCTGGAGGCGAACCCTGTCCACGCCGCCCAGGTCGTTGCGCTCCAGCGTGACGGCCACGTGTGCGGCGTCGGCGTCGACGCTGTTCCAGATCAGCTCCTCGATCGCGCCGACGGGATCGCGGAGCCGAGCCAGCTCGGCGACGTGCTCCCGGCTTGTCTCCAGCCGCACCTTGACCATGACGTGGGACCTCCCGGCGTACGTACCCTGATCAAGAGCGAAAATTAGCCTGTCCTGCGACAAGACGAGTATGGAATCGCGGGGAATCACCCGGTCGGGACCGGCGGCGAGACGGCCACGGTCCGGGTGGGTGTTTGACCTGCGTCACTCCGGGGGTAAGCTCCCCGGCCCGATTGGCCAGCCCCCCGCCCTCTGTGGCAGACTGTCGGAGTTGCTCGGTCGAGTGTTGATGCTGCGCGCCTCCCGCCGGGAGGACCGGAAGCGAGTCCCACAGTACTCGTCGTCCTAACTGCCATTACGGCAGCACTGGGGCGGACGTACGGGAATCTTTCGGGAAGTGCGGTGCGGCACCGGCCAGGCGCCCGGTGGGCCTTTCGCCCCCGGCTTGCGGTTCCGGAAGGGCCGTGTGCATTCCCCGCAGGGATGTTCGAACAAGGGGCATCTGTGTCAGCGGGAGCGCGACACGCCCGACCGCGTGGGTCGGAGAGGAGAAACAGTCACCGGGTTCCAGAGCGTGCAGAGAAGGACTACTGAGTAGCCATGGCGGGACAGAAGATCCGCATCCGGCTCAAGGCCTACGACCACGAGGTCATCGACTCCTCGGCGAAGAAGATCGTCGAGACGGTGACCCGGACTGGTGCGTCGGTCGCGGGCCCGGTGCCGCTGCCCACTGAGAAGAACGTGTACTGCGTCATCAAGTCGCCGCACAAGTACAAGGACTCGCGCGAGCACTTCGAGATGCGCACCCACAAGCGCCTGATCGACATCCTCGACCCGACCCCCAAGACCGTTGACTCTCTGATGCGACTCGACCTCCCGGCCGGTGTCGACATCGAGATCAAGCTCTGAGGCCGGTGATCTGAACGATGGCTAAG
>NZ_JAEKKT010000226.1 GCF_019510245.1 Streptomyces sp. | reverse complement strand
TACTGCAACGACACTCCGTGACGTCGTGGGTGTCGGGTCGTTGATTGTTGCGTGGGGGATGAGATAACTGACGGTTGGTCAGATGCGTTTGACGACTTCGTGGCTAGGTTCGCGGGCCGGTTCGGCCGGGTGGAGCCACGGCGACGGATGGTGTCCTACCTGCGAGGACTGCTCAGTGAGACGGAGCGGAAGAACGGCTGGACCCTGGCGGAGGCCGCCGGGGACGACGGTCCTCAGGGCATGCAGCGGCTGTTGAACCACTATCTGTGGGACGCGGACGCCGTGCGTGATGACGTCCGCGACGCAGTGGTGGAGCACCTTGGCGACCCCGAGCGGGGAATCCTTATTCTCGATGAGACGGGATTCCTTAAAAAGGGTGTCCGGTCGGCGGGCGTGGCCCGGCAGTATTCAGGAACGGCCGGACGGATCGAGAATTCTCAGGTGGGCGTCTTCCTGGCGTATGGTTCAGGGAAAGGACGGGCGCTGATCGACCGCGAGTTATATCTCCCGAAGGAATGGACATCGAACCGTGAGCGCTGCCGGGCGGCCGGCATCGGTGATGATGTGGAGTTCACCACGAAACCCGACCTGGGCTTGCGCATGCTGAAGCGTGCCGTGGAGTCGGGCATCCCGTTCGGGTGGGTCACCGCCGACGAAGTCTATGGGCAGACAGGTCGGATTCGTATCTGGCTGGAAGAACATGGCATCCCTCATGTGCTTGCGGTCCCGAAATCGCAGATGGTCATGACTATGGAGTTTTTCGGCCAGGCACGCGCACACCAGCTGATCGGCGAGCTCCCCGACAATGCGTGGACACGCGTGAGCTGCGGCGACGGCGCTCACGGCCCACGCGAATACGACTGGGCCGCAGCAGCAATCCGGCCCTGGCGGCGCGAGGGATGGGATCACTGGCTGATGGCACGGCGCAGCCTCACCGACCCCACAGACATCGCCTACTACATCTGCTTCTGCCCGGCCGGAACTCCGCTGGAGAAACTCGTGCAGGTCGCGGGATCACGGTGGATGGTCGAGGAATGTTTCCAGACTTCGAAGAACGAAACTGGACTCGACCACTATCAGGTCCGCGGCTACACCGCATGGTACCGGCACATAACACTCTCCATGGCCGCCCTCGCCTTCCTCGCCATCCTGCGAGTTGAGGTCAACCGCATCTCCTCTCCTATCCGCCACGGCATCCAGCACGTAATCGCCTGGTCATTATGGCGAAGAACGAGCCAGGCCCGAGCTCGCATCAGCCACTTCAAACGCCGAGGACGTCACGGAGTGTCGTTGCAGTACTAAGCCAGGCGCGATCATGACATGGGGAGCGAACCCATGACCGCGCCCGCTGTCTGTCGCGGGCGGCCAGGGCTGTCGGCTGCCGGCAAGTACCCGCCGGCAGGGATTTCCGGGGGCGTGGACGGCGGCAGGGCGGCGTCCGTCCGGCGTACGGCCTCAGAAGTGGTCGACGTCGACGACGGCCTGGGCGAAGGCCGTGGGTGCCTCCTGCGGCAGGTTGTGGCCGATCCCGGCGAGTGTGCGGTGGCCGTACTTGCCGGTGAACCGGTCGCGGTAGGAGGCGCCGTCGCCAGGGGCGGTGAAGGGGTCGCGTTCCGGGTCGAGCGTGATCGTCGGCACCTCGATGACGGGGCGGGTGGCGAGTGCCTTCTCGTAGCGGTCGTAGCGGCGTTCGCCGTCCGCGAGGCCCAGTCGCCAGCGGTAGTTGTGGATCACGATGGCCGCGTAGTCGGGGTTCTCGAACGCGGCGGCCGTGCGCTCGAAGGTGGCGTCGTCGAAGTTCCAGGTCGGAGAGACGGTGCCCCAGACGAGCCGGCACAGGTCGTGCCGGTCGGTCTTGTCCTCCATGGCGAGGCGGCCGCGCTCGGTGGCGAAGTAGTACTGGTACCACCAGGTGTACTCGGCCTTGGGCGCCAGCGGCTTCTTCTGTGCCTCGACGTTGGTGATGAGGTATCCGCTGACGGACACCAGTCCCTTCACGCGCTCCGGCCAGAGGGCCGCGATGATGTCGGCGGTGCGCGAGCCCCAGTCGAAGCCGGCCAGCAGGGCCTTGTCGATCTTGAGGGCGTCCATCAGGGCGATGATGTCCAGGGCGACAGCCGACTGCTGTGCGTTGCGGACCGTCCGCGAGGACAGGAACGTCGTCGAGCCGTGGCCACGGAGGAACGGGACGATGACGCGGTAGCCCTGGGCAGCGAGGAGCGGAGCGACGTCGACGTAGCTGTGGATGTCGTAGGGCCAGCCGTGCAGACAGATGACCACGGGTCCGTGCCTGGGACCGTCCTCGGCGTAACCGACGTCCAGCACACCGGCCCTGACCTGCTTCAGCCGGGCGAATGAGGTGTGCGCACCCGGGGGCACGGTGGGCACCGTCGGCGCCGGCGATCCGCCCTCGGTGTGATGGCCTGGTGCGGCGTTCGCATCGGGCTGGAATCCGGCCAGCGAGACCGCGGTCGCGCCCGTGCCGATACCGATGGCCTTGTTGAAGGTACGTCTGTTGATCATGGAAATGCCTCCGCCATACGAATGTAGAGCCAATGCGCCGGTTTGTCGGCACGACGAGCAGGCCCCGCCGGGTGCACCGCGTTGCGGGCGGTCCTGACTGTTTCACGACAAGCATCACCGGTCAAGCTGGTGACGGATGGCCTGTCGCATGGCGCGGGACACCACCTGGAGGGCAACCTGGACACCGAGGTCCTGAAGGACGGGCCCTGCGGCATTCCCACCACGACGCTCGGTGGCGGTTCACCTCCTCCCGCCGGGGCACCGGGCCACCACGACCTCACGGGTGCATGCCGGCGTTGCCGCGCGGGGTCGCGTACGTCACCCGTCAAGCGAGTGATGACCGTGTGCCGTGCCGGGAGGACGTGCCCACGAGCCCACCCCCGGTGACATCGCGCCACGCCAAGCCGGGAGGCACATGGCAGAAGACGTGAACGTCGACGAGGCTCGCCGCATCGGTCCGCACCGGTGGCCCGACCGGCGTCAGGGCCACACCGCACCTACGCACCTACGCACCGAGCGTCCCGTGTATGGCGCGGACCTGGCGAACGTCCGGTAGACCAGGCTGGAACCCCCGCGTGTGTCGACTCGGCAGCAATCAGTGGCGGGCATACGGGTGGTGGACCCGCGCGAGGGTGCGCGGTGGCGGGATGTGCCGGGGCGTTATGGGCCGTGGGACCGGGTCTACGACCTGTGTGCGCCGTGCGGCGCTTCGTTGTATCCCCGACTCACTCGGGAGGAACTTGGAGGAATGTTTCTGGGTCGCCTGACTTACCTGGAGGCGAAAGCCGAAGGGGACAATAGCATGTCAGGAAAGCGGTGGCCGTCTGGAGGTATCCAGGGCGGAGCTCCGCAAGACCCGCTCGATATGGCCAAGGCTGGATTGCTTGAAGCCCAATCTCCAGCGGCAAAAATAGAAACTCACCGGAACGATACCTGAAACCGGTGCCCTTTCCTTGCCGGGCTCTGAAGAACGGGTTCGGACGGCAACCTCCAAGGAGAGGGGCGTCGCCCAGTGAGGGCGGTCAAGGAGATGAGTGGGCGGCCTACGTCGTGCTCGATACGTACAGCGAAGACGTACCACGGGATCGCCTACGGGGCGCGAGCCCTACGGCGACGGAGTGCCCATAGTAGTCGCCGGAGTTACGGCCGGCCGTGAAGTCCGGGAAAGCCGGAATGAGGGCGAAGGGGCACAGGTGAACTCGACGTCCAGTAAGGGGAGGTATGCGCAATGCAGAGCGCCGAAACGGTGCTGGACGTCATCCGGGAACGCGGCAGGAGAAGCCTGCCGTTGGAAAGGATCTACCGGCAACTGTTCAACCCGCAGCTCTTTCTGATGGCCTACGGGCGGATCTACCGGAATTCCGGTGCGATGACGCCTGGGGTCACCGGGGAGACCGTGGACGGCATGTCACGGGTGAAGATTGACACGATCATCGGCAGATGTGCGGATCAACGAGCCGGATTGAGGTCCATCACATCCGGAAACTCGCCGATCTCAAGCAACAGGGCCGAGCCGAGCGCCCCGCGTGGGTGAAGTTGATGGCAATGAGACGACGCAAGACCCTGGTCGTCTGTCGGCCTTGCCACGAGGACATCCACGCGGGACGAGTGACCTCATCCACCCGGAAAAGATCACTGGAGAGCGGTGTGCTGGGAAACTAGCCCGCACCGTTCGGGAAGGGGCCGTCGGAAAAGGACCCGGGCCACGGGCACCTCGTCGGCGGCCTACTTCACTCAGGCGTCGGCGCGGCAGGGCGAAACCACGGCCGGGATTCTCACTGCCCCGCGGTTCGAGCCGGTCCGGGTGCCCCGGATCGGTATCAAGGCCACCATTGCGGGTCCGCAACCGGCAAAAGCGCGGTTCGCTCGGTGGCAGGCCGCAGAAGTTCGGCAGGAACGACCACAAGCAGCGGAGTGCTGTCGAGTGCGGCGGCAACCGCCTCAAGCGCCACCGAGCTGTCGCCACCCGGTACGACAAACGCCGTCCGTTACGAAGCGTCCGTGCTGGTCGCGGCGGTCAACGAATGGCTCTGAACGACACGTGAGAGCGGTGAGTGAGAGCTCAGGCGACAGGCACTGGGCCCTCCGCGGACGCGGAGCGCTTGCCGAGATTGCGCCAGGCGATGGCGCCCAAGATCGGGAACAGGACCATCGCGATCAGCCAGCCCGCCTTGGGCAACATGCGAATGCGCGTAGCAGGCGTCCTGACGCAGTCGACCAGGGCATAGACGTACAACACCGCGACTAGGACGTATATCGCGTAGACCAGCGCTGTCGTCATTGGGTCACCTCGTGTGCTAGGGGCGCCTGCCCGCTTGTGTGTGGCGCACGGCCTGCCCCACGTGTCCACTCATACTAACGGGCGTCACACAGCGAGCTAGCAGGCCTCTTATACCCCCTCGGAATACCCACTCACACGTTGTTTCCGCACACCCGCCATGGCCGGGGCACCGCCGTCGACGAAGGCCGCTCGAAGCCGGAAGCTGGGCGGGCTCGGCGCAGAACAGAGAGCGCCGAAGAGGACGGACCGCCGGGTGCGGTCCGGCAGGGGTGATCAGGCGGCGAAGCCGATGTTGGTGACGTACTCGTACTGGCCCCATTCAGAGCCCAGGTCCACCGTCGCGTCGTTGATCCAGGCGTCGTCCAGGGCGTCACTGTCGTCGTTGGCCCAGGCCTCGACAATCCGGTCCCAGCGGCGCACGTTGAGGGTGCGGAACGAGACGACGCGCTGATGCGGGCGGGTGACCTGAGACTGGTTGAGCGGGTGGAACTCCACGCGGGTGCCGCGGCCTTCGCGGTTGAGGCGGGCGGTCAGATAGCGGGCCACGTTGTGGCGGCGGACCGTTCGGTAGGCGGTCTCGATGGCTTGGAGGTTCCGCCTGGACGGACTGCGTCTGCCGTCCAGCCACGCCTTGAGCGTGCGGTCTGTGACCGTGAGCCCGGCTTCGCGGGCCGCCTGGCGAGCGCGGTCACTGCGGGTCAGATAGTGCAGCCGGGCAAGGAGACCACGGCTCTGGGTGATCGGAGTGGCGACGAAGCCGGCGAGGGCGTCGAGCTGGCGGGCAACGGCCTCGAATCCCCTGACGCCGCGGGCTCCGAACTTGCCGAAGTCGATGTTCCTCTCCGGCATGCTCCACTCCTCGCTGCGCGGCCGGGTGACGGGTGTTCATGAGCGTACAGGGGTTCACAGGCCGTCGTCCGCAGGACCGGTGCCCACGGTGTACACGTCCTTGACCTTCACTTCGGCGACGCCTCGACCCTCGGGGAACACCGCGCGCCAGTCGCCGGTGACGTGCAGTTCGTCGGTGCCCATGGCGCGTACCACCATGAGTCCCTCGTCGTAGGCGCGGTGGGCCTTCCACCACAGGTTCGCGAAGGCCTGGGAGCGGATCAGGTGCATCCAGTCGGTGCGGTACAGCTCCCGGTTGTAGTTGGACTCCCCCAGCGTGGAGACGAACTTCGAGTACATGGCCTTGACGTATTCGAGGGTCACCTCGTCGTCCTCGGTGATCGCCCGGTCCCGGGCGTCCTTCAGGACGACGCGGAACTTCTCCAGGAGGCCCTCCGTCGCGCCCGACGTCCATGACTCGTGGATCTGCGGCGGGTCGCACAGCCCGTACTTGGCGGAGGACACGCGCAACAGCAGACGCAGGGTGGGTTCGGTGACCCACAGCGGGCCTGGCTCGTCGCGGCTGCCGATCGGGTTGGGCAGGTAGTCGTCGTGGTCCCAGTCGGGCGGAGTGATGAGGTGGACGCCGGAGCGGCGGCGGTCGTGCTGGTCGCCGGTGGAGTGTTCCAGCTGGCCGAGCGGGAGGTGGGTCTTGAGGGCACTGAGGTAGGCGCCGTTGACGTCGAGTGCGGTGATCTCGTGCTCGCCGGGCGGGAGTTCGGGCCTGGTCCACTTGGGGCGGGCTTCCCAGATCTGGTCGGCGCCGCGGGAGGACTGTTTGCGCAGGACGTCGGGGAGCCAGGGGTGCGCGACCACCTCGTATCGGCCGCCCTTGCGGCTGTGGTCCAGGAGTGCCATCGCGTCCGGGATCGCCTTCTTCACCAGTGTGTTGGTCGCCGCCTCCAGGTCTCCGGAATGCTCGGCGAGGGCGGCCGCGACGGCGGAGCCGATCAGGTCCGGGGTATCGGCGGTCTTCAGGCGGCGGCCGGCGGGTACGACCTTGACGCCGCGCTGCGCGGGCCGGTGCGTGTCCGCGGGGGCTGTCCACCGGGGCTCCGCCGGGGTCGCGGGTTTCTCCGCCGGGGTGGGTTCGCCGAGCGGGGCGGGGGTGCCGCATTCGGCGGGGTCCAGGTGTTGGGGGAAGCCCTCAACCTGGTGGCGGGCGGGCTGCCCGCACAGTACGCAGGGCCGGGGTGTGGTGAGCACGTCGACGGCGTCGGCTTCGGCGTCGCTCCCTGTCGCCGCCAGGGTCACGTCGTCGGGCTCGTCGGGCTCGTCGGGCTCGTCGGCTGGGGCGTCCTCGGCCGCCGGAGCCGCCAGCTTGGTCCGTGCTCCTTCGAGGAAGTAGGCGTACTTCTCGCGGGTCGCGCCGCTCGGGTCGCGTCCCGCCTCCCAGCCCGCGACCGTGGACGAGCTGACGCCCAGGGCCTGCGCGAGCTGGGCGCGGGAGAGGTTCAGTTCCTCGCGCAGGTGCCGTCGTTCCTCGGCGGGCGGCAGCGGGACCTCCTTCTTCGCCCCGGCGAGCAGCGCGTCGATCGCTCCGAAGTCCGTCATCGCCCCGCCCCGTCGGCAGCGGCGGACCGGAGGACGCCGTTCCCGGTGCCGGACTGGCGGCCGGGCGTGCGGCGGCGTGCGGCGGGCAGTGCCTCGGCGGCCCGGGTGGGTCCCGCGAGGAGGTCGAGTGGGTCGATGCCGTAGTGCGCGGCGACCGCTTCGCAGTCGCTCAGGCTCCAGGCGGCGGTGCCGGACTGGCGTCGGCTGACCTGGGCCTGGGTCACGCCGAGGACGTCGGCGAGCTTGGTCTGCGATTCGCCGGTGGCGTGCAGCAGCGCCGCCACCGCCGATCTGACCCGCTCATCGAGGTTCATGCTCACGACGGCGACCCTATCGCGTGACGCTCATCTTCCATACGGATACCGCATCGCGCCGGCGCGGGCGGAGTCCGCGAAGGGCAAGACCGCAGGGGCGTGACCCCCTGCGGGACATGGCATCGGGTTTCTCTCCGGCGTGACGTCGATCACAGCGACAGGTTTGTCGGCCCCTGCGTGTAAGAAACGAGCCGCCACACGCATTGCTCGGTGAGAGAGCCGAGTTGAAAGGAGGGCGCGTGACACCTGCTGAGCGCTTTCGAGGTGTCTACGAGGAGTGCTACCCACGCGTCCTTGCCTACGCCACGAGCCTGGTCGGACGAGAGGTGGGAGAGGACATCACCAGCGAGACGTTCACCGTCGCCTGGCGGCGGATGCGCGACGTTCCCCACCCGGCACTGCCCTGGCTTCTCGGAGTGGCCCGCAACCTGGTGCGCGAACTGCGCCGCCGGGACGCGCTCCAGTACCTCCTCGCCGCCGAGGAAGCACAGCGCATCGGCAGCGGCGCCGAGAACCACGTCGGTGATGTCGCGGCAGTGGTCACCGACCGGCACATCGCGCTGCAGGCCCTCGCGAGCCTGCCGGAGACCGACCGGGAACTGCTGACGCTGATCGCCTGGCACGGCCTGAACGCCAAGGCGGCCGCCCGGGTTCTGGACTGCACCACCGCGACGCTGACGGTCCGGCTGTACCGGGCCCGCCGCCGTCTGGAGAAGGCCCTGGAGACCGCACAGGCGTCAGAGGCGGCGTCGGCGGCTTCCCCGGAGACCGCATCATTTCCCACCCACCACCAAGGAGCCCCTGCGTGAAGAAGACGAACAAGCGGTCCGAGCGGCCCGACGTCATGAAGGTGCTCGCGGACGCACGGCCGGACGCACTGGATCCGTCCCTGCTGGTGGACCCGGCACGGCGGCAGCAGGACTTCGCGCGCATCGTCACCGAGCCGGCAGACGGCCGCGCGGCGTGCCTCGTCGCACCGCGCCGCAGAAGCGGTTTCCGCCCTCTGGGGGCGGTGGCCCTCGTGGCCGTCGCGGCGTCCGTGGTGGCGGCCGTGGGCACGATCGGTCGGCAGGGACCGGCCGATCGGCCGACCGCGCAGCCGCAGTCCTCCGTCCCGGCGCAGAAGCCCGGCTCCGGGGCGGACATCCGTGTCGACGGCCACATCGAACTGCTCAGTGCGGCCAGGAACGCGGAGTCCTCGCCCGCCAAGGGAACGTACTGGCAGACCACCACGCAGTCGCAGCACGTGGATGCCGCCGAAGCCAACGGGCAGCTCATCGCCGTGAGCAACACGGGGACCGACAACTGGTCGGTGGGAGTGCGGCCCGGAACGAAGAGCCTGATGGTCTCCGGAGAGAATTCCGCGACCGAGCCCAGGACGGCGACGGACAAGGAACGCTGGAAGGCCGCGGGCTCGCCCCACACGGTCGTGGCCGAGATCAAGAACGGGTCCGGGAACGCCAAGATCGCCTACACCATCGGAGCCGGGCGACCGATGGTCATGCAGACGAGCGTCGACGACAAGATCTACGCCGTCGGCCCGAACAACGTCTCCTACAAGGACCTGCGCGCGCTGCCCTCCACCAGCGACGGACTGCGCCGCTACCTGGAGGCGCTGTACGCACAGGACAACAACGCCGACAGCGGTACGTCGGGCCGCAGTGAATGGATGCTGCGCCAGGCAGGCAACCTCATCACGATGCCCGTGAAGCCCGGCGTCCGGGCGGCGGCGTACCGCGTGATGGCCGATCTGCCCGGCGTCCGGGTGGTCGGGCACGTCACCGACCCGCTGGGCCGCGAGGGTGTCGGAGTCGAGTTCCCCACGGCCTACCCGACGCCGCTGGGCACCACGCGGGAGCGACTGGTCGTCGACCCGTCCACCGGCGCCATGCTCAGCGACCAGACCCTGCTGGTCGAGCCCTCGACCAGGGCCAGGACCGCGGGTCTCAAGGCGGGCACGACGGTCGACTACGCGGCGACCACCCGGATGGGCTGGGGCGAGCAGCAGATCACCGTGCCGAAGAACGCCCGCAGCTGAGCCCACTGCTGATCCGGAGCCGAGCCGACCTGCCGGGCAAGGAGCACGGCGGCAGGTCGGTCTCTCCCCCCGCCACCTCACACATGCCTCGGCGATCCGCCGCTGATGCCACACGGCAGATCTCCGGGAGACAGCCATGCCCCGGGCGGTTCCCCCCGGGTGATCTCGGCACTCCCCCCGCGTCCCGGCGAACCCTGCCGGGGTCCGTCCGGTTGCCCCGCCGCGGAACCTCCTCCGCAGCCCGGGCCGGCCCCAAGTTCTCCCGTCCTCTTGAGAAAGCCTGCTCCCATGCGCCTCCACAGGGCCACCCTCTCGGCGACCGCGGCGATCATCGTCTCCGCACTAGGCGTCGCCGCCTATCACTACATCCCCGAGGACACCCCCACCCCGGTCTCCGGCAAGGCCTCGGTCGTCCAGGAAGCCGCCCGGGCCGCCACCGCACAGCCGGTGCCCACCCCTGCCACACCACGGGCGACGGTTCAGTCGCGGCCGGAGTTCCCCGCCCAACTGCCGGGGCTCGGTCCCAGGACGTCGGCGCACGTCCCGGACGACACCCGGCAGGTCCTCCTGGTCACGGGAGCCGGGAAGAACTCCGCGTCCTCGAAGGCCGTGCTCTGGCAGCGTGTCGACGGCGGCTGGCGCCCCGGGATGGTGTGGGCCGCTCACAACGGCTACAAGGGCTGGACCGACGAGCACTACGCGGGCGACCTGCACAGCCCCATAGGGGTGTTCGGTCTCACCGACGCGGGCGGCCGCCTGGGCGACCCCGGCGGCAAGCTGCCCTACCACCAGTCCGGTGCCTTCTCCGTCAGCGGCAGCGGCTTCGAGGGCGAACCACTCAGCGGCGCGTTCGACTACGTCATCGCCATCAACTACAACCGGCAGCCCGGTACGTCACCGATGGACGGCACCCACCCGATGGGCGCGAACCGCGGCGGGGGCATATGGATCCACGTCGACCACGGCGGCCCCACGCACGCCTGCGTCAGCCTCTCCAGGACACATATGAAGCAGTTGCTGCGCGCGCTCGATCCCGCCGACCACCCCGTCGTCGTCATGGGCGACGCGGCCTCTCTCGCCCGATGACAGTCCCCCGGTCCCCAGGAGCAAGCGTGCCCTCCCTTTCCCGCCTCACCGTGATCGCCCTCGCCGCAGTCGGAGCGTCGGTCCTCAGCGCCTGCGCGGGCCCGCACTCCCGTACCGCGTCCTCCGCGCGAGAGACAGCGCCGTCCAGGACATCGTCGTCCGAGCAGCAGGCCGAGACCGCCTTCCGGCTCACCACGGGCGCTGCCGACGGCGAGCGCCACGCGTCCGTCGGCGGCGCGGGCGATGTCGAGGTCTCCGGCGGGAAGATCTCGTCGGTCGCCCTCACCACCACGGAAGGGCAAGCCGTACGAGGGACCGTGGCAGCCGATCACCGTCACTGGTCCCCGGATGCCGGTCTGGCCTACGGCACCTCGTACCGTCTGGTCGTCCGCGCCTCGGACGAAGCGGGCCGGGCCCGGACACGGCGCCTGTCCTTCACCACGCTCGCGAAGGACGAGCGCCTGATCGGTATGTTCACGCCCGAGGACGGGTCGACCGTCGGAGTCGGCATGCCCGTGTCGGTGACCTTCAACAAACCGGTCGACGACAAGAAGGCCGTCGAACGCGGCATACGTGTCACCGACGACAGCGGTCAGCAGGTCGTGGGCCACTGGTTCGGCGACCAGCGCCTGGACCTGCGTCCGCAGACGTACTGGAAGGCGCACACGCGGGTCACCCTGAGCCTGCGTCTGAACGGCGTGAAGGGCGGCGCGGACGCGTACGGCACCCAGGACAAGACGGTCCGCTTCACCATCGGCCGCCGGCAGGTCTCCACCGTCGACGCCGCCGCGCACACCATGCGCGTCGTCCGTGACGGCCGGACGGTCCGCACGGTCCCGATCACCTCCGGTGCGCCGGGCCGCACCACGTACAACGGGCAGATGGTGATCTCCGAGAAGCTCATCTCCACGCGGATGGACGGTGCCACGGTGGGATACAAGGGGGAATACGACATACCCGACGTGCCGCACGCGATGCGCCTGTCCACCTCCGGCACCTTCATCCACGGCAACTACTGGGCGCCGGACTCCGTCTTCGGGCACTCCAACGTGAGTCACGGCTGTGTCGGCCTGGACGACGTCCGCGGCGGCGGCGACCCGGGCCAGGACGCGGCCTGGTTCTACGACAGCTCCCTCATCGGCGACGTGGTCGTCGTCGAGCACTCCCACGACCACACGATCGCCCCCGACAACGGCCTCAACGGCTGGAACATGACCTGGCAGCAGTGGCAGTCCGGGTCGGCTCTCGGGTAGACGCCGACGAGCGCCGGGCCGAGGTCAAACCGACTGTGCGCGCACGCACTTCGGCCACTGCCCACGGCCCTCGTCAGCGGCCTGCTCAAGAGCCCTTTCGTACGGTATCGGGAATTCCACCTCAACGTGATCTGAGGCACTTTCACGAGATTTCGTGATCCGGAACCAGGAGGAGTCTCGTCGTCCTAACAGGAGGGCCCGAGTCGGCCTCGTACCAATGCCGTTGAGCAGTGCGCACGGTGATCGCCCCTGTCGTGACGGCTCACGCCGGGAAAGTCGGCACCCAACGCCGCCAGGCCGGAACCCTCGCCGCTCACGGCACCGCGACTGACGCACGGGCCACTTGGATGACGCACCCGTTGAGGAGAAACCGATGCACAGGAAATTCGCGATGGCCGCCGTGTCAGGCGCGGCCGCGCTGTCGGCGTTCGTTCTGCCCACCGCCGCTCAGGCGGCCACGGCTGTCGGCTCCGTACCGAACACGCCTCGGATCGAGGACGTCGTCGTCAACGAAGGCAAGAATGTCGTCCTCGGGGATCCCACACAGCCGCACCAGATCCCCGTCACGGTGACCGCACAGGCCAGGGCCGGCATCGAAACCGTCGATGTCGCACTCTGGCACGGCAAGAGCTTCGACGCCGCCGACGCGTATCTGCTTCCGTCGGACAGTGACTGCGTCAAGGTGAACGCCACCACGACCACGTGCACCGAAGTTCTGGAAGTCTCCTACCACGACTGGGCCAACTCCTACGCGGGCACGTGGCATGTGGACGTCCACGCGATGAGCGCGTCCACGTCCCACGAGGTCACCGACGCCGACCGCTATGCGAACGTCAAGATCCGGAGGGAGTCCTCCCTGTCGCTACGGACGTCGAAGGAGCAGGTCAAGGACGGCGGCGGCGTCCTGGTGACGGGGACACTCGATCGCGCGGACTGGGAGACCGGACAGAGCGCCGGATACGCGGGCGTCACCGCGCGGCTGCAGTTCCGAGGAGAGGGCAGCAGGCACTTCACCACGGTGCGGACGGTGAGGTCCGCGTCCACGGGTTCCCTCCAGGCGTCCGTGAAGCCGGAGGAGGACGGTTACTGGCGCTGGTCCTACTCGGGTGACAGGACGACCGCCGCGGCCACCTCCGCGCCGCAGTTCGTCGCCGCCGGCTGACCTCCGCGGCCGAACAAGCCGGTTCCCCGGGTGACAGCGGCGCGGGAGCGGCACCTGGGCCATGCGTCCTGCCGATACCGATGCGGCATCGGCAGGACGCCACCACGATCGTCCGGGTGGTCCGGAGCCGCCGTCGGGCTGCCCCGTCCGCCCCGACTTGCCGTCGCCCTGACGGCCATGGGTTTCCCCGCACAGTGCCGGACACCTCTCTGCCCACCGAGCGGCGAAACCCGTTGCGGACGGGCGTATGCGCGCGGGAAGCGAAGTGTGCGCGTGGCCACGAGGGAAACGTGACCGCTGCGGCGCAGATCACCCTATTTCTTTCGCTATGGGTTCATTGCCTCGTGGCACCCTTGGACGACTCGAGGAGCGCGGCGGGTCGGGACCGACACCGTGGTCCTCGCCCTGCCGCTCGGCCGCCCCCAGATGTGACATGGCTCACGGGAACTTGGGCGCCTTTTCCGAACAGGTCATTGCGTGAACGTATCTCTACGATCCCGGCTCCGGGCAGGCGACCCGGAGGCGTTCCGGGAACTGTTCCAGGAACTCGCCCAAGCGGTGCACCGTCATGCCATGCGCGCCACCGGTGACTGGTCGACCGCCGAGGAAATCGTGTCACTGACGTTCCTCGAGGTGTGGCGGCTGCGGGAGAAGCTGGACCCCAATGACGACAGCGTGCGCCCATGGGTGTACGGCATCGCGACGAACCTGCTGCGCAACCGTGGCCGTGCCGCGCGCCGCCACAAGGACGCCATGGAACGCATGCCCGCACTCGACACCGTCCCCGACTTCTCCGACGAGGTCGCCGAGCGCCTGGACGCCGACCACAGACTCACCGCCGTCAAGGCCGCCGTCACCCGGCTGCGCAAGAACGAGCGGGACGTCTTCCTGCTCTGTGTGTGGTCCGACCTCAGCTACGCCGAGGCGGCCGACGCGCTCGGCGTCGCCGTCGGCACGGTCCGCTCCAGGCTGGCCCGCGCCCGCAAGCGGCTGCACCAGCTCACCGAGGAGGAACTGAAAAAGCAGAGAAAAGCCGGCGAACCACCCGCCGTTCGCGAACAGATACGAGGTGACCGCGCTACCGCGGTCCGGTCGAAACAGGAGACAGTCCGATGAACGCCTTCCCGCAGCGAGGTGAAGAAACCGAACGCCAGGCCATGGCGGATCAGTTTCCTTCCACCGCGACGCACGGCCTCTCCTCCGCCCGAACGGCACTTCTCGAGGAACACCTGATGCGTGAGATCACTCGTACCGAAGCGGCTCCCGTGGCCGTTGCCCCCCGCCGCCCGCGCTGGCGCCTGGTGGCCATACCGGTGGCCGTCGCCGCCGTGGCGACCGCCGTGGTACTGAACGTCACCGGCTCCACCACCCCTGCCGCGCCGTCCGTCGCCCTCTCTCCCGTGGTGAAGGTGCTGCCCGCGTCGGCCCAGGGGACCGCCGAGCTGATGCAGCAGGTCGCCGTCGCCACCGGCGAGAGCAAGCCGCTGACGATCCGGGCCGACCAGTACGTCTACGTCAAGAGCGAGGTCGGCTTCAGCCGGCAGATCCATGAGCGCACCATGGACGGCCCGATCAAGCTGGACGCCGTGCACGAGCGCCAGGTCTGGCTGCCGGAGAACCCCACCCGCCCCGGGCTGATCCGCGAGGGCGGCGAGGACGAGAACCTCGGCGGTGGCAGCGCACAGGTCAGCATCGACGGTGGCGCGCCGACGACCCCGGGTGCCGGCAACACGACGTACGCGCAGGTGGCCGCGCTGCCCACCGACCCCGACGCCCTGCTGAAGAAGATCTACACCATCACCAAGGGTCGCGCTCCCGGCCGTGACGCCGCGGCCTTCGACTGGGTCGGCGAGACGATCGGCGAGACGATCGTCCCACCGAAGGTGGAGGCGGCCATCTGGCTGGCCGCCGGGAAGATCCCCGGCGTGGAGGTGGTGCACAACGCCGTCGACGCCGCGGGCCGCCACGGCGACGCCCTGGCCTTCGAGTCCCTGAACGAACGCACCGAATACATCTTCGACAAGACCACGCACACCTACCTCGGTGAGCGCAGCTACCTGGTCAAGGACAGCAAGGCGGGCAAGGCGGGCCAGCTCACCGGTATCTCCGCGGTGCTCGACCGGGGTGTGGCCGACAAGATCGGCCAGCTGCCCTCCGGCGGCAAGGTGTGACACGTAGAACTCAGGGACCGGAGTGAAGCTCTGCTTCGGAGAAGTGAAGCTCTGCTTCGGAGAGTTGTCGCGCGCCCGCGGCCCGGACGGCAGATGCCGTCCGGGCCGCGGGCGCTACGCGCTGCTCGGGCCGCGGCGAGTCGGAAACCGGGAACATCGGGCGGCTGTTGCCGCTGCTGCCGCATTCGAGATGGGCGCGGGCATGCTCCACCGCTGGTCCGGTAGCCGGTGCGGTGTCACTTGAGGTCGTTGCGCAGGACATGGGCCGACCATGTGAGCACTGTGATCGCCGTCACGGGAACCCGGCCTCCGTCGCGACCAGGTCATGACGAAGACCACCGCGCGAATCGCTACCGGCAGACCAAGGATTCCGAGCGGTGACGGACGACTACGCGAAGAGGAACACTGTGCGCACCCACCCCCTCATCATGGCCATCACCGAGCAGCGCATTCCCCCGGTGGCGGTGTACGCCGTCACCGCATTCGTCGCGGCCATCGTGATCGGCGGCATCGTCCTGGTGGGACGACGCCGGCGATAGGCGATCGGCGCACAGCCGGTTCCGGTCCCGTCTCGGGTCCGGAACCGGCGATGCCCGTATGTCAGCCGCCCCGGCACTGCCCCCGTGGTGCCTCAAGGGCGATTGCACCCTTTTGCAGCGCTTTCATAAACCTACATAGCTATTGTCAGTTTATGTCTTATGCACGGACGGCCCCCTCGGCCGGGTCGGCACCGGACCGGAGCCTGCCGGGTACGCGGTGACCGACCGTGTGCCCGGTGTCCAGGAAGGTCGGTGACGGTCGTAGTGTCTGCCGCGTCGGGCTCCGCACGGGACTGGGAGGAGCTGGCCGCTCTCTTCCGCCGTCTGGTGACGGACGCCGGCGCCTCGAGCGCGATGCTGTTCCTTCTGTCGCCCGAGGAGCCGGTGCTGCAGTTGTCGATGCTGTACGGCACGTCCTGGACCGTTCTCTCCCCCTGGGCACGGATCCATGTGGAAGAGGCGATCCCGGCCGCCGAGGCGACGCGCGAGCGGCGCATGGTCTGGGTCGGCGACTCCGAGGGGCTGGCACTGCACTATCCCCGGCTCGCCCTCATGGTTCCCGAGCACGCCGTGGCGGCCGCCCCGGTCTTCGCCGGTGAGGCCGTGCGGGGTACGGTCTGCCTGTTGTGGCCGCCCTCGCATCCCGGACACCTGAGCACGGAGGAAACGGCGGCGATCGAGGCGTTCTGCCACCGAGCGGGCATGTTGCTGGAGCGCTCGACGCGACGCGGACATCCCCTGTTGCCCGGGAAACGTCCCATGACCCTGGCGGCGGAACAGTCCCACACCCCCGATCAGGCCGAAGCACTGGCGGCTCATGACTACGCCGTGCGCCTGCCGGGGGCGATGTCCCTGGATCTGGAAGGCCGGACCACCTTTGTCAGCGATGCGGCGAGCGACCTGCTCGGAGTGGGCGCCGCCGACCTGCTGGGGGTACGACCGTGGGACCGTCTGCGGTGGCTCGGTGGTCCCGACTTCGAGGACCGGTTCCGTGCCGCGGTCATCGGCCACCGGCCCGTTCACTTCACCGTCACACGCGCACCCGACGTGTGCCTGTCCTTCGAGCTCTACCCGGACGCCTCCGGTGTCAGCATCCATATGGCGTCCCTCGCCCAGGAGTCGCCGGCCGGTCAGCGCCGACACGTCCTGCCTCTCGTGGAACCGAGCGAGATCAAGCCGTTCCACCAGTTGATGCACCTGGCGGCAGGTCTCACGGAGACGGTGCGGGTGAGCGACGTGGCCGAGACCCTCGCCAACCAGCTCCTGCCCGCCTTCGGCGCCGCGGGCCTGATCCTGATGACCGCGTCCGAAGGACGGCTGCGGATCGTCGGTCACCGCGGCTACAGCACAGCCTTCCTGTCCCTCTTCGACGGCCAGTCCCTGGCCTCCGACAATCCGCCCGCAAACGCCCTGACCGGCCACAGCCCCTTGTTCTTCGGCAGTTTCGCCGAGTTCCAGCAGACGTACCCGGACGCCGTCCAGTACGGGACCAGAAACGCATGGGCGTTTCTGCCGCTGGTGATCCGCGGCCGGCCGGTGGGAATCCTCGTACTGTCCTTCGATCGGACCCGGCGGTTCCCGCCGACGGAACGCAATCTCCTGATCTCAGTGGCCGGACTGGTCGCCCAGGCCCTGGACAGGGCCTGTCTGCACGAGGCCAGCGACGATCTCGCCCGCACCCTGCAGACCGGTCTGCTGCCGCAACGGCTACCTGACGTTCCCGGCCTGCGGGCCGCCGCCCGCTACCTGCCCGCGGCTCACGGTATGGATGTCGGCGGCGATTTCTACGACCTCATCCGTTGCGGCGCCACAACCGCCACAGCGGTCATCGGCGACGTCCAGGGCCACAACGTCCGGGCCGCGGCCCTGATGGGCCAGCTGCGCACCGCCGTTCACACCCACGCCGTCGTCGGCATGCGGCCGGACGATCTCCTGACCCGTACCAACCAGGTGATGTGCGACTTGAATCCCGGCCTCTTCGCCAGCTGCCTCTGTATCCAGCTCGATCTGGCCCGGCACCGCGCCCTCGTGGCCACGGCCGGACACCTTCCGCCCCTGCTACGCCATCCGGACGGCCGTACGGAAGCTCTCGCCCTCCCCCCGGGACCGCTGCTCGGTATCGTCGCGGACGCCGACTACCCGGCCGTGGGCATTCCGTTGTCCTCCGGCCTCACGCTGGCGCTCTACACCGACGGGCTCGTCGAAGCACCGGGCATCGACATCGACGATGCCGTCGCCGCCCTCGCCGACCGGCTGGCCCAGGCCCCGGACGACGACCTCGAAGACCTCACCGAAACCCTCCTCGGCGATGCATCGCACCACCCGTGCATCGACGACATCGCCATGCTGCTGGTCCGCATCACGGGCTCATCCACGACTGCGGACTAGCCCGTCCGCCGTGGCACCCGCCGAAAACCGCAGCGCGGCGAACGTGCAGAACGCGTTCCGACACAGAACAGCCACCGGGGTGCGGGCGCCCCCTGACACCGCGGCGGCCACCCGGCCTCGGCCGCCTCGCTGCCGGCGGTCAAGTCCCTGACGGTCCCGTGGTTCCCGTGAACCCTCATGGGGCAGCGTTTCGTGATCATTCCGTGGAGGCGTGCCTGGCAGTCGCTCCAGTACGCGGCACGGCGGCTCCCCTCCCACTGCCGCACCCGAGTCCACCGCTGGACCATCGGCGTCCGCCGGCCCACACCGCCCAGTGCCCGGGCAGGCTCGAAGACGCCGGCGCACTCCGGCCTCGTGCACCGGCCGGTCCCCAGCGCCAGCTCGAAGCCTCCGGGCTCTTCACGGTGACGCTCAAAGGCCGTCCCTGGACGACGTTCGTGGACGGCTATGAGAAGGGCGAGTATCCGGTGTTCGGGCGTGGCTGGTATCCCGACTTCCCCGACGCCGACAACTACATCAGTCCCTTCGTGAGCGCCCAGAACGCCCTGGGGACCCCGTACGAGTCGCCGCAGATCACCGACAAGCCGCTGCCGGAGTCGCGGCGGGAGATCGATCGCACCTATGCGGTTCCGCAGTTCCGGGAGGTCCAGCAGATCCTCGCGGGTGACGCCCGGCTGATACCGCTGTGGCAGGGAAAGCAGTACCTCGCGGCCCACAAGGACATATCGGCACGCGACGGGCGCTGGACCCGTCGTCGATCATGATGATGTGGGAGCTTGCCCACGACGACTGAGCCGTTGCCATGTGTTCGACGACCGGAGCCAGATACGTATATGCCCCCCGCTGCCGAGTGAGCCCGAAACGCCCACTATGCTGCACCGTGCAAGTATCTGCGCAACGCTGATGCCGACCGGCTAACTGTGTCCCGCCGTGACTAGTCGGCGTCCGCGAGGCGTCACCTGCCGGGGCAGAACTCGTCTGCTCTGCCGGTCCCGCCCCTGTGATCCAGGGGCGGGACCTTCGACATTTCCGAGCAAGATCAGCGCGGTTCCGCGCGTTCCCAGGTCAGGACGCCCGTACGGGGTTTGCCCTGGACGCTCAGGGGCACGGGCGGCGCCAGTTGCAGCGTCCTTCCGTCCAGGCGTGCCACCCTGGTCTGGCCGTCGCCCATCCAGTTCGGGTACAGGCAGAGGGCGACCTCGTGCACGACGGTCTCTCCGTCCGGCACCCGGTAGGAGCCGGTGTAGGCCAGGTAGTGACGGGCGGCCTCGGCCAGCTCCTCGGGGCTGCCGTACTCCTGCCGCTGCTCCGCGAACAGCGGCCGGTCCGGGGTGGTGATCTGGGCGGACATGTATCCGTCAGTGGTGTACATGATCAGGCCGAGCGGGTGTTCACCGTAGGGTCGCACCACTTCTCCGTCCTCGACGCCGGTGGCCTCGTAGGAGACCAGGCGCCAGGTTCCGATGAGTGCGGCACGCAGTTCGTCGGGGGTCATGGATTCGCCGCATCCTTCCACCGCTTCACAGCAGTTGGTCCATGGTGATGGGCAGGGACCGGATACGACGTCCGGTCGCGTGGAAGATGCCGTTGGCGATGGCGGGTGCCAGGCCGACCAGGCCGATCTCTCCGATGCCCTTGGTGCCGATGGGGTTGGCGCGGTCCCACGAGCCGACGAATTCGACCTGCATGTCGGGGATGTCGGCATTGACCGGCACGATGTAGTCGCCGAGGGTGGCGTTGGCGATGCGTCCGCTCGGGGCGTCACTCACGGTCTCCTCGAAGAGGGCCATGCCGATGCCGCCGACGGTCCCTCCGATGATCTGGCTGCGCGCGGTCTTCTCGTTGAGGATGCGTCCGCCGTCGATGACGGAGACGGCCCGGGCGACCCGGATGCGGCCCAGGTCCGGGTCCACCCGCACCTCGACGTACTTCGCGCCGAACGCGCCGGCCAGTGCCATGCCCAGGTCCTGCGGCGTACCGGGGACGCTCTCGCCCTCGGCCGTGAGGTCGGGCCGGTGGAGCCGGGCCAGGATGTCGCGGTACGACGCGAACCGGGACGGGTCGTCGCGCCGCCGGACGCCTCCGTCGGCTGCCTCGACGTCGTCGACCGTGCAGCCGTGCAGCGGGGAGCCGGTGTCGTCGGCCACCAGGTCCAGAACGGCGCCGATGACGTTCCGGCAGGCTTCGTGGATCGCGCTGCCGATGGCGCTCGTGAGTCCGGATCCGCCCGTCTGGGGAGCGAGCGGCATGGTGGAGTCGCCGAGCCCGACGGTGACCTGTGCGGGATCCAGGCCCAGCAGTTCCGCCGACAGCTGGACGAAGACGGTGTACGCGCCGTTGCCGATCTCCGTCCCGGCGCTGCACACGTACGCGGTGCCGTCGCGGCGGATCGTGACCCGTGCCAGACAGCGGGCGCGGAACCACGGGTAGCCGACGGCCGCCAGCCCGTACCCGACCAGCATCCCGTCCTCGCGCATCGAGCGCGGCTCGTGCGTGCGCCGGGACCAGCCGAAGAGTTCGGCGCCGCGTTCGAGGCATTCCCGGTGCGCGCGGCTGGACCAGGGCAGGCCCGTCGGGGGATGCGGGTCGGCGTCGTTGCGCAGGCGCAGCTCGAGCGGGTCCATGCCGAGCTTGTACGCGAGCTCGTCCATCGCGCATTCCAGTGCGTAGTTGCCCGTCGACGCGCCCGGGCCGCGCATGGAGTTCGGGACGGGGATGTTGAGGCGGGCCTGTGTGTCGTGGGTGGCGACGTTCGGGCAGGCGTAGGACGTGGCGGACACGGTCGCGGTGGGTTCGAAGTTGTCGTCGTCCATGGCGGCGGCGGTCAGTGCCTCGTGGTCGACGGCGACGAGACGGCCGTCGCGCGTCGCGCCGAGCCGTATCCGCTGCCGGCCCTTCGGGCGGTGGCCGCAGGCGGTGAACATCTGCGGCCGGGTCAGGGCGAGTTTCACGGGGCGCCCGGTCACCCGGGCGGCCAGCGCCGTCAGGATCACATGGGACCAGACCCGCAGTCCGGCTCCGAATCCTCCGCCGACGTAGGGCGCCGTGACGTGGACGTTCTCCTCGGGGATGCCGAAGGTCACCGCCAGAGAAGTGCTCTCCAGGGACGCCCACTGGGTCGAGTTGTTGATCAGGAGGGTGTCGCCCTCCCAGCGGGCGACGGTGGTGAGAGGGCCCATCGGGTTGTTGGTGTTGTCCGCCGTGAAGTAGGTCTCGTCCACCCGTACCTCGGCGGTGGCCAGCGCCCCTGCCGCGTCTCCCCAGGCGGCGTCCCGCTTCCAGGGGTTCGTGCGCAGTTCGGCACCGGGGTCGTCCAGTTCGAGCAGGGCCGGTCGCACGGCGTAGTGCACGCGGACGAGGCCGGCCGCCTCGGTGGCCTCCTCGAAGCTGTCCGCGACCACCACGGCGACCTGCTGGCCGTAGTGCAGGATCAGGTCGTCCTGGAGGGGGGCGGGCGGGGAGACACCCAGGGGCGTCATCGGTCCGCGGTCGAGGTGTCCGGCGTTGAGGTGGGTGAGCACGCTCACGACTCCGGGAGCACGTTCGGCCTCTGCCGTGTCGATCTCGGTGATCCGTCCGGAGCCCACCGTGCTGCGTACGAGGGCCGCGTGGGCCATGCCTGGGTAGGCGAAGTCGCTGGGGTACGGGGCCGAGCCGGTCACCTTGAGCGGACCGTCGACCCGGTTCATGCCGGGCCCCAGCAGCCGGGGACGTGAGATCGTCGTCATGAGGTGACTCCCGTGACGGTACGCAGTGTGCGTACGAGCGTGCGCTGGGCCAGTTCCACCTTGAAGGCGTTCTGCGGCAGGGGCACGGCCCCGGCCAGGGCCGCTCTGGCGGCGCCGGCGAACACCTCGCCGCTCGCACGGCTGCCGGTGAGCACCGCCTCCGCCTCCAGGGCGCGCCAGGGCACCGTCGCCACACCGCCCAGACCCACCCGGGCCCAGCGGATGACGTCGCCGTCGCCGAGTACCACGGCCACCGCGGCGGAGGCCAGCGCGAACTCGTAGCTCGTCCGGTCGCGCACCTTCAGATAGTCCGACCGGGCGCCCTCCGGCAACAGCGGTATCTCCACGGCGGTGACGAGCTCTCCGTGGCGCAGGTCGTTCTCCACGTCCGGGGTGTCGCCCGGGGTCCGGTAGAAGTCGCCCAGCGGGATCTCGCGGTGGCCGTGTGCGCCGGTGACGTGCACGATCGCGTCCATGGCGATCAGCGCGACCGCGACGTCGGAGGCGTGCGTGGCGATGCAGTGCGTGCTGGTGCCCAGCACCGCGTGAGTGCGGTGTGCGCCGGTGAGGGCGGCGCACCCGGTGCCGCGCTCGCGCTTGTTGCAGGCCGCCACCGTCGGATCGCGGAAGTACCGGCAGCGAGTGCGCTGCAGCAGGTTGCCGCCGATCGTGGCCATGTTGCGCAGCTGGACGGAGGCGCTGCGCAGCAGGGCCTCCCGGACGAACGGCAGGCGACGTACGACAGTGGGTTCGGCCGCCAGCTCCTCCATCGTGACCAGCGCTCCGACGACCAGTGCGCCCTGGCGCTCCGCCACGCCGCGCAGCGGCAGCCGGGTGATGTCGATGAGGTGGCTGGGCCGCAGCACGCCGTCCTTCATCAGGTCCAGCTCGGTGGTGCCACCGGCGAGGAAGTCGGCTTCGACGTGCGCCTCCGCCTCGGCCAGGGCCGCGGACACCTCACGGGCCTGTACGTACTCAAAGGGTCTCATCGTGATCACCGGCCGCTTCCCGGATCGCGGCCACGATGTTCTCGTAGGCGCCGCAGCGACATATGTTCCCGCTCATGTACTCCCGGATGTCCTCGGGCGTCCCCGCTCTGTCCTCGGACAGCAGCCCGAGAGCGGACATGATCTGTCCCGGCGTGCAGTAACCGCACTGGAAGCCGTCGTGCCGCAGAAACGCCTCCTGCACCGGATGCAGTTGCTCGGCGGTGCCGACGCCTTCGATGGTCGTCACGTCCCGGCCGTCGCACTGTGCGGCGAGCGTCAGACACGACAGCACGCGTTTGCCGTCGACGTGGACCGTACAGGCACCGCAGGTGCCCTGGTCACAGCCCTTCTTCGTACCGGTCAGACCCAGCCGGTCGCGCAGCGCGTCGAGCAGGGTGACACGTGTGTCCACGCACAGCGGGTACTCGGTGTTGTTGACCCGCAGGGTGAACTCCGCCTGGGGAACGGCCCGTGTCGCGCCGGGCTTCGCCCGCATAGTCATGGCACCTCGGTCTCCGGCGCCCCGCCGCCTGTTTCACAGGTCACGGCAACGACACGGAGCGCGCTCCCCCGGTACCTCTGCGCGCTTACCACGGCATGCGGTGACCAGCCAGTGTGAGACCACCGTATGAGTCCCGAGGGCGCACCGCATCCGCACGACCGCCGTCCGGCACCGCGGCGGACCCGGACGAAGCCCGTTCCGTGCGGTGACGGCAGCCGCACCCGGATGCCGTGGACGGAACCGTCCGTCCCGTGTCAGTCGTCGCTCAGCAGCCGGCGGACGACGTACCCGGCCGAGTCCACACCGGAGCTGCCGCCCTCCACCAGGGCCGCGACCGAGATGTGCGAGTTGTAGGCGGTGAGCCAACCGTTGGTGTGCTCCCCCTCCTCGGCCGTTCCCGTCTTCGCGCCGACGTCCGCCAGATCATGCAGGCGCGGAGCCGCCGTGCCGCCGGTCGCCACGCCACGCATCATCGACTGCAGATAGCCCGCGGTGCGGGTGGAGATGGGCTGGTGTGCCTTGTTCTGGTGCTGCTCCGGCAGGATGATCGGCTGCTCGAAGGCGGCGTTGCGTACGGTCGCCGCCACCGACGCCATGAACAGGGGTGTGGCCGTCACCTTGCCCTGGCCGATGAACTGGGCGGCCTGGTCACCGCCGGCCACGTCCGGCGGGACGCTCGGATCGCTGGTGGCCACCCCGCCGCCGATCGACCAGCTGCCCATGCCGAAGACGTTCACGGCCTCGTCGTGCAGGGCGGAGGCGTCTCCCCTGTGCACGAGGTATTGGAAGCCGTCCTTGATGAAGGAGGTGTTGCAGGACACCGTGAAGCCCTGGGCGAGCGTGGAGCCGGGGGCGGGTCGCACGCCGGGGTCGTTGTGGAAGATCTGGCCGTTGGCGGCCAATTCGTCCGTGCAGGGTGCGGCGCTGTCCGGCGTGAGACCGGCCTGGTCCATCAGAGCCGCCGAGGTGATGATCTTCATGGTGGATCCGGGCGACTTGATGCCGTTGATGGCGATGTCGCCGTCGTTGCCGGAGTGGGCCACGGCCAGGATGTGGCCGTTCTTCCAGTCGAGTGCCACGGTTCCCGCGGGCTTGGCCTGGAGGTGTGAGTCCAGCACTGCGCTCTCGGCGGCGGCCTGGAGCGAAGCGTCGATGGTGGTCCTCACCAGCTGGGTCTTCCCCTTGGTGAAGATCTTGAGCGCTTTGACTCCTTTGCCCGTGGCGTCGGTTATCGTCACTCCCGTGCCGGTGCTGATCCCGTTCGGCTTGGCGTTCTTGCTGATCGTCGCGGAGATGTCCCGCAGTGAAGGGAACGTGGACAGGTCCGTGTGTCCGTCGGAGGCCACCGCCCTGGCCGGGACCGCGCCCGGCGGCAGTTCACCGGCGGTCAGCGACTGCCGGTCCCCCAGGCCCGGGTAGAGCACCGAATTGTTCCAGTGGACGGCCAGCACTCCGTCGGTGCTCTGCTGCACGGCGACCGCGCTCGGATAGCTCCAGGTGCCGCCCGCGACCTGTGCGGTGACATCGAAGGTCACCTTTGTGGCGCCCTTCGTCACCGACGAGGGACCGGCGGAGAGTACGTGGTCGAACGACACCTTCTTCAGGTGCAGGCCTTCGGCGTAGCCTCGCAGCGACACAGATGCGGTCGCGGGGGTGTCGGTGCTCTGTGCCGCTTCCTCGGTGTGGTCCTGTGACCAGGTCCGCAGGAACGAGCGAACGAACTCCGCCGCTTTGTCGTTCGCTGGCGGTGTGCTGGACACCGCCGTCGGGTCGAAACCTCGCGCGGTCTTGAAGCGGTCGCCGGACCAGAAGTCGTGGGTCATCCTGCTCACGACTTCGTAGACGCCCGCTCCGCCCAGGAAGAGCAGGGCGATACCCGAGCCGGCGACGCCGACCTTCACAGCTCTCTTCATACCTGGGATCCTATGCATGCCTCCTGCAAGCAACGTTTCTGGGTGTTTCCAACCGTCGTGGGTGTGAGTGCCGCGGCCGGGAGCGGTTCATATGTATGACCACCGAATGTGAATACCCTGCCGTCCGGGTTGCCGGCCCGAGTGAGCTGAGTGATCCTGAAGCCCGGCTGCGGGTACGACCGCTTTCGCCGACGGTCCGGCCCGTAGCGACATGCGCGGGAGCGCGGGAGGTCGCCATGTGCTTCGTCCACTCCGGCTTCGTACAGGGCGCAAGCCTCCTTCAGCAGGCTTCCGCCGGATCCGGCGCGCCCGCTCTGTCCGGGCTTGCCGCTGGCGAGGGAGGGCTCGGCGGTCTGGACGTGGCCGGGTCCGGTACCCCGGATGTGACCGTGGGACCGCATGGGGACCTCGTCGTCGACGGCTACGGCCGGGTGCTGCACAACCGCTGGAACGGGGACCTGCCCCCGGTGACGAGCGTACGGCCCGGTGAGGTCGTCCAGTTGCTGTGCCGGGACGCCCTGGACATCGGCGAGGCGGCCCGGACGATGACGGCGGAGGGAACGCTCACCATCGACCTGGGCCTGGTCCATCCGCTGACCGGTCCGCTGGAGATCGTGGGGGCCGAGCCGGGAGACATCCTGGAGGTCGAGATCCTCGATGTGAGCCCGCTGGTGGACTTCGGTTACGTCGCCATCAGCCCGGCTCTCGGCCTGTTCGGGTCGCTGCGTCCGGAGCTTCTGGCGCCGCTCGCGGCCTGGAGCGAGGCTTCCCAGCTGAGCGACCCCTCCCCCGGCCCGGCGGCCGGAGCGATACCCGGGGACCAGCCGCACAACAGTGGTGCGCCGTTTCTCCAGACCTTCACGTTCGAGAGGGGCCAGAACAGCGGTCTCGCCTCCTTCACCGGTGTCGACACCGGGCGGTCGGCCCGTGTTCCGATCGCGCCGTTCATGGGCATCATGGGCGTCGCTCCGCTGCACAGGGGGATGTACCGCACCTTCCCGCCCGACGTCAGCGGAGGCATGGGCGGCAACACCGACATCCGGCAGCTCGTCAAGGGAGCACGGGGACAGCTGCCCGTGTACGTGCCGGGAGCCATGTTCTCCGCCGGGGACGGGCACATGGCGCAGGGCGACGGCGAGGTGACCGGGACAGCCGTCGAAACGCTCATGTCCGTCACCCTGCAGTTCGCCCTGCACAAGCACACCGTGATCGCCTCCACCCGAGCCGTCGTACCCGCCGCGGACCCCACCCAACTGGCCATGCCCGCCCAGATGCTGGAGCAGGGCTACTACCAGACCACCGGCACCGGGCCCGATCTGATG
>NZ_JAEKKT010000487.1 GCF_019510245.1 Streptomyces sp. | reverse complement strand
GCGATCGAGCGCGCCGAGCGGATCCACGCGTCCGGCCGCCACGTCCCTGAGTTCTTCTCGCTGCCGACGGCGATCGACAACTCCCGCAAGAACCAGACGTACAACACCCCGGCCCTCGCCACCCTCTTCCTCCTCAACGAGCAGCTGGAGTGGATCAACGGCCAGGGTGGTCTCGCGTGGTCGACGGCCCGCACGAAGGACTCCTCGACGCGCCTGTACAGCTGGGCGGAGGAGTCCAAGCACGCGACCCCGTTCGTCACCGACCCGGCCAAGCGCTCCCAGGTCATCGGCACGATCGACTTCTCGGACGAGATCGACGCCGCCGCGGTCGCCAAGGTCCTGCGCGCCAACGGCATCGTGGACACCGAGCCCTACCGCAAGCTCGGCCGCAACCAGCTGCGCGTGGCGATGTTCCCGGCGATCGACCCGGCGGACGTCGAGGCCCTGACGAAGTGCGTGGACTACGTCATCGAGAAGCTGTAACACCCGCTTCCGCTACGACGACGAGGGCGCCCGGCGAACACCGGGCGCCCTTGCTCGCGCTTACGGCTACTCCTCGACGAACAGCTCTTCGGCGCTTGCCACGGTCAGGGAACGGTCGAGCCAGGTCTCCAGAACCTCCAGATCGACGCAGGCCATCACCTTTTCCTGCACGGACTCGGAGACTTCGACACCCCGCGTGCGAAGGACCCGGAGGATGGCCTTGGCCTCGCCCTTCGCCTCGCCCTTCGCCTCACCATCGGCGTGGACCTCGAGCCACGTCTCCTCCATCACGCTGCCCAAACCAGGGAAGTTCGGGGTGTACACGGCCATCAGTTCCCTCCAATGATCGCGGCTGGGACCTTCGTCCAGACCGGCCTCGATGTATTCCGCCCAGTCCGCGTTCGGCCCCAGCACCGGTGCCACCGCGTCCAGTATCGCAAGGATGCCCGGATCCTTGGCGTTGATGAGAATGGAGAAAGTGGTGAGCGCCAAGTCCTTCGCCGCCTCCTCCGGGTCGGTGATCGGACGCACGCCGATCGGCCCCAGAACCAAGGGGAACACCTCCATGCTCGTGTGGAAACTGCGCCCGATTCGGATGGGGCCCCTCGCCCACTCCGCCGTTTTCTTGTCCCGGCACACCACCAGCAGAATCGGCGGCAACCGGTACTTGGCATACATGTGCGCCAAGTAGTACGCCCAGCTGTTGTGCTTGTCCGGGTCCGGCTTGCTCTGCGACTCGACAGCGAGCAGAAACCCGCCTTCGTCGTCGGCCGTACGGACCCGGAAGAAGCTGTCCACCCGGCGCTCCAACGGCCTGATCTCGGTGAGATCGGTGTCGAGTGGCTCGATCGAGCTTTACTCGGGGAACCTGACGCCCGTCTCCGGCACGAGACGGGCCAGGAGATCCGGCTCCTCCCGGAAGATCCGATGTACAGCGTCATGCTGCGAACTGACCATGCGACGGAACGTAATCGAGCAAACACACGCTCTACACCCAGACGCCCGCATGATCAACCGTACGGGTGAACGTGCCGCCGACAATTGCCAAGCCCCGATGAGCAGCTCCCCCCGGCTGAATCGCGCCCCCCGCTACTTCGCCACGAACACGCTCGGAAGAGCGCTTCAGGAGGTCGGGTTGAACATGAGTAGGGCAGAGCCGGCAGTGCCTTGCTGAAGGGGCGCCCGGCGCCCACCGAGCGCCCCCGTCACCCGGCCCTCACACGGCCGTACAGCTCACAGCCGGCACACCCCCGCCCCCCGGCGCTCCCCCGAACCCGAAGCTCGCCGAAGCTCCCACCGCGACCGCCCCGTTGTGCGAGGCGTTCGTCGCGGTCACGGTCGCGCCGGTCTGGGTGTACGACGCGTTCCACATGGAGGTGACCTTCTGCGAGCCCGGCCAGGTCCACGTCACCTTCCAGGAGGAGAGAGCGGTCGGCCCCGAATTGGTCACCTTCACCTCGGCGTTGAAGCCGCCGCCCCAGTCACTGCTGACGGAGTAGGCGGCGGTGCA
>NZ_JAEKKT010000486.1 GCF_019510245.1 Streptomyces sp. | reverse complement strand
GACGCGGATTCCACGGCCCGGGACCTTGTCGCCATGGTCGACGGCTTCGCCACGCCGGGACCGCGCCACTGGCAAGCACGCAGGGCGCGGGCTCGCAGTGAGGCCTGGCTGGGGGGCCTGGTCGAAGAGATACGGGCGGGGCGCGTCACCGCTCCGGCCGGATCGGCGCTGGACACGGTGGTCCGCCACCGTGACGCCGACGGCCGGCTCCTGGACCCGCACACCGCCGCGGTCGAACTGCTCAATGTCATCCGTCCCACCGTCGCCGTGTGCTGGTTCGTCTCGTACGCCGGTCACGCACTGCGCACCCCCGGAGTCAAGGAACGGCTGCGCGAGGACGATGCCGCCTACGCCGTGGCCTTCGCCCACGAACTGCGCCGCTTCTACCCCTTCGCGCCCTTCCTCGGCGGCCGGGCCGTGACAGATCTGGAGTGGCAGGGCGAGCCGATCCCGGCCGGCACCCTGATCCTGCTCGACCTGTACGGGCAGAACCACCGGGCCACCGGCCACCGCTGCCCCGGCGAGGACATCACGGTGGCGCTGCTGGCGGCCCTCGGACCGCGGCTGGCCCGGCTGGAGTACGACGTGCCCGAACAGGACCTGCGGATCCCGCTGACCCGCATGCCGGCGCGAGTGCGCAGCGGGTTCGTCATCCAGGCTGTCCGGACCCGTGTTCCGGCGGCGGCTCATGGCCCGACGTAAGGAGTGTCATGAAGACGCTTGGTGTACCCGGGCGGCAGGAGACCGTCTGGGTCCGGTCGGGCGAGACCGCTGACCGCGCTGCGCCCCTGGAGTCCCGCGGAACGAGCCACTGACCTGCCGCGGCACGACGTTGCCCGCCCGGTTTCGCTGTCGCACCGGGCGGGCAACGTCGTGCCGGCACGGGGCCGGGGCCCGCAGGCCTCGGCCGCATCACCGTGTCAGGGCCCGCAGCCGTTCGCCCTCAGGCAGCCGCCGCGGCGCGAGTCATCTTGCGCCCGGCGGTCACGGCCGCTCCGGCCAGTGCGGCGGCGACGGCGGTCCTGCGCATCGCGGTGCGCCGCCGCCCGTGCCAGCCGCCGCGCACGGCGCCTTCCCCGGAAGCCGGTACGTGCAGCGCTCCGTGGGTGGCCGGGGCGGCCTCGTCGTGATCGAGATGACTCTTGTCCGTCTGCCGTGCCATGGACCGCTCCGCGAGCCCGGGCATGATCCGGGACTGGCGTACCAGGGCGCGGCCCGCCGGACCGACCACCACCTCGCGGCGAGGATGGCGCACGAGGTCGACGACCGCCCGGGCGACGCGTTCCGGGGTGTAGACCGGCGGCATGGCGACGACCTTGTGTCCGGTGTAGTTCGCCGCCTGCTGGAAGTGCGGGGTGTCGATGGTCGCGGGCATCACGGTGCACACGTGCACGCCCTTCATCCCCTCGACCCGCAGCTGCTGCCGCAGGCTCGAACCGAGCCCTTGGACGGCGTGCTTGGACATGCTGTACGGGTGGCTGTACGGCTGTGACACCGCACCCACGATGGACGAGATGTTGATCAGCGTGCCCGTCCCCTGCTCCCGCATCACCCGCAGCGCGGCCCGGGCTCCGTGCACGTAGCCCATCACGTTGACGTCCAGGACCTTGCGGAAGTCCTCCAGCGGCACGTCCTCGAAGCGGCCGAAGGCGTTGACAGCCGCGTTGTTCACCCAGACGTCGATCCGGCCGAACTCCGCCACCGCCCGCCGGGCCAGGTTCTCGACCGCCGCGGCGTCCGTCGTGTCCGTCGGTACGACCAGCGTCCGTGCCCCGCGATGCTTCTCGCACTCCTTGGCCGCCGCCTCCAGTGCCTCCTCGCGGCGCGCGGCCAGCACCACGGCGCAGCCCTTGCGGGCGAAGGCCTCGGCCGTGGCCCGTCCGATGCCGCTGGATGCTCCGGTCACCACCACGACGTGATCGCGCAGTCCCATGGGTACCTCCTCAGGTCAGCCGAGCGGGCGCCCTGTGCCCGCCTCCGTGGCGGAACGGGTACCCGGCTGACACCGAACCGACCTACAAGGCCGCCGGTCATACGCAAGCCCTTCGGCCCGTGACCTACGTGATTGCGCCCACTCGGGCCGTCCACGGCGGCAGCACCGGTCACGGCGGCCAGCCACGCGAGGCCTCCGTGCGCGATGGTGCGGCGCGGTCACAGCATGGGAACGAGTGGTGCGGACGGTCGGCGTACCGGCGGCTGTGGCAGACGGAGCGCCGGAGCAGCCCGTCCGCCCCTCAGGAGCCGTCCGGTTCCAGTGACCGGACGGCGTTGTCGATCTCCGAGTCGATCAGCCGCTGCGCCTCCAGGGGACGGTTGTCGAAGACGCCGGTGAGTTCGAGGCTCACGATGCCGTGCACCCGTGACCAGATCAGGATGGCGGCGCGGGCGGCGCGCGGCGGGGTGTCCGGCCGCTGCTGGGAGCGGGCCCACTGCCGCAACTGCCCGTCGAGCGTGCGGTCGCCGCTGCCGCTGTCGGCCGGTGGAGTGC
>NZ_JAEKKT010000385.1 GCF_019510245.1 Streptomyces sp. | reverse complement strand
GCCGCCGTCGGACGCCTTCAGCTTGCCTACGGCATCGACGGTGTCGCCCTCCAGCAGCGTGGAGTTCTGCCACTCGACGGACGTCAGGGTCCGAGACGCCACGTACTTGTGCATGCTGTTCATCCGATCGGTGAACGGGTTCTCGGGATCGGCGGTCGGCCAGTACGACGCGAAGATGTCGTACGTCTTGCGACCGAGCAGCATCGCGTCGGAGTGCTCGTACCAACCGGCGATGGCCGTGCCGACCTCGTCGTCGGCCACCGGCTTCTGCCAGCCGCCGTGCTCGAAGCCGCTCTCAGCGTCCTCGTCCGGGCCTCCCGGCGCCTGCATGACGCCGTCCAGTGTCAGGAACGTGCAAACGATGATCTTGCGCATGGTGCGCTCCCTTCGTCGAGGGGTAGACGGCACGACCGCCGGAAACTCATCGCTGGAAGGCAAGGGCGGCGATGTGCCCGTGGCCGCTCCACTCAGCGGGTCCTTTTGGAATCGATCGTCCAGGGAATCGGAAGGCGGCGCTACCGGCGGACCGCCGAGATCAGTCCGCCCGGCCGCTCCTCGCGCTGCGGCGGGGTGTTGATCGGGCGGCCGTAGGCGGCAGCGCGCTCGCGCACGGTGTGGGTGTCGGCCTCCCAGCCGTGCCCTGCCAGCCAGCCCACCGGGTCGTCGGGCATCTCCGAGACCCACATGGACGCCGCCGATCCCGGCACCGCGTCCGCGGCGAAGCGCTCGATCACGCCGCGCGAGCCCAACGTCAGCCCCATCCGGCTGCCTGGCGCGGACTGCGCGCTGATCCGGGCAAGCAGCAGCTCCACCGCGTCCTCGGGCAGATAGATCAGTAGTCCTTCGGCGATCCACGCGGTCGGCAAGGCCGGGTCGTGCCCTGCGGCGGCCAGCGCGCCCGGCCAGTCCGCACGCAGATCCGCCGCGACGGTGATCCGCTCGCAGCGTGCGACTGCTCGCTCCTGGCGCAGCACCGAAGCCTTGAAGTCCAGGGGCGCGGCGGTGTCGACCTCGAACAGCCGGGTGCCCTCGGGCCAGTCCATCCGGAAGGCCCGACTGTCCATGCCGGCGCCGAGCAGCACTACCTGCCGGACCCCGGACGCGGAGGCCTGCTGCAACAGGTCGTCGAGGAACTTCGTCCTGATGACGATGGAGAACGACACGGCCAGCCGGCGGCGTTGCGCGGCCTCGTCATCGGGCGGCGGCGAGTCGGGCCACAGACCGCCGGCGGTGGCGAAAGCCTGTGCCAGGGGATCGCGGAACAGCGCGTTCTCCCGCTCGGTCTCCAGCGCCCGCACCCTGGCAACCCCAACTGCCGTGGCCCACACTCCCGACGGCTGCACCCGCTCCTGCTCATCAGTCACGGCGCCACCCTAGGCGATCGATTCCGAGGGGACGGATCAGGTGCATGATCCGCTGCCGCGGCGAACGCGCCGTCGCCACCCACTAGACCTGGCATCCTGGCCAGGCCGCGTTGCCGCCCCTCCCGGACGACCGCGATGGTGCAGGCCATTCTCGCCAGTGATGAGTTTTCGCGCCCGTACCCGTCACACCTACGACGGGACACGACGAGGCGTAAGGGTGACGTGATGAGTGCGGACACGCGGCTGGAGGAGCTGGACGTGAGCGGGCTGGGTGAGGTCGACGAGCCGGCGTTCTCCGGGCTGGTCGAGCGGCACCGGCGGGAGCTGCACGTGCACTGCTACCGGATGCTCGGGTCGTTCGAGGACGCCGAGGACACCGTGCAGGAAACGTTCCTCCGTGCCTGGCGACGGCGGGAGACCTTCGAGGGGCGGTCGACGTTCCGGGCCTGGCTGTACCGGATCGCGACCAACGCCTGCCTGGACCTGCTCGCCAAGTGCCGCCCGGAGCCGGCGACCGGCGGCGAGGTGCTGTGGCTGCAGCCCTACCCGGACCGGCTGCTCGACGAGGTGCCCGCGGGCGGCGCGGACGAGCCGGAGACCGTCGCCGTCGCCCGGGAGACGATCGAGCTGGCGTACCTGGTCGCGGTCCAGCACCTCGCGCCGCGCCCGCGGGCCGTGCTGATCCTGCGGGACGTGCTCGGCTGGCCGGCCAAGGACGTCGCGGAGTGCCTCGGTGACTCCGTCAACTCCGTGAACAGCGCGCTGCAGCGGGCCCGCGCCGGCATGCGGGAGCATCTGCCCGCCGAGCGGCAGGACTGGACCGGCGGAGAGGAGGACCGAGAAACGCGCGAGCTGGTGCGCCGCTTCACCGACGCGAGCGTGGCCAAGGATGTCGACGCTCTCGCTGCCATGCTGCGGGACGACGTCCGCAGCTCGATGCCGCCCACCCCGGGCCTGTACGTCGGTCGCGACACGGTGGTGAACAACTGGGTCGAGGACGGGTTCGCGGACCTGGGGCGCCTGCGCTGTGTCCTCACCTCGGTGAACCGGCAGCCCGCCCTCGCCTTCTACCTCTGGCGTGAGCAGGAGGGCGGGTACCTGCCGCTGACGATCGACGTCCTGCGCATCACCGACGGGGCGATCACCGAGATCGTCATCTTCCACGACGACCGGTTCCTGCGGCTCGGGCTGCCGGAGCGCCTGCCGGCCGACGGCATGAAGTAGTCCCCTTGAGATGACGGCACCGCCGTCGCCGTCAGCCGACGCGCGGTGCCCTCCTGGTGTGTCCCTCGCCTTCGGAACGCTCCGGCGCTGTTTGAATCGCTGCATGACCAAGCGCGACGATGCACTACTTTTCGGTAACCGATTCCTGACCGCGCCCGCTCCCTCGGACACCTTCCCCGAGGAAGGCATGGCTGCGTCGGACGCCATGAGGCTCGTGGACGTGGATCTCGCCATGGAGGGTGACCCACAGCGCAACCTCGCCACATTCGTCACCACCTGGATGGAGCCGGAGGCGCAACGGCTGATCGCCGAGAACCTCCACCGCAACTTCATCGACCATGCCGAGTACCCCATCTCCGCCGAGATCGAGCAGCGTTGCGTGCGGATGCTCGCCGACCTCTTCCACGCGCCTGGCCCCACGACCGGATGCCGGACCCAGGGCTCGTCCGAGGCGATCATGCTCGGCGCGCTGTCGCTGAAGTGGAAGTGGCGGGAGCGCCGCCAGGCGGCGAACCTGTCCACCGACCGCCCCAACCTGGTCTTCGGCGGAGACGTCCACGTCGTATGGGAGAAGTTCTGCCGCTACTTCGACGTCGAGCCGCGAATCGTGCCGCTTGCCGAGGGCAAGTACACGATCGGCCCCGAGGACGTGGAGCCCCACCTCAACGAGAACACGATCGGCGTCGTCGCCGTCCTCGGCACCACCTTCACCGGCCACAAGGACGATGTCGTCGGGATCGACAAGCTCCTGCGGGACGTCCGCGAAAAGCGGGACCTCGACATCCCGATCCACGTCGACGGCGCCAGCGGCGCATTCGTGTGGCCCTTCCTCTACCCGGACTCGAAATGGGACTTCCGGCTCGAGCAGGTCCGTTCGATCAACGTCTCGGGACACAAGTACGGCCTCGTCTACCCCGGCATCGGATGGCTGGTCTTCCGCGAGGAGTCCGACCTGGCCAAGGACCTCGTGTTCTACGAGAACTACCTGGGCAAGACCGACGCGACGTTCACGCTGAACTTCTCCACCGGTGCGTCGATGGTGCTCGCGCAGTACTACAACTTCGTGCGGCTCGGCCGCCAGGGCTACACCTACGTCATGAAGATCATGCAGGAGAACTCCCGCGCGTTGGCGGACAACCTGCGCGACAGTGGCCGCTTCGAAGTGATCGGGAGCGACCTCGAGCAGCTACCGCTGGTTGCTTTCCGTCTCGCCGGCAAGCATGCGTACGACGAGTCCGACATCGCCTGGCAGCTCTCGGCCGAGCGGGGCTGGATGGTGCCGGCATACACGCTCCCGCCCAACGCGGAGCGGGTGAAGATCCTGCGCGCCCTGGTCAAGGAGACTCTGAGCCGCGAGCAGATCGACCGGCTGAGCCAGGACATCGCCGACGCGTGTCGCACGCTGGACGACAAGGGCGCGGCCCACGGGATCGAACGGGCCCAGGTCAAACGCGGCACCGGCTACTGACGCACGGCGACGGAGCAGGACTTTCGGACGACCGGCCATCGGCGACCCGTCCGGCTCCAGCGCCGGCGTTCTGGACTCCCGCACCCCACCTCGCCCACCTCGTCTGTGCCGGAGCCTGCTTCGAGCGCGGCCGCGTCATCGAACACCCCGCGTGCCAGGCAGCTTGAACGACCTCCTCTCATCCCCAGATCTGCACTGCGACTCCCCGCGCCGGCCCCCAGGCAACAGGGCCGGCGCGTCAGGCCGATGAGTTCGCCGGTTGCCTGAGGTCTTCCTCGTGACATGCGCGCCCCGTCGGCAGACCAGGAAGCGGTGGGTCCCGGTGTCATCGAGGAGAGATGGAGGCAGGGATGCACAATCCGATTCGGCTGTACATGTCCATGTCGCTCGACGGCTATATCGCCGGGCCGGACGATCGGCCAGGTCAGGAGCTCGGACGAAACGGCGGACGGCTGTTCAACTGGCTCGACGACCGGAAGTCCGACGGTCCCAGCGGACAGATCTACCGCGAGGCGCTGGCGACCGGCGCGGTGATTTCCGGTCGCCGGACCTTCGAACTCGCGGGGCGCTGGCAGGGCGACCATCACGACGGCGTGCCGATCTTCGTCCTCACCCACCATGTTGACGACGGGGACGTGCCACCCGGCCACGCGCGATTCGTCACCGACGTCGAGGACTGCGCCCGCCAGGCTCGCGCCGCCGCAGGGGACCGGCCGGTCATGGTCCATGGGGCCGGTGCGGCCCAAGCCCTTCTCCGAGCCGGGCAGATGGACGAGATGGAGGTCCACCTGGTGCAGGTCCTCCTCGGGGACGGCCGACGACTCTTCGACCACCTCGGTGGTGAGCACATCGAACTCGACCTCGTTCGACGGCTCGAGGACCGAGACGTCACGCACCTGCGCTACCAGGTGCGCCGACCCGGGGAGGCCGGGTGAAGACGCTCTTCGTCGCCTACCGCGTCACCGATCTGGACCGCTCGCTGGGTTTCTACACCGCCTTGGGCTACGTCGAGTTGGGCAGGGTCGAGACCGGCGAGGGGGGTCGCCTCGTGATCCTCAGGTTCCCCGGCGAACCGGCGGCCTCGCTCGAACTGGTCCACCGTCCCGCGGACGGACGTGTCGACGTGGGCAGCGGAGTCGACCACCTCGCGATCCAGGTGGACGCGCTGGCAGTGACCCTGAAGACGCTGGCCGAAGCCGGCCTGGAGCCGGAGCCCGTCCAGTATCCGGGCGGCCCCGACGGTCCGAAGACGTCGTGGCTCACCGACCCGGACGGCTACCGGATCGAGCTGGTGGAGTGGCCGTTCGGACATCCCGACGGCATCACCGAAGCCGACTTCTCCTGAGGTGGTCACAGTGAGCGGGGTGGGGGCTACGGCCCACCGCACCGCGATGGAACCTGGTGACTCGGGCCGTACTTGTCAGGCGACCAGCTCGGCGATGCTCCGGGCTGTCAGCCACAGTCCGAGCAGCAGGGCGAACATGACGACCAGCCGCTCCTGATGCTGCGCGAGCCACTCCCGCAGGGCGCTCAACCGGGCGTTCGCGACGGCGGGCGCCCAGACCACGTACATCTCCATGGCGATAAGGCTGAGGGTGGCCAGCAGGCAGTAGCCGGCCAACGCGAGCCAGTCGGCCAGCGTGGAGAGGTTCGCGTCGACGGCGGTCGCGGCTCCGGCGCCGACCAGTGCCCAGGGCTGCAGCAGCCATGCCAGGCCGGCTGCCGTGGCCGGGGAGGCGTTGTCGACCCGGGCGGCCCAGCGGGGCGGACCGTGCGGGCGGGGCGGCCGGAAGTGCCGGTGTACGCCGTACAGCACCAGTGCCAGGCCGATGGCGAGTTTCGCATAGCCGGCGGCGGTCGAGGGCGCGCTGTGACGGGCCGGAGGCTGACCGCCGGTCAGCAACACCACGCAAGCGATCACCGCGATCATGTTGGCCAGCCACGACAACAAGAACGCCAGGCCCTGGCGAACACCGTGCCGTGAGGAGAGCAGCAGCATGAAGGCGCTGTTGTGCAAAGGCCCCAGGGTGACGGCCGTAGCGATCACAACCAGGTCGAGGACCATCGGATCAGCCGCTCCTGGGTATCAGGGCCGTGTGCCACCTATCGACGGACGGACCGGTCGGCAGCTTGAGGCAGTGCCGCTGCGGTGCCGCTTCCCGACTGTGCAGGCGGAGGTCCGGCTGGTCAAGCAGGCCACGCCCGCATGGCGGCACCCAAGGCCGAGCACTTCTGCGTCGGCATCGCCGCAGCCCACATCGGCTACCGTGGGCTCACCGCCTGACCCGGCCTTTCAGGCGTTCGGGCCGGCGCCTACGAAGAGGCAGAACGGGTGGCCCGCCGGGTCGAACAGCACGCGTACATCGTCCTGGGGCTGGAAGTCCGTCACCGTCGCTCCGAGGGCAAGAGCTTGCTCGACGGCTGCTGACAGATCGTTCACCTCGATGTCCAGATGCATCATCATCTGCTGTTCGGACCGTACGGAAGGCCACCGCGGTCGGGTGAAGAGTGGCTCTGTCTGGAACGACAGCCCTGGACCGCCATCGGGCGGACCGATCTCCACCCAGGCGGGTTCCAGCTTCCGCACCGACCATCCGAGCAGACCCTGATAGAACTGCGCCAACTCGTGGGCGTCCGGTGCGTCAAGTGTCGTCGCGGCCAGCGTGAAACGCGGTTGCGGCTTCATCCCCTGCTGCTGCCCCGTTTCGCTGCTGCAAGGCCGGCGGAACGTTCCCGACCGGAGCGGCCGACTTCTATTCGGAGGAGCGGCCCGTGCACCCGGTGACTTGGACGGACGGCTTCTGGATGGATGCCCATCCGGTCGCCGTCGCCGAGCTCCCGGAGGCTCGTGAAGGCCACCGGCTACAGCACAAGGGCCCGCAGGCTCGTCGGCCGGTGATCGTCACCCACCGTCAGCGAGGCCGGGTGGACGGCAGGCCATCAGGAATGGCGCGGTCGGCCTCGGCCGCGTCGGCGAGGGCCGCGGCGGCGGCTTCCGCGGCCTGCGCCGCGTCGTCAGCGGCCCGCTCAGCGCTGTCGTCCGAGGGTTTCTCGCGGGTGGCCGGGGACTGGGGCAGCACCTCGGTGAAGGCGCGGGACACGCCCTGGAGCGCGGAGGTGATCTCGCTGGGAATCACCCAGAAGTTGTTCCCCGAGCCCTGCGCCAGTTGGGGCAGGGTCTGCAGGTACTGGTAGGCCAGGAGTTTGGGGTCGGGGTCGTTGCGATGCACGGCCTGGAAGACCTCGTCGATGGCCCGGGACTGACCCTCGGCCTGGAGGATCGCAGCGGTACGGTTACCCTCCGCGCGCAGGACGGCCGCCTGCTTGTCGCCTTCGGCGGTGAGGATCTGCGATTGGCGCTGTCCCTCGGCCCCGAGAATCGCGGCCCGCTTGTCCCGCTCGGCCCGCATCTGCTTCTGCATCGCGTCCTTGATGGACTGCGGCGGATCGATGGCCTTGATCTCCACCCGGTTGACCCTCAGACCCCACTTGCCGGTGGCCTCGTCCAGTACGCCGCGGAGCTGGCTGTTGATGGTGTCCCGTGAGGTGAGCGTCTTTTCCAGGTCCATGGATCCCACGACATTGCGCAGGGTGGTCACGGTGAG
>NZ_JAEKKT010000479.1 GCF_019510245.1 Streptomyces sp. | reverse complement strand
CGTCGGCGCACCCCGGCGGCGGCGTCCACGGCGCGCCCGGCGCCAACGCGGCCCGCGCCGCGATCAAGCGGCTCGGCCCCGCCGGCGCGGCGCGGCGGCGCGCGATCGACGCCCTCCACCGGCGCATCTACCGCTGACCGGCCCCCCGCCCGAGCCCGCCAACGCGTGTCGGCCGCGACTTTGACTTCTCAAGCGGGCCTCGGGCGGCCTTGCAGCACCGCTTGAGAAGTCAAAGTCGGGGGGCGACGGCGGGCGACCGCGGTGCGGAGCCGGGATGTTGCAGTACGGCCTACGGCAGGCTCGGCACGGACACCTGCCGCCGGTTCTCGACGATGGAGCGCAGCCGCTGCAGGCACTCCCGGTTGCGCCGGCTGAGCACCCATCGATGTAGACCTCGCCGAAGGGCCAGGCGCGGCCCTGCAGCACCAGGCGGGACGGCGGCTCGCACTCGACCACCGCCGTCACGTCCGAGATCGCGAGCGGCCACCCACCGACCTGGTGGTGCACGATCGAGCCGGGCGCCGGCCAGTTCTCGTCCACGTCGCGGATGTGCGTGGCGCCGACGACCCACACCGGCAGCAGCCAGGCATCGGAGAGCGCGGCGAACACCCGCTCGGGCGGCGCGGCGATCGGCAGCGAGACCTTGGTCCGCGGACGGTCCTTGCCGCGGCCGAGCTGGGGCGGGTGCGAGGACGCGCTCATTGGGTGGCCGCCCGCGTCCGGCGGGTCCGCTCGGCGGCGCGGCGCTCGTCGTCGTCCAGCTTGCGCGTGTCGCGGGCGATCGCGAACGGCTGCTGGTCGCGGTCGAGACCTTGCCGCAACGCGCGCTCGTGCTCGAGCTCGGCGTCGAACTCGGCGCCCAGCAGGATCGCGAAGTTCGAGATCCACAACCAGATCAGGAAGATGATCACGCCGGCGAGCGAGCCGTACGTCTTGTTGTACGAACCGAAGTTGGCGACGTAGATCGCGAAGGCGCCCGACGCGAGCAGCCAGATCAGCACGGCGACCGCGGCGCCCGGGCTCAGCCAGCGGAAGCCGCCCGCCTTCACGTTCGGGGCCGCCCAGTAGAGGACGCCCAGCATGAGCGCGAACAGGATCAGCAGCACCGGCCACTTCGCGATCTCCCACACGAGAACCGCGGTCGAGCCGAGCCCCAGCGCGTTGCCGACGTGCGTCGCGAGCGACCCGGTGGCGACCACGATGACGATGCCGGCGACGAGGCACACGACGGTGAACAGCGTGACGCCCAGGCGCACGGGCGCCGTCTTCCAGATCGGACGTCCCTCCGGCATGCCGTAGATGCGATTGCTCGCCCGCATGAACGCCGCGACGTACCCCGAGGCCGACCACAGCGCGAGCAGGATGCCGACGATGCCAAGAATGCCCGCGGCGCCCTTCTGCTGCTGGGCGTGCGTGATCACGCTGCGCAGGAAGTCGGAGACGCTGCCGGGCGCGACCTGCCCGAGATTGTCGATCAGCGTCTGCGCGGTGCTGTGCCCGAGCAGGCCGACGATCGACACGAGCACGAGGACGCCCGGGAAGATCGACTGGATGCCGTAGTAGGTGAGCGCGGCGGCGCGGTCGGAGAGCTCGTCCGGCTGCACCTGCTTCCCGGCCCGCTTGAGCACGGCGAACCAGGACGGCTTCGGTAGATCGGTGGGGGACTCCGGGGGCGGCTGAGCCGGTGGCTGGGCCCCCCGGTGCTGGGCGTGCGGCTGCGACATGGTGGTGCTCCTTCGACGGCGGCGCCGGCGCGCCTGCTCGGCGGCTCTCCACTGGCGTACCCAGTGGGCCGCGCCGGGGAACGGTGATCGCCGCCGCGACCTGGGTATGGCCGCGGTATGGGCGCCGTCCACTCTCTCGACGAACTGGCCCGTCTGGTCGAGGGCTGGACGGGTGAGCACGGGCTGTACGTCCGGTGGACCGACGACATGGAGCGCGACCTGCGCACCGGTGTGAGTCGCGACGAGCTCACCGGTCTCGAGCTCCCGGGTCTGTCGGCGAACAGCCTGAAGGTCGAGACCTGGTGGGCCGATCGTCCGCTCACCGCCTGGCTGGCCCGGCGGCTCTACGACTACCGCCATCTCTCCGAGAAGCGCGGTCCCGGCACCAGCCCGTGGGTGGTGAGCGGGGTCGAGCGCAGCCGCGGGCCGGACAACGAGCCGCTCATCGCCGACTGCGAGCCGGTCGCGGCGATCGACATGGCCGTCCTGGACGAGGTGCAGCGCGAGGTCGAGCGCCTCGGCGACGACTGGGGCTCGCTCGACCGCCGCTGAGCGGAGCGCTATTCGCTGAGCGGAGCGCTATTCCGTGGCCTGCTGCAGCCGGACGTACGCGTGCTGCAGGAAGTCCGAACCGGCGACCGCGGTGAAGGTCGCCATCGCCAGGCGAGTCGGGACGGGTGCGAGCACGAGGC
>NZ_JAEKKT010000128.1 GCF_019510245.1 Streptomyces sp. | reverse complement strand
GTAGGCGACGTGCGGCTCGACGGTGATGGCCCAGAGCCCGAGGCCGACGGCGTTCAGGGCCATGCCCGCGGTGACGACGGGTGCGCCGCCGATGCGGTCGGACAGTGCCCCGGCCAGCGGTCCGGCGATCATGGGCATGTTCTTCGGACCCAGCGCCAACCTCGTCATGAGCACCGTCCGCCCGGAAGAGCAGGGCATCGCCTCCGGCGCGAACAACGCGATCCGCGAGGTCGGCGGCGCCATCGGCGTGGCGTCGCTGGCCGCGGTCTTCTCCGCCCAGGGCGGCTACGGATCCGCCTCACAGTTCGTGGACGGACTGATCCCGGCCCTCTGGGTCGGAGCCGGTGCCGTCGCCCTGGCAGCGGCTGTGGCGTTGCTGATGCGCCGGCAGCGCAAGGCCGACAGCTCGGCTGCCGGCCTTGCTGCCGGGAGTGCTCCGGCCGACGCGGTCGCGACCTGAAGCCCGGACCGAGGGGCGGCCCAGCCGGTCACAGCGGGGCCGCCCCTCAACTGACCTGCCCTACAGGTGCGTTCGTCGTGCGGGGTCATCACACCCTGGTCGAGGCCCCTCGGACAGCGCGCCTTTCGGGTCGGCGCTCGATCGGCTGAGGGGCAGTGTTCCCCTCACCGTGGGGGTCACCGGTTCGTCTTGCCGGCCAGGAAAGGCCACAGATGTGCCAACAGCGCCTTCGGTTGCTCCTCCGGGATGAAGTGGCCGCACTCCGCGATCTCGGCACCGGTGACGTCGTCCGCATAGTCCCGCCAGATCTCCAGCGCCGGCAAGCGGGCAGGCAGCCCCTCGGAACCCCACAGGGCCAGCAGTGGCATGGTGAGGCGGCGGCCTTCGGCGGCGTCGATGTCGTCGAGCGCGGTGTCCTCCTCCATGGCGCGGTAGTCGTCCAGGCTCGCGCGCAGGGCACCCGGGCGGGAGAACGCACGGACGTAGCCGTCGACCGCATCGACTGTGAGTCCGTGGCGGTTGTAGGTCCACCGTTCGAAGAAGTACTCGAGATACCCGCGGATGTCGCGCCCCACGAGGCGTTCGGGCAGATCGGGCTGCATGTGGAACAGCCAGTGCCAGTACCCGGAGGCGAGCGAGGCGTCCAGGCGGCGGAACATCTCCCGGGTGGGAACGATGTCGAGCACGGCCAGCCGCTCCACCTGGTCCGGACGGTCCAGCGCCCAGCGGTGCCCCACGCGAGCGCCGCGGTCGTGGCCCACGACCTGGGCCCGCTCGAAGCCGAGCGCCTCGACGAGGCCTGCCATGTCGGCGGCCATCCGCCGCTTGCCGTAACCCGTGGTGGGCTTGTCGCTCAGGCCGTATCCACGCAGGTCCGGCGCCACCACCGTGTGCTCGGCGGCGAGATCCGCCAACACCGGCCGCCAGCAGTCGGAGGTCTGCGGCCAGCCATGGAGCAGGACAAGCAGAGGTCCGGCCCCGGCTCGGACGTAGTGCAGGCGGACCCCGTCCACCCGCGTCACTCCGGTCGTCACCGTCGGCTGTCCCATGGAGTGCGCCTCCCCGACCCGAGCTAACCCTCTTAGACGGTTAGGCTAGCGGGCAGAATGGAGCCGTGGCAACAGACGACGTGTGGATCTGGGACGGCGGACGGGTCTGCCTGGACTTCGCCAACACCCTCCGGAGCCGGTGGAGGACCACTCCCGAGGAGACACTCCGGGGACCGGACGACCTGATGGGCTGGCTCCGGCAGGCCCGTCTGCTCGCACCGGGGACCACCGACGCCGCCACTGCAGCCATTCTCCTGTCCGCCCGACGGCTGCGCGAGAGCGTCGACCGGGCCGTACTGGCGGTCGCCGCCGGCCGACTGCCCGCATCCGGCGACGTGACGCTGCTCAACCGATCGGCAGCGGCGGCCCCCAGACCCGCCCTGCAACTCGTCATCACCGAGGACCGCCTGGAGCCCGGCGGCACCGCGCCCCTCGCGGCCGACCCCATACTCGCGCTGGCGCTCATCGCCCAGGACGCCGTCGACCTGCTTCTGTCCGCCGAGATCCGGCGCGTACGCGTCTGCGGAGCGGACCGCTGCGCGCTGCGCTTCCTGGACCGCTCCCCGGCCCGCAACCGCCGCTGGTGCTCCATGTCCCGCTGTGGAAACCGCACCAAGGTCCGCCTCCACCAGGCGCGTACACGGCAGAGCGGCCGGATCACGGAAAGCTGACGGAGGAGTCCTCAGCTCACTCGGGCGACCTCATACGAAAGGCCGGGCCGGGGACGCTCTCGATGTCCTTGGCCTGCACCGGGTGGCGTCGTTCGCAGCGGATCCGGACGTCGACGTGCGCACCGCAGTCGCGGTGTCGCGCCACTACCGCCGACCGCCGGCCTTGCGGCGCGGCTTCGGATGCTGGTGGCGCGAACGCGCCGGGGAATGCGGGCGGAGTCCATGTCACACCCCGGCACCATTGAATTACGTTCGACATAACATAGAGTGAACAGAGCAGCCGGAGGGCGAGCGGCCCTTCCGGGAAGCGAAGGAGCATGGGGTGCGATACGAGAAAGAGCACAAACCGGTGACGCGGCAGCGCATCATCGAGACGGCCGGACGCCGGCTCAAGCGGGACGGCATCGACGGCTCGAGCGTCGCGACGCTCATGAAGGACGCGGGGCTGACCAACGGCGCCTTCTACACCCACTTCACTTCAAAGGACGAGCTCGTCGCCACTGCCGTCGCCGACCAACTGCACGCACAGAACGCGAACATCGTCGCGCACGCGGCACCCGGCCGCGACGGACTCGAACAGATCGTGCGGTGGTACATGTCCGCTCGGCACCGCAACAGCCCTGACGACGGCTGCCCGTCCGCTGCCCTGCTCGACGAGATAGGGCGCTGCGCAGACCCCATCAAGCAGGCCTACACAGACGGCGTACTTGTGGTCATCGACGGCATCGCCGCCCGCCTGGCGCCCGGCGATCCGCGCTCGGCCCGCACCAGGGCACTGAGCGCCTACGCCATGATGGCCGGGACACTGCAGCTCTCCCGGGCCCTCGCCGACCGGCAACTTGCCGATGAACTCCTCGAGCAGGGCATCCACAACGCCCTCGATCTGCTGGGCGCAGGCAATGAGCCCCACGAGGAGGACCTCGAACTGCCGCACCCACCCTCGCGACAGCAGTCGCTCCCCCGCAAGCACGATCATCCGCGCCCGATGGCCCCCGCCGCCACCGACCGGCACGTTGCCTGACCCCACGGCTCGTCACCCCTCATCGCAGGAGTCGAGCGTCTTCACAGGGAGCCGCGAGCGCCGCTCGATCGGTCACCCACGTCGCCGACGAGCGCCGCATCCGCAACGAGACATGACACACGGGAGAAAGGTTCCCCTTGCGGGCCGCCGACCAGCTCCTTAGAATTATGAACGTAATTCAAATGGTGTAAGACTGGCGCCCGTCACGTCGGCGTCCATGACGCGAGGTAAGGCCACTCCGAAGAGCGCTGCCCGCGAGGTGAGCGACAAGCACCGCACCAACGCGCCTGGCGCGCACTCGACCCCGGGGCTGCTGCCCCCTGTCGGCAGCCCTGCCGAGACAGAGCACTTTTCAGCGTCGGGAAGCCTGAAACGAACTGCACACGCAATCCACGTGCCGACATCGGAGACAACCGTGAGGGCCTTCACCCGGATCCAGGCCGCGAGCAACGTCGCCAACTCCTCATGTTGATGACGTGAGGGACCCCTTTCGTCCGGTGACGAGACCGGCCTGACACTCCTACCAGAAGGACCCGGACATGAGCGCATCGCGAAACTCCTCACCCCCCTCACGAACGTCGTACACGTTCGCGGCGACGCGCTCCTTGCCCGTGGACGGGGTGGACTTCGTCCACCGGCAGCTCGGCCCCGAGGACGGCGTGCCGCTGATCCTCCTGATTCACATGGCCGGAAACCTGGACAACTGGGATCCGCGCGTCGTCGACGGACTCGCCGCACGACGCCGGGTGATCACCTTCGGAAACCGCGGGGTGGGTGGGTCGGGCGGCTCCACGCCGGACACGATCGAAGGGATGGCCGACGACGGGGTGCGGTTCATCCGTGCCCTCGGCTTCGACCAGGTCGATCTGCTCGGCCTGTCGATGGGCGGCTTCATCGCACAGGTCGTCGCGGCGGAGGAACCGCGCCTTGTCCGCAAGGTCATCCTCGCGGGCACCGGCCCCGCCGGAGGGCCCGGCATCGACAAGGTCCCGGCGCTGGCCATCCAGGCCACGGTCAAGGGCGCCCTGACCCGCCAGGACCCGCTGCTCTCCATCTTCTTCACCGACACCGCCGGCGGCCGGCAGGCCGGGCGCGCCCTGGTGGAACGGCTGAAGGAGCGCACGGACGATCGCGACAGGAACGTCTCGCCGCCGTCGCTGCGCGCCCAGCTGAAAGCCGTCAGACGATGGGGCCGCCAGGCACCGTCGGACCTTTCGGCCATCCGCCAACCGGTCCTCGTGGCCAACGGTGAGAACGACCGGATGGTGCCCAGCCAGAACACGATCGACCTGGCCGCCCTTCTGCCCAACAGCGAACTCGTCCCTCTCTACCGTGACTCCGGCCACGGGGGGATCTTCCAGCACCACGAGGACTTCGTCGCAAGGGCGCTCGGCTTCCTCGAGTCCTGATCCTGATCGGATGCCGCTGGAGCGGGCCTCACATTCGCCGGCCGCGTCTCACGTGCACCGGGATTCGCTCCTCAACCCGTCATGCACGCTCGGCGCACCTTCCCGTCACGCTCTACCACACCGAAAGGTCCCGATGAACACGCTGGACACCCCCCTCACTCTCCCGAACGGCCAGATACTGCCCAACCGCCTGATGAAGTCGGCGCTCAGCGAGTCGCTCGGGGACAAGAACAACGCCCCCGACAAGCGCCTGGGCCGTCTGTACTCCACATGGAGCCGAGGCGGCTACGGCCTGATGATCACCGGCAACGTCATGGTCGATCGCGCACAGCTCGGTGAACCGGGCAACATCGTCATCGAGGACGAGCGTGATCTCGACGCGCTCTCTCGCTGGGCCAAGTCAGCCCAGGACTCGGGCGGTGCGATCTGGGCACAGCTCAACCACCCCGGCCGCCAGGCCAATCCCCTGGCACTCGGACATACGCCGGTGGCCCCCAGCCCGATCCCGACGAAACTGCCCGGAGCCACGACGCCGCGCGAACTGCGACCGGCCGAGATCGAGGAGATCATCGAGCGCTTCGCCACGGCCGCGGCCGTGTGTGAGACAGCCGGCTTCAACGGCGTACAGGTGCAAGCAGCCCACGGGTATCTCATCTCGCAGTTCCTGTCACCGCTGTCGAACCGGCGCGACGACGGCTGGGGCGGCGATCCCGAGCGGCGGATGCGTTTCGCCCTTGAGGTCGTCCGCCGCATCCGCGGCCGCGTCGGGCCCGGCTTCGCGGTGGGCGTCAAACTCAACTCGGCGGACTTCCAGCGGGGCGGGTTCACCGAAGACGAGTCCCAGGCCGTGCTGGCCGCGCTCGCCCACGAAGGCGTCGACCTCATCGAGGTCAGCGGCGGTAGTTACGAGTCCATGGCGATGAGCGGCTCGGCGGCGCCCAGTACCAGGGCACGCGAGGCGTACTTCCTGGAATACGCCCGCACTGTTCGCAAACTCGTGGGCGACATCCCACTCGCCGTCACAGGCGGATTCCGCACCCGTGCTGCCATGCAGCAAGCCGTACAGGCCGGCGAATGCGACGTGATCGGCATCGGCCGGCCGGCGATCACCACGCCGGACGCGGCCCGGCTCATCCTCGAAGGGCAGGCCGAGGCACTCACGGCACACCAGGTGCGCTACGGCATGAGAACCCTGCTGGGCAAGATCACCGACGTCAAGGTCCTGGACGGGGTACTGGACATCAGCTGGCACACCGACCAGATACATCGCCTCGGCAACGGCCTGCACCCCGACCTGAACCGCGGCAGCCTTGCCACCACCATCGCGATGGTGCGGCGAAACGGCCGCACCTCGTTCCGCGCCAAGCGAGGCGGGTCGTGAATCCCTGCGGCTGCAACGGTCGGAGCCCTCGCTGAGCCCCTCGGGGTTCAGGCAACAGACTGCGCCGGCCGACGGAGCATCTCGCCGTCGGCTCCGACAACGGCGCCTGCCTGTCGCCTGAACCCCGCTGAGACCGACGCGACCTCACCGATCCACGATGACGGTCGTGCCGCCTCCGTCGGAGACGGTCAGGGAGGGCTTGGACGGCGATCTATGTCGCCGACGTTTCCTCCACGGTCAGCACGATCTTGCCGGTGGTGCGGCCGGTCTCGCCCAGAACGTGGGCCTTTGCGGCCTCGGCGAGCGGGAAGGTGGCCTCGCTGCGGGCGCGCAGGGCGCCGGCCTCGACCCACAAAGCCCTGGCCGCACCACACAGGCCTTGACCTGGAATCCTGGACATCAGCCCCGCGGCTGGGGCCCAACGCCGCGTTATTAGGGGGCTGTTGGGCTCGTCACGGGAGGGGTGGTTTCCATGCGCCGGCAAGCACGTACTGCCCGTAACCGATCTTGCGGAGCCCCGCCGCTGCCGCCGTCCTGGCGTGGGGCCACGACTGTGCGAGACGGTCGACCGAGCCGTCCTCGCGGAGCCTGCCGGCACCACGAGCATCGCCACCGATGCCTCAACCGCGCCGGCACTGATCGCCCAGGACGCCGTCGAGCGGCTCCTGTCGGCGGAGATCCGGCGGGTACGTGTCTGCGGCGCGAACAGGTGCGCCCTGCGCTTCCTGGACCGCTCCCCCGCCCACAACCGCCGCTGGTGCTCCATGTCCCGCTGCGGCAACCGCACGAAGGTCCGCCTCCACCAGGCCCGGGCCAGACGCGGCGAGCACACGCCGGCAGACTGAGCCCGCCATGAGCCCCTGGCGCAACCGCGCCCGGTTCACTCGGCGGGCTTCAGACGAAATGCCGGGCCGGGGATGCTCTCGATGTCCTCCGCCTGCACGGCGTGGCCCCGTTCGCAGCGGATCTGGGCGTCGACGTGCGCGCCGCATCCACGGTGCCGCGGAGCCCGGCTCCCTGTAGGCCTCGGTGGCCAGGATCCCTTCCTCCACCAGCATCTTGAGCCGCGCCGCGAGGAGGTTGCGAGGACAGCCCAGGACGCGTTCGAACTCACCGAAACGGGACGAGCCGTACCAGACCTCGCGCAGGATCAGGATCGTCCACTTCTCACCCACGACCTCAAGGGTCCGGCCGATCGAGCAGTTTGACGTGTCCCGGTCCAGGCGGGGGTCCGCGCCGGCGTCCTGAAGGGTTTCGGTCCTCGCATCCATGCAGTGATACTAACCTCTCCTGAGTTTACTTTTCTATACCCAGCCAGTAGCGTCACGACCAGCAGCCCTCCCGGCCGACGCGAGAAACGGGCGCGCAGGGGACCTGCCCGAAGAATCACATCGACCACCGAAACACGCACGCAGAAAGGCTGCCGACATGAAGGCCTTCGTCGTCGAGAAGTACGGCAAGGACGGCGCGCGCGCCGCGGAGGTGCCCGAGCCCGCCGTCGGGGACCGGGACGTCCTGGTCAGAGTGAGCGCCGCCAGCATCAACCCGCTGGACAAGATGGTCCGCAACGGGGAGTTCAAGCAGCTCCTGAAGTACAAGACCCCGTTCGTGCTCGGCCACGACGTGGCCGGCGTCGTGACCCGGGCCGGCTCCGCCGTACACGGTCTCAAAGTCGGCGACGAGGTCTACGCCCGCCCGCGCGACCTGCGGGTGGGCGGCTTCGCGGAGTTCATCGCGATGGACATGGACGATGTCGCACCCAAGCCGGCCTCCCTCACCCTGCAGGAGGCGGCCGCGGTGCCGCTGGTGGCCCTGGCCGCCTGGCAGATCCTCGTCGACCGCGCCCACGTGAAGCCGGGTCAGAAGGTGCTCGTCCACGCCGGTGCCGGCGGCCTCGGGTCGACGGTCATCCAGCTCGCCAAGCACCTCGGCGCCACCGTGGCGACGACTACGAACACCGACACCGAGAAACTGGTCAGGAGCCTCGGTGCCGACGTCGTCGTCGACTACACCAAGGAGGACTTCTCCCAGGTGCTGTCCGGCTACGACCTGGTGCTGGACTCCGTGGGCGGAACGAACCTCGAGAAGTCGCTGACCGTGCTGAAGCCCGGCGGCCTGGCCATCAGTGTCGTCGGCCCGCCGGACGCCGCCTTCGCCAAGCAGCTCGGCGCCCCCTCCTTCCTGGGCCTGGTCATGAACACGCTCAGCCGTAAGATCCGCAAGCAGGCCAAGGCGCTGGGCGTGCGCTACCAGTTCTTCTTCATGCAGGCCAACGGCTCCCAGCTGCGCAAACTCGGCGCCCTCTACGACAGCGGGAAGCTCCGCCCGGTCATCGACAGCACCTTCCCGTTCGACCGGACACTCGAGGCGATGGCGCACGTCGAGCAGGGCCGCACCAAGGCCGGCAAGGTCGTGGTGTCGATGGTGCCCGGCAACGACTGAGACGCGGCCGGCCACAGACCCTCCGTTCCGGCGCGGTCACCGGAGGGGGCGATACATCACGAAGAGCCGCAGCTGTGGACGTTCGGTGCCATTCCGCACGCCGTATGCTCGCGGCACAGCACGCCGCGCGGCTCCAGACGGCCGCGCAGACTGTGCCCGGCCGTGCCAAACAATCCGGCAGACCTTTCCCGGTTACCACTCGGTCCAGAACGCGGCAACCGCGACGAACGGTCGCATGCTGTCGCCGTGGTCGACGAGATCGGACGCGGCCAGACACGCTTGCACCGACGGCGTACCGGCTGTCGTGGACAGCATCCGCCCGCATGGCTCCCGAGGGTCCGCTCGCGGTAAGCGCGAGGGCGCTCCGGATTCCTCCCGGCCCCGTCGAACGTCTGCCGCGGCAGTCTGCGGGGCCCGGCACTCTCTCTCGTTGACGCGCGCGCCCCTCTCTTGCACGACCGGCCCCTTACGCAAGGCGATGCCCTGCTCACGGCAGACATGCTCAGGACGGCGGCGTCCGTCCGCCGTGCGACGCATGTTGCCGGTGGGGAGTGCGGTCCTCGTCGACCAGGGCCGCGCGGACGCCCTCCAGGAAGTCGGGCGTGCGGATGGTCGTGCGGGTGAGGTCGAGTTCGCAGTTGAGGCACTCGCGCAACGTGTGCTCCCTGCCCCGGCCAGTGGTGCCGTCCTCGTGGCCGGTGCACGACTACCTCCCAGGCGTGCCGTCGGCAGTCATGCGCGCATCCTCGGGGGCTCATGGTTCGCTCGCCGTGGCGAGTTCAACCGGGTTCGACGACGGTGTCGCCTGGTTCGTCCTGCGGCTCGGCGGACTCGGCGCGGCACGCAGGCGGCCCGCGCCGGAAGGGCGGCCCGCGCCCTGGGATTGGCACAAGTGCACCCCCAGCACAGTAAGCACTCGCGAGGGAGGCGCCGAACCAGACCTCGCGCCGGACAAGGGTCGTCCTCGCCGCGCCCACGACCTCAGGGGCCCGGGCGATCGAGCCGTTCGGCGTTTCCCCGGTCGAGACGGGGCCCATCCCGACGCCCTGAAGAGCCTCCTCGTGTCCATGGGTCTGACTCCAACCCATCTGAGTTTACTTTCCTATACTCAGCCAGTAGCGTCATGGCCATCACTTCGGCCCGGCTGCCGCGAGCACCCGGTACGGCACCCGCCTGAGAAGGAGCCCCACCATGGGAGTAAGCCCAGAGGCCCACGAGTTCGCGCAGTTCCTCGCGAGTGTGAGCGCGAAGTCGGCGACACCCGGCCTCGATCTGGCCGTCATCCGTGACATCGTCGACTCGAACCACAAGGCGTCGACCGAGCCGGAAGGCGTCACCTACGCCGAGGTGGACGCGAACGGCGTCCCCGCCCTGTGGGCCATCCCCGAAGGCGCCGACCCCGACCGGGCGCTGCTCCACTTCCACTTCGGCGGATCCGTCACCGCCTCCATGCACTCGGACCGCAAGGCCGCCGGCCACATCGCCAAGGCGGCCGGTACCCGCTCGCTCGTCGTGGACTTCCGCCTGGCGCCCGAACATCCCCACCCGGCGCAGCTCGACGACGCCGAGACGGCCTACCGGTGGCTGCTCTCGCAGGGCTACGAGCCGCGGAACATCGGCAGCACCGGCCACTCGATCGGCGGCACCCTGGCGGTGATGCTGCCGCTGCGCCTGCTCGCCAAGGGCGAACCGACCCCGGGCGCGATCGTCAGCGTCTCCCCGTGGACCGACCTCACCATCCGGAACGCGTCGGTGGACGAGAACGAGGAAAGCGACAAGATGCTCAGCAGGGGCACGCTCGAACTCTTCCGGGGAGCCTGGCTGCAGGAGCCCGGAGTGGACTTCGCCGACCCGCAGATCAGCCTCGTGAACGCCGATCTGACCGGCCTGCCGCCCACGACCGTCCACTACGGTGAGTACGAGACCCTCGCCGACGACGGCGCCCAGCTCGGCCGCCGACTCGCGGAGTTCAAGGTCACCTCCGAAGTCCACCCGCTGCCCGAAGGCCAGCACTCGTTCGTCCTGGGCGCCGGTCGGGTACCCGAGGTGGATCAGGCAATCCAGCAGATGGGCCAGTGGCTCCGTAAGCACCTCGGCGCGTGAGCAGAAGCTGCACCTGACGGCCAGGCCGCCGCACCACCGACATTGCCGGTGACAGGTCGCCGATCTCCGGCATCCTGCTCCGCATACCGGCCGGCATGCGGTACTTGTGTCCGACACCGTTCCGCACGCAGCCCCACCACCGTCCCTCGATGCCACAAAGGAGTGCGCGATGGGAACGTACGAGGATGTCTTCCGCGCCAGTACCGAGGACCGGGAGAGCTTCTGGCTGAAGGCGGCAGAGGGCATCGACTGGGATGTCACTCCGCAACGCGCCCTGGACTCCTCGGGCGCCCCGTTCCACCGCTGGTTTCCCGACGGGCGGCTCAACGTCTGTTTCAACGCGCTCGACCGGCACGTCGAAGCCGGCCGGGGCGAACAGCCCGCGCTCGTCTACGACTCCCCCGTGACAGGCACCCGCCGCACCTACACCTACGCGCAGCTGAGGCACGAGGTGGCGGCCTTCGCCGGAGCGCTCGCACAGCTCGGCGTGGGGCACGGCGACCGGGTGGTGATCTACCTGCCGATGGTCCCCGAGGCCGCCGTCGCGATGCTGGCCTGCGCACGGATCGGCGCGGTCCACTCGGTCGTCTTCGGTGGATTCGCCCCGCACGAACTCGCCCTCCGCATCGACGACGCAGCCCCCAAAGTGGTGGTTTCCGCCTCCTGCGGCGTCGAGGGCAAGCGTGTCGTCGCATACAAGCCCCTGCTCGACCGGGCGATCGAACTCGCGGTCCACAAGCCCCAGAAGAGCGTGATCCTGCAACGCCCCCAGGAGCGGGCCGAGTTGGGGTCCGACGATCTCGACTGGGCCGATCTGGTCGCCGCCGCCGCGCCGGCCGACTGCATTCCCGTCCCCGCCACCGACCCCCTCTACATCCTCTACACGTCCGGGACGACCGGAAAACCCAAGGGAGTCGTACGCGACTGCGGCGGCTACGCGGTCGCCCTGCACTGGTCGATGGGCGCCGTCTACGACGTGGGCCCGGGCGAGACGATGTTCACCGGCTCCGACGTGGGCTGGGTCGTCGGGCACTCGTACATCGTCTACGGCCCGCTCCTGGCCGGCGCCACCACCGTGCTGTACGAGGGCAAGCCGGTCGGCACGCCGGACCCGGCCCAGTTCTGGCGCGTGGCAGCCGAGTACCGGGTCAAGACCATGTTCACGGCGCCCACCGCCTTCCGCGCGATCCGCAAGGAGGATCCGAAGGGCACGCTCACCGCGGGCTACGACCTCTCCGGCCTGCGTTATCTCTTCCTCGCCGGCGAGCGCCTCGACCCCGAGACCTATCACTGGGCGAGCGGCCTGCTGGGTGTGCCGGTGATCGACCACTGGTGGCAGACCGAGACCGGCTGGCCCATTGTCGCCAACCCGGTCGGAATCGAGGCCGCGCCCGTCAAGCCCGGCTCCCCCACCCGCCCGCTGCCCGGATGGGACGTCCGCGTCCTCGACCCCACCGGGCAGCCCGTGCCACCCGGCGTCGACGGCGCGATCGTCGTCAAGCTCCCCCTGCCACCCGGCGCCCTGCCCACCCTGTGGAACGACGACGCCCGCTACATCGCCTCCTACCTGTCCGCCTTCGACGGTTATTACCTCACCGGCGACAGCGGACACATCGACCAGGACGGCTACGTCTTCGCCATGGGCCGCACCGACGACGTCATCAACGTCGCCGGACACCGCCTGTCCACCGGCAGCATGGAAGAGGCCCTGGCCACCCACCCCGACGTCGCCGAATGCGCCGTCATCGGCGTCGCCGACGCCCTCAAGGGACAGGTGCCGCGCGGCCTCGTCGTCCTCAAGGCGGGCACCACCCGCGAACCGGCCGAGGTCGAGGCCGAACTCGTCCAACTCGTGCGCGAGCGGATCGGCGCCGTCGCCTCCCTCAAGGACGTCACGGTCGTCGCCGCCCTGCCAAAGACCCGCTCGGGCAAGATCCTGCGCAGGACGATGCGCGGCATCGCCGACGGCCGTGACGAACCCATCCCCTCCACGGTGGACGACCCCAGCGTCATCGAGGTCCTGCGCCCCGTTCTCCGCCGCGCCGGTCACACACCGTGAACGCCCGACACTCTCGACCCGGCCGTGCCGCGGCCACCATGGGGCGGCTGCGGACGGCCGTCCGCACTCTCGCGGACATCGACCTGCCACCCGACGAGCTGCTGACACACCTTGATGACGTGGTCATCCGCATGCAGCGCGAGGAGGAACGGGGTACGGACGAGATCAGCGCCACCTGCCTGTACGCGGTCTACGACCCTGTCTCCCGTGTGTGCTCCCTGGCCAGTGCCGGACACCTTCCGCCGGCCGTCGTGACTCCCCCGACCACCGACGGCAACGCCACCGCGGCCCACCCGGTCGACGTCCCGGAGCTGCCGGTCGGCCCGCCCCTGGGCCTGGGCGGCCTCCCCTTCGAAACCACCCAGTTCGAACTGCCACAAGGCAGTCGGCTGGCGTTGTACACCGACGGCCTCGACCAGAGCCGCTCTCGCGACGTCGAGACCGCCCTCGCGCTGCTGCGCGACGTGCTCGCCCGAGCACCGGCGTCGCTCGAGGAGACCTGCGACGAACTGCTCTCCGCGCTGCTGCCCAGCCGTCCCGCGGACGACGTCGCCCTCCTTGTGGCACGAACAGAGGTGCTCGACGCCGACCACGTCGCCACATGGGATCTCCCCAGCGACCCGGCAGTGGTATCGAAGGCCCGCGTCCATGCAGCCGATCAGCTGGCCGCCTGGGGTCTGGAAGAAATGGCCTTTCCCACAGAGCTGGTCGTCAGCGAACTGGTGACGAACGCCATCCGCTACGGCAAGAGCCCCATCCGGCTGCGGATGATCCTTCAGTCCGCGCTGACGTGCGAAGTTTCCGAGGCCAGCAGCACCGCCCCGCACCTGCGCCGCGCCCGGGACTTCGACGAGGGCGGTCGCGGCTTGTTCCTGGTCTCCCAGCTCACCCAACGCTGGGGTACTCGCCACGGCCGCGAAGGCAAGGTCATCTGGGCGGAGCAGCCGATTCCGGCATCCCCTGCCGAAGTCCCGTCCGCTCTGCGGTGACAAGCTGCTGTCTTTCCGGGGTTGAGGACTGCGTTTCCACTGGTCAGGTCTGGGGGCGACGGTTCAGTCGCGGTGACGAACCGTCGAGTTGCCGTTCCGGTGGAGGTCGGAGATGCCGTCGGATGTGGGACTGCTGGAACAGCGCGAGTGCGCCCCTCGCCGTCGTGTCAGCACCACCGGAGCCCGGCACCGGCAGTCCATAGATCGACAAGCGACATATCGCGAGGCCGTCGAGCCCGGGCCATGACATCTGGCGGTCGTGCCCAAGGAGGTACTGCCGCCACCGGCCGCGGCATCACCGTATAGGGGGACGCCCCGGGTGTGAACGGCGACGAACTCCACCCAGCGCAGCGCTGGGCATCAGCGGAGCCCCGGTCCAGCCCCGAAGGCGGCCCGTCAGCCGATCAGGTGCAACCCGTCCCCGAAGTCGATGCGGGCGAGGTCGGCGCGCGAGACGATACCGAGCTTGGGGAACACGTTGGCAAGGTGATGGGCCACGGTGCGGGGACTGATCAGCAGCTGTGCCCCGATCTCCCGGTTGGTGAGCCCCTGCGCGGCCAGCCGTGCGACTCTCAGCTCCTGCGGGGTGAGGATGGCTGCGGTGTCCCGGACCGGTGCGAGGTCGCGGTGCAGGTGCTGCCCGGTCAGTTCCTGTTCGGCCCGGGTGCGGGCGAGCAGGGGCGCCGCGTGCAGCCGCCGGAAGATCTCCGCTGCTTCGGCGAGCTGGGTCCGGGCGTCGGTACGGCGGCGGGCCCGCCGCAGCCACTCGCCGTACAGCAGGCGGGTGCGGGCGTGGTTGAAGGGCCGCGACCGCGCTCCGGGAACATCCAGCGCGAGCCGGAACTGCTCCTCCGCGTCCGCCCCCGACGCCAGCAGGGCATTCACCAGGTGCGTCGCGGAGATCGCCCACGCCGCCCCGGTCCGCTCGGCCCACCGCCGCAGCAGCCGCGCCTGTTCCTCGGCCGTCGCCCGCTGCCCGCTCTGGAGGGCGGCCTCGGCGGTGTCCGGCGCGGCGAGCACCGCGATGGTGGGGTGCGCCGCGTGGTGTCCGCCCTCGGTCAGGCGGACCAGGTAGTCCAGGGCTTCTTCGGCCCGGCCGGCGAAGAGCGCCGACATGCCGAGGGTCCACTGCGCGGCGGCGCTGAGCAGGCGCACACTGCGCGGCACGGAAACCTCGAAGGCCCGGGCCGCGTAGTCCGCGACGGCCGGCTCATCGCCTCGCGCGGCTGCCAGCCATCCGAGGCAGCTGTGGCACTGCGACGCCAAGTGGTCGTCACCGATCTCCCCGGCCACCTGGAGCCCTTCCAAGGCGTTCGCCGCGGTCGACGTCCAGGAGCCCTGCGCGACGCCCAGCGCAGCCGCCTGTGCCAGCGCCTGGGTCAGGGCGGTCACCTGGTCCGTGGGCCGCAGCAGGTCGATCTCGAAGCGCAGAGCCTCCTCCTGGGCGGACTCGATTCCCCAGGCGATCGCCACCGGCGCCGGCGGCATCAGGAACCAGGAACTGCCGCTGAGCCGGCTGAGGACCTCGGCGTCGGGGGCCACGGCCTGGTCGCTGTCGTCGGCTCCGTCGCTCAGGTCCTGCGTCCACCACTGGCGCAGCGACGGCAGCAGATCGGCGTTCGGGAAGTTCCCCTGCGGGAGGCGCCGCTCGAGCCGCTCGAGCGCCTCGCGCTGCAGCTCGCCGTGCCCGGCCGCCCACGCCGCCCGCAGCGCCACGCTGCCGAGCTTGAACGCCTGCCCCGCGTCGGCCACCCGCTCCATGTCCCGGATGAGACGACGGCAGGCGATTCCCAGATCGCCGTGCGCGTACTCGATCAGCCCGCTCAGCCCTTCGCTGAGCTCCCCGACCGTGGCTTCGGAGGACATCCCTTCCGCCCGCTCCAGCATGCCCCGCGCCGCATCGACCTGTCCGGCCTCCCAGGCCGCCCTCGCCCCGTAGGACAGTCGCCGTGCCGCGTCGTCCGCGGCGGGTGACAGCCTCGCCGCACGCTGCAGGGCACGGGCAGCCGTGGCACAGCCGCCGCGCGCCCAGGCACGGCGGGCCGACTCCTCCAGCAGCCGGGCCACCTCCTCGTCGGTTCCGCCCGTGGCTTCCACAGCTGCGGCGAGATGCCAGGGCCGCAACTCGCCGGCGTGCTCGCCGCTCAGCACGGAGGCGAGAGCGTGATGCACAGCCTGCCGGTCCACGGGCGGCGCCACGTCGTAGACCACCGCCCCCATGAGCGGGTGGCGGAAGCGGATCCGCCCGCCCGAGCCCGTGGTGAGCAGGCCCGAGTGCTGGGCCTCGTCCCACGCGGCCGCGTCGAGGCCGAGCACGCCACCGGCCTGGCGCACGGTGTCCCGGTCACTGCGGTCGTCGGCGGCGGCGAGGAGAAGCGCGGTGCGGGCAGGCGCCGACAACTTCTCGATCCGGGCGTGGAAGGAACGACGCAGGCGGGGCCCGACGGTGATCTGGTCGTCGCCCAGCGGATACGTCGAGAGGTCACCGGCCGCTTCGGACGTGGGCAGCTCCTGGAGTGCCAGCGGATTGCCGGCCGCCGCGCGGACCGTGCGGCGGATCACCGTCTCGTCCGCGTGCGGAGCGAGGGCACGGGCGAGGAGCCGTGCGTTGTCGTCGTCCAGCCCCCGGACCTCCATCGCCGACAGTTTCTCCCAGGGGCCCTCGACGGGATTGTCGTGGCCGGTGAGGAGCATGACCACGGCCTCGTCGCGCAGCCGGCGAGCGACGAAGGCCAGGCACTGGGCGGACGGCTCGTCCAGCCACTGGGAGTCGTCGGCGACGATCAGAACCGGCCGCTTGTCGGCCAGCTCGCCGACGAGCGTCAGTACGGCCACGCCGATCAGAAACCGGTCCGCCGCATCGTTGCTCGTACCGAGCGCCCCGTTCAAGGCGTTGGCCTGCGGCTCCGGGAGCGTGCTGATCCGCTCCGTCACCGGCCACAGCAGTTCGTGCAGTGCGGCGAAGGCCAGCTGCGACTCAAGGCGAGTGCCCCCGCATCGCAGGACGGTGAAGTCCGCGGCGGCCGACTCAGCCATGTATTCGAGCAGGGCGGTCTTACCGATGCCGGGGTCACCCCACAACATCACGCTCGCACCCAATCCCTGACGGGCACCGTCAAGGATCCGGTCAAGGGCTGCCTGCTCCTGGCGCCGTCCGTAGAGGTCCATTTGCTTGAAAGCTTAATGGGCTGCATTCGCCCCGAGCCACTGCCGCAACCCGAGCTCAATGACACCAGGCCATATGTGACGGACACGGTGACGGATCCGCTTGCCGCGCTTCCTTCGTAGCGTCGGGCGTGATCAGTGAACTCGCGCCTCACGGCAGCAGAAGGACATGGCGACAGGGACATGGCGACGGTGATCCGGGGTCGGGAGCGTCGGCAGGCCAGTGGCTCAGCTCGTTGTGACGGACGCCGATATCGCCGCGGCGGCCACGGACCCGAAACCGCGGCTGCGCTACACCGCCGTCCCGACCGCCGGCCGCGTCAGCACGTTGTGCCACGTCTCCCTGCCCGGCCCTCGGCCAGCAGCCCGGCGCACCCAGCCGGCCAGCTGACACCCCCTCGCCCGTCGGGGGCATCGAGGCAACGGCAAGGAGAAGCACGACATGGCCACGCGTCTGCGAGACCTGGTCCTGCGCGTCGCCTCTGTCAAGTCAGGGTGCCCTGACGAACACGCGTCCCTGACGAACCGTCAGGGGCGCCCTTGGAGCGAACGATGACGCAGAGGTGCGGTGGTCTCCCGGGCGCGGCGGATCGGCCGCAAAGTCGTCTTTCGATCGTAATATTACATGCGTCAGACCATAGATTAGGATGGGAGGCAATGGCCCGGCGGAACTGATGGAGGAACCCTGTGGCGCGCTACACCAAGGAGCACAAGCAGGTGACGCGGCAACGGATCATCGAACGGGCCGGTCATCGGTTCAAGCAGGACGGCATAGACGGCTCCGGCATCTCCACCCTGATGTCGGACGCCGGACTCACCAACGGAGCCTTCTACGCCCACTTCGAGTCCAAGGACGACCTCGTCGCCAACGTCGTCGCCGACCAGTTGCGTACGCAGAAGGAGAGCTACGGCGCGTTGCGGCCCGGCCGCGAGGGACTCGAGGATTTCGTTCGCGAGTATCTGTCGCCCCAGCACCGGGACAACCCCGGCGACGGATGCCCGTCCGCCGCCCTGCTCGACGAGATCGGCCGCTGCGGGGACGGGGCCAAGGGGGCCTACACCGACGGTGCCAGGGGCATCGTGGAAGAGCTCGCTGCCCGCCTGGCACCCGAGGATCCGCAGTCCGCCCGCGGTCAGGCCATCGGGCTCTTCACCATGGCGGTGGGTACGTTGCAGCTGTCCCGCGCTCTCTCCGACCGGAAGTTCTCCGACGAGGTACTTGAGCAGGGAATCGAGAACGCCCTCACCTTCATCCGCTGAGGGGGACGGTCAATCCCCGGGCGGGTGACCGCCTGCCCCCTGCCGCGCCCTGCGTGGTGAGGTTGCGTCCGCACGCGAATGCGATTCCCTGCACGCCGACAACGCGGCCAGCGGGACTTCTCCAGGCCGCCTCACCACTCAGCGGGAGCTCGCCCGACCCGCCTCGCACCGAGCAGCCAGCACCGGCTCAGCCCCCTGGAGGCTCCCGCCGCGTCACTGGCGGGGCGTACCACGCCGTTCTCCGCATCGCCGTCCCGCACGCCGACCACCTCGCCGGCGCCGCACGGCCGGGAAACGGCCAGGTCAGTGATGCCGGACAGACGCCTCGAGTCGCCCGCCCACCGGGCGTCACGACTCTGAGTCAACGTCCTCGGTTTGAGCGCCGACCGGACCGCGGACCTACGGCCGTTCGAGGAACTCGAGAGCGGTCGGCACGAACTGCTCATGGAACTGGAAGATGCCGCCGTGGCCGGCGTCGGGGTAGATCACCAGCTCGGCGTTCGGCAGTCGCCGGGCCAAGTCGACCGAGTTCTGCGTCGGAACCATCCTGTCGTCGTCACCGTTGGCGACGAGCACGGGCTGCTGGACCACGGAGAGATCCTGCGGACGTGCCAGCCCCCAGCGGTGGATGGCCTTGAGCTGAGAGAGGTAGGAGACGAGGGAGATCGCTTTGTCCCGGTCCTTCGTGCGCTCCTTCAGACGAGCCAGGAACTCCTTGCCGGCCCGACGCCCGTTCGCGGTGCGGGTGAAGAAGAGGAACTGCTTCGGATCCTGAAGGGTGAGCAGCGCTCGGAGCGTGTCGAAGTGGGAGATCCGGGTCACGTTCTTGATGCCCTCACCGCCGGCAGGACCGGTGCCCGCAAGGATCAGTCTGCGGATGAGTTGCGGGTCGGTCTGCGCGATCACCTGGGCGATCATGCCGCCCATCGAGAAACTGAGGATGTCCACCTGCTTGAGTCCGAGCGCCCGGATGAAGGTGACGGCGTCCTTGGCCATCTCCTCGATGGTCTTCGGCGTCGAACCGGTGGAGGCGCCGACGCCCCTGCTGTCGAACGTAATCACCCGGTGCCCGGCGGCGATGCCGTCGACGACCCGGGGATCCCAGTTGTCGAGCACTGCGGCGAGGTGGGTGAGGAAGACCACCGGGACACCCGACCGGGGACCGAGCTCACGGTAGGCGAAGGTCACTCCGCCGGCGGTGACGGTGCGGGTCGATGCGTTCTTGTACGACGTCACCACGTCGCCTCGTACTCCATGTGCGTCGTTCACGGTCGTGCCCTTCGATGTGAGGGGTGGCGCCAGTGTGCGCCGCCCCCTTCTTCCTTGCAGGGTGGGCGCAGGGCGGTAACCCGGTCTCCCGACTGCGGCTGCAGTCGGCGGCCAGAGGCCTCGGGCGGGGCCGCTCCGGGTCAGATCCCTGAGGTTTCCCGCGACCTTTAAAGTATGACCGTAATTTCATGAGGGGGCAAGAGGGGACGCGGAACGAGATGGGATAGCGACAGGGATCGCGGGTTCCGCCGAACGTCGGGATGCAGGCCACGCCCTGCCACCAGAACAGGACAGGCCCGTACATCAAGGTGCGTGCAGCCCAGCCACCGCAGTTGAGCTCTGCAGCTCTGGCCCGGCGCCGACAAACGGCCTTCCGCGTGGCGCAGGGCCCCCGGGCCGGTTCACCGAAGGAATGGCCCGGAGCTCGTCTCACAGACCCCACGGAAGAGCGCAGGTCGGAACGCGTCCGACCTGCACTCTCCGGACCGTATGGACGTTCCGGGGGCCCTCTGGATGCCGGGTAAACTCCGTACACGTGACTTCAGCCGCGCCCGCCAAGCCCCGCATCCCGAACGTCCTCGCCGGACGCTACGCCTCCGCCGAGCTCGCCACGCTCTGGTCGCCCGAGCAGAAGGTGAAGCTGGAGCGGCAGCTCTGGCTCGCCGTGCTGCGGGCCCAGAAGGACCTCGGGATCGAGGTGCCGGACGCGGCGATCGCCGACTACGAGCGGGTCCTCGACACCGTCGACCTGGCCTCCATCGCCGAGCGCGAGAAGGTCACCCGGCACGACGTGAAGGCGCGGATCGAGGAGTTCAACGCCCTCGCCGGCCACGAGCACGTGCACAAGGGCATGACCTCCCGGGACCTGACGGAGAACGTGGAGCAGCTCCAGATCCGGCTCTCCCTCGAGCTGATGCGGGACCGTACGACGGCCGTCCTCGCCCGCCTGGGCAGGCTGGCCGGCGAGTACGCCGAGCTGGTCATGGCCGGCCGCTCGCACAACGTGGCCGCGCAGGCGACGACCCTCGGCAAGCGCTTCGCGACGGCCGCCGACGAGCTGCTCGTGGCGTACGGCCGCGTCGAGGAGCTTCTCGGGCGCTACCCGCTGCGGGGCATCAAGGGGCCGGTGGGCACCGCCCAGGACATGCTGGACCTGCTGGGCGGCGACGCGGCGAAGCTGACCGAGCTGGAGGACCGGATCGCCGCGCACCTCGGCTTCTCGCAGGCGTTCACCTCGGTCGGCCAGGTCTATCCGCGCTCGCTGGACTACGAGGTCGTGACCGCGCTGGTGCAGCTGGCGGCCGCCCCGTCCTCGCTGGCCAAGACGATCCGGCTGATGGCCGGGCACGAGCTGGTCACCGAGGGCTTCAAGCCGGGTCAGGTGGGCTCCTCGGCGATGCCGCACAAGATGAACACGCGGTCCTGCGAGCGCGTCAACGGCCTGATGGTGATCCTGCGCGGCTACGCCTCGATGACCGGCGAGCTGGCGGGCGACCAGTGGAACGAGGGCGACGTGTCCTGCTCCGTGGTGCGCCGGGTGGCCCTGCCGGACGCCTTCTTCGCGCTCGACGGTCTCCTGGAGACCTTCCTGACGGTCCTCGACGAGTTCGGCGCCTTCCCGGCCGTCGTCGCCCGGGAGCTGGACCGCTACCTCCCGTTCCTCGCCACCACCAAGGTGCTGATGGGCGCGGTGCGCGCGGGTGTCGGCCGTGAGGTCGCCCACGAGGCGATCAAGGAGAACGCCGTCGCCACCGCGCTCGCGATGCGTGAGCAGGGTGCCGAGCGCAACGACCTGCTCGACAAGCTCGCCGCCGACGAGCGGCTGCCGCTGGACCGCGAGCAGCTGGCGGCGCTGATGGCCGACAAGCTGTCCTTCACGGGCGCGGCCGCCGCCCAGGTCGGTGTCGTCGCCGGCCGGATCGAGGAGATCGTCAAGCAGCACCCCGAGGCCGCCGGTTACACCCCCGGAGCGATCCTCTGACCGGCCGTTCCCCCCGCTTCACCGCGGCGGAACTGGAGGCCGCCCGCGACCGTCTCGTCCCGGACGTGCTCGCGGAGGGCCTCCGCGTCCTGTTCTGCGGGATCAACCCCGGCCTGATGACGGCGGCCACCGGTCACCACTTCGCCCGTCCCGGCAACCGCTTCTGGCCGGTCCTGCACCTGTCCGGCTTCACCCCGAGGCTGCTGAAGCCCGCGGAACAGGCCGAGTTGCTGTCGTACGGGCTCGGCATCACGAACGTGGTGGCGCGGGCGACCGCGCGGGCCGACGAGCTGACGGCCGAGGAGTACGCCGAGGGCGGGCGCCTGCTGACGGCCAAGGTGACGCGGGTGAGGCCGAGGTGGCTGGCGGTGGTGGGCGTCACGGCCTACCGGGCCGCGTTCGCCGACCGCGGGGCCCGGGTGGGTCCGCAGGAGCGGACGATCGGGGAATCCCGGGTGTGGGTCCTGCCGAACCCGAGCGGCCTGAACGCGCACTGGACGGCGGCGACGATGGCGGAGGAGTTCGGGCGGCTGCGGGTGGCGGCGGAGGCCTAGCCGACGCTTCCACGGTTCGCCGTACCCCGCTGATCGCGGATCTCGGGCAGATCGGCGGCGTCCGGCACTCGCCGGGGTCGTCGGCGCCGAAGTACGATCCGGCCAACGTGCAGGGTTAGCTGGGAGGACGGACGTTGGCGGGATTGACCGGCGGTGATCCGTCTCTGCTGCGAAGGATCAATTCCGCGGTGGTGCTGCACGCGCTGCGGGCCACGGACTGTGCGACGCTCACCGAGATCACCCGGGTGACCGGGCTGTCCCGGCCGACCGTCGAGGGCGTCGTGGAGGGGCTCATCGAGGCCGGGCTGGTCGTCGAGACCGCGGCCGAGGAGGGCGCCGCCCGCCGGCAGGGGCGGCCGGCGCGGCGGTTCCGGTTCCGGGCCGAGGCCGGGCACCTGCTGGGCCTGGAGATCGGCCCGCACCGCGTCGCCGCGCTCCTGGCCGACCTGGACGGCCGGGTGCTGGGGGCACAGGCCAAGGAAGTCGACGAGACCGCCGACGCGGACGAGCGGCTGGAGCGGCTGCGCACCGCCGTGGCCGAGCTGCTGCGCCGGGCCGGAGTGGCGCGCAGTTCGCTGCGGGCCGTCGGGGTCGGCACCCCCGGCATAGTCGAGGCGGACGGCCGGGTACGGCTGGGCACCGCGCTGCCCGAGTGGACGGGGCTGCGCCTCGGCGAGCGGCTGAGCCGGTCCTTCAAGTGCCCGGTCCTGGTGGAGAACGACGCCAACGCGGCGGCCGTGGCCGAGCACTGGAAGGGCGCCGCCACCGAGTCCGACGACGTGGTGATGGTGCTGGCCGGGCTGAGTCCGGGCGCCGGATCGCTGATCGGCGGCCGGCTGCACCGGGGGTACGGCGGGGCGGCCGGGGAGATCGGCGCACTGCATCTGCTGGGCCGGGAGGTGACCCCGGAGACACTGCTGTCCACCACCGACGAGCCGCTGCATCCGCTGGACGAACAGGCGGTCGCCGAGGTGTTCGCGCTGGCCCGCAAGGGGGATGCGCGGGCGCGGGCGGCCGTGGACCGGTTCATACAGCGGCTGGTCCACGACGTCGCCGCGCTGGTGCTGGCGCTGGACCCGGAGCTGGTGGTGATCGGCGGCTGGGCGGCCGGCCTCGACGGCGTCCTGGAGCCGCTGCGGCGGGAGCTCGCGCGTTACTGTCTGCGGCCGCCCCGGGTCGCACTCTCGCTGCTCGGTGAGGCGGCGGTGGCGACGGGTGCGCTGCGGCTCGCCCTCGACCATGTGGAGGAGCAGTTGTTCGCGGTGGACGGGACGGTCACCGCGCGCCGCTGAGCGGATGCCCCGCACGCGAAGCGTCGCGCCCCGGCGGATGACCGGGGCGCGACCTGGTGTCAAGGGCGGTGGCTAGGAGGCCTGCCGCTCGGGGCCGTGGTGGATCTCCACGCCGCCGGTGTCGCCGAAGGTCAGCCGGCAGGTGTCCGCGCGGTAGGTGGCGACGGAGAGCGCGGCGGTACGGCCGGCGGCCAGGAACCGGGTGGTGACGACCAGCACCGGGGCACCGGGGAGCCGGTCGAGTTCCTTGGCGTCGTCCGCGCGGGCCGAGCCGAGCTCCACGGCGCGGTCCTGGCTCTCCAGCTCCAGGCGCTGCAGCTCACGCAGCACCGCACGCGCGCGAGGTGCTCCGGACGGCGCGTCGATCGCCGTCAGTTCCGGGATCGAGGCCGCCGGGATGTAGAGCAGCTCGGCGGCGACGGGCTGGCCGTGCGAGACGCGGGAGCGGCGCACGATGTGCACGGGCTCCTTCGCGCCGGTCTCCAGGGCGGTCGCGACGGCGGCCGGCGGCACCGCGAGGGTGCAGTCGGCGGGCTGCCAGGCGTCCCCGGGGGCGCCCGGCCAGGCGTGCTGGTCGGTGCCGACCGCCACGCCCATGCGCGGGGGCGCGACCGTCGTGCCGACGCCGCGGCGGCGCTGCAGCCGGCCTTCGAGTTCGAGCTGTTCGAGGGCCTGACGGAGGGTGGCGCGGGCCACGCCGAAGCGGGCGGCGAGGTCGCGCTCGTTGGGCAGGATCTCGCCGACCGAGAACTCCGAGTCCAGTGCCTCACTGAGCACGGTCTTGAGATGCCAGTACTTCGGTTCCGGCACCGATTCCAGCTGCGTGGTCCCCACCCTGTCCTCCGCAATCGCCGTGGTCCGGCGGCGTTTTAGCGCCCTTGTTTATTAAAGGTTGTTTTACTTATCTGCGACCATAGGGCGGCGCAGACCCTTGGTCAAGACCAATCCTCGATCCCTTGGCCAACGCATAGAAAGCGGTGCCACGGAGCGTTCACGAGGCGTTCGCGCGGGTGGGTTTTCGTGACATGGCGGCAAAGCTCCGGTCGCACGGCGCGGCGTACGACACGTCCTCGCACGGCAGGGCGGAATCGCGGAGCGGCCCGCATCCCCGGCCCAGAATGATCCGGGGACCGTCGGCGTGCGACACGCCAGACCGGGGACTACCCGCGAGTAGTAATTGCTGACAAGCTGTCTACGGCGTCCGCCGAAGTCGCCAGACGAGGAGCCCCCATGTCCGCCACCGTCTCGTTCAAAGCCCCGGCCGCGCACGGCCGGCAGGATGTGACCGTCTCGTACGCGCGCGTGGGCCGCGGCGAACCGCTGGTCCTCATCCACGGCATAGGGCATCACCGGCAGGCCTGGGACCCCGTGGTGGACATCCTCGCGACCGAGCGCGACGTGATCGCCGTGGACCTGCCCGGCTTCGGCGCCTCCCCGGCCCTGCCCGACGGTCTCGCCTACGACCTGCCCACCACCAACGCCCTGCTCGGTGCCCTGTTCGAGGCCCTGGAGCTGGACCGGCCGCACGTGGCGGGCAACTCGCTCGGCGGGCTGCTGGCGCTGGAGCTGGGCCGCGAGAAGCTCGTACGGTCCGTCACCGCCCTCTCCCCCGCCGGGTTCTGGTCCCAGGCCGAACGGCGCTACGCCTTCGGTGTGCTCATCGCCATGCGGCGGATCGCGGAGCGGCTGCCGCTCCCGCTGGTCGAGCGGCTGTCCCGGTCGGCCGCCGGCCGGGCCGCCCTGACGAGCACCATCTACGCCCGCCCGGCGCGCCGTTCACCCGAGGCCGTGGTCGCCGAGACGCTGGCCCTCGCGCAGGCCAGCGGATTCGCCGAGACGCTGCGGGCGGGTGCCGCCGTCCAGTTCACCGACGACGTCCCCGGCATCCCGGTCACCGTGGGCTGGGGCACCCGGGACCTGCTGCTGGTGCGCCGCCAGGGGGTGCGGGCCAAGCAGATCATTCCCAAGGCCCGGCTGGTCCGGCTGCCCGGCTGCGGGCACTGCCCGATGAACGACGACCCGGCGCTGGTCGCCCGCGTCATCCTCGACGGCAGCCGCTGAGGAGGGCCGGGCACCGACGCCGCGTCCGATGCGGTCGGCCGGCGACCGGCGGCCGACAGCACGGAAGCGGTGCACCGACCGCTCGCCCGGAGTTTGACGGCCGCCTGCCACAGCAGCGCGGCCGTTTCCGTGGCGCCAGGGGCACCGGACCGGAACGACCGTGACAGCACCGCCCTCCGGAGAGACAGCGCTTGCGGGGTGGTCCAGTTGTTCACTCGCGGTTTGCGTGTGCGCTGCGGGGCCCCAGTAGTTGTGGCTGTGCACTACTGGCCGGATCCCGCTCTGGAGGCCCTCCCATGTCCTTTTCGCTCCCTGGCCGCCGCAGTGTGCTGCGCGGCTCGCTCGCCGCGTCGGCGGCCCTGACCCTGCCCACGGCGCTCGGTTCCGCGCCGGCGTTCGCACTGTCCGGGCGTCCCCGCGCGGACTGGGGCGTGCAGGCGGGCGACGTGACCGCCGACTCCGGCCTGGTGTGGGTCCGTTCGGACCGGCCGGCCCGGATGATCGTGGAGACCTCGGCCACCGAGTCGTTCCGGGGCGCCCGCAGGTGGCGCGGCCCGCTGCTCGGCGCCGGCACCGACTTCACCGGTACCACCCGGCTGCACGGGCTGCCGTCCGGCGAGCAGATCCACTACCGGGTGCTGCTCGCCGACCCCGACGACCCGCGCCGCACCGGCGATCCGGTCACCGGCACCTTCCGCACCGCGTCCGCGCGCCGCCGCCAGGGCGTGAAGTTCGTGTGGTCGGGTGACCTGGCCGGGCAGGGCTGGGGCATCAACGAGTCCATCGGCGGCTACCGCATCTTCGACGCGATGGCGAAGCTGGACCCCGACTTCTTCCTGTGCAGCGGCGACAACATCTACGCCGACGGCGTGATCACGGCCACCCAGGCGCTGCCCGACGGCAGCCTGTACCGCAACGTCACCTCCGAGGCGAAGTCGCACGTCGCGGTCACGCTGGACGACTTCCGCGGCAACTTCCGCTACAACCTGCTGGACCAGGCGCTGCGCCGGTTCAACGCCCAGGTGCCCAACGTCATCCAGTGGGACGACCACGAGGTCCGCAACAACTGGTACCCGGGCGAGGTCATCGGCACCGGCACCGCCTACCCCGCCGGTACGAAGCTGGACGACATGGCGCTGCGGTCGCGGCGGGCGTTCTCCGAGTACTTCCCGATCTCCACGATCAGCGGCCGCCCGGACGGCCGGATCTACCGCGTCCACCACCACGGTCCGCTCCTCGACGTGTTCGTGCTCGACATGCGGACCTACCGCAACGCGAACTCGCCCGACGACCAGACGACCGACCCGCAGGGCATCCTCGGCGCCGAGCAGCTGGAGTGGCTCAAGCGCGAGCTGTCCCGTTCGCGTGCGGTGTGGAAGGTGATCGCCGCGGACATGCCGCTCGGGCTGGTCGTGCCCGACCCGGTCGAGGGCAAGGCGAACTTCGAGGCCGTCGCCCAGGGCGACCCGGGCGCGCCGCTCGGCCGTGAGCTGCAGATCGCGGAGCTGCTGCGGTACATCAAGCACCGGAAGATCACCGGCACGGTGTGGCTGACGGCCGACGTCCACCACACCTCGGCCCAGCACTACGACCCCTCACGGGCCGCGTTCAAGGACTTCGCGCCGTTCTGGGAGTTCGTCTCCGGCCCGCTGAACGCCGGTGCCTTCCCGGCCAACGCGCTGGACGGCACGTTCGGCCCCGACCGGGTGTTCGTCAAGGCGCCGACCGCCTCGAACGTGTCACCCGCCGAGGGCTACCAGTTCTTCGGCGAGGTCGACATCGACGGTGACAGCGGCGAGCTGACGGTGCGGCTGCGTGAGTACGACGGCACCGTGCTGTTCACGCAGACCCTGCAGCCGGGCCGGGTCGGCCAGTAACTCCCGTACGCTCTTCACAGGGCCGCGCACCGGCGTCATCCCCCGGCGCGCGGCCCTGCCGCATTCTCCGAACTCGTCGTCACGCAGCATGCTTTCGCGGTTGTTGTCGCAGGTCAGGGCCGATTGTCAGTGGTCGCCTCTACGGTTTTTCCATGACGCGATCTTCACAGGCCGTGGCCTATCGCCAACCCTCCGTGCTGCGCTCCGGGGCCGACGGCCGCCACCTCGGGCTGGAGACCTCCCGGGGCGCGACGCCCACCGGGGTCGAGGACCATCCGCGGTTCTTCGCAGGCTTCCTGACCTCTCCTCAGGTGGCCGCGGCCGGGCTGCTCGCGGTGGCGGACGTGGCGGCGGCGCGGTACTACCAGCCGCAGCTGCGCGCCTCGCTGGACCCGGTGGTGACGGGCAACGGCGACCGGCTGCGCTTCGAGTCCTTCTCCGGCTGCGGCGGGGTGTACGCCCGGCTGGACGTCCTCGGCGCGGGACTGGACGGCGGCGAGGTGGGCCAGGGCACGACGAACGTCGACGTCAACAACCCGCTGCGGGAGGCGCTCTCCCGGCTCGGCTCGGACGATCCGCTCCATCTGCGCGTCGGACCAGAGGAGTTGGCGGTCACCACACTGGACGGCCCGCTGGTGGAGAAGAAGGTCCCGCTCCCGGACCGCTGGCTGCGCGGCTTCGCGGAGGCCCAGGTCATAGCCACCGGGTTCGACCTGCGGGCCGAGCTGCCGGCGGACGAGGCGGTGCGGTTCCTGCGCTCGCTCCCCCGCGGCGGTACCGCCCGCCGGGGTCCGGCGGGTCCCGGCTGGGTGGTGCCGGTGGGCCGGGGACTGCGGCCGACGACCCGGCCGGTGCCGGGCACGGTGTGCCTGCCGGGACCGGAGCGGCTGGCCGCGCTGCAGCGGGTGCTGCGCCATGCGACGGCCCTGCGCGTCTACGGCCCGCAGGGCGCCCTCGCCGCCTCCGGTACGGCCGCCGCCTGGGAGGTGGTGCTGCGGGGCATGCGGCTCACACTGACCCTGTCCCCGGACCCGGCCCGGGGGTTCTCGGGCGAGGGCGGTGTACTGGACGCGCTCGCCACCGACGAGGCCGCCGAGGACGCGGAGCTGATCGCGGTCCTGCTGGCCTGGGAGCCCCGCGTCGACGTCGCCGACCTGGCCGCCTCGGCCGGGCTGCCCACGGAGCGGGTCCGGGCGGCCCTGGTCCGCCTCGGCACCTCGGGACGCGTCGGCTACGACACGGCGGAGGCCGCCTACTTCCACCGCGAACTGCCCTATGACGCGGGGCGCGTGGAGCGGCACAACCCCCGGCTCAGGTCGGCCCGGGCGCTGGTGGCGGCGGGCGCCGTGGCGCTCGACGGCCAGCTGGGCACGGTGACGGCCGAGGACGGTCATGTGCACCGGGTGCGGGACACGGCGGGGGTGCTGAGCTGCAGTTGCCTGTGGTGGGCGAAGTACCGCGGCGGACGCGGGCCGTGCAAGCACGCGCTGGCGGTACGGATGGCGCGGCGGGGGGCTGCGACGGGGCACGACGCGCAGCGCAGCGCGGCGCAGGACGTGGCACGGGACATGGCAGAGGACACGGCACGGATCGGCGGGGGTGCGTGATGAGCGCGGTGCTGGAGGCGGTACGGGCGGGGCGCGTCGGGGAGACGGCCCTCCTCGTGGGGAAGCTGACGGATGCCGAACGGCGTGCGCTGCTTCCCGAGTTGCGGGCCCTGCGCAAGGAGCTGCGGGCCATGCCGTGGGAGAGCCGGTCCGAGCGCGCGTATCCGGCGCTCCAGGTGGCCGGGGCCATGTGTCACTCGGGGGCCGCGGCGGCCGCGACCTGGATCGCGGGGGCCGACATGCGCTGGCGCAAGGCACCGGCGGACGTGCTCCTGAAGGCGCTGGCGGACCGGGACACCGGCTGGCAGGCCGACGTGGCCCGGCGGCTGGCCGCCCGGCCGGTCTCCGCGGACGTGCCGTTCCTGCTGATGGCCGGGCTGGTGCGCCGCTCGGGGTGCGAGGCCCCGGTGACGGACGCCTATGTGGTCGGCTGGGTCCGGTACATCGGCCACAGCTGGGGGCGCGTCCCTCTCGTCGACCGGCTGCGCGCCGAACCCGATCTCGCGCCGCTGGTGAACGGCCTGTTCGAGCTCTCCGATCTCGGCGAGGTCCGCTGGCTGTTCGGTGACGGCCCCGGTTCCTGGCACAGCGCCCTCGCGGAGCTGACCGGCGCGGGCGTACTGGAGCGCAAGGCCGTGGTCGACGCCTGTGTGGCCCGGCTGCTGCGCGGCGGCGGCCCGACCGACCACCGGGTCTTCCTGCCGCTGCTGGGCGAGCTCGCCCTCACCCGGGAGGAGGAGCGAGAGCGCGTCGCCGACTGGACGGCGCTGGCCCGGGACGCCGCCTCCCCGGTCGCCGCCCACGCCCAGTCGGTCCTCGCCGCCCTGGCCCTGGACGGCGGCCTCACCCCGCGACGGCTGGCCGAGGCCGGCGAAGGCCTGCTGTTCCGCGCCGAGAAGAAGCTGGTGCGTGCCCAGCTGGTGCTGCTCGGCAAGGTGCTGGCCCGCGACCCGTCCGCGGCCGCAGAGCTGCTGCCGGCGGTGGCCCAGGCGTTCGGGCACGAGGACACCCAGGTGCAGGAGCGGGCGTTGAAGCTGCTGGAGCGGCATGCGAAGCGGCTCGACGGCGAGCCTGCGGTCCGGTCCGGGATCGCCCTCGCGGCCGACCGGCTGAGCCCGGCTCTGCGCGTCCGGGCGGCCGCTGCGCTCGGTGTCGCGGCGACACCGGTGCCCGAGGTGTACGAGGAGGTGCTGCCACCCGCCCCGGAGCCGTTCCGGCTCGCACCGGCACCGGACTCTGCGGTGGAGCTCGCCGAGGAGATCGGCGCCCTGCTGGCGTCCGAGGGGGACGTGGCCGCGTTCGAACGGGTGCTGGACGGCCTGGCACGCCACGCCCACCGTGACCAGGACGCGTTGCGGGAGGCGCTCGAACCGGTCGCGGCCACCCGGTGGTGGAGGCAGTCCGAGCCGGGTCGCGGGTGGCACACCGAGGAGTACTTCGGCAACACCCGCTACGGCCTCCTCGCCGCCCGGGACGGCCTCGAACTGCTGCTGGCCTCGCTGTACGGGATCGTGAGCTCCGACGTCCTGCTCACCGCCCTCCGCCGTGGTCCGGTCGGCCACGAGTGCCCGCACACCGGGTTCTCCCGGGTGTTCGACCTGCGCCTGCGCGAACTCGCCCACCGGATAAGGACGGATCCGCAGCCGCTGCTGCTGGCCACGCCGACCTGGAGCACCGGCCTGCTCGAACCGGGCGAACTGGTCGACCGGCTCGACGCCTACCACCGCGCGGGGGCCCGGGTCGGTGCCGCCGACTTCGCGCAGGCCCTGTTCCGGGTGCGCCGCGAAGACCGTGCGGCTGCCGTGGCGGCGGCCGAGCGCGCGGTCGCGCTCGGCACACCGGAGGGCGAGCGCCTGGCGCGCCTGCTGTCGGCCGAGGAGCCCGCCGCGCCCTTGTCCCGCCGCCGTACCTCGGGGTCGCGGATCCTGGTCGAGTCGGGTGAAGTCCTCGAGTTCCAGGCGGACTTCCCCGAGGAGTTCCGGCGGCTCGGCCGGCCGGTCACCGCCTTCGGCGAGAGCCGGTACTGCTACCACTGGGCCCAGGAGAACCATCCGCACTGGCTGGCCGCGCTCCCGGAGCGGCGTGAGCTGGTGGCCGTCCGGCTGGTGCACGACCTGTCCTGGTCCGCCGTGGGCGACCAGCGGGGCACGACCGCCGTCCTCCCGCTGCTCGCCGAGTCCGGCGGCCCGGCGGGCGAGAGCACCCACCTGTGCGTGGCGTACGGGCTGGGCGCCCGGCATCCGGAGGACCGGCTGGCCGCGGTGGACGCGCTGCTGGTGCTCGCCGCACGCGGACAGCTCGACGCGGAGCGGCTCGGAGCCGACCTCGGCCAGTTGGTCCGGCGCGGTGCGGTGAAGACGCTGCGGCTGGCCGAATCGGCCCGGACGGCGGCGGCCACGGGGGCGAACGCGACCATATGGGAGATGCTCCGGCACACCCTGCCCGTGCTCCTCGCCGACCTCGCGACCGGGGCGACGGCGGGCGCCCCGGTCGCGGCCCGCGGGCTCGGGGAGCTGCTCTCCGTCGCGGCCGACTGCGCCGAGCGGTCCGGGGCCCGGGGTGAGCTGCCCCATCTCTCCGGGGTGGCGGACCGGCGCGGCTCGTCCCGGGTGGTGGTCCAGGCCCGTCGGCTGCGGGACGCGCTGACCGTGGCGGTGGCCGCCTGACGGGGACAGGAACCGGTCGTTCCGCAGAGCCCTACAAGCGTGAAAACCGTCACAAAGACAACGTAAGCATGCTTTACCCATCGGTCACAGAGCGTTCGTGATCACGCAACACCGTTGCTTCACAGTGGCTGCATGAATCGAGACATGTCTGATGTGACGCGCACGAGGAACGGACGCCCCGTGCACCACTGGCGACGGGACGTCGTCGAGCTCGCCGCCCTGTTCACGGCCGTCGCGGTGGCCGACGCGGTGGCGAACCTGGTCGGGCACGGACCCGGCGGTCCGGCGCTGCTGGTGATCTCGGCGCTGGTGCTCGCGTCGACGGCGGGCTTCCACGTCTGGTGGGCGAGGCGCCCGGGACACGCACCGCCGGTGACGGATACCGATACCGGCGTCCGGCCGGCCGTTCCCGGGACGCGGCGGGCCGGACCCGGCGCGGACACCACGGGAACCGGCGACCGGGCGAGCACCCTGTGGCGGCTGCGGACGACGGTGCGGGACGAGCCCGGTTCGCTGGCGGCGCTGTGCGGCGCGCTCGCCGCGCACCGCGTGGACATCCTGAGCCTGCAGACGCATCCGCTGGGGGACGGCACGGTGGACGAGCTCCTGCTGCGGGCCCCGGCCGAACTGACCGCCGGCGAGATCACGCGGGCGGTCACCCCGGCCGGGGGCACGGACACCTGGATCGAGCGGGCCGACGCCCACGATCTGGTGGACGCGCCGACCCGGGTCCTCGGCCTGGCCACCCGAACCGCCCTGGACGCGGCGGAACTTCCGCTGGCCCTCCGGCAGTTGTTGGGGAGGTGCACGATCCGCTCGCTCCCCGCCCACCCGGTCGGCGGGGCCCGGAGCCCCGAGGCGGTTCCCGTCGAGGGGTCGCTGGAGGACACCGTGATGCGGCTGCGTGCCCCGGAGGGGGGAGTGATCACCGTGGAACGGCCGTATCTCCCGTTCACGCCGACCGAGTTCGCGCGTGCGCGGGCGCTGGTGGAGCTGGACGCCCGGCTCGGGCCGCGCATCCCGCGCAGCCAGGACGTGATCTCGTTGCCCGCGGGCAACGAGATCACCGTGCGCCGGGCCGACACCGGTGACCTGGCCGCGGCGAAGGCGATGCACGAGCGCTGCTCGACGCGGACGCTCGGGCTGCGCTACCACGGCCCGGTCGGGGACGCGGACCGTTACCTGAACCACCTGCTCAGCCCCCGCTTCGGCCGCACGCTGGCGGTGCAGACCGCGTCGGGCCGGATCGTCGGCCTCGGGCATCTGCTGTGGGACGGGGACGAGACCGAGGTGGCGCTGCTCGTCGAGGACGACTGGCAGCGGCGCGGAATCGGGAGCGAGCTGCTCGGGCGGCTGGTGAGGATGGCGGTCGAGGCGGGCTGCGAGAGCGTGTACGCGGTGACGCAGGCGTCCAACACCGGGATGGTGGCGGCGATGCGGGGCCTGGGGTTGCCGCTCGACTATCAGATCGAGGAGGGGACGCTGGTCATCACCGCCCGGCTGGAGGCGGTGCCGGGTGACGCCGTGACGGCCATGGGGTGGCTTTCCAGGGCGGGGGACGCGGGACGGGCCGAAGCGCCGTAGGGGGCGTGGACTGCGCGGCGGCTGCGGGTCCGTGCTGGCCGGTCGCGCAGTTCCTCGAAGAGCCTTCAGCCGGGGCCACGCCCAGCGCCCCTTCGGGGGCGAGCTACAGCGACCCCAGTGCCTGGTCCAGGTCCGCCCACAGATCGTCCGCGTCCTCCAGGCCCACCGAGAGACGCAGCAACCTGTCGCTCACCCCGGCGCCGCGGCGGTCCCGCTCGTCGACGACGCGGTGGCTGATGGAGGCCGGGTGCTGGATGAGGGTGTCGACGCTGCCGAGGCTGACGGCGGGGGTGATCAGGCGTACCCGGGCGATGACCTCGTGCGGGTCGTCGTAGACCTCGAAGGCGATCATCGCGCCGCCCAGCCGCGGGTAGTGGACGCGGGCGACGCGCGGGTCGGCGGTGAGACGGTGGGCCAGTTCGGCGGCGGTGGCGGAGGCGGCGCGGACCCGGACCGGAAGGGTGGACAGGCCGCGCAGCAGCAGGTAGCCGGCGAGCGGGTGCAGGACGCCGCCGGTGGCGAACCGTATCTTGCGGAGCTGCCCGGCGAACTCCTCGTCGCAGGCGACCACCCCGGCCAGCACGTCGCCGTGGCCGCCGAGGTACTTGGTGGCACTGTGCAGGACCAGCCGGGCGCCGAGTCCGGCGGGGCGTTGCAGCACGGGGGTGGCGAAGGTGTTGTCGGCGAGCAGCGGGACCGTGCCGCAGGCGTGGGCGACGGCCCGCAGGTCGAGTTCGGCGAGGGTCGGGTTGGCCGGGGACTCGACCAGCACCAGGCCGGTGTCGGGACGCAGCGCGTCGGTGATCCCGGCCGGGTCGGTCCAGGTGACCTCGGTGCCGAGGAGCCCGGCGGTGAGGAGGTGGTCGCTGCAGCCGTAGAGGGGCCGTACCGCGACGACGTGGCGCAGGCCGGCGGCCGCGCGGGCGAGGAGGACGGCGGTCAGGGCGGCCATGCCGCTGGCGAACGCGACCGCGGCCCCGGTGCCCTCCAGACGGGCCAGGGCGGTCTCGAAGCGGGCGACCGTCGGGTTGCCGAGGCGTCCGTAGACCGGCCCTCCCGCCGGGTCCGCGCCGTCGGCGGCGAAGGCGTCGATGCGGGCCGCCTCGGCCCGGCTGTCGTACGACGGGTAGGTGGTCGACAGGTCGATCGGCGCGGCGTGCAGGCCCTGACGGGCGAGGTCGTCGCGGCCGGCGTGCACGGCCTCGGTGGCCAGGGCGCGCGGTGCGCGGGAGAGGGGCCCGCGGGCGGGGGCCGGCTCGTCGTAGGTGCTTGCTGTGTCCATGACGGCAGGGTGAACAACCGACGGGGTGTGCGCGGTGAACCCCGTGCTACGTTCGGGCCGTGGCCGATTCTGTCGTACTGGATCCGGTCGATCTGCATCTGCTGCGGCTGCTGCAGAACGACGCCCGGACCACCTACCGCGATCTCGCCGCCCAGGTGGGCGTCGCGCCGTCGACCTGTCTGGACCGGGTGACCCGGCTGCGCCGCTCCGGGGTGATCCTCGGGCACCGCCTCGAACTCGATCCGGCCAAGCTCGGGCGCGGTCTGGAGGCGCTGCTGTCGGTGCAGGTCAGGCCGCACCGGCGGGAGTTGGTGGGACCGTTCGTTGAGCGGATCCGGGCGCTGCCGGAGTCGCGGACGGTCTTCCACCTCACCGGTCCCGACGACTATCTCGTGCATGTGGCCGTGGCGGACATGACGGACCTGCAACGGCTCGTCCTGGACGAGTTCACGGCCCGCCGGGAAGTGGCCCGGGTGGAGACCCGGCTGATCTTCCAGCAATGGGGGTGCGGGCCGCTGCTGCCGCCGGCGCCGTCGGTTCAATCCCCGTGACGGGCGGCGGTCCGTCGTACGAGGATGGACCGCATGTCACAGACCAGCAACCCGCTCCCCCGTCAGGTCGCCGACGCCTTCGTCGACGCACTCATCGCCCTCGATCCGATCACCGGTACGTTCCTCGGCGACAAGGAGAGTTCGGGCCGGCTGCCCGACACCTCGCCGGCCGGCGCGGAGGCGCTCGCCCGGCTCCAGCGCGACACGCTCGCCAAGCTCGACGAGGCCGAACGGCACCCCGGTGCCGACAGTGACATCGAGCGTCGCTGCGCGCGCCTGCTGCGCGAGCGGCTCAGCGCCTCCCTCGCCGTGCACGAGGCCGACGAGAGCCTGCGTTCGGTCAGCAACTTGAGCTCGGCCGCGCACGCGGTGCGCCAGGTGTTCACGGTGACGCCCACCGCCACCGAGGAGGACTGGACGGCGGTCGCCGAGCGGCTGCGCGCGGTGCCGGCCGCGCTGGAGGGCTACCGGCAGTCCCTCGAACTCGGCATGGAGCGGAAGCTGTACGCCGGTCCGCGCGCCACCACGACCTTCGTCGGCCAGCTCGGCGAGTGGGCCGACACGGGCGACGGCAAGGGCTGGTTCGAGCAGTTCGCGGCGTCCGGGCCCGGGGCGCTGCGCACCGAGCTGGACGAGGCGGCCCGCTCCGCCACCGGGGCCGTCGTGGCGCTGCGCGACTGGATGCGGGACGTGTACGCGCCGACGGTCGAGGGCGCGCCGGACGTGGTGGGCCGGGAGCGGTACGCCCGCTGGGTGCGCTACTTCAACGGCACCGACCTCGATCTGGACGAGGCGTACGCGTACGGCTGGTCCGAGTACCACCGGCTGCTCGGCGAGATGAAGGCCGAGGCCGAGAAGATCCTGCCCGGCGCGGCCACGCCGTGGGTGGCGCTGGCGCACCTCGACGAGCAGGGCACCCACGTCGAGGGCGTCGACGAGGTGCGCGGCTGGCTGCAGGAGGTGATGGACGAGGCCATCGAGAAGCTGGACGGCACCCACTTCGACCTGGCCGAGCGGGTGCGCCGGGTGGAGTCCCGGATCGCTCCGCCCGGCAGCGCGGCGGCCCCGTACTACACGCCGCCGTCGGACGACTTCTCGCGCCCGGGCATCACCTGGCTGCCGACCATGGGGCAGACCCGCTTCCCGGTCTACGACCTGGTGTCGACCTGGTACCACGAGGGCGTTCCCGGCCACCACCTCCAGCTGGCGCAGTGGAAGCACGTCGCCGAGGACCTCTCCCGCTACCAGGCCAGCGTGGGCATGGTCAGCGCCAACGCCGAGGGCTGGGCGCTGTACGCGGAGCGGCTGATGGACGAACTGGGCTTCCTGACGGACCCGGAGCGCCGCCTCGGCTACCTGGACGCGCAGATGATGCGGGCCGCGCGGGTCATCATCGACATCGGCATGCACCTGGAGCTGACGATCCCGGACGACTCCCCCTTCCACCCCGGGGAGCGCTGGACGCCCGCGCTGGCGCAGGAGTTCTTCGGCGCGCACAGCAGCCGGCCCGCGGACTTCGTGGAGAGCGAGCTGACCCGCTACCTGTCCATGCCGGGGCAGGCCATCGGCTACAAGCTGGGCGAGCGGGCCTGGCTGCTGGGCCGGGAGCAGGCCCGAAAGCGGCAGGGCGCCGGCTTCGACCTCAAGTCCTGGCACATGGCGGCCCTCTCCCAGGGTTCGCTGGGCCTGGACGACCTGGTGGACGAGCTGTCCCAGCTGTGACGGGTCGGGCCCGCGCCTGACGGGGCGGCGGCACCGAGCGGGCGTCCACCGCCGGTGGGCGCCCGCCGGCAGCCGTGACCGGGTCGGCGCGGTCTGCCGTTCGGGGGTGCTCCGGTGGCGGCGGCCGGCGGCAGCGGGCTTGCTGGTGCCGGGGGCACCGGACACAGGAAGCGAGCCGCGGATGCAGACCTCCACGCACCCGGGGGAGCCGTTGCAGACCCCCCGTGCGGCCGGTGCGGCCGGGATCGTCTTCGCGCTGCTGCTCGCCGCGGCCATCGTGCTGATGCGGCTGGGCATCCCGCAGGGCGCGGCCGCGGTCACCGCCCAGCAGCCGGATCCCGCCCGGCGCAGCGCCGTCCAGGCGGCCCTCGCCCTGGTGCCGTTCGCGGGCATCTTCTTCCTGTGGTTCATCGGCGCCGTCCGCTCGCACATCGGCGACGCCGAGGACCGGTTCATGGCCACCGTGTTCCTCGGCAGCGGCCTGCTCTTCACCGCCATGATGTTCGGCGCTGCCGCGGCGGCCGCGGCCGTGCTCGCCACCGCGCATCCGGCGGGTACGTCGCCCTCCCGGCCCGCCTGGGACTTCGGCCAGCACCTGGCGTACACGCTGATGATCGGCTACGCGATGCGGATGGCGGCGGTGTTCACCTGCTCCGCGTCGGTGATCGGCCACCGCCTGGGCATCCTGCCCCGCCGGCTCACGGCGCTGGGGCTGCTCGTGACCCTGGTGCTGCTGTTCGTCTCGCCCAACGTGCCCTGGTCCGAGCTGGTGTTCCCGGCCTGGTCGCTGCTGCTCGGCGTGCACATCATCGTGGCGGGCTTCCGCCGCTCCGGCTCGGCCCCGGCGGCCTGACGGCTCGCTCACCCGATCGGCGGCCCCGGCGGGCGACGGCCGGACCGGGCTCCCATGCTGGCGTACGGGGAGTTCTCCGCCGTCCGGGCTGGACCGACGGACCGCGGTGCGCACCGGACCTGGCCACCGGAAGGGCGGAGCCATGATGCGCCTTGTCGTCGACCTCAACAGATGTCAGGGATACGCGCAGTGCGCGTTCCTCGCTCCGGACGTCTTCACCATGCACGGCGAGGAGTCCCTCGTCTACAACCCGCAGGCCGAGCAGGAGCACCGGGAGCGGGTCGCGCGTGCCATCGCCGCCTGCCCGGTGCAGGCGATCACCGCCGACGGCCTGGACGGACTCGCGGGAGGGGCCTCCGATGCCGCCCACTGACTATCACGACTGGTTGCGGCGCGAGGGCCGGATCGTGGTCGTGGGCGCGTCGCTGGCCGGGCTGCGGGGTGCGGAGACGCTGCGTGCCGAGGGGTTCGGCGGCGAACTCACCTTGATCGGCGACGAGCCGTACGAGCCCTACGACCGGCCTCCGTTGTCCAAGGCGGTGCTGCTCGGCAAGGCGGTCCCGCACCACACGGCGCTGCCGCACCGCAGGGAGATCGACGCGAAGTGGCGGCTGGGCGTCGCCGCGACGGGTCTGGACGTCGAGGCCAAACGGGTGCGGCTGGCCGACGGCGACGAGGTCGAGTACGACCGCCTGCTGATCGCGACCGGAGTGCGGGCCCGGCCCTGGCCCAAGGAGGACGAGGCCCGGCTGGAGGGCGTGTTCACGCTGCGCACCCGGGACGACGCGGCGGCGCTGCTGCGGCGGCTGAAGGCCGGCCCGCGCCGGGTGTTCGTGATCGGCGCCGGGTTCACCGGGTCGGAGATCGCCTCGGCCTGCCGGGAGCAGGGGATCGCGGTCACCGTCGCGGAACGCGCGGGCGCGCCGCTGGTGGGTGCCCTCGGCGGGGTGATCGGCGCGGTGGCGGCCGAGATGCACCGCGAGAACGGCGTGGACCTGCGCACCGGCGTCCAGGTCACCGCGCTGGAGGGTGACTCGGCCGGGCGGGTGCGGGCGGTCCATCTGTCCGACGAGTCCATCGTCGAGGCGGACGTGGTGATCGTGTCGCTCGGCGCGGTCCGCAACACCGACTGGCTGACCGGTTCCGGCCTCGGCGCGGGCCCGCGGGGCATCGCCTGCGACGCGGGCTGCCGTGCCTTCGACTTCCGGGGCATCGTCACCGACGACGTCTTCGTCGCCGGCGATGTCGCGCGGTCCCCGCACGCGCTGTTCGGCTACCAGTTCCTGTCGCTGGAGCACTGGGGCAACGCGGTCGCCCAGGCCGAGACCGCCGCGCACAACATGATCAGCCCGAGCGCCGAGCGCAGGCCGCACCTGTGGGTGCCGGCGTTCTGGTCGTCGCAGTTCGGGGTGAACATCAAGTCGGTCGGGGTGCCGCCGATGGGCGAGCAGATCATGATCACCCAGGGTTCGCCGGCCGAGCGCCGGTTCGTCGGGGTCTACGGCTACCAGGGCCGGACGATCGCCGCGGTGAGCTTCGACAACACGCGGTGGCTGGAGTTCTACCAGCGGCAGATCGAGAGGGCCGCGCCGTTCCCGGTGGAGTTCCCGACCGTGGACCGCCGTCCCGAGGGACGGGTGCCGGTCGACGCGGACTTCCCGGACCCGGCCCTGCCGACGCATGACCCCATGGTGACCCTCAGCGGCTACTCGCCGACGGACACGCAGCTGGTCTTCCACCCCGCCCGCCACTGACCGCGACCCGGCCCCGACGCTCCAAGGAACTGTCATGACGCAGACCTCGATGTTGCGCCAGATCACCGACTTCGCGAACCGCGCCGACCCTTACCCGCTGTACGAGGAGCTCCGCAAGACGCCGGTGCTGCACGAGGAGGAGGACGGCCCGTACCTCATCAGCACCTACCACGACATCGAGGCCCTGCTCCACGATCCGCGGATCAGCTCCGACGAGTCCAACGTGACCGCGGGCGGGCACGACGAGCTGTCCGGACCGGAGCCGACGGGGCTGCCGCCGAGTTTCATCCGGCTCGACCCGCCGGAGCACGACCGGTTGCGCCGGATCGCCAACGGCTCCTTCGGGCCGCCGCACCAGCCGCACCGGATCGACGGCATGCGCGGCCAGCTGGAGGAGATCGTCACCGAGCTGATCGACGGCCTCGGGGACGCCCGGGAGATCGACCTGGTCGACCAGGTCGCCTATCCGTTCCCGGTCACCGTCATCTGCCGGCTGCTGGGCGTGCCGCGGGAGGACGAGCCGCGGTTCCGGGCCTGGGTCGACCCGATCGTGGCCGGCCTGGACCCCGACCGCCGTACGGCGGACGAATCCGCGAAGACCGCGCAGGAGGCCCGGCTCCAGCTCGGGATGTACCTGAACGGGCTGGTGGAGCAGCGCGTCAAGGAACCGTGCGAGGACATGCTGTCCGACCTGATGCACAGCCACGGCCCGGACGGCGCCATGACGACGATGGAGGTGCTCAGCACCTCGGTGCTGCTGCTCATCGCCGGTCACGAGACGACGGTCAACCTCATCACCAACGGCATGCTGACGCTGCTGCGGTACCCGGAGATCCTGGAGCGGCTGCGCAACGACCCGGGACTGTCGGTGCGGATCGTGGAGGAACTGCTGCGCTACGAGCCGCCGGTGCATCTCCTGCCGCAGCGCACCTGCATCACCGACATCGAGGTGCACGGGGTGACCATTCCCAAGGGTTCGCGCATCTATCTCATGCTGGCCGCGGGCAACCGGGACCCGCACCGGTTCACTGACCCCGACCGCTTCGACCCGGACCGCCAGGACATCCAGCACCTCGGCTTCGGCAGCGGCATCCACAGCTGCTTCGGCGCCCCGCTGGCCCGCCTGGAGGCCCAGATCGCGCTGGCCCAGCTGGCCCGCAGGCTCGACAACCCGCGCCTCGTCGAGGATCCGCCGCCCTACCGGCCGAACGCGGTACTGCGCGGCCCGCGCCACCTCGACATCGCCGTCGACGGCATCAACTGACGGATCGTCAAGACGGGAGACGACGCAACTGCACCAGACCCAGCCAGGTTTCCGGGCCGGGTCTGGTGTAGGCGGCGCGCACCGTGTAGGTGCCGGGCTCCAGCGGGACCCGCAGATGGTCCCCGCCCTCGGCCTCGCCGCCGGGCCAGGCGGAGTCGAACAGGACGACGGGGCCGGGGACCTGCCAGCGGATCTCGTTCTCCCACACGGCGCCGTCGAGGGCGGCGGGCACCTGTGCCAGGAGTTCCTCCTCCGAGTTGGCGGCGGACCACCGGATGAAGGTGCCGTGGTCCGGCAGGAAGGACGTCGAGGCGGGCTCGTCGCCGAGGACCAGGGCGGTGCTGTCCCCGACCGGGAGCAGTCCGACGTAGCCGTCGACCTCGCAGGCCCGGTCGTAGTCGGTGGCCAGGTCCTCGCTGTCGGCGCCGGCCCAGAACGGCAGGACCGTCTCCGGGACCGCCACGAGCGGGCCGCCGCCCGACTCCACCCACTCCACCGCGCCTGGATCCGCATATCGAGTCATGGGGTGAACCTACACGGACAGCGAGGGCACAGGTTCGCCTCCGGGAATCAGCAACCGCAGTCGCCCGCGACGGGTGCGGTCAGCGGGTCCGGGGCACGGCGCTCGCGGCCCTGCCAGGTCTCGAACTCGAAGCCCTCACGCACCCAGTACTCGAACCCGCCGAGCATCTCCTTGACCTGATAGCCGAGTTCGGCCAGCGCCAGGGCGGCGCGGGTGGCGCCGTTGCAGCCGGGACCCCAGCAGTACGTCACCACGGGCACGGTCCGGTCGAGGAGGGCCGCCGCCTGCTCGGGGACGAGCGCGGTGGGCAGGTGGACGGCGCCGGGAATGTGGCCCTGGTCCCAGGACTCGGCCGAGCGGGAGTCCAGGACGACGAAACCGGGGTCGCCGTCGGCGGCGAGGGCGGCGGCCACGTCGGAGACGTCGGCATGGAAGGCGAGGCTCGCCCGGAAGTGGGCGGCGGCCTCGGCGGGGGCGGCGGGGGCGGCGACGCGCAGGACGGGGTTGAGGGCGGTACTGGTCATGTGAGGCCTTTCGCCGGCCGCCGTCGGTGCGGCGGATCTCCATGGCCGCAAACCTACGAGGACGACGGGGCGCCCTGAAGGCATGATCCCCGGCCTCGCCCTTGTCCGGCCGGGGATTCCCTGTTATCCATCCCCCATGACCGAGTTTTCCCCGGACGCCACCGACCGGCGCATCCTCGACGTCCTCCAGCGCGAGGGCCGGGCCAGCTTCGCCGAGCTGGCCCGGGCCGTCGCGATGTCCCCGAGCGCGGTGACCGAGCGGGTGCGCCGGCTGGAAGAGGCGGGCGTGATCCAGGGGTACGCGGCGGTGGTCGACCCGGAGCGCCTCGGCCTGCCCATCCTCGCGTTCGTCCGGCTGCGCTATCCGAACGGCAACTACAAGCCCTTCCACGACCTGGTCGCCGCCACCCCCGAGATCCTGGAGGCGCACCACGTGACGGGCGACGACTGCTTCGTCATCAAGGTCACCGCCCGTTCGATGCGCCACCTGGAGGAGGTCTCCGGCCGGATCGGCGCGCTGGGCTCGGTGACGACGAGCGTCGTCTACTCCTCGCCGCTTCCGCGGCGGGCCGTCGGTACCTGAGCACTCCGCTGGAAGTCTGCCGACTGCCGCGCCGTCGTGGCTGGTCGCGCAGTTCCCCGCGCCCCTTACGGGGCTCGGTGAAGCGCCCCGAAGGGGCGCTCAGACCCCGCGCTGCCGAAGGGCCGAGCCCGACCTCCCCTTCGAGACCTCCAGCTGGGCGTGGATGCGGCGGCGCAGGTCGGGGACGTGGCTGACGATGCCTACGCTGCGGTCGCGTTCGCGGAGGGAGTCGAGGACGTCGAGGACCTCGTCCAGGGTCTGGTCGTCGAGACTGCCGAAGCCCTCGTCGATGAAGAGGGTGTCGAGGCGGACGCCGCCCGCCTCGTCGGTGACGACGTCCGCGAGGCCGAGGGCGAGGGCGAGGGAGGCGAAGAAGGTCTCGCCGCCCGAGAGGGTGGCGGTGTCCCGCTCGCGTCCGGTCCAGGCGTCCACGACGTGCAGTCCGAGGCCGCTGCGGCCCCGGCCCGTGCGGTCGTCGGAGTGGACCAGGGTGTAGCGGCCGGACGACATGCGCTGGAGGCGTACGGTCGCGGCGGCGGCGACCTGTTCCAGGCGGGCGGCGAGGACGTACGACTCCAGGCGCATCCTGCGTTCGTTGTCGGCGGAGGTGCCGGCGGTGAGCCCGGCCAGCCGGGCCACCCGGTCGTACTCCTCGCGCAGCGGGGCGAGTTGCCGTACACCCTCGGTGGCGCGGGCGGAGAGCCGGTCCAGTTCGGCGCAGCTGCGGGCGGCGCGGTCGCGGGCGGAGGCGGCGTAGCGCAGCCGCCGGGCGGCCAGGGCGGCGGTGTGCTCGGCCGCGCCCAGGTCGGCGGGCGGCTGCTGGGCGGCTGCCGCGGCGTCGGTCTCCGCCAGTACGGCACGCACCGCGGCCTCCTCGGACTGCCGTTCGTCCAGGCGCCGTTGCAGCTCGCGGTGGGCGGCGTCGTCGAGGAGGGCGGCGGCCGCGGCCTGCGGCGTGTCGAAACCGGCCCGGTAGGCGGCGTCGGCGAGCCGGGCGTCGGCGTCCTTCAGGTGCCGGGCGGTCTCCTCGGCGGCACGCGCGGTTTCGGCGGCGTCGGTGAGCAGCGCCGCCTGCCGCTCCAGCTGCGCGGCCCGTTCGGACACGCTGGCGGCGCTCCCCCGGGCCTGTGCCAACTCCTCCTCGAGGGCCGCCAGTTCAGCGTCGAGGGCCTCGCGCCGGGTCAGCCGTGCGGCGGCCCGGAGCTCGGCCTGCTGCCGCCCGGCCAGCCGGTGCTCGCGCTCCTGCTCGGCCAGCCGCAGCTCCTCGTGCGCCGCGTGCAGGGCGGAGCCCACCCGTCGGGCCTGGGCGTACTCCCGCTCCAACTCGTCTGCTTGGGAGACCAGTTGTGCGGTCGGGATGTCGCCCGCCTCGGCGGTGGCGGCGGCCAGGGCCTCGCGTACGGTGCCGAGCCGCCGCTCGTCCCGGGCGCGCTGCTCGTCGGCGCGCTGCAGGGCGGCGAGCGCGCGTTCCTCGGCCTCGCGGTCGACGTGCCCGGCGAACTTCTCGGCCGGGGCAGGGTGTTCGGTCGCCCCGCAGACCGCGCACGGCTCTCCCTCGGTGAGCTCCGCGGCCAGTTCGGCGGCGATGCCGTTCAGCCGCTGTTCCTTGAGGTCGAGCCAGTGCGTGCGCGCTTCCACGGCCTGTTGCGCGGAGGCGAGTGCGGTGCGCTGGGCCTCGTCGGTGTCCCGGCCCAGCTGGTCCCGCAGGCGTGCCGCCGCCAGCCGCCTGCGGGCGGGGTCGCGCTGTACGGCGAGCTGCTCGGCGCGGGTCGCGGCCTCCTGGGCGGCGTCGACACGGGACTGGAGCCCCGCACGCCTGGCGTCCCAGCCGGCGAGCCAGCCCGCGGCCTCACGCAGGGCGTCCTCGTCGTCCCGCTCCTGCCGGTCGAGCCGGCCCCGCTCGTCGACGGCTTCGGCGAGCCGTAGCTCGGCCCGGCGCGCGGACTCCAGCCCGCCCAGCTCCTCCGCGGCCCGGCGGGCAGCGGCGGCGAGCCCCGCCGCACCGGCTCCCGCGAGGGTCTCCGGCAGCAGCGCCCGCGCGCGCACCTCGGCGGCGGCCGCTCTGCGGTGCTCCTCCTCGGCGGCCTCCCGCAGCTCCAGCGCCGGCGCCACCGCTTCCGCCTTCCGGGCCCGCTCCATCCGCGCCTGCGCCGCCCGGTGGTCCGCGGCCCGTTCCTCCAGCCGTACGGCCCGCTGCCTGGCCTCCTCGAACCGGGCCTGCAAGCGCGCCCGTTCACGTTCACCGGCCAGTGCGCGGTCGGCGGCGAACTGGGCGGACTCGGCGGCGGTGAGCCGGCAGTGGGCGACGGTGAGGCGCTCCCGCGCGGTGCTGCGGGCCACGGCCGCGGCGGCGAGGACGGCCGAGGCCAGGCCGGGCTCGCCCGGGGCCAGCTCCGGCAGCTCCATCGCGTCGCCGGCCTCCTGCTGCATGCGGTGCGCGTCGGCCAGCAGCGCGGAGTCACCGTCCCGGACTCGGGCCTCGGTCGTCTTCCGGCGCTCGGCGAGGCGCTTCTCGACGTCGGCGAAGCGCTGGGTGTCGAAGAGCCGGCCGAGCAGCTGGCCGCGCGCGCCGGCGTCGGCGCGCAGGAAGCGGGCGAAGTCGCCCTGCGGCAGCAGCACGACCTGGCAGAACTGCTCGCGGCTCATGCCGAGCAGCTGGGTGATCTCCTCGCCGATCTCCTGGTGGGAGCGGCTGAGGTCCTTCCAGCCGCGGGCCGTCGCGTCGTACTCGCGCAGCCAGGTCTGTGCCTTGTCCAGGGTGGTGCCCGCGCCGCGCTTCTTGGGGCGCTCCCAGGGGGGCTGTCGGGTGATCTCCAACCGGCGTCCGGCGACGGTGAGTTCGAGGCGGACCTCGGTGCGGGTGGCGGGGTCGGCGTGGTCGCTGCGCAGGGTGAGGCCCTGGCCGCTCTGGCGGGCGCCGGGGACGGTGCCGTAGAGGGCGTAGCAGACGGCGTCCAGGACGGAGGTCTTTCCGGCGCCGGTCGGGCCGTGCAGGAGGAAGAGCCCGGCGGCGGAGAGGGCGTCGAAGTCGACGCTCTGGGAGCCGCCGAAGGGGCCGAAGGCGGTGATGTCGAGCCGGTGGAGCCTCATGCGGCCGCCTCCATGAAGGTGCTCGGGTGCGGGCATGCTGTCACCGGGCCACCTCGTGGACCGCGCCGTCCGCGCGCACCGCGTCGAACGCCTCGTCCAGGACCGCCATTTCGCGTTCGTCGGGGCCCGCGCCGCGCACGTGGGCGACGAAGTCCTCGGCGATCTGCCGGTCGGTGCGGCCGGCCAGGCGGCGGGCGTAGGAGACGTCGGGGTCGTCCGGGGCGCGGTCGGGGTCGAAGACCAGGCTGAGGGTGTGCGGGAAGCGGTCGGTGAGGCGGGCGATCGGGTCGGCGGGGCGGACCGGGTCGGTGAGGGTGGCCTCGACCCAGGCGTCCTCGTGGGCGGTGAGGGCGGGGTCGGCGAGGAGGTCGTCCAGGGTGCCGCGGATGCGGGCCAGCGGGCGCGGGACCGGGCAGTCGAGGCGCTCGGCGGTGACCGTGCCGTCGGCGCCGAGGTCGACGAGCCACATGCTCTTGCGGTGGTCGGCCTCGGAGAAGGAGTACGCCAGCGGGGAGCCCGAGTAGCGGACGCGTCCGGTGAGGGTCTGGCAGCCGTGCAGGTGGCCGAGGGCCACGTAGTCGACGCCGTCGAAGACACCGGCCGGGACGGCGGCCACACCGCCCACCGTGATGTCCCGTTCGCTGTCGCTGGGCTCGCCGCCGGTGACGAAGGCGTGCGCGAGGACGACGGAGCGGGTGCCGGGCGGGCGGCCGGCGAGGTCGGCGCGGACCCGGTCCATGGCGGCGGCCAGCACCGCCTCGTGCCCGGCCCGCTCGACCGCGAACTCGTCCTTCACCAGGGCGGGTTCGAGATACGGCAGGCCGTAGAAGGCGACGTCCCCGAAGGCGTCGGCGAGCACGACCGGGGTGCCGCAGGCAGACGGCTCGGTGCGCAGGTGGATGCCGGCCCGGTCGATGAGACCGGCACCGACGCCGAGACGGCGGGCGGAGTCGTGGTTGCCGGAGATCATCAGCGTGGGCACGCCGAGGCCGGCGAGCCGGTGCAGGGCGTCGTCGAACAGCTCGACCGCGGCGAGCGGCGGCACCGCGCGGTCGTAGACGTCTCCCGCCACCACCACGGCGTCGACGGCGTGCTCGCGCACGGTCGCCACGAGGTGGCCTATGAACTCGGACTGAGCGCCGAGCATGTTGACGCGGTGGAAGGCCCGGCCCAGATGCCAGTCGGAAGTGTGCAGGATTCTCATGAAACCACCCCGACCTGCACCCTTACCCCTATTGCACCTATGTAACCCGTTTGTACCAGCACGGGGACTCCCCGGCAACGCCTGCCACGCTAACGCATATCAACCCCCTGACCCATCGCACACCTCACATTCCCTGACCGCCCGGGGGCCTCGGCCGGTCGTCAGCGCCCCGCGTGCCATAGCCCTACGGCGGTGAGCGCCAGGGCCGGCGGCCCTGGGGCGAGGAAAGCGAGCGGCACCAGCATCCAGGCATGCCGAGGTCACCTCATCCCTGCCTCTGGCTTCCTTACGCCCCCCTCGGCCCCCCTGGGGGAACCTCTGCTACTCGCCGCCGTACGGGAGCGTCACGCCCGGCAGGTTGTACTCGTCACGGCGGCCGCACATCCCGAACCCGCCGAGCCGGGTGGGCGCGGTCTCGTACGCGGTCGCCCCGCCGAGGTACGACGGCTCGCCGGCCTGCAGCGCGTCCAGCTGGGCGCCGGTGCGTTCGGCGGCGGCCAGCGCACCGGCCCGCCACAGCTCGCGCCAGCGCGGCACCCGGTCGCGCACCAGTCGGGCGGCGGCCCGCTGGAACTCCGCGTACGGACCGGCGTCCCCGGCGACCAGCGTCTCCCGCAGCCGCAGGTAGCCCTCGACGGCGAGGTCCCGGCGCCCGCGGGCGGCCCGCTCCGCTTCGGCTCCGGTGCCCGGTGGCAGCGTCGCCACGGCCGCGTACCGTTCGGGGTCGGCGAGCACTTCGGACGGGAAGGTGAAGACGGCGTCCCCGGCCTCCGGCAGTCCGCTGTTCTGCATCAGCACGGTGATGCGCAGATCACCGCCCTGCACCATGCGGTGCACGGTGCCCGGGGTGAACCATGCGACGGACCCGGGCTCCAGCGGGATCTCCCGGTAGCCGTCCGGGCTCAGGGTCTGTACGGCACCCCGACCCCCGGTGACGACGTACGCCTCCGTGCACACCAGGTGCAGGTGCGGGCTGCCGCCGCAGACGCCGTCGGCGGCCTCCCAATCGTAGGCGCTGAGGTGGGACAGGCCGACGGCGCCGGGGAGGGGGTGCGGGAGGGCGGGCTCGGGTCCTTTCGGCACGGCGGGCAGTGCGGGGGTGTTCACCACGGCAGGCCCTCCAGGTGCGTGGCGACACGGTCGGCGTCCCAGGCGCCGTCGGCGAAGACGATCCGGTAGCGGTAGGCGAAGGACTCTCCCGGCGGCAGGGCGAACTCGTCGAAGAACGCCCACGAGAACGCGGCCGTGGGGATCGGTTCCGCGCGCACGAACCAGTGCGACTCGTGGATCGCCGTCCGCGCGTCGAGGTTCTCGGGCGCGTGGGCGAAGACGATCGTGGAGTGTGCGTCCACCTCGTCGTGCTCGGTGGTGTAGGCGAGCCACGGGCCCTGGGTGCCCATCAGCTTCTCGGCGCCGGTGACGGAGTCCGGGCCGAACGCAGTCCCGCCGGTGAAGTCACGGGGGCCGCGCCACTGGAGCCCGGTGTACCCGGCCGTCGCGCGGCCTTCGGTGGTGGGGGAACCGAAGGTCAGCGGCTCGGTGCGGACGTTGGTGAGCCGGATCGTCCAGTCGAGCGCCCAGGCACCGGCCGACCCGTCGACGGAGTGGACGGTGAGCCCGCGCACCTCCCGCGCCCATTCCGCGCCGGCGTTCTCCACCCAGGTCAGCTCCTCGGTGAAGGCGAACCGGTCGTCCGCGACGGCGAACTCGGTGAAGCCGTCGTGCCGCATCGAGCCGACCCGCTCGGGCAGCACCTGGTAACCCTGCCCGCGGACATAGGTGTTGCCGCCCCAGAAGTTCTGCCCGGAGAGGTGACTGGCCGTCATCTGGAGACCCTTGTGCCAGCGGTGGTCGCTCGGCCGGTAGCCGGTGACGGTGCGGCCCCCGAGGGTGCGCACCGGGTGGGCGTACGGCTTGCGCGCCTCGTACGCCTCGGGGTCGGGGCGGTAGACGTACCGCAGGATCTCGGTGCCGTCCGGTGCCGCGACCGCGATGTGCTCGCCGTGGACGTGGCTGACGCGGATGCTCATGCGCGCTCCTCGGTGGGGGCCCAGTGGGGGTGGTCGCCGTGCATGGCTGTGTAGTAGGGGTCGTCGGGGCCGATCTCGCCCGCGTGCACGGGGCGGCCCGTGAACGCCGACTTGTAGAGCGCGGCGGCGAATTCGAGGGTGGCGCGGGCGTCCGGTCCGCCGCCCGGCGGCCGTACGTCCGCGTCGAGGGCGTCGAGGAGGGCGGCCAACTGCGCGGTGTGCGAGCTGGGCACGTCCGCGTCCGGGGTGTGCCAGGCGGTGGCGCGCTCGGCGGGTACGTGCGGGGCCGGGGTGTAGACCCAGTCCTCGTTGCGGTGCCCGTACAGGTGGGTGAGCTCGACGGTGGCGTCCGCGCAGTCGACGCGGATGCGGCTCACCTCCTGCGGGGAGAGCACGCTGTTGACGACGGTGGCGGGTGCGCCGTTCGCGAACCGGACGAGTGCAGTGGACACGTCCTCGCTCTCGGTGTCGTGGACCAGCCGGGCCGCCATGGCCCGGGTCTCCGTCCACGGGCCGAGCAGGTGCAGCAGCAGGTCGTACTGGTGGATGCCATGGCCCATGGTCGGGCCGCCGCCCTCGCTCGCCCAGGTGCCACGCCACGGCACGGCGTAGTAGGCGGCGTCCCGGTGCCAGGTGGTCTGGCAGTGCGCGACCAGCGGGGCACCCAGCTCGCCGCCGGTGATCAGCTGCCGGGCGTGGACGCCACCGGAGCCGTAGCGGTGCTGGAAGACGACGGAGGCGTAGGCGCCGGAGGCTTCCTCGGCAGCGGCGATCTCGTCGTACTCGGAGAGGGAAAGGCACAGCGGCTTCTCGCACAGCACCCAGGCGCCCGCCTTGAGCGCGGCCACCGTCTGCTCGCCGTGCAGGGAGGGGGGTGTGCCGACGAGGACGAGGTCGGGGCGTACGGCGTCCGGCATCTCGTCGACGGAGGTGTACCCGGCGACGTCGCCGCCGGCGAGTTCCCGGAAGGCGCCCAGGCGGGCTTGGTCGACGTCGACCGCGGCGACCAGTTCGGCGCGGTCGGCATGGGCGGTGAGGGCGGGCAGATGGCTGCCGCTGACGATCGAGCCGGTGCCGGTCACGGCGACACGGCGGCGGGTCTGGTGTGGGGGCATGCGGTCCTCCTAGGAGTGCCGGGGACCAAGACGTGGAGAAAGCGCTTGCTCCGGAGGGACCCTAGATCCGGAGGAATGTCAGGACAACCCCCCGCGCAGTGATGGCCGAGAGATGCATGCGGGGCGGCCGAGCGGCGGCAAGTCAGCAGGCGCCGAGGAGACTGTTTCAATCGCCATGCGCAAGGAATCCGGAAGTGGCGCATTGTAGGAATCAGTTGAAATGGCCTGTCGAACTGAAAGTTTTCAATGACGCATTGCAAGCAGGAAGGGCCCCTTGTCAGCTTCCGGCCGAGCCGCACATCCGGCCTTCCGTGCGGTGGCGTCGGTCCGGGCGCCGGGCCAGCCGGACCGGGGCCTCGACCGGTCCCTGCACCCCGGACGGCGGGCCCCACCGCACCGGGCCCGTCGGCTCCGGTGCGCCGAACCGGGCCGCCAGGGCGGACAGTACGGCGGTCAGCTGACGCTCGGAGGCCGTGGCGCCTATGCAGTAGTGCAGGCCGGCGCCGAAGCTGAGGCGCGGCCGGGACGGCACGCGCCGCGGCCGGTAGGCGTCGCCGTCGGGTTCCGCGTCGCGGTTGGCCTGCACCGCGCACAGGAGTACCGGACGGCCGGGTTCCAGCGTGCGGTCGGCGAGCGTCAACGGCTGTTCGGTGAACCGGATCTGGATCGGCGCCGTCGGCATCCAGCGCAGCAGCTCCCGTACCGCGGACCGGGCGACGGTCTCGTCCCCGGCCGCCCCCGCGGGTGGTCCGCCAGCACCGCGACCAGCTGGCCGAGCGTCAGACGGTACGGCTCGAACCCGATGAGGAGCGACATCCCGGAGCGTCCAGTCCGGGCGCTCGGCCGCCGCGACGCCCTCCCTGCGCGCCGGCCGGCCGAGGAAGTCCTGCACGTGCTGCTCTGTCGACGTCGAGCAGTCGCGCCGCCTGCGCGTCCACGATCGCGTCGGCGACGTCGGTCACGAACTCGCACGCGCCGTCGACGCCGGCGGTCGCGGCGAGGGCCTCGGCGGCGGCGAACGACGGGTCGAAGGCCGGACCGCGCAGAAGGGGACGCATGCGCTGGCGCAGCACGTCGTGGTCGTCGGCCCGGGAGAAGATGAGCAGCGAGGCGAACCAGGACCCGATCGCGTGGTCCCTCACCCCGGAGCAGCGGAGCTGCCGCCAGGGGTCGTGCACCAGGGTCGGCTGCCGCAACAGCCGTCCGACCGTGGCGTGGTCGCAGACCACGGGTCCGTAGATGCTGTCCGGGAGCAGGCCCTGTGTGCGGGCCGCGTGCAGGCGGGGGTCGTCGAAACGGAACGAGGGGGAGCCGACGTCGACGAACGGCCGCTCCACGCCGGAGGGGGTGTCGAGGGGAGTACCGCAGTGAGTCTCGTCTCCCTCGGCGACCTGCAATGCCATCGCGTGGCCTCACTCGTGGTGGCAAGGGCTCACCCGGCCCAAGCGTCTTCGCGCGTACGCGAGTCATTGTGGGCGGGGCACCCGGCCGCCGGTCAGGTCCCCGAACAGGCGTCCCCGATCGGCCATGGGACGGAGGAGACCGGTCGGTCGGCACGCTCGTCACGCGTCCCCGTAGGCCTCCCCGCCCAGTTCGAGGGTCGCGGTGCCCGCCGTGGGGTCGGCGAGCCAGGCGCAGAAGGTGTCCACGTCGGCGTCCGGCAGGCCGATCTCGATGGTGACGGCCTCGGCGTAGCGGACGTCGCGGACCTCGCGGTCGGTGCGGCCGGCCAGGCGGCGGGCGTAGGAGACGTCGGGGTCGTCGGGGGCGCGGTCGGGGTCGAAGACCAGGCTGAGGGTGTGCGGGAAGCGGTCGGTGAGGCGGGCCATGGGGTCGGCCGGGCGGACCGGGTCGGTGAGGGTGGCCTCGACCCAGGCGTCCTCGTGCCGGGTCAGGGCGGGATCACAGATCACGCCAACGCCTGTCAGTACCTGGTCCATCACGGGCCTCGGTCTGCCACCGACATCTGGAGTCAGGTGGCCGTAGACGTCTGCCGTGATCTGGATGGTTGCGTGGCCGGGCCACCGCGACACTTCGGGAGGAGAGACACCGCCCGCGATGGCACCCGTCGCGAAGTAGTGACGCGGCGTGTGCGGTGCGCGAGGTCAAGACCCGCCGCCTGGGACACGTTCGCGGCGTGTGGGCTCAGGGAGCCCTTCGCGACGTCGGGGCAGGACATGTGGACGCCGGCCTCGCCCGTTCGCGGGCCGGACGAGCGGCGGCCCCACCGGGGGAACCGGTGGGGCCGACGCGGGCAGGCGTGTCAGTCTTCCTGCATCCCCTCGGGGATCAGCTGAGGCGCGCGGTCTCCGAGGACGGCGAGCACCTCCCGAAGCGCCTGCCCCCGCAGCTCCGGGAAGAACGCCTCGTCGATCCGGCCCTCCCGGGCCCAGATCCCGCCGAGCGACTCCGCGCACAACTGGGCCAGGACACTGCTGAAGTCCTCCCGTCGCAGGATCTCGAAGATCGCCTGCTCAAGCCGCGGACCGGAGTGGAACTCCAGGTCCATCGCCGCGTCGAGCTGGTCGGCCTCGGGGGCCTCCGGGTCGTCGAGGATCGCGATCAGCTGGACCCCCACGGGGTCGTCGGGGGGTGGTGTCGACATCGGCTCAACCGCTCCTCTCAGAAAAGATCCTTGATGCCGTCGGCAATGCTCTCACCGACGCCGCTACCGATGATGCCTCCCGCAAGGCCGCCGACGACTCCGCCGACCGCGCTGCCGACAGGGCCGAAGGTGAAGCCGATGGCCGCACCGGTCTCGGCTCCGTAGGCCGCACCGGCCAGACCGCCGGCCAGGCCCGCCGCGTCGCGCGTGGCCGTGCTGACCTTCTGGTCGCTCGGCGCCGAGGCCACGTCGTATGCGTCGTACGCCACCGCTGCCCCGAGCATCAGCCTGCCGCCGATCTTCACCCCGCTCTTCAACAGGTCGATGCTGCCCGGTTTCACCCATGGCTCGTCCAGGGGGATGTGCGAGAGGTTGGCGTTGGGGTCGGAGGATCCGAGGAGCGCGTCAGCCTTCTGTCCCACCTGCCCGCTGAACGGGTTGGTGTACTTGAACTTGCCGCTCTGGAAGAGCCGCGCCGAGACGCGGGGCTGGTTGCTGCCCGGCTGCAGACCGGGTGTGGTGCTGGCCTGGAACTTCAGTTGGAGCATCCAGACGAAGGTGCCGTCGGCTTCGGTGTAACCCCACTTCTCGACAGGGCTGTTCGGCTTCTGGGACCACCCCATGGACTTCGCCCAGCCGCGCAGGAAGGCCGCGTTGCGTTCCGAGTTGGAGAGCATCTTGATCAGGTTCGTGCCCGCATGGACACCGGCGACCGTGCCGTTGACGATCACCGACGTCACGTTGCCGCCGCCCGATCCCTGACCGCCGCCGCCACCACCGCCGCCACCGCCGCCATCGCCACCGCCGCCGCACGGGTCGAGCAGGACGTAGGAGCAGCCGCTGGAACCACTGCCGGGGAGGTACGGCGGATCGCCGCGCTCCTGGGGGGTGCAGTACTTGAGGTCGTACTGGCAGGAGTTGGGCCGGGAGCCGACCTCGAGGCCGGTCGGGTCACTGTTGGCGACCGGGTTGTCCGCGGCGTATGCGTAACCACCCAACTCCTGGGGGCTGTTGGCCTCGAAGACCGGGTCGGCGCTGATGAAGCGGCCCAGCGCGGGGTCGTACTTGCGGGCGCCGACATCCGTGTAGCCGGTGCTCGTGTCCTGCGGCTTGCCCAGGAACGAGCGGGTGGGATCGGGCCAACTGGTGCTGTTGGCGCCGGCCCGTGTCTGGCCGAACGGCGTGTACTGCTTGCGCGCGACCTGCTGGGTGGTGACGTCCATGGCCAGGGTCGCGGTGCCGTGGTCGTCGGTGAACAGGTACTTCACTCCGCCGCCCGACAGGCTGGAGCGCACGGCGACGGGCAGGCCGCTGCCGCCGCCGTGGGTGTAGCTGCGGACCGCGCCGAGGACGACGTTGGGGGTGACGGCCGTGTTGACGACGATCTCGGTGTCACCGGCGAACAGGGTGGTCTGGGTCGGGTCGCGCCGGATGAGCTGGTTGCCGTCGGCGTCGTAGAGGTACTTGGTGGCCGTCGGGGCCGTTCCAGTGGTGTCGACCTCGGCCAGGTGGCCCTCGTCGTCCCAGGTCAGGCTCTGGCCGGGGCCGCTCGTGGGGGTGCGGGTGAGGAGGTTGCCCGCGGTGTCGTAGACGAAGTGCGTCGGGGCGGCGCCTCCGGTGGTGTCGGTCAGGGTGTGGGGCTGGGCGCCGGTGGAGTTGCACGCGGCGGTGCAGCCGTTGACGTAGTTGGTCGTGGTGGTCGTGCCGCCGGAGCCCACCGCGTGGTCGATCGTCTGCCGGCGGTCGCCGACGGCGTCGTAGCCGTAGGACTGCCAGTAGGAGCCGGCCGTGGTGGCCAGGGTGCCCGAGGTGGGCGGGTCGGCCTTGCAGTCGTCGGTCGCCGTCCAGGCGGAGGAGAGCCGGTCGAGGGTGTCGTAGTCGAAGCACTGCTGGTCGGTGACGGTGTTACCGGTCTCCGACTGGCGGTCGGTGATGGAGGTCGGGTTTCCGGCGTCGTCGTAGCCGTACGACGTGTCGTCGACGACGGGACCGGGTGCCTGGGTCCGCTCGATGAGACGGTCGGTGACCCGGCGCGTCTGGTCGTCGTAGGAATAGGTCGCCCAGGCCGGGTTGGTGGTGGGGCCGAACGTCAGCCGCGAGGGCTCGCCGTAGTTGGTGTAGACGGAGGCGTCCACGTAGGTGCTGATGCCGCTGCTGGTCTTCGTCGGGTTGCCCAGCGCGTCGCGGGCGTAGGTGATGGTCTCGTTGTTCAGCCCCTGCGCGCGCGGGTCGATCTGCGTCTTCAGCAGCTGGTCGTTGGTGGTGTACGTGTAGGACGTGGTGTACGAGGTCGGCAGCGGCGCCTCCGACGCGGGCAGGGTGATGGTGCTGCCGGTGGGCTTGCCGAGCGTGGTGTAGCCCGTGGTGGCCAGCGTGTAGCCACCGGTCACGCCCGGCACGAACCGGGTCGACGAGGTGGGCTGCCCGATCCGCAGGGTGTCGTACGTCCAGGAGGCGAACTTGAAGTCCGACTTGCCCTTGTCGGTGCCGGCCAGCTTGCGGCCCAGCAGGTCGTAGGTGTAGTCGAGTTCGGCCTGCCTCGCGTCCGTGGTGGAGACGAGGTTCCCGGCGTCGTCGAAGCCGTACTTGCTCGGGCCCGCGTCCGGGTCGGTCTGCGAGGTCTTGCGGCCCAGCATGTCGTAGCCGAACTTCCAGACCGCGTTGTCCGGCCCGGTCACCTGCTCCTGCCGGCCCGCCTTGTCGTAGCCGTAGGTGGTGGCCGAGGCGGTGCCGCCGGTGGCGGTGAAGCCGGTGGCGGCGGACCCGGACACGGTGGGAGCGGCGGTGTACTGGTCCAGCTCGCTGGTCCGGCCGCGGGCGTCGGTGACCTTGGTGGTGGCCACCCCGCCCTTCGGCGGCACGACCGTGGTGCGGTCACCGGTGTAGGCGGTGGTGGTGGCCGCGGTCCGGTGGCCGTCGTGCTCCTCGGTCACCAGACCGGGCCGGCCCTGCCCGTCGTAGTCCGTGGCGGTGGTGTCCGGTATGGACACCTGGGAGATGGAGGCCAGGACGTCGCTGGGGCCGCCGCCGATGTTGTAGGCGTTGTGGGTGAGGACCGTCCAGCCGTGCGAGTCGTACTGGGTGTCGGTCACCGTCGTCGAGCCGTTCTCGGCGGTGTCCTGCGTCTGCAGCTTGCGCAGCATGGCGTCGTACAGCGTCTTGCCGGTCCGGTAGGTGCCGTCGTCCAGCAGCGTGTTCTCGCTGATGACGGAGGGCGCGTTCTGGGCCAGCCGGTAGCTGTAGGTCATGTTCGCCGGCGCGCTGTTGGCCTTGTTCTCGTTGGGCAGCCAGACGGCCGTGAGACGGCCGAGCGCGTCGTAGGTGAGGGAGGTGAGCAGGCCCGCCTCGTCGGTCTTGGCCACCGGCAGTGCCCGGGCGGCGTCCAGGGTCGTGGTGGAGACCTGGCAGTCCTTCGAGCTGGTGCTGTCGGTGGTGCACGCCGCGCCGGGCGTCACCTGGGTGGCGGTCACCGTGCCGGTCGGCAGGGCGCCGCTGCTCGGGCTGAAGGCGGTGGAGACGGTCTGGGCGAGGCTCTTGCCGTCCGGGGACGTGGAGTTGGGAGTACGCGTGACGCTCTTCGCGCGGCCGTAGGAGTCGTAGTCGGTGGCGGTCTCGTCGACGAAGGCCGTTGCGGTGGAGCCGCTCGCGGCCGACGCCTTCTGGACCAGGGTGACGTCACCGTGGTCGGGAAGGGCCGGGTTCTGCCGGCCGTCGCCGTCGTAGCCGAACGCCTTCTTGTCGTACGAGGTACGGGTGTCGGAGATCAGCGTGCCGCTGGGGGTGGCACCGGCGGCCGTGCAGTCCTGCGCGGTGGTGATGGTCTCGGCGGGCAGGACCAGCAGCGGGCTGGTGTCGGACAGGTAGCGGGTGTACGTGCACTGGGCGACGTTGTGGCTGTCGGTGGTCTCGCCCCGGTCGTCGACCTGCACGGGCATGCCGGTGGTGGGCTTGCCGAGGGCGGTGGTGTAGAAGGTGTCCGTCTCGGTCCTGCGCCAGCCGTAGGAGACGGCCTGACGGGTCAGCGTCCTGGCTGTGCGCACCATCCGCGCCGTCAGGTCCGGCAGGCCGCTGCGGTTGCGGGTGGCGGTGGGGCCGATGACCGTCGGTACGGTCACGGCGGCCTTGTCGAGGCTGCCGCCGGCGCCGGTGTAGCTGTCGGTCTCGAAGACCTGCCCGGCCAGCGCGTCGTCGTCCGCGACGTCGACCGTGCCGTCCTGACTGGTCAGGTCGGGCACCGAACGGGTCTTTCCACCGGGCAGCGTGTCGCCGTTCATGCCCAGGAAGTAGTACGTCTTGGCCAGCGTCCGCTGGTCGTGGACCTGGGCGCCGTCGGTGAGGTGGAAGACGTTCGGGTCACCGGTGGTGACGTCCACCTCCGGGTAGCCGCGGAACTGGCCCCAGGTGCGGTTCTTCGCCTTGACGACCTCGTTGTCGTCGTAGTGCCAGCCGGGCTTGCCCTTGTAGACGTAGTCGGTCTCCAGCCTGGGCTGGGAACCGTCCTGGTAGGAGTTGTGCGGGTCCTCGGTCACCACGGAGGTGACCTTGTACTTGTAGAACCAGTCCATCCAGGGTGCCGGCTGTCCCGTCGGGGTCCAGTACACCGGGAAGCAGGACAGGGTGTTCGTCGAGGCGAACGACCTGGCCGCCGTGTCGGTGGGGTCGTCGGGGTCGCTCGCCGGGGCGGTGGAGCAGTCCGGGCGGTCATAGGTGACGGAGGTCTCGGCACCGGTCTCGCTGGTGACCGTCTGGATGCGGTCGTGGTACATCAGCGGCATCTGCGGGATCGTGCCGACCCGGTTGGGCAGTTGCAGCGGCGGGTCGAAGCTGACCGGCGGTGTGGAGGAGCTGCCCGTGGCACCGCCCTGGGTGTCCAGGCCGGTGCGCTGGACGGAGTCCAGCCACAGGGTGGGGGCGTGGTCGCCGCCGTCGGGGAAGGACTGCGTGAAGCTGAACTTGTCGACCTGCTTGGTGGCGCCGCCCACCTGGATCTGGGTGGTGATGGAGGTCAGGCGCTTGCGCGACCAGAAGCTGGGGCTGTGGGTGGTGCAGTCCGCGCCGGAGGTGCAGTTCAGGTCGACGGGGACGTCCGGCCAGTAGGCCGCGTTGGCCGGGGTGAACTGGCTGTCCGCGCAGGTGTTGCCCGACGGGGTGCCGGGGATGCAGCGCTCCGCGGTGCCGAAGAGGATCTGCTCCGGGGCGGTGCCCGAGTAGACGGTCGAGGCGGTCATGCCGTAGTCGATGCGGGACAGGGTGCCGCCGCGGGTGTAGGCGACCGCGGTGTTCTTCAGGTCCGCGCCGTAGTAGCCGGTCTCCGGCGTGTAGTACCAGGCGGTGGCGTTGCTGTGGGTGTCCACCGCGTAGTCCAGGTTGAAGCGGTACCCGAGCGTGCAGGACGTGTCGGCGAAGGTCGTACTGTCCGGGCACGCCGACACGCCGCCGTGCGCGTGGTAGACGGGTTCGCTCCAGACGGACCTGGTCTCGTCCTTGCCGCTGCTCCAGCCCGGCAGGCGGTTGTAGCCGAAGAAATACTGCACACCTCCTTCGGTGACCTTGAAGTACTCGCCGTTGTCGGTGCCGTTCGTGGTGCCCGTCAGGTCCTCGACCTTGATGGAGGCGTCGTCCTGTGCCGGGTGGAACGTCTTGGTGTCGTCGTCGTAGACCAGCTGGGTCGACCTGCCGTTCAGGGACAGGGTGAGGATCTGTCCGGCCCAGCACTGGTCGCCGTCGTTCTTGGGCGCGCCCGAGGACGAGTCGTCGTCGCAGGGCTTGTAGGTGCGTTCGACGTAGCTCTCCGTCGAACTCCACCCGTCGCCCAGCCACGAGGACTGGTTGTTGGTGCCCTCGGTCCGGGCGTCCTGGCTGGAGGAGTCGTACGAGAGACCGACCTGGGGGGTGGCGCCGGCGATCGCGGGAGGCACGGTGACGGGGTAGCTGTAGGTGAACGCGCCGGTGTTCCCCGACGTCGACCACGTACCCGCGGGAGACAGGCTGGTCGCCGAGTAGTCGCCCGCCGGGCCAGAGGAGCCCGCTGCCGCCGCCATGACCACCATGGCGGCGGGCGACGCAGCGGCCGTACGGGCATGCGCGGTGCCGGCGGATGCCGTGCCCGGCACGGTGACCTGCCCGGAAAGGGGCGCCCCCGGCGCGGTGCGCACCGCCGTCTGCGCCTGGCACTCGGCCCGCTTCGGCGTGGTCAACGCGCACGCGGGGAGCTGCACGAGGTGCAGACGGGTCGCGAAGTCACCGCCGAAGGCGTAACGGAAGGAGGAGTCGTCGACCCGCAGTGCGACCTTTCCGGCGCCCGGGCTGGTGCGCCGTAGCGTGAAGAGCACACCGTGCACACCGGCGGCGCGGGCGGCCTTCTGGTCCAGCACGGTCACGCGGACGCGCTGCGCCCCGGTGACGGCGCTCGCCGCGCGCCGTGCGCCTGCCGCCGGGCCGAGCAGGACGGGTGTGCCGCCGGCCCGCTTCTGCGTCGCCCTGACGGTCAGGTGCCCTGCGGCAGGGGCGACGGGAAGGGTGACCTCGGCGCTGCCCGGCAGGGGGAGCTTCGCGTGGGCGGCGGGGTCGAAGTGCTTGAACCCCTGGTGCGGGGCGGTGTGCCGGGGCTTCGCGTGGGTGAAGGGGATCCGCTTGTCGTGCGGGGCGGCCGGGGCCGCCACATGGCGCTTCGTCTGCGCCGCCTCGGCCATACCGGCGGGAAGGAGTCCCGACAGAACCATGGCGCCGACCGTCACGAAGACCATACGCCGAAATCTTCGGGTGCGTGAGCCCCACCGGGCCCGACTCCACCCCGTTGTGCGCGCCATAGTGCGCGACCCCCTCCTTGAGCAGGAGCACACAGGCCGCCCGACGGGCGTCTGAGTGCACGTCAAACGGGGGCACACAAAGATCGCTTCCCCGTGAGCGTCACGCTAGGTCCTCACAGGCCCTTCACAGGTAAAGAATTTCCTGTGAAATACCCAAGGGGAAACACAAGTTGATCCCCAAGTCTGCACCTATAGATCAAAAACGGACCAACTTCGGTCTACGTTCGGTCATTTGGCAATGGACCCTTCTCGTTCCCGGACCTCAGAATGCACAGCGGCGCGGACCCACGGGGGACCGCAAGAGACCAGCGAAGGATCCCAGCCTGCATGTCCGCATTTCGTACACGCATACGCACATCCAGACGTCCCGCCTCCAGACCCGTCGCCGCGGCCGTCGTCGCGGCCCTGGCCGCCGCGTCCCTGTCGGCGACGGTGCCGGCCGACGCGGCGCCCACCGGATCACCTCACGCGGCATCCCACCGCGACCGGCACCCGCACTCCGCCGCCAGACGGCTCAACGCGACCGAGTCGGCGTCCGCACGGGCGAAGGCAACCGGTAAACCGGTGACCATCGACCAGCTCACCGACACCGGGACCACGGTGGTGGCCAACCCGAACGGCACGTTCACCCGCACCGACTCCTCGATGCCGCAGCGCACCCGCCGGCGCGGCAAGTGGGTGCCGATCGACACCACGCTGGAGAGGCGGGCGGACGGCACCTGGGCGCCCAAGGCCGCCGTCACCGACGTGGCCTTCTCCGACGGCGGTCCCGGCGCGCTGGTCACGCTGCGCGACGGCAGCGACAGACTGGGCTTCTCCTGGCCCGGCACGCTGCCCAGGCCCGTGATATCCGGTGACACCGCGACCTACCCCGAGGTGCTGCCGCAGGTCGACCTCCAGTTGACCGCGGACGCCTCCGGCTACTCCTCGATCCTGGTCATCAAGTCCCCCAAGGCCGCGGCCGATCCGCGCCTGGACAGCCTCGCCCTGAACACCACGTCGGCGGGTCTGAAGCTGGCCCCCACCCGCGACGACGGCGCGCAGGCCACCGACAGGCACACCGGCAGGACGGTGTTCCACAGCGACACCGCGCTGATGTGGGACAGCGCCGGCCCGCCGGCCGGCGACAAGGCCGTGGCCCGCGTAGCGTCCGCCTCCTCGGCGGGGGCCGAGCACAAGGCCGCGGCCAAGGTCGGCAAACACCGTTCGCGGGTCCGTGTCACCCTCAAGTCGGGCAGGCAACTGCTCGGCCTGGACAAGAAGTTGCTGTCCGCCAAGAGCACCGCGTACCCGGTCTACGTGGACCCGGAGTGGAGCGGCAGACCCTCCCAGCTGGACTGGGCGCGGATCTCCGACAACGGCTGGAACGTCTACAACTCGACGTCCACCTCGGGCTCCACGAACGCCCGCGAGGGCTGGGACAACAACACCCCGGGCAACGGTGAACGGGCGCGCACCTACTACCAGATGAACACCAGCGGCATCAAAGGCGCCGTGGTCAGTCACGCTTCGCTCTACGTGAAGCAGCTTTCCGCCGCCTCCTGCGCCGACACCCCGGCCGCCGTCTACGGCACCGACCGCCCCGCCGGCTGGGGCTCCTCCTCTCTGTACTGGGGTCACGAGCCCGGCGGCCGCACCGGCTCGCTCGGCACCAACCCCAAGAGCCACGAGGCCGGCACCTGTCCCGTCACGGACGGCGCCAACTCCTGGGTCAGCCCGCCGTCGCTGGAGTTCGACGTGACTTCGCGGGCGCAGAGCGCGGCCGCCGGCAGCTGGGCCAGCATGACGCTGATGGTCCAGTCGCCCGACATGAACGACGCCCAGCAGTGGAAGCAGCTCGCCTACGGAGGCGGCGCGACCATGTCGGTCACCTACAGCTACCGGCCCAGGCTCAAGAACGGCACCGGCACCCCCGCCATCAAGCCGTCCAGCGTGAACATGGGCAAGACGATGACCACCACCCACACGCCGACGCTGTCCGCGCGCGCGGTCGACCCGGACCTGGCGGGCGGCTGCGAGCTGGTGCGCATGGAGTACAACGTCTACAACTCCTCCGGCACCCTGATCCACCAGGGCTTCGGCCCCAGCACGGACTCGAAGAAGCGCGCCCGGTACAACACCAACGGCAGCGACTGGACCACTCCGAGCCTGCCGGACGGCAACTACACCTGGAAGGCAACCGCGCAGAACGCGGCTGGGTACTGGGCCGGCACCGGCTCGGGCATCTGGACCAAGACGCAGAGCTTCACGGTCGACACCAGCGCCCCACCGGCCCCGACAGTGACATCCAGTCAGTTCCCGGCCAAGCAGATCGGTGCAGCGTTCGGCGACAAGGGCACCTTCACGCTCAGCAACAACCACACCAACAACATCACCGGCTACCTGTTCGCGCTGGACGCCACGCTCGGCAACACGGTCTACAGCAGCAGCGTCACCCACTGGACCACCAGCACGACGATCGTGCCGGGCCACGTCTACTACGGAACGTCGGACAACGGCCCCGGCACCGGCACCTCGGTCCTCAACGGCAGCGCCTCCCCCGCCTTCGCCCCCGCCAAGGCAGGACCGCACACGCTGTACGCCAAGTCCGTGGACCAGGCGGGCTCGACGTCCATCTCCGAGACGAAGTACGCCTTCTACGCCGGTACCAGCACCCCGACGTACGCCTACGGCGACAAGATGATCGCCGGCTGGACGGCGACCAACACCGACGGCACGACCACCTCCGTGCCCAAGGCCACCACCACATCCAAGGGCGGTCAGCTGATCAGCCAGGCCGCCGGCAGCGGCTACGAGTTCGCCGACGGCTACCAGGCCATGCTCGCCAACAAGAGCACCACCTCGAAGGTGGTCAGCGGCGACAGCGCGACGTTCAGCTTCGACATCCCCAAGGACGGTCCCTGGAGCTTCGGGGGCAACCTGACCAAGGCCAAGGACTACGGCATCTACAACCTGGTCCTGGACGCGGGCAAGCCCACCCAGGCCACCCTGCTCAGCGGCCTCGACGCCTACAACTCGTACACCACCACCCGGTTCGTCAACCTGGGCATCCCCAAGGACGCGAGCGGTCAGCTGCTCACTCTCAAGCAGGGCGTGCACACCCTGACCCTCACCCTGACCGGCAAGAACCCCAGCTCGACGGGATACCAGGCGGGCCTCGACGTTCTGCGGCTGGCGCCGGCACTGACCTGCGCGATCAACGCCACGAGCAGCTGCCTGAACAACACCGCCACCAGTACCTTCACCACCACGACCAGCCCGGCCGACGCCGACGGCTCGGGGAACAGCATCAACTCCGCCGACCTGACCGGCACTTCGGGCTGGCAGAGCGGCAAGTCGGTGACCGTCGGCGGCGCGACCGTCACACTGCCCAAGTTCGGCACCGGCACCTACGACAACATGCTGGCCTCCGGCCAGACCGTCACCGTTCCCGGCAGCGGCGTGACGAACACGGGTGGCGCCGTGGTCTTCCTCGGCTTCGCCACCGGAGGCGCGGCCAAGGGCGCCACCGGCAGCATCACCTACGCGAAGAACAACTGCCTGGACCCGAACGGCGACCCGGCCGACCAGTCCTACACACTGGACACGGTGCCCGACTGGCTCAGCGGCCCCGCCTCGTCCGCCTCGGTGACCCTGGTCCACCAGAACCACAGCAACAACACCCAGACCAGCCCCAGTCCCGGGCCGAAGATCTACGCCATCAGCGTCCCGCTGGCCTGCCCAGGCTCGGTCATCAGCAGCATCTCCCTCCCGCTGTTCACCAATGGTGTCCAGGCCGGCCAGCCCACCCTGCACATCCTGGGCATGGGTGTGCGCCCGCTGACGACCACCGGGAGCGGAACCGGCGCCCAGCACTGGGTCGGCACCTGGTCCTCCGTCCAGGACACCGCCAAGGTGACACAGTCCGGCGGCACCACCGCCACCGTCAACGGGCAGACCCTGCGCGTCCCGGCCCACGTCAGCATCGGCACCGATGACGGCAACGGCGTCCGCCTCCACCTGTCCAACGCCATGGGCACCGCACCCGTGACCTTCGACGCGGCCTCCGTGGCTCCGCAGGACGGCACCGCGGGTGGCGCCACGGCAGCCTCGGCGCCGACGCCGTTGACCTTCAACGGCGCCGCCTCCGTCACCGTCCCGGCCGGCGGCGACGTCACCAGCGACCCGGTGACCCTGCACGTCGACCAGCAAGCGACCGTACTGGTCAGCCTGCAGGTGCACGGCTCGGTGGCGGCCATGCCGGGCCACGCGGCGGCCCAGACCCCGGTCTGGGTGAGCGACGCGGCCAACCGCACCGGCGACACCGCTGCCACCAAGTACACGCAGACCACGTACACCGGCCTGCCCTACCTGACCGGCATCGACGTGACCACGCCCACCACCGCACCCACCGGCTCCCTGGTCCTCTACGGCGACCAGAGCGTCAACGGCGACACCGCGAGCGGCGACGGCCGGCACCACCTCAGCGACGCCATCACAGGCGCCATCGTCGACGATCCCAACGGTGAAGGCACCGTGGACTACGGCGTGCTGAACGCCGGTACCAACAGCAACAGCCTGAACAACAACCTGCTGCCACAGATCACCAACAGCGACACCCCGACCAACGCGCTCAACCCGCTGGACCGCAACGTCCTGGCGCAGGGCAACGTGCGCACCGTCCTCGTCTCCACCGGCGCCAGTGACCTTCTCAACTGCACGAGTGATGCCAACACCTGCGCCACGAAGGTCGAGAACGGCCTGGCCGCCCTCAACAGCCAGCTGAGTTCGTACTACACCGACGACGGACAGGCCTACATAAACGGGCAGCCGGTCACCCAGAACTCCAACCTCACCGTCTACCTGACCACCATCCCGCCGTTCACCGCGGCCCACCCGGGCACGGCCGCCCAGGAGTCCGCCCGGGAGGCGGTGAACCAGTACCTGCTCGACAACTTCCCGAGCCAGGTCATCGACTTCGCCGCGGCGGTCTCCACGGACGGCACGGCCACCTCGTCGACCGTGAAGGCGGCGGACCTCTCCAGCGGCAACCCGTCGAACACGTACTACGACGACCTCGCCGCCCGCTACCTCAACGACACCAACACCCAGGTCGTCGGCATCGCGCCGAACCTGATCGTCCCGGAGGCCACCGGCGGCGACACACCCGACAACGAGTGGGAGATGGCCGCCGACGGCACCGACGCACGCGGGGACAACCCGTTCACCGCGGTCGGCGGGGCGACCTTCGGCTCGACCGGACCCAACGCCGTCAACGCGCCGGCCACCGCCACCTCCTTCGACGGGAGCGGCGGCTTCCTGGAGAGCGACCACACCGCCGTCGACACCTCCGCCGACTACACCGTCTCCGCCTGGGTGAAGCTCGACTCCACGGACAATCCGGCCACGGCCATCTGTGAGGGAACCAGCCAGCACCAGGCGTTCTACATCGGCTACGACCGGGGCAACAAGGGCTGGATGTTCCAGACCACGACCACCAACGACGACAACGCCGACTTCCCCACCGCGGAAGGAGACACCAACACCGGGGCCGTGGGCACCTGGACCCACCTCCTGGTCACCTACACCGCACCCGTGGACGGCGACGACAGCAGCGGCGTCATGTCCATCTACCAGAACGGCACCCTGATGGGGACCGCCACCAACCTCACCCCGCAGTACGACTCGTCGATGCCCCTGACCGTCGGCGGCTGCATCAACGACCCCGCCGCGACCTCGCCGTACAACGCCTTCCCGGGCTCCGTCTCGGACGTGCAGGTCTACCCGTACGCCATGCCGGCGAGCCAGGCCGACGCGGCCAGCGTGATCGTCCCGGCGGGCTGGGACAACGGCATGCCCGAGGACGAGTGGAAGCTCGGATCGAACGGCGCCGACACCGCATCCCTCAATCCCGTCACCGCCACCGGCAGCGCCGCCTACGGCAGCGACGCGCCGAGCGGACTGTCCGGCAGCGTCGCCTTCGACGGCAGCACCGGCTTCCTCAAGAGCAGGCAGAGCGCGGTCAACACCCTCGGCGACTACACCGTCTCCGCCTGGGTGAAGATCAACTCAGCACTCGGCACCACCGCCGTCTGCCAGGGCACCACCCAGCACCAGGCCTTCTACCTCTCGTACGACAAGGCAAGCAGCGCCTGGATGTTCCAGACGACCACCACCAACGACGAGAACTCCGACTTCCCCACTGCGGAGGGAGACAACAACTCTGCACCGGTCGGCACGTGGACGCATCTCGTCGCCGCCTTCCGGGCACCGGTCCCGGGGCAGTCCACCACCGGCAACATGGCCCTCTACCAGAACGGCACCCTGATGGGCACGGCCACCAACCTCAGCCCCCAGTACGACTCCTCCCTGCCCCTGACCGTCGGCGGCTGCGTCAACAGCGCCTCCGCCACAACCCCGTACCTTGCCTTCCCCGGCTCCGTCGCCGACGTCCACGTCTACCCGAGGACACTCTCGGCGACCGAGGTCAGCAACCTGCACTGACCGCGTAATGCGCCTCGGGCCCCGCCACTCCCGGCCAGGAGCGGCGGGGCCCGCCCACGTTTCGGACGTCCCGGTCGCCTCGCCCACCCGCGGGAAGATCCGATTCCGCCCGTCATGCCCTCAGGGCCGGTCGGCACCGGCCGTCACGCGTCCCCGTAGGCCTCCCCGCCCAGTTCGAGGGTCGCGGTGCCCGCCGTGGCGTCGGCGAGCCAGGCGCGGAAGGTGTCCACGTCGGCGTCCGGCAGGCCGATCTCGATGGTGACGGCCTCGCCGTAGCGGACGTCGCGGACCTCGCGGCCGGTGGCGCGCAGGTCGTTCTGGACCTTGCCGGCCCGCTGGTGGTCGACGGTCACCGTGGCCAGCCGGAAACGGCGCCGGGTAAGGGTGCCGAGGGTGTCGAGGGCCTCGCCGACCGCACCGCCGTAGGCGCGGATGAGGCCGCCGGCGCCGAGTTTGACCCCGCCGTAGTAGCGGGTGACGACGGCGACGACGTACCGCATGTCGCGCCGGAGCAGCATCTGGAGCATGGGGACACCGGCGGTGCCGCCCGGTTCGCCGTCGTCGCTCGCCCGCTGGGTGGCGGCGTCGGCGCCGATGACGTAGGCCCAGCAGTTGTGGGTGGCGTCGGCGTGCTCCCTGCGGACCGCCGCGACGAAGTCCTGCGCCTCCTGCTCGGTGGCCGCCGGGGCGAGGGCGCACAGGAAGCGGGAGCGGTTGACCTCGGTCTCGTGGGTGCCCGCGCGGGCCACTGTGCGGTACTCGTCCTGCATCCGCCCAGCCTATGCGGACAGGTGCGCCGCTCCTTCCCTACTTCTCCTTGCGTCCCCGGGCCACCATCACCTCTGTCAGCAGGGCCGTTCCCGGGGCGAGCGAGGCCCACCTCGTGCCGTGCCAGGCCAGGACCGCGATCGCGGACGTCGGGAACTTCTCGCGCACCTGCTCCAGGGTGTCGCCGAGACCGTCGCCGGCGAGGTCGAGGACGAGTTCCTCCAGGCCGGGGTTGTGCCCGACCAGCAACAGCGTCTCCACCTCGGCCGGCACCTCGTGGACGACCGCCAGCAGGTCGGGTACGTCGGCCGCGTAGACCCGCCCGTCGTAGCGGACCGGCGGCGGTGTGCCCCACTGGCCGGAGGCCAGTTCCCAGGTCTGCCGGGCGCGTACCGCGGTGGAGCACACCGCGAGGTCGGGCAGGCAGTCGGACTCAGCGAGGGCACGGCCGGCCGCGGGGGCGTCGCGGCGGCCGCGGTCCGCGAGCGGGCGCAGCCGGTCCGGGACGCCCTCGGGCCGGGCCGACTTGGCGTGCCGGAGCACGACCAGGCGGCGCAGCGGGCCCGCGCCCGCCCGGGTGATCACGACGCCCGTCCGAGGTCGCGGGTGAGGTCGAGGGCGAGCAGCCGGTCGGCGTAGGCGCAGGTCTCGAAGCGGGCGCCGTCGGGGATCTCGGGCTGGTTCTCCATCCAGCGCAGCACGGCGAGCACCCCGGGCACGTCGAGGTCGTCCTCCCAGGCGTCCCGGAGCCGTCCCCGCACCTTCTCGGGCACCGGCCGCGAGGGGCTGCGCGCCCAGTGCGCCACCGACTGCCGCAGCCTGCCGAGCCGCCGCCCGGCCGCGTCGAGGGCGCCGGCGCCGAGGTGGACGGCGGTGCCGCGCGGGGCGTCGAGGAGGGCGAGCCGCAGTGCGGCGGGGTCGGCGAGCCTGCCCAGGACACCGGCGTCGGGACCGTCCGCGGGGGCGACCGCGACGGTCAGGCCGGCCCCGGTGGCGGGCAGGGTGCCGCCCGTGGCCGTCACGTGGACGACCTGCACCTCGCCCAGTCCCGCGGCGAGGTCGCGGCCGTCCTCGAAGGGGCGGATGCCGAGGGCGGTGGCGGCGGCGTGCAGCTCGACCTGGTGGCGGTGGGCGATGAGCAGGGGCAGGACCGGGGTGCCGCCGAGTTCCAGGGCGCGCAGGAGGAGGTCGGTGGTGAGCAGGACCCGCAGCGCCGTCAGGTCATGGCCCGAGGCGTGGGCCTCGACCCGGGTCAGGGCACGGCGGGCGGCAACGGCGGGGACGGTCTCACCGGACTTGGCGTCGAGAATGCGCAGCACGGGCTGAGCGTAGGCGTGCGGCGGGCCGCCCGCAGGCACCTTGCGCCGATTCAGGTCACCGTGGCGGGACATGCGGGACATGCGACACCCTCTGCCGCGCCCATGGCCCCGGCGGTAGGGCGCGGACCGGCTCCGGGCCGGGGAATCAGGGTCCGGCGGCCGCTGTTGCCCACGGCGGATGATCCCCGAGCCGAGGAGGCCGACGGTGTACGGAGACGAAGCGACGGTCCGCAGGATTCTTACCGGGACGGGTGACACCTGGGCGGTGGTCGGTCTGTCATCCAACCGGGGACGGGCCGCGTACGGGGTGGCCCAGGTGCTGCAGCGGTTCGGCAAGCGGATCGTGCCGGTCCACCCCAAGGCGGAGACGGTGCACGGCGAGAGGGGCTACGCGTCGCTCGCGGAGATCCCCTTCGAGGTCGACGTCGTCGACGTCTTCGTCAACAGCGAGCTGGCCGGGGCGGTCGCGGACGAGGCGCTGGCGAAGGGCGCGAAGGCGGTGTGGTTCCAGCTCGGGGTGGTCGACGAGGGGGCGTACGAGCGGGTGCGGGCCGCCGGTCTGGACATGGTCATGGACCGCTGCCCGGCCATCGAAATTCCTCGCCTGGGCCGGAACTGAGCCGGATTTGAGGAAGATCTGAGCTTGCCTGTCTTACCTTCTTCGCACTCAACCGAACTGAATACGGACATTCTGTGACCCTTGCTGACCTGTGTAAAAGCTTTGGCCAAGACAGGAAAGATCGAGGGTCAAATCTTTGGCAACAGTCTTCTCCGCTTGCGGCATGCCCCCTTAACTTGTGCCCTCTTGCTCGTTAAATCTGCGTTCAGAAACTGAGAGGCCACTTGACATGGTGAGTGTCGAGAAAGCCGCGACGGAGGACATCACACCTTCGGGCGGTCTGAGGCGGGACGTCGGCCTGATCGGCCTGATGTGGGCCTCTGTGGGTTCGATCATCGGCTCCGGATGGTTGTACGGCGCGCACGACGCCGTCATCCAGGCCGGCCCCTCGGCGATCATCTCGTGGGTGATCGGCGCGGTCGCGATCGTGCTCCTGGCACTGGTGCACGCCGAGCTCGGCGGCATGTTCCCGGTGGCGGGCGGTACGGCCCGCTACCCGCACTACGCGTTCGGCGGCCTGGCCGGCATGTCCTTCGGCTGGTTCTCCTGGCTGCAGGCGGCGACGGTGGCGCCGATCGAGGTCGAGGCCATGATCGGCTACGCCGGTCACTGGTCGTGGGCCCAGCACTTCCAGCACGCCGACAAGACCCTGACGACCAGCGGTCTGCTGGTGGCGATCGTGCTGATGGCGGTCTTCGTCGGCGTGAACTTCTTCGGTGTCCGGGTGCTGGCGCACACCAACAGCGCCGCGACCTGGTGGAAGATCGCCGTTCCGCTGGGCGCGATCTTCATCATGGCCGCGACCCACTTCCACCCGGCCAACTTCCACTCCGAGGGCTTCGCGCCGTTCGGCGCCAAGGGCGTGCTGGCCGCGATCAGCACCAGCGGGATCATCTTCGCGCTGCTCGGCTTCGAACAGGCCATCCAGCTGGCCGGGGAGAGCCGCAACCCGAAGAAGGACCTGCCGCGCGCCACACTCGGCTCGGTCGCGATCGGCGCCGTCATCTACGTCCTGCTCCAGGTCGTGTTCATTGCCGCGCTGCCGCACAGCTCCTTCGCGCACGGCTGGGCCCACCTCGCGTACAAGGGTGACAGCGGCCCGTGGGCCGGCCTCGCGACCCTGGTGGGCCTCGGCTGGCTGGCTGTCGTCCTGTATCTCGACGCGATCATCTCCCCCGGCGGCACCGGCCTGATTTACACCACCGCCACCTCACGCGTCTCCTACGGCCTGGCGAAGAACGGCTACGCGCCGAAAATCTTCACCAAGACCGACGCGCGTGGTGTGCCGTGGTTCGGCCTCGTCATGTCCTTCGTGACCGGTGTGATCTGCTTCCTGCCGTTCCCCAGCTGGCACCAGCTGGTCGGCTTCATCACCTCCGCCAGCGTACTGATGTACGCGGGCGCCCCGCTGGCCTACGGCGTCTTCGCCGACAAGCTGCCGGGTCACGAGCGCCCGTACCGGCTGCCCGCTGGAAAGCTGGTCTCGCCGCTGGCGTTCGTGGTCGCCAACCTGATCATCTACTGGTCCGGCTGGGGCACCCTGTGGCGGCTCGGCCTCGCGATCGTGCTCGGCTACCTGCTGCTCGGCGGCTACGCCTGGTACGCCCACAACAAGAACCTGCCGGACGCGCCCCGGCTGGACTTCAAGGCCGCGCAGTGGCTCCCCGTCTATCTCATCGGCATGGGACTGATCTCCTGGCAGGGCAGCTTCGGCGGCCAGAACCACATTGCGCTGTGGTGGGACATCCTGGTCATCGCCGCCTTCTCGATCGGCATCTACTACTGGGCCAAGGCGACCGCCTCCACGGCCGAGGACATCGAGCGGAGCATCGACGAGGTCGTGGTCACGGACGCGCCCGCGCACTGACCCCTCCTCCTCACCCGCGTCCCGTCAGCCACGGTGGCACTGCCGTGGCTGACGGGACACCGTCATAATGCAGGGGTGACTCACCCCTCCCCCCACCGCAACTCCCCTTCCGAAGAACGCCGTACGGTCGTCGTCGTGGGCGCCGGGCCCGCCGGGCTGACCGTCGGGAACATCCTGCGGGCCGCCGACGTCGACTGCGTGGTCCTGGAGACCGAGAGCAGACAGTTCATCGAGACCAGGCCGCGGGCCGGGGTCATCGAGGAGTGGGCGGTGCACGGGCTCCGGGAACGCGGCCTGGGCGACGGTCTGGTGGCCCGGGCGCAGGTGCACAGCGAGTGCGAGTTCCGGTTCGGCGGCGACCGGTTCCGGTTCGACTACGGCGAGCTGACGGACCGGCACCACTACGTCTATCCGCAGCCGTTGCTGGTGACGGACCTGGTGCGGGAGTACGCCGACGTGCGCGGCGGGGACATCAGGTTCGGGGTGCGCGACGTCGCGCTGCACGAACTGGAGACGGACCGGGCCGCCGTGTCGTACCTCGACCCGGCGACCGGTGAACGGCACCTCCTGCGCTGCGAGTTCGTGGCGGGCTGCGACGGCGCGCGCGGCGCGACCCGGGACGCGATACCGCGGGGGCGGGTACAGGTGGCCCGGCAGGACTACGGGATAGCGTGGCTCGCGCTGCTCGCCGAGGCGCCGCCGTCCTCGGACTGCGTGGTGTTCGGCGTCCACCCGAACGGTTTCGCCGGGCACATGGCGCGCAGCCCCGAGGTCACCCGCTACTACCTGCAGTGCCCGCCGGGCGACGATCCGGGGAACTGGTCCCACGACCGGGTCTGGGACGAACTGCGCGAGCGGCTCGGCGCGGCCGGGGCGCCGCCGCTCACCGAGGGGCCGCTGATCGAGAAGCGCGTGCTGGACATGCACGACTACGTGGTGGAACCCATGACGTTCGGCCGCCTCTTCCTGGCCGGTGACGCCGGGCACCTCACCGCGCCGATCGCCGCCAAGGGCATGAACCTCGCCCTGCACGACGCCTTCCTGCTGGGCGACGCACTCGCCGCACACGTCACCAAGGGCGACGACAGCGGTCTGGAAGGCTACTCCCACGCCTGTCTGCGCCGGGTCTGGGACTACCAGGAGTTCTCGCAGTTCCTGTCCGGCATCTACCACGGCACGGCCTCCGGCGATCCGTTCCTCGCGGGCACCAGCCTGGCCCGGCTGCGCAGGCTGTTCACCTCGCGTGCGGCGGCGACGGCCTTCGCCGAGCAGTACCTCGGCTCGGCGGCCTCCTTCTGAGCACTACGCGGAGACGACCGCCCGGTTCCCGGTGCGGGTGGTGAACGGCGCCGTACCGGCGAGGGCGGGCAGGACGCCGGAGAAGCTCAGCCGTCCTGTGCGGTAGCGGTCTCGGTCAGCCGGTGGTCCGCCACCTTCAGCGCCTCCTCGACCAGCCGCCGCAGATGACCGTGGCGCAGCGAGTACACCACCCGCCGCCCCTCCTTGCGCGTGCCCACCAGGCCGGCGAGCCGCAGCCGGGCCAGATGCTGGCTGACGGCGGGACGGGCGGCGCCGCACACCTCGGTGAGCGTGCCGACGTCGGCCTCCCCCGCGATCAGGGCATGCAGCAGGGTGAGCCGGGTGCGGTCACCGAGCAGGGCGAGGAGTTCGGCGGCGAGCGCGAACTGTTCCTCGCCCGGGGTGCGCGGGTGCGCAAGATGCGCAGGTGATAGGTGCAAGCGTGCGCTCATACGCACATAATGGCGTCGTGGGCGTCCCGTGTCCACGTCCCGCGCACCGGAGAGGGGAGCCGCATGAGCGACCGGCACCACCACGAACACGCACACGCGGACGACCGCCATCCTCACGAGCACGCACACACGGACGACCGCCGCCGCCACGAGCACGCGGGCAACCGCGGGCCCGGGGACCGCCACCGGCACGGCGACCCCGCCCACGGCCATGACCACGACCACGACCTCCAAAGCGCCCACGACCACGGCCACGACCTCGGCCGCAACCACCGGCACGGCCACTCCCACGCCCCGTCCGCCGGCCTCCGGCACCGCCTCACCCACCTCCTGACGCCGCACTCCCACGAGACGGCCGACAAGCTCGACCCCGCACTGGAGTCCTCGGCGCGGGGCATGCGCGCACTCTGGGTCTCGCTGGCCGTGCTCGGCGCGACCGCGCTCGTGCAGGCGGTCGTCGTGGTCCTGTCCGGCTCCGTCGCCCTGCTCGGGGACACGGTGCACAACGCGGCGGACGCGCTGACCGCCGTCCCGCTGGGCATCGCCTTCGTGCTCGGGCGCCGCGCGGCGAACCGCCGCTTCACCTACGGCTACGGGCGGGCCGAGGACCTCGCGGGGCTCGCGATCGTGCTGACGATCACCGCGTCGGCCGTCTTCACCGCGTGGACGGCCGTCGAACGGCTGCTGGATCCGCGTCCGGTCACGCACCTGACGGCCGTGGCGGTGGCCGCCCTCGTCGGGTTCGCCGGGAACGAGTGGGTGGCCCGGTACCGGATCCGGGTGGGCCGGGAGATCGGCTCGGCCGCGCTGGTCGCCGACGGGCTGCACGCCCGCACCGACGGGTTCACCTCACTGGCCGTGCTGCTGGGGGCCGGCGGCGCCGCCCTCGGCTGGCAACTCGCCGATCCGCTGGTGGGGTTGGCGATCACCGCGGCGATCGCCCTGGTGCTGCGGGACGCGGCGCGCGAGGTGTTCCGGCGCGTGATGGACGCGGTGGACCCGGAGCTGACCGACCGGGCCGAGCGGGCGCTGCGCGAGGTGCCGGGGGTGCGGGCGGTGGGTGAACTGCGGCTGCGCTGGATCGGGCACCGGCTGCGCGCCGAGGTGGCGGTCGTGGTCGACGGCGAGTCGACGGTACGCCAGGCGCACGCGATCGCCGTCGGAGCGGAGCACGCGCTGCTGCACGCCGTACCGAGGCTGACCGCGGCCCTGGTGCACGCGGACCCGGCACCGGTGCCCGGCCAGGCGGACCCGCACCTGGCGCTGGCGCACCACGCGCACGTCGCCTCCTAGACGCCCAGCCCCGCCAGCACCACCGCGCCCGGCAGCTCGGCGAACGCCTCGCCGGGGACGAGGAGCTTGCCGCGCCGCCGGCCGCTGCCGACCAGGACGTAGGGCAGCTCGGCCACGGCCGGGTCCACCAACAGGGGCCAGTCGCGCGGGAGTCCGATCGGGGTGATGCCGCCGTACTCCATGCCGGTCGCGCCGGTCGCGGTGTCCGCCGAGGCGAACGAGGCCTTACGGGCGCCGAGTTGGCGGCGCACCACGCCGTTGACGTCCACCTTGGTCGTGGACAGCACCAGACAGGCCGCCAGGGTGGTCTCGCCGCCTCGCCTGCCCGCCACGACCACGCAGTTGGCCGACTTGCCGAGCAGGTCGCGCCCGTAGTGCTCGACGAAGACCGCGGTGTCCGCCCACTGCGGGTCGGTCTCGACGTAGACGATCCGGTCGGCGGGCACGGCGCCGGTCCAGTGGCGCACGGCGTCGGCGACCGGCGCGGTCAGCTCGTCGAGGCAGTCGGGGGCGGGGACGGCGGTGTCGAAGTCTCCGATGGGTGCGCGCATGTCCGCACGCTAACAGCCCGGCCTGCCGGGCTCAGGGCACGGGCGGCACGGAGACCGTCATCACCATCTCCATCGGCACGTCCCCGGTGTTGCCGTACACATGCGCCGAGTTGGCCTCGAAGGAGGCGCTGGCGCCGGTCGGCACGCGGTAGTCGACCCCGTCGACGGTGAGGGTCAGTTCACCGGCGGTGACATGGACGATCTCCACCGTGCCGGACGGATGCGGCTCCGACGGGCTGCTCTCGCCGGGCATGAGCCGCCAGTCCCACATCTCCAGCGGGCCGGGCGCCTCGGTCCCCGCCAGCAGCCGGTTGAAGCTGCCGGCCTCGGTGTGCCACAGCCGTACGGCCTTCTCGACGGGGACGATCTGGACCTTCGGCCCCTGCTCGTAGTCGAGCAGGGTGGTGATGCTGATGCCGAGCGCGTCACCGATCTTGACGACGGTGCCGATGCTCGGGTTGGTGCGGGCCTGCTCGATCTGGATCAGCATGCCCCGGCTGACCCCGGCCCGGGCGGCGAGCACGTCCAGGGTGAAGCCGCGCACCGCCCGCCAGTGCTTCACGTTGCGGGCCAGGGACTGGGTCAGCAGGTCGAGGTCCGACACGTTCCGTCCATCGTCGAGAGCAGTGCGGCGGGCATGGTGGTCCACTATCTTGAATGACGCAGTTCATCTGACTGAACTACGATGGGGTGTACCTGATCGTTCACCGAACTGTACTGCGAGGCAGGCCGTGACAGCATTCTTCGCCCTGACCACCAGCCTCCTGTGGGGGCTGGCCGACTTCGGCGGCGGGCTGCTCACGCGACGCGCCCCGGCGCTCACGGTGGTCGTCGTGTCGCAGGGCCTGGCGGCGGTCGTCCTGGGTGTGATCGTGGTCGCCACGGGCGGCTGGAGCGAGGCCGGGCCCCGGCTCTGGTTCGCCTTCGCGGCCGGCCTGGTCGGACCCGTCGCGCTCTTCTCCTTCTACAAGGCCCTCGCCCTCGGCCCGATGGGGGTGGTCTCCCCGCTGGCCACGCTGAGCGTCGCCGTCCCGGTCGCAGTCGGCCTGTTCCTCGGCGAGCGGCCGGGGCTGCTCCAGGTCGCGGGCATCGCGGTCGCCGTCACCGGAGTCGTCCTGGCCGGCGGCCCGCAGCTGCGGGGCGCGCCCGTGCAGCGCCGCGCGATCCTGCTCACCCTGGTCGCCGCCGGCGGCTTCGGCACGGTGTTCGCGCTGATCACGGAGGCGTCCACCACGGTCACCGGGCTGTTCCTGGCCCTCTTCGTACAGCGGGTGACCAGCGTGGCGACGGGCGGCACGGCCCTGTGGCTGTCCGTGCGGCGGGGCGCTCCCGCACTGCCGGAGGGCGGCTTCGCCTGGTCCACGCTCCCGGCGCTGGGCTTCGTCGGACTCGCGGACGTCGCGGCCAACGGCACGTACTCGGTCGCCGCGCAGCACGGCCCGGTCACGGTCGCCGCGGTGCTCGCCTCGCTCTACCCGGTCGTCACCGCGCTCGCGGCCCGCGGCTTCCTCAGCGAACGGCTGCGCGCGATCCAGGCGGCGGGCGCCGGGCTCGCACTGGTGGGCACGCTGCTGCTGGCCACCGGCTGAACCGGCGCCCGGGCGCCGGCTCGGCCGGGCGCCGCTCAGCTCCCGGGCTCCAGATCGGCGAGCCGCGCCACGTCCGCCTCGTCCAGCTCCGCCAGCGCACGCAACTGCTCCGGCGTGGTGCCCTCCGGTATCGGCACCGGCGGGGGCGTGCGCAGCGGCGGCTGCCAGCCGTCCTCGGCCGTCCAGCGGCGTACGACCCGGGCGGGCGCGCCGGCCACCACGGCGTGGTCGGGCACCGTGCCCCGGACCACCGCACCGGCGGCCACCACCACGTTCCGGCCGATCCGCGCGCCCGGCAGGATCACCGCGCCGGTGCCGATCCAGCAGCCCGGGCCGATCTCCACGGGCTCCATGCGCGGCCACTGCCTGCCGATGGGCTCGTGCGGGTCGTCGTAGGAGTGGTTGGTGGAGGTGACGTAGACGTACGGGCCGAAGTAGCAGTCGCTGCCGATGGTGACCGTCGTGTCCGCGATGACATGGCTGCCGCGGCCGAGGACGACGCCGTCGCCGATGCGGAGGATCGGGTCGGGGCCGAGGTCGAGGTCGGGCATCAGGCCCGCGGTCAGGGTGACCTGTTCGCCGACGATGCAGTGCGAGCCGAGGTGGATCCACGGTTCGCCGAAGACCGTGCCGAGCGGGAAGGCGAGGCGGGTGGCCTCGCCGAGCGCGCCGAACCGGAGGCGGCCGGGGTGGTCGGCGGTGACGGATCCCGTGCGCTGCACCCAGGCCCAGGCGGCGTGCACGGCGCGTTGGGCGAGGCGGCGGCGCCAGGACGAGAACGTGTTCTTGGGCTTCGGCACGCAGTCACGCTACTCAGCGGGCGCCGACTTCAAGAGGGTGGGCCGCTGTGATCTTCGCCCCAGGTGGTGGCGTAGGTTGCGGGGACATCGACGACGACGGGAGACCGTGATGACGCACAAGGCGCTGATCGTGGGGATCGGCGGGCGCGAGCCGAAGATCGAGGCCGACGTGTTCGTGGCGCCCACGGCGTCGGTGATCGGGGACGTGACGCTGAAGGCCGGGGCGAGTGTCTGGTACGGCGCGGTGATCCGGGGTGACGTCGAGACGATCACCGTGGGGGCGCGGGCGAACGTGCAGGACAACGCCACGTTGCATGCGGATCCGGGGTTTCCGGTGCGTGTCGGGGAGCGGGTGTCCGTCGGGCACAACGCGGTGGTGCACGGGGCGACCGTGGAGGACGACTGCCTGATCGGGATGGGGGCGACCGTGCTGAACGGGGCCGTGATCGGAGCGGGGTCGCTGGTTGCGGCGCAGGCTCTGGTGCCGCAGGGGATGGTGGTGCCGCCGGGGTCGTTGGTGGCGGGGGTGCCGGCGAAGGTGCGGCGCGAGCTGACGGAGGAGGAGCGGGAGGGGGTGACCCTCAACGGGACCTTCTACGCGGAGTTGGCTGTGGCGCATCGCGAGGTGCATGAGTAGGTCGTGGGGCGGGTGCGGACGCGTGGGGGCTTGTCGCGCAGTTCCTCCCCCAGCCTTCGGCCGGGGGGGACCCCCAGCGCCCCTTCGGGGGCGCTTCAGTCCCCGGCGCCTACAGGCTCGGCTTCCTTCTCCGTGAGCTGGACCTTCTTGGCCTTGCGGCGGACGATCAGCATGGAGGCGAGGCCGAAGAGGACCGCCGCTGCCAGGCCCACGTACGAGAACCTCTTCAGCCAGTCCTCCGCGACGATGCCGACGTAGTAGACGACGGCCGTGGTGCCGCCCGCCCAACAGATGCCGCCCAGGAGGTTGGCGGTCAGGAACTTCCAGTACGGCATCTGCAGGACGCCGGCCAGGGGGCCCGCGAAGATGCGCAGGAGGGCGATGAAGCGGCCGACGAAGACCGCCCACATGCCCCACTTCTCGAAGGAGCGCTCGGCGGTGGCGACGTGGCCCTCGCTGAAGTGTCTCGGGAACTTTTTCCCCAGCCAGGCCAGCAGTGGGCGGCCGCCCTTGCGGCCGATCGCGTAGCCGATGGAGTCGCCGATCACCGCGCCCGCGGTCGCGCAGGCGCCGAGGACGAACGGGTTGACGCCCGAGTGCTGGGAGGAGAGCAGCGCGGCGGAGACCAGGACGATCTCGCCCGGCAGCGGGATGCCCAGGCTCTCCAGTCCGATCACCAGCGCCACCACGGCGTAGACGGCGACCGCAGGCACCGAGTCGAGCCATTCCTGCACGTGCACCGCCGGAACCTCCCCTGTCGCGTACTCCTTCCCCAGGAAGGCTACCGGGTCGGCGGGGTACCCCCGTGCCCGCGGCACCGGCCCGCCCTCCTGCCTTCGGTTTTCGGACATCCGGGTGTCATACGGGACGGGAAGGCTCCCCGGCGTCTGCTCGCCCGCGGCTCCCCACCGCAGGCCCGCCGTGGAAGGACAACGTCCCCGTGTCCTCACTCTCCTCGCTGTCGTCGTCCCGCCCCGACGCGTCCGTGCGTCCGCTGCCCGCGCCCTCCTCGTCGGCGGGCCGGCCGCTCCGGCTCGCCCTGTGTCTGTCCCCGCTGCTCATCGCGGCGGTCTGGGGGCTGACCAACCAGTCACTGCTGTACGAGGGCGTCACCCGGCTCGCCCGCGCCGAACCGGCGTGGCTGCTGGCCGCCGGCGGTTTCACCTGCCTGACCTGGGTGGTGGCCGCCTGCATGCGGCAGGGCGCCGTGACCGACCGGCTGCCGCCGGGGCTGCTGCTGGCCTCCCAGTTCGCCGCCGGCGCCGCCAACCACGCGCTGCCCGCCGGCCTCGGCGCACACGCCGTCACCGTGCGTTTCCTGCGCACCCGGGGCGTTCCCCTGGAGCGGGCCACCTCCTCGATCGCGCTGTACTCGGTGGCCAAGTCGGGCGCGAAGACCGTCGTGCTGATCGTGTTCCTGCTCTCCTCGTCCGCCTGGCGGCGGCTGGGCGAGCTGGTCCCGGACGGCGTGGTGCTGATCCCGGTCGCCGCGGTGCTCACCCTGGTGGCCGTGGCGACGGTCGTCGTACGACCGCTGCGGCGGCCGGTCACCGGGTTGGTGCGCTCGGCGCTCACCGACGCCCGGACGGTTCATGCCCGGCCCTCCCGCGTGCTGGCCCTGTGGGGCGGGGCCACCGCCATGCCGCTGGTGCAGGCGAGCGTGCTGGCCTGCACCGGGGAGGCGCTCGGGCTGGGACTGTCGTGGGGCACCGTGATCTTCGCGTACCTGGCGGCCGGCACGGCGGGGGGTGCCGTTCCGGTACCCGGCGGGGTCGCGGTGGACGCGGCGCTGGTGATCACACTGGTCGCGTTCGGCTCCCCGGTCGCGGTGGCCGCCGCGACCGTGATCGGCTACCGCGTCCTGACCGACTGGATTCCGCTGCTGCCGGGTGCTCTGGTGCTGTCGGCGATGATCCGCGCGAAGGTGCTGTGAGGCGTCAGTCGCGCCGGGCGACGATGCGGTAGGCATTGGAGACGCGGAGGCGGCGGGAGAGCGGCCGTACGGCGAAGCGGTCCAGGAGGGTGCCGGTGACCAGGGCCGGGACGCCCGCGATGAGCAGGGCGGCGCGGAGCGTCTTGCGCACGGCACCGGGCGGGGTCGGCAGCCAGGGGGCGTCCTCGCGGGGGGCGGTGTGGTCCAGGGCGAGCCAGACGGCGGCCAGCAGGTCGACCGGGTCGTGGGCCTCGGCGTGCTCTTCGGCGACGACCGTGAAGCCCAGGCCGGTGAGCCGTTCGCGCAGGTTGGCGACCGGGATGAAGTGCAGGTGCTGCGGCTGGAGCCAGGGCAGCCACCAGCGGCCGAGGAGGCGGGCGTAGCGGCTCTCGGGGTCGGGGACCTCGATGAGGAGGTGGCCGCCGGGGCGTACCGTCTCGTGGGCGGCGCGCAGTTCGCGGTCGGGATCGGTGCTGTGCTCCAGGTAGTGGAACATGCTCACCACGTCGTAGCGGGCCGCGAGTTCGGGGGCCAGGTCGGGGAAGGCCCCGCGGTAGGCGTGCTCCACACGGCCCTCACGGGCGGCGAGTTCGACGCCGTCGGTGAAGTCGAGGCCGTCGAAGGCGGTGCCGGGCAGGACCTCGCGGGCGGCCTCGCAGAAGTGGCCGTGGCCGGTGCCGACGTCGAGCCAGTTCTTCGGGGTCGCGTCGTGCGGGACCATGGACCGGGCGCGGCCCTGGTACATCTTGGTGCGGCCGCCGAAGGTGCCGCTCATCTTCTGCTCGCCGAGGCCGTCGTAGAAGTCCCGGTAGTAGAACTCCAGGCCCGTCTCGTTGAGGCGCGGGTTCTGGAAGGTGTGGCCGCACTCCGCGCAGCGGTCGAGGACGAAGGTGCCGGGCTTGTGCTGGAGCAGGTCGGTGGTGCGCAGCCGGGTGGTCAGCCGGTCGGAGGCGCACCAGGGGCAGGTGGTGCGCCGGGGTTCGAAGAAGCGGTCGGTGCCCTCGGCCAGGTCCCGCTGGTAGGCGGAGCGCAGCGCCTCGATCTCACTCTGCTTGCTCATCGGCTCTCCTTGCGTGCGGGTCGGCTGCGAGGGCTTCCAGGTGGGTCGCGGCGGCCGGCGCTCCGCCCGCCGCGCGGAACGCGGTGCGGATCCTGGCCGCCGCCGTGCGCGGGCCGGGCTCGTACAGGACGGTGTCGAGGGCCTCGCCCAGCCGCGGGGCGGTGACCCGGCCGAACCGGACCCGCAGGCCCGCCCCCGAGGCGACCACCTGCCCGGCGATCACCGGCTGGTCGTCGCGGATGGGGGCGACGACCAGCGGGACGCCGTGCCACAGGGCCTCGCAGACCGTGTTGTGCCCGGCATGACAGACGACCGCGTCGACCCTTTCCAGGAGCGGGAGTTGGGGCAGCGACGGCAGGATGAGGATGTCCTTGTCGTCGGCGGCGGGGGGCAGGGTGCCGCCCGGGTCGGCGACCAGCGCCTGGACCCGGTCGGCCCGTTCGCGTACGGCGGCCACGCACTCGGCCAGGAACCGCCCGCCCACGTCCGCGTTGGCGGTGCCGAGGGAGACGAGGACCCGCTCCCGGCTCGGGTCCAGCCACTCCCAGGGGAACCCGTCGGCGACCGGCCGCTCGGAGATCGACGGGCCGACGTAACGGACGGCCGGCCGGTCGGTGGGGCCTGCCAGTTCGGATGTGGTGAAGGCCAGGGTGAGCTGCGGCGAGAAGCGCGGATGCCGTCGTAGGCGCCGCCGAACTCGGCCGAGGTGGTCGCCGAGGTCGCCCAGGGCAGTCCGAGCCGCTCGGCCACCAGGGCCCCCGCGAAGGCCTGTTGGTCGGCGACCACCGCGTCGGGGCGGAACTCGTCGGCGGCCGCCCGCACGCCGGGCGCCATGGCGTCCGCCAGGGGCACCAGGAACCACTCCCAGAGGAACTTCAGCGCCTCCGCGCCGCGCAGGTCGGCGGGCCGCTCCCCCTCGGCGGTCCCCGCGCACGGGAACACCAGCGCCTGCGGCCCGGCGAGCCGGTGCACCAGCCCGGCGTCCGCACAGACCCAGGCCACCCGGTGCCCGCGCGCGGCGAGTTCGGCCGCGACGCCGACGGCCGGGTTGATGTGGCCGACCAGGGGCGGTACGACGAACAGGAAGCCGCTCACCGGGCCCCGGCCCGTACGTCGCCGCTGACCGAGTGGATCAGCTCCAGGATGTGTCCGCCGACCGTGCCGGCCGCCTCGACCAGCACGGAGTGCTCGTGCCCGGGCAGCACCACCGACCGGTAGTCCGCCAGCAGCGCCTCCTTCAGCGGGACCACCTCGACCAGGTCGGAGTCCCCGCCGTACACCCCGAGCACCGGGCAGCGTACGGCGCTGATCTGGTCCTCCGTCAGGACCCGGCTGGCGGGGATGTCCCGGCCGAGGCTGGTCTCGCGGGCGAGCCGGGCCGCGCCCCTGGCCAGCCGGGCGGTGTTGTGGCTGCGGTTGGCGGTGATCCAGGCGATCGCGTCCGACTCGTTGTGGGCGAGTTCGGTGACCACCCGGTGCAGGATGGCGCCGAGCTTCGCGGCCCAGGCGGCGGTCGCCGGTTCGGACTCGATCAGGGTCAGGCTGGCGGCGCGCTCCGGGTGGCGGGCCGCGTAGCCGAAGGCGATGGTGCCGCCGTAGGAGTTGCCGACGAGGTGGACCGGGCCGGTGATCGACAGGTGGTCGAGCAGGGCCTCCAGGTCGTCGATGTTGTGGTCGAGGGTGTAGCCGCCGGACGGGCGGGCGCTGCGGCCGTGGCCGCGCAGGTCGTACATGACCACGTCGAGGCCGGAGGCGGCGAAGGCGGGGGCCACGGTGAAGTAGTAACTGGCGAGGCTGTCGGTGAGCAGCCCGTGGACGAGGACCACGGTGGCGAGGGGGGTACGGCCCTCCCCCGGGCCCATTCTCTGTACGTGCAGCCGGATGTCCCCGGCGTCGACGATCGCCATGGCTCAGCCCGCCTCCGTGGCCTTCAGGCTCCACACCACGTACTCGACGAGCCGGCCGACGGTCAGCTCGATGATCTCGTCGAACTCCATCCCGGCCAGGAACTCGGCGAAGTTGACCCGCTTCCCGTACCGCTCCTCCAGGAGCCCGGCCAGGGTGACCAGGTCGATGCTCTCCAGCTCCAGGTCGCGGTTGAAGGTGGTGCTCATGGCGATCTCGGCGTCGTCGTCGCCGTACTCCTCCAGGAGGGTGCGGAGCATCCGCGCGAGGTCGGCGAGCACGGCCTCCTCGTCGGCGCGGATCTCGGGTTCGGTGGGATTCATCGCGGGTCCTCCTCGAGGTCTGCGGCTGCCGGTCCGGTGGTCCAGGCCACGACGTAGTCGCGGTCCGGCAGGGCGGGGGGATTGCGGACCGGCGCACAGTGCACCGGGTAGGCGCGTTCAAGGCGGCCCGAGACCAGCAGCCGGCTGCCGTCCGGGGCCGCCTCCAGGACCGTGAAGTCCCTTGGCCTGCCGTCGAATCCGGTGCCCTCCGCCTTGGCGACGGCCTCCTTGGCGGCCCAGAACCGCGTGAACCACAGAGCCGTCGAGCCGTCCGCGGAAAGGGTGTGCAGCAGCCGGAGTTCGTCCGTGCCGAGCGCGACCTCCATGGCCGCCGGGTCGCGTTCGGTGACCTCTTCGAGGTCGATGCCAGGACCGGGTCCGGGGGTGTGCGGACGTACGATCGCCACCGCCGCCTCGGCCCGGTGGGCGAGCGAGACGTCCAGCGCGGGCAGGGTGCGGCCGTGCACGCCGACCACGTACGGGCGGCCCAAGTCGTCGTTGCGGACCCGGAGTTCGGCCGGGAAGACCGGGCCCTCGCCGTGCTGCCAGAGCCACTGGCGTACCGCGTCCTTGGCGGCGATCCGGCCCAGCAGCCACTGCCGGCGACCGCGGGGCGGGTGCTCGGCGTACTGCGAACGCTCCGTGCCGCCGCAGGAGTTGCGCATGATCAGCTCGCGGGAGGCCAGGTCCGGCCAGCGTTCGTGGACCAGGGTCCAGCCGCCGGGCCGGGCCTCGGAGAGGGTGTTGCGCTCCGGGAAGCGCTCGACGGGTCGGGTGTGCGGGTCGTTGTCGAAGCGACGGTCCTGCCAGCCGTCGATCCGGGCCCAGACCCGGTCGCCGACGGTGAGCTCCACGTCCGCCTCCAGGACGGTGTCGGTGAGCGAGGTGATCCGCACGAGGCAGCCGACCTCGGTGCCGGGGGCGGGGTGCGGGCCGTGGAAGCGTGTCTCCCGCAGCTGCACCGGGAAGACGACGGTCCGCTCGGTGCGGGTGGACATGATCCAGTAGCCGAGCAGCTGGCCGACGTTGTCGAGCAGGGCGCCCGGGGCGGCAGGCGTGGTGATCACCCCGCGGACGTGCCGGTCACCGATCGCGGTGAGCTCGGTGACGCCCTGGAACGCCGGGCCGTGGAACATCCAGCGCTCGGCGTACAGTTCGGCGGCGGTGTGGTCGGGGATGCGCTCGGCGGCCGGGGGCCGGGCGGGACCGGCGGGCGGCGGGGCGTGGTCCGGGGCCACCTCCACGACCGCGCGTGCGGTGGGGCCGAAGGTGACCGAGACGCGGCCGGGCTGCTCGGGGGCGACCGTGACCGGGACGTCGACGGCGGGTGTGGCGGTGAGCCAGCGGTCGAAGCGGGCTCCGTGCACGGCGACCGCCCGCAGTCCCGTGGCCTCCTCGGCCGCGTCCATCATGTGCTGGACGATCGTGGTGGCGGGGACCACCGGCCAGCGGTCCTCGGTGTCGGGCCAGTCGGGGCGTTGCGGGAAGAAGCAGTGGTCGAGGAGGTGGGGCATCGTCTCCGGGGACACCTTGAGGGTGGTGGTGCGGGAGGTGGCGGCGGGGGCTCCCGGCGTCGGAGACGGGACGGTGCGCCGGGGTGCCGTGGTACGAGGGGCCGTGGTGACCGGCGAGGCGCTGATCGCGGTGAGGACGGCCGCTGCCGTGTCCGCCGTCTCCCGTAGCAGCGCGTCGAGTTCGGCGGCGGCCGGGACGCGGGCGGCGAGGTCGTCCAGCGGGGACGGCCCGGCGGGGGGCCGCCTGCTGCCCAACGCCGCGCGCAGTTCGGCGAGTTCAGGTCCGCCCAGGGACACCAGCGCGCCGCCCAGGTCGAGCCGGACGGGCGGCCGCTGCCGGGCCGGGGCGGCAGGGCCGGCCGTCCCCGGCAACGCCGGTGCGACAGCGGCCCCGGCGGTCCACAACGCCGTCGCCACGCGCCGGAGTTGGGCGAGCCCGGTGCGGTGCGGTGAGTTGGCGGCGACGGCGAGGTGGTCGCGGTCGCCGAGGGTGTCGCCGATCAGGGAGGCCAGCTGGCCGGGGCCGGTCTGGACGAAGACCCGGTGCCCGGAGGCGTACAGGGCCTCGACCAGCTGCCGGAACCGGACCGGCTCCAGCAGGTGCCGGACGAAGAGTTCGCGTACCTCCGCCTCGGCCGCCGGGAAGGGGGCCGCGGTGGTGCCGGACCAGACCGGGACCGTCGGCCGGTGCAGCCGGAAGCGCTCGGCGGCCTCCCTGATGGGGGCCAGGTACGGCTCCAGCATCGGGGTGTGGAAGCCGGACCGGAACGGGAGCACCTGACACAGCACACCGTCGGCCCGGAAGGCGCGGACGAAGTCCGCCACCGCCCGGTCCGGACCGCAGACCATCGACTGGTTCGGGGCGTTGTCGTGGGAGAGCACGATCCCGGCGCCCGTCCAGTCCGCGTGGAGTGCGGCGAGGACCCGGTCGGCGGGGGCGCCGACGGCGGCGAAGGCGAGGCCCGGGACGGTGACCGCATCGGGGTCGAACCCGGCCATGAAAGCGTCGACCTGGTCCCCCGCGTAGAGCCCGGCGGCCACCATCGCCGTCCATTCGCCGACGCTGTGCCCGGCGACCGCGTCCGGTACCACGCCCATCCGGCGCAGCGCGCTGTCGAGCAGCCGCCCCACGCCGACGACACCGAACCCATGACGGCCTACGTCCCCGACCCGCACCGCGTCGGCGGCCGGGCCGGTGACGGTGGGGAGGCCGAAATGCGCGGCGATGTCGTCGACGCGGGGAGTGAACTCGCCTTCCAGGCCCGGGAAGACGAAGGCCAGTCCGCCGGTGCGGAGCAGCGGGGCGGGCCGGAACCACACGTCGTTGCGGCCCTGCCAGGCCCGGCCCCTGCCGACCGCGCGCCGGGCGAGGGCGAGCCGTTTGGCGGTGGGGTCGACGATGCCCAGGCGGACCGGGGCCGCCTGGGGATGGGTCTCCTGCGGGTCGAGGCCGGCGGCGAGGACGGCGGAGTCGTCGGCGGCGAGGATCGCGGTCAGCCGGTCGGGGGTGTCGGCGGCGAGCAGGAGGACGCGCTCGGGTTCGGTGACCTCGACGCCTTCGGTCCTGCGGGGTGCGGTGACCGGTGTGCCGCGGCGGCTGACGGGGGCCGCGCGGCGGCCGGGGGCCTCCTCCAGTACCACGTGCGCGTTGATCCCGCCGAACCCGAAGGCGTTCACCGCGGCTCTGCGGAGCGGCTGTCCGGGGACGGTCTCCCAGGGCCGGGCCCGGTCCAGGGTGCGGAAGCGGGTGGCGGCGAGGGCCGGGTGCGGGTCGTCGCAGTGCAGGGTGGGCAGCAGGGTGGCGTGGTGGAGGGCGAGGGCGGCCTTGACCAGCCCGGCGACTCCGGCGGCCGGCATGGTGTGGCCGATCATCGACTTCACCGAGCCCAGCACCGCCCGCTCGTTCTCGTCGCCGATCGGCCCGAACACCTCGGCCAGGGTGGCCAGTTCGGCTGTGTCACCGGCCGGGGTGGCGGTGCCGTGGGCCTCCAGGAGGCCGACCGAGTGCGGGGCGGCGGGGTCCAGGCCCGCGGCCCGCCAGGCCTGGCGTACGGCATGGATCTGGCCGCCGGGGTCGGGGTTGACGAGCCCGGCCGTACGGCCGTCACTCGCGACGCCGGTGCCGCGGATCACGGCGTAGACGCGGTCGCCGTCGCGTTCGGCGTCGGCGAGGCGCTTGAGGACGACGACCCCGGTGCCCTCGCCGATGAGGATGCCGTCGGCGTCGCGGTGGAAGGGGCGGATGCGCTGGCTCGGGGAGAGCGCGCGCAGCTGGGAGAAGACGCTCCACAGGGTGATGTCGTGGCAGTGGTGCACTCCCCCGGCGAGCATCAGGTCACAACGCCCGGCGGACAGTTCGGTGACCGCCTGGTCGACGGCGACCAGGGAGGAGGCGCAGGCCGCGTCCACGGTGTAGGCGGGGCCGCGCAGGTCGAGGCGGTTGGCGATCCGGGAGGCGGCGAGGTTGGGCACCAGGCCGATCGCGGACTCGGGGCTGGCGGGGCCCAGCCGTTCGGCGAACGCCTCGCGCACCCGGGCCAGTTGACTCGGGGTCAGGTCGGGCACCAGCTCGCCCAGGGTGCGCACGAGCTGCCCCGCCGTGCGGACCCGCTGGTCGAGCCGGACCAGGCCGGGGGTGAGATAGCCGCCCCGGCCAAGCACCACGCCGATCCGGTGCCGGTCGGGCAGCCGGTCCGCGCCGCCCGCGTCGGCGATCGCCGCTGCGGCCACGTCCAGGGCGATCAGCTGGTCGGGTTCGGTGCCCGCCACGGAGTTCGGCATGATCCCGTACCGGGTGACCTCCACCTCGGCCAGCGCGTCCACGAAGCCGCCGCGCCGGCAGTACACCTGGTCGGGGACGGCGGGCCCGGACGCCGAGCCGGGCCGGTAGTAGTCCGCGTCCCAGCGCCCGGCCGGCACGTCGGTGATGGCATCCGTGCCGGTCAGCAGGTTCCGCCAATACGCGTCCAGGCCGGCGGCGCCGGGCAGCAGCACCGCCATGCCCACGATCGCGACCGGTGTCCGGCGGTCGTCGCTCATGTCACCAGCCCGAGGCGGTGTAGACGACGGCCCGCACGGACTCCTCGCCCCAGGCGAGTTCCCGCAGCAGCGCGGCGGTGCCCTCGTCGGGGTCGATCAGTCCGATGCCGCGGCGCGCGTACTCGCGTCCGAGTTCAGGGCTGACCATGCCGGTGTGTCCGCCCACGGGCGCCCACGGCCCCCAGTGCACGGTCAGCGCGCGGTTCCCGGTGCGCTCCGCCCAGCCGGCGCCGAGGCTCTCCAGGGCGTCGTTGGCGGCGGCGTAGTCGGCCTGCCCGCGGTTGCCGAGGACGGCCGAGATGCTGCCGAACAGGACGGCGAAACCGGGGCGGTCGGGCAGTTCTTCAAGGGCGGCGAGCAGGGTGGCCGCGCCGGTCGTCTTCGTGCCGTAGACCCGCTGGAAGGACTCCGGGGTCTTCTCGGCGATCAGCCGGTCCTCGATCACCCCGGCCGCGAAGACGACCCCGTCCAGGCGCCCGTGGTCGGCGTGGATCTCCTTGACGGCCTGGAGTGCGGCGTCGCGGTCGCGGAAGTCGACGGCACGGTAGCGGGCCTCGCTGCCCAGCGCCGCGAGTTCCCCGAGGGTGGCGGTGATCTCCCGCTGGGCCAGGATCAGTTCGGCCTCGCGGTTGATCTCGGCGGGCTTCAGGCCACCGCGGGCGGCGAGGACGGCGCGGAGTTCGGCGGGGGTGCGGGCGCCCGCGGTGCCGGCGGCCTCGGGACCGTTGGGCGCGGGTGTCCGGCCGAGCAGTTCGATCCGGCAGCGGCAGGCGGCGGCGAGGGTGGCCGCGAACTTGGCGGTGATGCCCCGGGCGCCGCCGACCAGCAGCACCACGGAATCCCGGTCGAGGCCGAGCGCGGCGGCCTCGGCGGCCCCCGCCCCGGCCGGTCCGGCCCCGGTGCCGCCGAGCGCGCCGGGCGCCACCTCGACCAGTTCCAGACCTTGCCGGCCGGTGGCCGTGCGCAGGACGACCGGAGCCGGTTGCGGTGCGAGCAGTTCGGCGAGCAGCGCGTCGGTGACCGCCTCCGGTGCGGTGTCGGCGAGGGTCACGACCCGGGCGACGGTGTCCGGGTACTCCCGGGCCACGGTCCGGAAGAGCCCGTGCAGCCCGGCCGAGCGGGCCGCTTCCGTGCCGTCGGCGGGGCGGGCGGCCAGCAGCCAGCGCGGGCTCCTGGCCAGGGCCGCCCGCAGTACCGGGTAGGCGTCGGGCAGCCGGGCAGTACGGGGGTGTCGCTGCCGGGCAGTACGGGGGTGTCGCTGCCGGGCAGTACGGGGGTGTCGCTGCCGGGCAGCGCGCCCAGGTACAGCACGCCGTCGACGGGGCCGTCCGCCTCCCCGAGCAGGTGGTCGGCGGCGACGGTCACGGCCTCGGCGCCGTACCCGGCGAGCCGTGCGGCCGCCTGTGCGGCCGTCCGTGCGCCGTCCCCGAGGACGAAGAACCGCTTGCCGGACAGCAGGGTGGACGGGTCGGCCACGGAGTCCGGGTCTGCCAGGGCCACCGGCCGCAGCTCGAACCGCTTGGGCGCCTCGCCCGCGGTGACCTCGTCGGCCGCGGCGGGGCCGGGTGCGGGTGCCGGCAGGCCGGCGGCCGCGGCGGCCGGCTCGGGCGTGGTGCCCGTCCCGTCGCCGGCGGCCGGGGCTGTGGCCGTGGTTGCGGCTGTGGCCGTGTCCTCCTCGGCGGCGCCCACCCGTGCCCGCAGCCATCCGGTGACGGCCGCCGCCGTGCGCGCCTTGGCCAGCTCCTCCAGTTCGGCGTCGTCCAAGGTCTCCGCGCCGCCCGCGATGCCGAGCCGCTTCGCCAGTTCCCCAGCGATCTCGGCCCGCTTGATCGAGTCGATGCTCAGGTCCGCTTCCAGGTCGAGGTCGGGCTCGATCATGTCCACGGGGTAGCCGGTGCGCTCGCTGATGATCTCCAGGACGACCCGCTCGACGTCGGCCGTCGCCTCGGGCTCGGCCGCGGGGGCGGATGCGAGGGCCGGCACGGGTGCGGTCTCCGTCGACTGCGGCTGCGGCTGCGGTACGACCGGTTCGGCCGACGGCAGCTGCTGGAGCACCGGCGCGGCCGGCACCTGCACCTGGACCTGTGCCGCCCCGAAGTAGGTGAGCAGTACGTCGCGCTGTGCGGCGATCATCTCCCGGCTGGTGCGCAGGAACTCGGAGATCAGCGCGTCGCGGTCGGCGGGGGCGCCGTGCGGCTGGTTCGTCGTCACAGTCGTCGTCTCCACGACTCGTCGGGCCGGTGCGAGGGCACCGGGCAGGAGGTCTCCGGCGGCGGTGCGCACGAGCTGTCCGTCGACCGTCCAGCCGGGCCGCTTCGGTGCGGGGGTGCGGAGCGCGTCCACGGCGTCCCGGCCGCGCAGCAGCCAGGCGGTGCGCACCGGTGCGCCGGCCGTGGCCAGCTGGGCCAGCGCGTCGAGCCAGCCACGCAGTCCGCTGCCGGCACGCGGCTCGCAGGCAACGGTGGTGTGCGGGCGGCTGCCGAGGATCTGCCCGACGAGCCGGGTGAGGACGGTTCCGGGCCCGGCCTCCACGAAGACGCGGGCACCGGCGTCGTACATCGCCTCGATCTGGGCGGCGAAGGCGACCGGTGAGCCGATCTGGGCGGCGAGTTCGGCGCGCACCGCGTCGGCGTCGGACCCGTAGGGGGCCGCCGTGCGGTTGGACCACACCGGGAACTCGGGCGGTCGTACGACCGTGTCCGCGAGGACCTCCGCGAACCGGTCGCCCGCCCCGGCGACGACCGGGCTGTGGAAGGCGCAGGCCACCGGGATCCGCTTGGCACCGAGACCGGCCGCGCGCAACAGCCTCACAGCTTCGGTCACTTCGCCGGTCGGGCCGGAGATGACGGTCTGCCGGGGCGAGTTGTGGTTGGCCAGTACCACGGAGGCAGGGGCGCCGGCCGTGCGCAGCGCGCGCTCGACGTCGTCCGCCGCGCCGGACACGGCGGCCATGGTGCCGGGTTCGTCGCCCGCGGCGGCCAGGATCGCGGCCGCGCGTTCGGCGCTCAGGTCCAGGAGGGCCTCGGGGGTGAGGGCACCGGCCGCGCTCAGGGCGACGAGTTCGCCGTAGCTGTGTCCGGCGGCCAGGTCGGGGCGCACGCCGGCCGCCGTCAGGAAGGCGTGGGCGGCGAGGCCGGTGATGCCGAGGGCGGGCTGGGCGGCCCGGGTGTCGGTGAGGGCGGCCCGGCGGCGCTCGCGGGTGTCGTCGTCGAAGGCGGCGGGCGGGTACAAGGTGTCGGCGTGGGCGCGGCCGAGCCGGAGGTAGTGCTGGAGCTCGGGGAAGGCGATGAGGACGTCGGCGAGCATGCCGGGGCGCTGGCTGCCCTGGCCGGGGAAGAGGAAGGCGACCTTGGCGTCGGCGTCGGGCTGCGGGTCGGTCAGGTGGATGCCGGCGGCCGGGTCGTGCTCTCCGGCGAGGACGCGGCGCAGTTGCCCGGCCAGCCCGGGAACGTCGGCCGCGACCACCGCGGCCCGTACCGGCTCGTGGGAGGCGTCCGCGAGGCGCGCCGCGGCGAGCGCCAGGTCGCGCAGCCGCCAGGAGCCGGTCGAGGCTGCCCGCAGGATCTCCTCGATGCCCCGGTGGGCGGCCTTGTCGTCCCGCCCCCGGAACAAGAACAGCTCGGCGGGCCAGGCGTCCAGTCCCTGCTCGGGCGGTACGGCGCTGTCGTACGCCCTCAGCACCACGTGGAAGTTGGTGCCGCCGAACCCGAACGCACTGACCCCGGCGACCCGTTCGGCGGGCGGAGCAGGCCAGGGCCGGGCCTCGGTGTGGAAGGCGAAGGGGCTGTCCGCCTCATTCCAGGCCGGGTTGGGGTGGTCGAGGTGCAGGGTGGGCGGCTGGACGCCGGTGTGCAGGGCGAGCGTGGTCTTGATCAGCCCGGCCAGGCCCGCGGCGCACTTGGTGTGCCCGATCTGGGACTTGACCGACCCGAGCCCGCAACCTCCGTTCGCCGCGCCCGCCTCCGCGAACACCTCGCTGAGGATGGTGAGTTCGGTGCGGTCGCCGACGACGGTCCCGGTGCCGTGCGCCTCGACCAGGCCGACCTGGGCCGGTGAGATCCCGGCGTTGCGGTACGCGCGCAGCAGCGCGGCCCGCTGGCCCTCGGGCCGGGGCGCGGTCAGGCCGAGGGAGCGGCCGTCGCTGGACGAGCCCAGCCCCTTGATCACGCCGTAGATCCGGTCGCCGTCGCGCTCGGCGTCGGCAAGTCGCTTCAGGACGACGCAGGCCACGCCCTCGCCCAGTGCGATGCCGTCGGCGGAGCCGTCGAAGGCGCGGGAACGTCCCGTCGGGGAGAGCGCGTGCACCGAGGAGAAGAGGACGTAGTCGTTGATGCCGTTGTGCAGGTCGGCGCCGCCGCAGAGCACGACGTCGCTGGTGCCGGCGGTGAGTTCCTTGCAGGCGACGTCGACGGCGGCCAGCGAGGAGGCGCAGGCCGCGTCCACGGTGTAGTTGGCGCCGCCGAGGTCGAGGCGGTTAGCGATCCGTCCCGAGATGACGTTGGCGAGCATGCCCGGGAAGGAGTCCTCGGTGAGCCGGGGCAGCTGGTCCTCGACGCCGTCGGGGACCTTGCCGTAGTAGGAGGGCAGTACGGCGCGCAGGGTGGCCGCGTTGGAGAGGTCGCTGCCGGCCTCTGCGCCGAAGACGACAGAGGTGCGTGACCGGTCGAACTCCCGTCCCTGGAGTCCGTATCCGGCGTCGTCCAGGGCGCGCCGGGCGGCCTCCAGGGCGAGCAGCTGGACGGGCTCGATGTGACCGAGTGAGGCGGGCGGGATGCCGTAGCCCAACGGGTCGAAGGGGATGGGCGGCAGGAAACCGCCCCACTTCGAGGTGGTGGAGCCGTCGGCGTGGTGCACGGCCGGGTCCCAGCGTTCCACCGGCACCTCGGTCACCGCGTCGTGTCCGGCGACCACGTTGGCCCAGAAGGTGGCGAGGTCGGGGGCCTCGGGGAACATGCAGGCCATGCCGACGATCGCGATGTCGAGCGGGGCGGGGGCCGGGGGCTGGGGCGGCCGCGTCACCGCCGTCGTGCGCCGCGCGAGGAAGTCGGCGGCTCCGTCGGTCACGGCGTGGTGCAGGGCGGCCACGCTGGTGGTCGCCGAGCGCAGGACCGCGACCTCTCCGGCCATGAACATGCCGTCGGAGAACTGGCGTTGCTCGTCCACGGGGGTCAGCTCGCCGTCGGCCGAGCGGTCGACGCCCTTGCTGGCGATGCGCAGCCGGCCGACGTTTAGCCGTTCCAGCTCCTCCCACACCCGCCGGTCGGGCACCCCGCTGTCCCGCAACTCGGCCTCGCGCTCGCGGTAGTTGTAGGTGAACGGACTGGGCACACAGCGGGTGGCGTGGCCGGGTGCGGTCTCCAGGAGGGTGGTCGTGGCGGCCGCCATGACCTGGCGCTGGAACAGCGGCTGGATCGCGCCCCGCGCCACGGCCTCCTCGGTGAAGAGGTAGGCGGTGCCCATGAGCAGGCCGACGGCCGCGCCCCGGGCGGTGAGCGGCGCGGCGAGCGCGGCGACCATCGCCGCCGAGCGTTCGTCGTGGATGCCGCCCGCGAAGAGGATTTCCAGGCCCTCGGCGTCGGGGAAGTCCTCCAGCACGGCGAGCTGGGCCTCCCAGAGCGGGAAGCTCGCGCGCGGTCCGACGTGACCGCCGCACTCGGAGCCCTCGAACACGAACTTCCGCGCCCCTGCCTCCAGGAACTGCCGCAGCAGCCCGGGCGAGGGCACGTGCAGGAAGGTGCTGATCCCGGCCCGCTCCAGCGCCTCGGCCTGCGCGGGCCGGCCGCCGGCGACGATGGCGTGGCTGGGCCGCAGCTCCCGTACCGCGTCGAGCTGGGCGTTCCTGAGCTCCTCGGGCGCGAAGCCCAGCACGCCGACGCCCCAGGGCCGTCCGTCGAGCGCGGCCTTGGCCTCGGTCAGCATCTCGCGGGTGCGGGTGCCGTCGGCGAGGGCCAGCGCCAGGAAGGGCAGAGCCCCGTCGTCGGCGACGGCGGCGGCGAAGGCGGCCCGGTCGCTCACCCGGGTCATCGGGCCCTGCGCGACGGGCAGCCGGGTGCCGAGCGCACGGCTCATGGCCGAGGTGCCGGGCCGCAGCGCCTCGCAGGCGGCCGCGTCCACGCGTATCGCCGCCGTCAGCTCCCGCACCGTCCGCCGCACATCGCCCCACCGCTCGGCGAACCGTGCGGCGAGGAAGCCGTCCTGGCCCACCGGGAGCAGTTGGCTGCGCAGGTCCTCGGCGCCGAGCAGCGCGGCGACCGCGGCCGGATCGTCGGCGGGCGGGCGCACGGCGTCCGGGCCGCGGCGGTGCAGGACCCGGTGACCGGCCGCGACGGCCGTCTCGGAGCCGTCCAGGGAGCGCAGCGCGGCCGCCGTCGCCTCGGGGAGCCGGGACTCGGCGAGCAGGGCCAGTTGGCTGTCGAGGATCACCCCGGCCGCGCCGCCGGCCACCGCGGCCGCCGCCGTGTGCGGTCCGATGCCGCCGGCGGCCCAGACCGGAACGTCCAACTCGGCTGCTTCCATCAGCTGTTGCAGGAGGACGAAGGTACTCAGCTCGCCGACCCGGCCACCGCTCTCGGCGCCCCGGGCAATCAGTCCGTGTGCTCCGGCCGCGACCGCCGCGCGCGCTTCGGCCAGGTCGGTCACCTCCGCCAGCACACGTGTGTGCGGGGCGAGTTCGGCAACGGTCCAGGGTGCGTCGGCGGCCCGGACCACGGTGTCGGGCGCCGGGCCGAGCTCGTCCGCGGTGAGGGCGCAGCCGGCGGCGACCCGCACACCGTACGGTCCCGGTGCGGCCCGTCTCAGGCGGGCCAGCGCTTCCCGGGTTCTTCGGTCGCCGCGGCCCAGGTCGAGGACGCCGAGTCCGCCGGCGGCGCAGACCGCTGTGGCGAGCCTGGCACCGGGTTCTCCGAAAGGGGTGATGCACATGATCAGGTCGACGGCACGCACAGGGGACGTCATGACGCTCCGAATAATCGGGAGGACAGCACGGTGGGGGATGTGTGCGGCGGAAAGCTCGTGGTGAGGCCACCGGAAACTAGCGAGTTCATTACTCGCGGGTCAATAACGGAGGGGGCCCGTCACGTCCGGTAGTATTGATTCGGCCAGCGGGAGGAATTCACCGCAAGAGCCGAAAATCCGAGCAATCCACTGCGGATCGGCGGCCGTTCGGCACCCGGATCACGGGCGGCACACCGCCACAAGCCCGTCAAAGCGCACGGGCCATTCACCCGGCACTCACCACGGCGCAACGCGCGGTGCCGCCGCGCCGAGCTCTGTAAATTCGGGATGACTTCGGTCCGCTGGCTCGATCGTTTCACATCGGAAACCCGAGCGGAGCGCCGCTGCGCCAGCCCTCACCCAATCCTGACAAAAACCTGCCGTCAACCACTTCGCTTCAAATGAAACGCACGGCGGGGAAAATTCTTGTAAACCCTTGAAGTAAACGGCCGGAGAGCTCCTGCCCGCCGGCCGTTCATTGACAGGAATTCAGTGGTGGCGGCCGCCCACCCGCACGCCGGTGCGCAGCTTGAGGTCGCCCGACGAGGCGCCGACCCAGACGGTCCGCCGCCCGGTGCCGAGCGTCCAGCGACGGTGGCCCGCGTCCCAGGACGACAGGGTGCGCGCGGCGACCCGCACGGTCACCCTCCGCCGCTCCCCGGCCCGCAGCTCCAGCCGCCGGTAGCCGCCCAACACCCGCACCGCCTGGTCGAGCCGGAGATCCGGGGACGGTCCGACGTACACCTGCGGCACCGCGATCCCGGTGCGGCGCCCGGTGTTGCCCACGGTGAAGCCGACCTCCAGTGCGCCGCGCGTCCACCGCGCCTCCGGGTCGGAGTAGGCGAAGGAGGTGTACGACAGCCCGTGCCCGAAGGGGAACAGGGGCCGCACGCCCTGCGCGTCGTACCAGCGGTAGCCGGCGTGGATGCCCTCCGAGTACTCCTCCACACCGTCGACGCCGGGGTAGCGGCGCGGGTCGCCGGCCACCGGGTGGTGGTCGTCGTCGGCCGGGAAGGACTGGGTGAGGCGTCCGCCCGGGTCGCAGTCGCCGAAGAGGACGGCGGCGGTGGCGGCCGCGCCCTCCTGGCCGGGGTAGTACATCTGCAGCACGGCTCCGGTCCCCGCCAGCCACGGCATCGAGGTGCACGACGAGGTGTTGAGGACGACGGTGGTGCGCGGGTTGGCCGCCGTCACCGCGCGGATCAGCTGTTCCTGGTGGCCGGGCAGGGCGACGGTGCTGCGGTCGAGACCCTCGGTGGCGTCCTCGTAGGCGAACAGCACGACATGGCGGGCCGCTCGGGCCGCGGCCACCGCGTCGGCGACGTCCTCGGCGCGGGTCGCACCGGTGATGCGGCGCAGCCGGAACAGCAGACCCGAGTCGCCGCCGTCCGCGGTGATCTTCAACGTGTGCGCGCCGCGGGCCAGTCGAAGCGTCTTGCGGCGGACGCCCAGGCCGTCGGGGGCCGCGGCGACCAGGCCGCCGGAGAAGTACTCGCCGTATCCGGCCGCGAGCGGGAAGAGCTCCTCGCCGTCGAGCAGGACCTTGGGGCGGGCGGTGGCCGCGGAGGAGAAGTGGAGCACGAAGGTCCACTCGTCGTCCTCGGCGACGGTGAGCGTGCCGTCGTACGCCCAGGTCTTCCCGGCGCCCACCTGCTGTCCCTCGCTGGTGAAGCCAGGGCTGAGGGCATCGGCGGGCAGGGCCTTGCCGAACAGGTCCTCGCCGAGGGCGTAGGTGACCGGGCCACGGGTCCGGGCCCTGATGGCGTCGAGGGGGCTGTCGGCGTGGTCGGGGACGACGTGGGCGCTGCCGCCGCCGCTGACGAAGGGCAGCGAGCCGGTCGGTCCGATCACCGTGACGCCGCCGCCGTCCAGGGGCAGGGTGCCGCGCTCGTTGCGCAGCAGGGTCGCGCCGGCCTTGGCGACCGCCAGGGCCACGGCGGCGCCCGCCGCGGCGTCCCGGGCGGGGCGCGGCGGGGCGCTGCCGTCGAGCAGGCCGAAACGGTCCATCACCGCGAGGATCCGCCGTACCGCCCGGTCGACGTACCGCTCGGGCACGCTGCCGTTCTGCACCGCCGACTTGAGGGCGGCCCCGAAGTACGTGCCGTCGGGCATCTCCATGTCGAGGCCGGCGGTGATCGCGGCGGCGGTGCTGTGCGCGGCGAACCAGTCGGTCATCACCCAGCCCGCGAAGCCCCACTGGTCGCGCAGGACGTCGGTGAGCAGTGTCTTGTTCTCGCAGGCGAAAGTGCCGTTGACCTTGTTGTAGGAGCCCATGACCGCGCCGGTGCCGGCGTCCACCGCCGCCTCGAAGCCGCGCAGTTCGAGTTCGTGCATGGTCTGTTCACCGGCGTGCACGTCGATCGAATTGCGGTCCTGCTCCTGGTTGTTGAGGGCGAAGTGCTTGACGGTCGCGATCAGGCCCTCGCCCTGGATGCCCCGGATCTCGGCGGCGACCAGGTCGGAGGCGAGCAGCGGGTCCTCGCTGAACGTCTCGAAGTTGCGGCCCGCGTACGGGGTGCGGATGAGGTTGACCATCGGGGAGAGCAGCACGTCCTGGCCGAGGGCGCGACCCTCGCGGCCTATCACCTGGCCGTAGCGGCGGGCCAGTTCGGGGTCGAAGGCGGAGGCGAGCAGCACCGGGGCGGGCAGTGCGGTGGCGTGTTCCGTGATGCGGACGCCGGCCGGGCCGTCGGCGAGCCTGAGGGGCGGGATGTTCAGCCGGGGGACGCCGGGCACGTAGCCGGCCTGGCCCAGCGAGTCGGGGTCGTCGGCCCCGTGCAGCAGGGAGATCTTCTCGTCGAGCGTGAGTCTGGCGAGCAGCCGCTCGACGCGGGGTCCTGCCCCCGCCTCGGGTCTGTCCGCCGCCGCGGCGGTCGTCAGGGGGACGAGTCCGCCGGTGGCCGCGGCGGCGACCGCGACGGCACCGGCCGTGAGGCGCAGGGCGGATCGTCGGGAGACGGTGTCGGACATGAGCCGTCACTCCTTCGGTGTGCGGGCACGACGATGTGAACCGCGAGGCCGCCGAAGGCAGCTCCCGGAGCGCGTTCGGCCTGTGAACGCATAAACCGCCACAGGATTTTGACGAGCCCACAGTCGAACCACCGGCGCGTCGGAAACGTAGATCCCGTGGTGACTCGTGTCAACGATCCGAACAGGAAAAGGGCCTGAGCCGACAAGAACCGAAGGCGGGGGGCCGGCCGGGACCGGGGACGGCCGGGGGCCGGCCGGGACCGGGACGGCCGTGAGCCCGCCGGAACCGGGGACCGGGTCGGTCGGGGGTCCGCCGGGACCGGGACAGTCGACAGTCCGCCGGGACCGCGACGATCGGGAGCCCCCGGGGACCGGGACGGTCGACAGTCCGCCGGGACCGGGACAATCGCCAGTCCCCCGGGACCGCGACGATCCGGAGCCCCCGGGGACCGGGACGGTCGACAGACCGCCGGGACCGGGACAATCGCCAGTCCCCCGGGGACGGCCGGGATCTGCCGGGCGTCAGGGCCGGTCCGCGCTCGCGCGCTTGCGCGCACGGTAGTTGCGCAGGTTGGCCGCGTTGCCGCAGACGTGGACGTCGTGCCAGACGCCGCTGTTGTTGCGGGAGCGGTCGTAGAAGGCGGTCATGCAGCGAGGGTTGCGGCAGGACTTCAGGCGACGCAGCGTGTCGGTGCACTGCGCCAGGTAGACCTCCGTCAGGGCGAGTGAAGCCACCTGCCGCCAGCCCGTGCCGCGGGGCTCGGCATGGACGACCCCGTGCTCGTCGAGACGCAGGGCCGTGGGCAGCGTCAGCACCGACGCCGCAGGGGCGGGCTCCGCCGCCGGGTCGCCGTGCCGGGCGTGGAGGCTCTGGGCCAGGTCATGACGGAAGCCACGGAGGCCCTCCACGTCCTCCGCCGTCAGCTCGACACCGGGGGCGGGCCGGTGGGTGGCGCCGCTCCAGCTCCGCAACGCCTGGTCGAGCCAGGCACGGGAGTCCTCGGCGGTCTGCAGCAGGTCGGGCTTGCGCGGCTTGCCGGCGGACAGCGTGTTCAGCAGGTCCTGCACGAAGGCGAGCCCGCCCGGGGCGGGCTCCACGCCGTAGCGGGCTGTGGCGGTCCAGGACACGGCGGACCTCTTTCGGTAAACGGCGTCGGGCGGCAGTTCCCCGATCTCGGCCGGGGAGGGACGACGCTACGTGAGCGCTTCGTTTAACGACACAACCGAACGATATATGCCCATGTCATGCAGGGGACACCGATCCCGCAGTCCGCACGGTCGCGCAGACGTCCACAGCAGTCGACGGCCGAGGTCAGCGTCACATCCGGGCGAAAGAATCAATGGGCATACACTTCTGTCGTGTGGCGTTATGTCCGACAGCGGGTGTTCGACACCCCACGCGAGTCGCTTCTCTCCGACGTGGACCGCGCCGCAATCCGATGGAGGCCTGAAGATGATCATTGACGCTGCGGAACTCGACGCCGCCCACGCCTACAAACTGCTGATCGGGAGCATCATTCCGCGGCCGGTCGCCTGGGTCAGCACGGTGTCGCCCGAGGGTGTGGCCAACCTCGCGCCCATCTCCTTCTTCACCGCGGTGGGCAGGAAGCCGCCCATCGTCTCGATCACGCTGCAGCCGCAGGCGGACGGCGTCACGCTGAAGGACACCTTCGTCAACATCCGTGACACCGGCGAGTTCGTCACCAGTCTGGTGACGCTGCCGCAGGCGGACGCCATGCACGGTTCGGCGTTCGAGTTCGAGGCGGGCGTGGACGAGTTCGAGGCGCTCGGCCTGCGCAAGGAACCGTCCGAGGTGGTCGGCGCGCCCCGGGTCGGGGATGCGCCGATCTCCTTCGAGTGCGTCGTCGACCGGATCATCCCCGTCGGGGACGACAAGGTCGACTCTGTGGTCTGGGGCCGGGTGGTGCGCTTCCACGTCCGGGACGACCTCTACCTGGACCGGGGCAGGATCGACACCGCCGCGCTGCCGGCCGTGGGACGCCTGGCCGGCGAGTACACGCTGGTCGAGAACGTCTTCACCACCCCCCTGGACAGGGAACTGCTGGCGGCGAGGCGCGGCCGGCGGATGCAGCGCCTGGACGGACGGCCCACCGGCTGGTCCCCGATCGACACCGAGGAGTGGTCCCCGTCCGGAGCCACCACCGCCCCCGGAAAGTGAGCGCGGCCACCGCAGACCCGCCGCCCGCCGTCGGCCCCCCAGCCATGGAGAGACCCAGAGTGCATGCCCAGCCCCACCCGCCTCGTCCCCCGCATCACAGGCGCCGCCGGCCCGTCCGTGTGTGGCTGCAGCCGTTCCTGATCGGCCTGGTCATCGTCTCGGCCTTCGTCAGCTGCTACATCGGACTCACGCGCGATCCCCAGCCCCACCGGATCCCCGTGGCGGTCACGGGCCCGAAGCTGGCGGACAAGGTCCAGCAGGACCTCGGGGACGCCATCGACGTCCGGCACGTCCGCTCCGCCGCCGAGGCACGCGACGCGCTGCGCCATCGCGACGTCGTGGCCGTGCTCGGCAGCGGCCCGCACGGCAGCGCGCTCGAACTCGATGTCGCGAGCGCGAACGGCCTGTCGACGACCACCGCGGTCACCAAACTCGCCACTGCCTACGCGCACGGCGCCGACCGGCACCTCAGCGTCTCCGACATCGTGCCGCTCGGCCGGTACGACGCCCGCGGCCTGGCCGGGTTCTACGTCTCCTTCGGAGTGACCCTCTCGGGCTTCGCCCTCGCCCAGAACGTCGTGGGACTCAGCGGCCAGCTCCGGCTGCGGCACCGCTTCGCCCTGATGGCCGCGTTCGCCGCGGCGTCCGGCCTGGTCGCGGCCGCCATCGCCGGCCCCGTCCTCGGAGCCGTCCCCGCGCCGTATCTCCCCCTCGCCTTCGTCCTGGCCCTGCTGGCCGCCGCCGCGGCCTTCGCCACGAAGATGCTGGCCACCTACGTCGGCCCGCTCGGTATCCCCCTCGCCACCCTGCTGCTGCTGACCGTCGGCAACTCCACCAGCGGCGCGACCATCGGCACCAACCTGATGCCCGGCGGAGCCCGGGCCCTGTCGGAGCTGCTGCCCCCCGGCGCCGCGGTCCGCGCCATCGCCGACCTCAGCTACTTCCAGGGCTCCCACCTCCTCGCCCCGCTGGCGACCCTCGTCCTGTGGGCAGCGGGCTCCGCGGTCCTGCTGACCTTCCGCACCACCAAGCAGAGCCCGGCGCCCCTCCCCGCACTCGCTGATCCCGCCCGGGGCGCGACTTCGTAGCGGACGGCGGCTCTGATCTACTGCGGGGCAACGCCCGATCAACGAAAATCCGAGGTCATGACCACCCATTGCTGCGAGGCGATGAACAGCCGTGTGAACGTGCCCTGCGACCGGCACGACGACCCCTTCGCCTGCCCGGACGCGCTGATCGGATTCAGCGCCCGGTTCCAGGAGTACGGGCTGATCATCCATGACGGCGGCACGTCGAGCATCACCATCGGGTTCTGCCCCTGGTGCGGCCGGCGCCTGCCCGAGTCGCAACGGGACCGGTGGTTCGACGAACTGGAACGCCGCGGGATCGACCCGTGGGAGGACGAGGTCCCTGCCGAGTTCCGCGACGAACGCTGGCTGACCCGGTCTGCCCCGGGCCGAGAAGGGGCGGATCGTCCTCCCGCAGGAGAGTAGAGGGGCGCGCCGCGCGTGCGCGGCGTGTTCGACCGGCCGCCCCCGCCCGGCATCAGCCGAGCAGACCGCCCACCCCCTTCGCGACGTCCGGAACGGAGTCCACGACGGCCGTCACGGTGGCCGGCACCCTGTCCAGGGCATCGGCGGCCGCCTCGCCGGCCGGTAGCGGGGTCCCGGGACCGTGGGGCGCGGTCGGTGTGACGGCGACGGGCGGCCGCCGGTTCTGCGCCTGCGCGACCCGCGTGCCGTACGGCTCCCGCGATTGGGCGGACTGTTCCTCCGGAACGGGCGGGGGCGCGGGGACCTCCGTCGGCCCGGTCCTGCCCGGCACGGGTGGTGCGGGAGGCATGGTCTTCGGCGTGACGGAGACACCGCCGCTCCCGGACTCCATCTCCCACCGCTGCCGCACCGACCCGTTCCGCCCGGCCACGACCACCCGCGCGCCGTCCACCGCCAGCGCGAGGTCCTTGTCCCAGCGGAGCAGGAGCTCGCCGCGCACCGTCAGGTCGTACGACACCTCCCCCGCGTGCACCAGGCAGCCGGAGACCACGACGCTGTGCGCACCGGGGTCGGCGGCGAGGCACAGGGTGGGGTCGAGCGCGCTGCGCAGCATGCCGTCGTCCTGGTACGACCACTGCTGGGACCCGGTGTCCGAACACGGGCCGAGCCGCAGTTCGGCCCCGGTCCGCATCCGGCCCCCGCGTACGTCGACGCAGCGCCCGGTGTCGAGGCTGCGCAGCCTGCCGTGGGCGATCTCGACGGGCTCGCCCACCGAGGCCGGCGACGGGGAGCCCGAGGAGGGCGGGTTCGCGACGGGGCCGGTGCCGGACCGGGTGGTGCCGCCGACGGGAGCTCCCCAGGTGGTGGTGCCGGGGCGTGGGACACCGCTGTCGTCGGACCAGCTCTTGGCCACGAGCACGGTGGCGAGGAGTGCGAGGGCGACCAGGCCGGCACCGGCCAGCACGGCTCTGCGCCGTCCGCTCTCGGTCACGATGCGGTGCCGTCCGCCGGGCAGCGCTGCCGCGCGCCCGGCTTCGCCTCCGGCCGGCCAGGCCTCGGTGGGTGAGCCGGGTCCGGGCCGGGAGTCGAGATAGCGGTGGGCGCCCCAGCCGAGCACGGTCTCGGCGAGCAGTACCTCCAGGCCGCCGTCGAAGTGGCTGAGTTGTTCGGCGGCCTGCCGGCAGTACCGGCACTCGCCGAGATGCCGCTGCACATCCGGGAGCAGGGCGCCGCCCCGGCGAATGGGGACGTCGAGGAGCCGGTTGTAGAAGCGGCATTCCTTGGAGGGCGCGAGTTCCCGGTGGGTGCGCACCAATCCGGTCCTGAATTGTTCGCGGGCCTGGTCGAGGGCGGCCGTCGCGGTAGCGGTGTCGACGCCCAGCAGACCAGCGGGTATGTTTATGGGTTCGGCTTCGACCTCGGTATGCCAGAGGAGGCATTGCGAGGCGCCCGGAAGAGCCTGGAAAGCACGTTCGGCGAGTTGCCGCCTTTCGGGGGTGCCGGGTCTTGCGGCGCTGAGTCCGCGACCGCCGGTGGTCTTGCGCAGTTCCGGTGCGATCACCGATACGGCTTCGTCGGCGGCCCACGCGCGGACGGTCTCCCGTACCGCCACGAGGAGCTGCGGACGCAGGGCGCCGCCCACCGCGCCGCCGGCCAGCCTGCCGAGGACCCGCTCGAAGGCGGCGCTGGCGACGAGTTGGGCGGTGGGCGTGGCGGCGGCGAGGCAGACCACGGCGTAGTCGCAGGTGGCGCGCCAGTGCCGGGCCAGCAGGAGGGCGACGGCATGATGCCTGGCGGCGGGGGCGCCGGTGAGCTGGGCGATGAGATTGCGGTCGGACTCCCCCGGGGTCGAACCGGGGCGAGGCGGGTAGGGCGGGCGTGGGGGGTAGGGGGATTGCACTGAACCATTTCCTTCCGAGCCGCAGGGCGGCATGCCGGAATGGCGCCCTGACGGAATGCAGTGCTGATTGGTGCGTACCTTTTGGGGTCCGTAACGGCCGCGACCTGACGGCCGCACCGGTCCATGAGCCCTCCCGCGGGGTGGCTCACCTTTGCACACAGGTCTCACAGGAAACAAGAAGGTGAGGTGACTCAAGTTCAAAGAGGCGGGAATTCAGATAAGTTACCGGCGGTATCCGCATCCGGTCCGGATTCAGCGGTCGCACAGGTTCAACTTGTGTGCGCCGGGGACCCGATGGCACACGAAATCTTCAACTCGCCGAGCGCCGGGGCCGCCGTGGCGGAGCGCCGGGTTCCACAGCCGCCTCCCATGTTTCTCCCGGCCCCCTCTCATCCCGGTGGGCCAGCATGTGCCGCATGATCGCCCCCCACTCCTCCCCCGTCCCCCCGTCCCCCCGACCGGTCCGCAAGGCGGTCGTGCCGGCCGCCGGGCTCGGCACCCGGTTCCTGCCCGCCACCAAGGCGACGCCGAAGGAGATGCTGCCGGTCGTCGACAAGCCGGCCATCCAGTACGTCGTCGAGGAGGCCGCCAAGGCCGGGCTCGACGATATCCTCATGGTCACCGGCCGGCACAAGCGGGCCATCGAGGACCACTTCGACCACGCCTTCGAGCTGGAACAGGCGCTGGCCGCCAAGGGCGACACCGTGCGGCTGGACGCCGTGCGCGATCCCGCGCGGCTCGCCGACATCCACCACATCCGCCAGGGGGACCCGCTCGGCCTCGGCCACGCGGTGCTGTGCGCCAGGCACCACGTGGGCGACCAGCCCTTCGCGGTGCTCCTCGGCGACGACCTGATCGACGCCCGCGAGACCCTGCTCAGCCAGATGCTGGACGTCCGCGACCGCCACCAGGGCAGCGTCGTCGCATTGATGGAGGTCGACCCGTCACAGGTCCACCTCTACGGCTGTGCCGCCGTCGAGCCGACCGGCGAGGCCGGTGTGGTCCGGGTGACCGGCCTGGTGGAGAAGCCGTCCCCGGAGAAGGCGCCCAGCAACTACGCGGTCATCGGCCGCTACGTCCTGGACCCCGAGGTGTTCGACGTCCTGGAACGGACCGCGCCAGGCCGCGGCGGCGAGATCCAGCTGACGGACGCGCTGCAGGACTTGGCGGCGGCCGGCACGGTCCACGGGGTGGTCTTCGACGGACTGCGCTACGACACCGGCGACAAGGCCGACTACCTCCGCACGGTGGTCCGGCTCGCCTGCGAACGTCCGGACCTGGGGCCGGAGTTCACGGCGTGGCTCAGGGAGTTCGTGGCGGGCATGGCGGAGACGGGGGCCGGGCGCGAGGAGTGCCGCGCCGCCTGAGCGACCGCCCCCGTTCCGGCGTCACGACGGTGGACGGGGCGAGGGCCCGGCGACCCTCACCCCGTCCGCCGTTCGACACCGCCTGCCGGCCCGCGCCATTCAGCACCCGGCATCCGGAACCGGCCGCCGACGGCACAGGGCCGGTCGGTCAGTTGTTGGGACGCAAGGTCCAGACCACGGTCATCTCACCGGTGACCGCGCCGTCCTCGCGCGTGATGGCGACGGCGACCGGGAACTCGGGGCGCTTGCCCTCGTCGAGTTCCGCGACGACGTCGGCGATCGGGCGGCCCAGGGTCGCGGTGGCCTTGACCGGACCGAGGGCGACCTTCTTGTAGGCGATCTCGGCACTGACGGCGAGCGGCACGGCCCGGGAGAGCTGGTCCCCGAAGGCGGCCAGCACGATCGCGCCGCTCGCGGACTCGGCGAGGGTGAACATCGCACCCGCGTGCGGGCCGCCGATGTGGTTGTGGAAGTCGCCCTGGTCCGGCAGGGACAGCACGGCCCGCTCCGGAGTGGTTTCCAGGTACTCCAGGTTGAGGGTCCGGACCATCGGGACCGTGGCGGCGAGCATCTCGCCGATCGACATCTGGTCAGTGCTCATGACGAGCATGTTACTAGCGAGTAGCAGAGCCTGGCCAGAGCAGTGCCATGACCGTTGTCACAGGCACGGCCTCGGGCGCACGCCATCGGCCGGACCGGCCGGCACTAGGGTTACGAGCCATGTGGCCAGAACAGCAGCCGCCAGGGGGCGAGCAGTACCCGCAGAACAACCCGTATCAGCAACCGGGTTACCAGCAGCCGAATCCGTACCAGCAGCCCGGCTACCAGCAGTATCCGCAGCAGGGCGGGTACGGGCAGCAGCCGCAGTGGGGCCCGCCAGGGCCCGCCGGAGCTCCGCAGCCACCGCAGGGCGGGGGCGGGGGCGGCGACCGCACGAAGCTGGTCGCGATCATCGCGGCGACGGCCGTCGTGGTGGCGGCCGGAGTGACCGGCTTCCTGGTCCTCGGCGGCAAGAAGGACGACAAGGCCGGCACCGGCGGGAACCAGCAGGTGAGCCAGTCGCCCTCCGCCTCCGCCTCGGCCTCCGCGTCGGCGGACGACGACCCGCGCGGTGGCGACGAGACCGAGAAGCCGACGATCGCGGGCTGGAAGACCGTCGTGAACCCCAAGTGGGGCACGGCCTTCGACGTGCCGGCCGACTGGGAGGTCCTCACTCCGGGGACGTCCGTGGGCTTCGAGGACAAGGACGGCAAGCCGATCATCACCATGTCGGCGCCCGCCCAGTACAAGTCCAAGTGGTGCACGAGCGACGACGACAAGGACGGCAGGACCGAGGACACGGCCCTGGCGGCGGTGGGCACCAAGGGCGAGAGCGGTGCGAAGACCCCGGGCGACGCGGCGGTCCGGGAGGTCCCCTGGTGGGTGTACGGCGGATACACGTACCCGAACAAGAAGGCCATCACCTACGACGAGAAGGCCACCGCCTACACCACCGCGTCGGGTCTCAAGGGCGCCTATGCCTGGGCGCGTTCGACACAGAGTCCGCAGAAGGGCAAGTGCGCGAGCGACGGCAGGGCGATCACCTTCGGCTTCGAGAACTCGGCCGGCGACCTGGTCTCGTGGGACTTCTACGGCGCCGAGGGAGTGAACGGCGCGGTCCCCACGGCGACGGTCATGAAGATCCTCAGCACGGTCCGGCTGCACGGCACCCCGACCGGGAGCTGACCACGGCCGGCGACCGGATGCCAAAGGTCCGGACGTCGGAGGGCCGGACGCCGAAGGACCGGACGCCCGGGAATCGGGTTGGCAGGGCGGACTCCCGGCGTGGATAGTCGGGCGGTGACCTCCGCCCCCGACTCCCCCGGCTCCCCCGGCTCCCCCGGCCCCTCCGCCGCCCCCGGCACCGCCTCCCGCCTGCGCAGACCCGCCTGGGCGGGCCGCAACTACAGCCTGCTGACCGCGGCGACGATCGTGACGAGCCTGGGTGCCAACGGCTCCCTGATCGCCGCCGCGTTCGCGGTGCTGGGCGCGGGCGGCGACGCCGGGGACGTCGGTCTGGTGGCCGCCGCCCGCACCTTCCCGCTGGTGCTGTTCCTGCTCGTCGGCGGCGCCGTGGCGGATCGTTTCCCCCGTCACCGCGTGATGGTCGCGGCCAACGCCCTCAACTTCGTCTCCCAGGGCACCTTCGCCGTCCTCGTGCTCACCGGCGACCCCCGCCTGTGGCAGATGATGCTGCTCACCGCGCTGGGGGGCACCGGCCAGGCGTTCTTCAGCCCGGCGGCGGAGGGCATGCTGCTGTCGTCGGTGAGCGGCGATCAGGCGAGCCGTGCGTTCGCCGTGTTCCGGATGGCGATGCAGAGCGCCGCCCTCGGGGGCGCGGCCCTGGGCGGCGCCCTGGTGGCCGCGGTGGGCCCCGGCTGGGTGCTGGCGGTGGACGCGGCGGCGTTCGCGGTCGCCGGTGTGCTGCGTTCGTTCCTCGACGTCAGCCACATCCCGCCGCGGGACCCGGGCGACGGGATGCTGGCCGATCTACGGGACGGCTGGCGGGAGTTCACCGGCCGCCCCTGGCTGTGGGGGATCGTCGTGCAGTTCTCGATCGCGAACGCGGTGGTGGGCGCCGCCGACGCGGTCTACGGCCCGCTGGTCGCGCGCGACAGCCTGGGCGGAGCCGGACCCTGGGGCCTGGCACTGGCCGCGTTCGGCGCGGGTACGGTGGGCGGCGCCCTTCTGATGACCCGCTGGAAACCCCGCCGGCTCCTGTTCGTCGGCACCCTGTGCATCTTCCCGCTCGCGCTCCCCTCCGCGGCGCTCGCGGTGCCCGCGCCCGTGGGGGTCCTCTGCGCGGTGATGTTCGTGGCGGGCACGACGGTCGAGGTCTTCGGCGTCTCCTGGATGACCGCGCTGCACCAGGAGATCCCCGAGGAGAAGCTCTCCCGGGTCTCGGCGTACGACTGGTTCGGCTCCGTCTCCCTGCTGCCCCTGGCGATGGCGCTGGCCGGCCCCGCTGAGCAGGCCTTCGGCCGGAGCCCGGCCCTGTGGGGCTGCGCCGGCCTGGTCGTCGCCGTCACGGCCGCGGTGCTCCTCGTCCCCGACGTCCGCGACCTCACCCGCCGCACGGTCCCGGTCACCACACAGCCGTCGGCCGCCTCACCCGATCCCGAACGCTCCGCCGGGGGGCTCGGGTGACGGTACGGCGTCCGCCTCCCCGACCGGCCGGGCCGCGCCTACGAACTCCCGCAGCGCGGGCCCGTGTTCGACCCGCGCCGGGAAGGCGTCGGCAGCCGTACGACGGGCCAGCGCACCCGCGTCGATGGGCCGGTGCGAGGCGATGAGCACCGCGTTCCCGAACCGCCGGCCGCGCAGCACGCCGGGCTCGGCTATGAGCGCCAGCTCCTCGAAGACGTCGGCGAACGTCGCGAGTTGGGAACGCAGGAAGCCGAAGGGAGCCGAGTCCGCGAGGTTGGCCAGGTAGACCCCGTCGCCCCGAAGCACCCGCTCGGCCTGCCTCGCGTACCCCAGCGAGGTGAGATGCGCGGGGATCCGGGACCCGCCGAAGACATCGGCGACGATCACGTCGGCCGAGTCCCCGGGCGCCGCTTCCAGCCAGCCCCGCGCATCGGCGGCGTGCAGGGCGATCCCGGTGCCGTCCGCCAGCGGCAGATGCTCGGTGACCAGGTCCAGCAGCTCCCGGTCGGCGTCCACGACATCCTGCCGGGACCCGGGCCGGGTCGCCGCCACGTACCGGGGAAGCGTGCAGGCACCGCCACCGAGGTGCAGCACGTCCAGGGGCACGCCGGCCTCCGCCACGGCGTCCAGCACATACCCGAGCCGCCGGGCGTACTCGAACTCGAGATGCGTCGGCTCGTCGAGATCCACGTACGACTGCGGCGCCCCGTCGACGGTCAACAACCAGGCCCGCTCCCGATCGACGTCGGGCATCAGCTTCGCGGTCCCGTGCTCGGTGACCCGGACGACGGGTATCGATTCACTCACCCCACCATTGTCGCCCTCCCAAGGAGACCTGGCGCAGTGTCCGACCACCACGACGGCGCCCCGGAAGGGGCGCTGGGGGTAGTACCCCGGCCGAAGGCTGGGGGAGGGACTGCGCGACCAGCCCCCACCGGCCCGCAGTCCCCCACACACCGCAACCTCACTCCACGGAGGTCACCGTCCCCTCACTCCACGGAGGTCACGGTCCCCGCCCCCACGGTCCGGCCGCCTTCACGGATGGCGAACCCCAGCCCCGCCTCCAGCGGCACGTCCCGCCCCAGCTCCACGGTCATCTCCACCGTGTCCCCGGGCCGGGCGACCGCCGTCTCGCCGAGGTCGACGTCCCCGACCACGTCCGCCGTACGGATGTAGAACTGCGGCCGGTACCCCGTCGAGACGGGAGTCGTACGACCCCCTTCACGCCCCGACAGGACGTACACCCGCGCCGAGAACCGCCGGGCCGGCACCACGCTCCCCGGCGCCGCGACCACGTGCCCCCGCCGCACCGCGTCCCGGGGCACGCCCCGCAGCAGCAGCGCCACGTTGTCCCCGGCCTGCGCCTCGTCCACCGGCTTCCCGAAGGTCTCCAGGCCGGTGACGACCGTCTCCACCTCCGCGCCGAGCACCTCGATCCGGTCCCCGACCCGCACGGTCCCCCTCTCGACCGCACCGGTCACGACGGTCCCGCGCCCGGTGATCGTGAGCACGTTCTCCACCGGCAGCAGGAACGGCGCGTCCAGATACCGCTCGGGCATCGGCACGTACGTGTCCACCGCGTCGAGCAGCGCCTCGACCGACGCCGTCCACCGCGGGTCGCCCTCCAGCGCCCTGAGCCCGGAGACCCGTACGACGGGCACGGAGTCGCCGCCGTAGCCGTGCGCGCTGAGCAGCTCGCGGACCTCCAGCTCGACGAGTTCGACGAGCTCCTCGTCGGCCGAGTCCGCCTTGTTCAGCGCGACCACCACGTGGTCGACGCCCACCTGCCGGGCGAGCAGCACGTGTTCGGAGGTCTGCGGCATGATTCCGTCGAGCGCGGAGACGACGAGGATCGCGCCGTCCAGCTGCGCGGCGCCGGTGACCATGTTCTTGACGTAGTCCGCATGGCCCGGCATGTCCACGTGGGCGTAATGCCGGGTGTCGGTCTCGTACTCGACGTGCGCGATGTTGATGGTGATGCCGCGGGCGGCCTCCTCGGGGGCCCGGTCGATGCGGTCGAACGGCACGAACGTGCCGGTGCCGCGGTCGGCGAGGACCTTGGTGATGGCGGCGGTCAAAGTGGTCTTGCCGTGGTCGACATGACCCATCGTGCCGATGTTGAGATGCGGTTTGGTGCGGACGTATGCCGTCTTGGGCATGGCTGTACCTCGAAGCTTGGCCGTAGGAAGAGCGGGGACCCCGAGGAACTGGCCGACCCTCCCCCTGCGGGGTCCGCCGGACTTTCCGGGGAGGGTCAGCTTCGGGCGCCGTCGACAGCGGCCGCGAGAACGGGAACGGCAGCCTTCGGCGCATCCGCGACTGCGGATGCTGCGACGAGGAAGGCGAACCGGAACATGACACAGATCATGGCCGACGCGTCGTCCCACGTCGAACGGTTTTCCGCGGCTCCGGTTCACCCAAGGGACAGGAACCATACGGCGATCACACATCCGCTTCGGTTAGTGTCACCGAATGCTCGATGCCAACCGCTCTGGCACCGCCACGGTCCCTCCCCGGGCCGCCGCCGAGGAGCTGACCCTCGCCGTGCCCGCTCCGATCGGCTTCGGCGCACGCTGCACACGCGTGCTGCTGTCGCCGTGGTCCCGGCTGTCCCTGCTCGTCGCGCTGCTGGCGGCGGCCGGGGCGTCGGTCCTGCTCTTCGAGCCCCAGAAGCTGATGACGCAGGGCTGGCCGCCGCACGTGGCGGGCACCACCGCGGTGGTGGTCTTCGCCGTGGCGTACGGCCTGATCACGGTGGCGTTCGTGCCCCGGCCGATCCTGAACCTCGCGGCCGGCGCGCTGTTCGGCTCGGCACCGGGCATGGGCGCGGCCATGGCCGGCACCGTGCTCGGGGCGTGGATCTCCTTCGTGCTCGGCCGGATGCTCGGCCAGGAGGCCCTGCGTCCGCTGCTGCGCGGCCGGCTCCTGAAGGCGGCGGACAGCCAGTTCAGCAGGCACGGCTTCCGCTCGATGCTGGCGGTACGCCTGTTCCCCGGCGTCCCGTTCTGGGCCGCGAACTACGCGGCCGCCGTCTCCCGCATGCGCTGCACACCGTTCCTGGTGGCCACCGCCCTGGGCTCGATCCCGAACGTCGCCGCCTACGTGGTGGCGGGCGCTCGCGCCTCGACCCCGACGTCCCCGGTCTTCCTGATCTCGGTGGCGGCGATCGTCATCCCGGCGGTGGCGGGCGCGGTAGTGGCATGGCGAAAGCGCCACCACCTACGCCCCCAGCGATAGCGCCCGGTAGCTACAGAGCCCCGCAACCACAGCGCCCCACAACTACAGCGTCCGGTAAGGGGCGCTGGGGGTACCCCCGGCCGAAGGCCGGGGGAGGAACTGCGCGACCAGCCCCAACGGCGCGTCAGCCGCCCCGAGACACCACGCAGCACCCCATGGGGCGCACAGCCCTACCGAACCGCCTCCAGAATCATCGCGTTCGCCAGCCCACCCGCCTCACACATGGTCTGAAGCCCGAAGCGAGCGCCGCGCTCCCGCATCGCATGTACCAGCGTCGTCGTCAGCCGAGTCCCGCTCGCCCCCAGCGGATGCCCGAGGGCGATCGCCCCACCGTTCACGTTCACCTTGGCGAGATCCGCCCCCGTCTCCTGCCGCCAGGCCAGCACCACGCTGGAGAACGCCTCGTTCACCTCGAACAGGTCGATGTCCCCGATGCCGAGCCCGGCCCGCCGCAGCACCTTCTCCGTCGCGGGGATCACGCCGGTCAGCATGAGCAACGGGTCGGAGCCGGTGACGGCGAACTCGTGCAGGCGGGCCAGCGGCCGCAGCCCGAGCCTCGCCGCGGTCTCACCGGAGGTGATGAGCACCGCGGATGCGCCGTCGTTGATCGGGCTCGCGTTGCCCGCGGTGACGTTCCACTCGATCTGCGGGAACCGCTCGGCGAACCCGGGGTCGTAGTAGGCGGGCTTGAGCCCGGCGAGGATCTCGGCGGTGGTGCCGGGCCGTACCGACTCGTCACGGGCGACACCGTCCAGCGGGGCGACCTGCGCGTCGAACAGCCCCGCCGCCCACGCGGCCGCCGCCTTCTGGTGCGAGGAGACCGCGAAGTCGTCCATCTCCGCCCGGCTGATCGACCACTTGGCGGCGATGAGCTCGGCGCTGATGCCCTGCGGGACCAGGCCCTCCGGGTAGCGCGCGGCGACTCCGGGGCCGAAGGGGTCCTTGCCGGCCGGCACGTTGGACCACATCGGCACCCGGCTCATCGACTCGACGCCGCAGGCGATCACGATGTCGTAGGCACCGGACATGACCCCCTGCGCGGCGAAGTGCACGGCCTGCTGGGAGGAGCCGCACTGGCGGTCCACGGTGGTCGCCGGGACGGTCTCGGGGAAGCCGGCGGACAGGACGGCGTACCGGGTGGTGTTCATGGCCTGCTCGCCGACCTGGTCGACGGTGCCGCCGATCACGTCGTCGACGAGGGCGGGGTCGACGCCGGAGCGTTCGACGAGGGTGCGCAGGGTGTGGGCGAGGAGTTCGACGGGGTGGACGTGCGCCAGGGACCCGTTCGGCTTGCCCTTGCCGACGGGGGTGCGTACGGCTTCGACGATGACTGCGTCACGCATCTCTGGGACCTCGATTGCCAGTCTCGATTACCGGTGAGTAGGAAATCCGAACCCACCATAACTCTGAGGGTTTGAAAATCCAACCCTCCACTAGACTGACCCCATGGCCGCCCCCAAGGACCCCCGCCCGTGTTCGATCGCCGACGCCCTGGCACTCGTCGGCGAGAAGTACTCCCTGCTGGTCCTGCGGGAGGTGTGCCTGGGCAACGGCCGCTTCGACCAGCTCGTGCGCAACATCGGCGCCCCGCGCGACATCCTGGCCACCCGGCTGCGCCGGCTCGTAGACGCCGGGATCCTCACCAAGCGCGTCTACAGCGAGCGGCCGCAGCGCTTCGAGTACCTGGCCACGCAGGCGGGCCTCGAACTCGAGCCGGTCCTGCTGACCCTCATGGCCTGGGGCGACCGCCACCTCCATCCGGACGGCGACCGCCCCATGGTGATCGAGCACGGCTGCGGAAAGACCCTCACCCCGGTCGTCACGTGCGCGGCCTGCGGCGACCCGGTACGGCACGGCGACTCGACGGCCCACCCGCAGGCACCGGGCTGGACCGTCGCCGGACCCGAAACCGCCTGAGCGGGACTACTCCCCCGCCCTCACCAGGGATGCGCCTCCAGGTACTTGGCGATCTCCGCGCGCTCCCAGGCGCCGTCGGCGACGACGACCCGGTAGCGGCGCCGGAGGGTGTCGCCGGGGGCCAGTTCCAGCTCGTCGTGGAAGGCCCAGGAGGGGGCGATGCCGGCGAACGGGTCGTTGCGCACGAACCAGTGCGCGGGATGGCCGCCGCGGGCACCCAAGTGATCGTTCTCCGGGGCGTGTTCGAAGACGACGGTGGCGTGGCCGTCGGCGCCGTCGTGCTCGCCGGACAGCGCCAGCCAGGGAGACTGGGAGCCCATGGACTCCGGGCCCTCCCCCTGCGGGCCGACGATCCGGCCGTCCCGGAAGGCGCGCGGACCGCGCCAGAACAGGCCCGTGTAGCCCGCCCGTTCACGCCCGGCCGTGGTCGGGCTGCCGAACAGCAGCGGTTCGGCACGCCGGTTGGTGATCTCGCTGGTCCAGGTCAGCGCCCAGGAACGGGCCGCCGGATCCACGTCATGGACCTCGATGCGGCGCCGCTCCTCCGCCCACAGCGTCCCGTCGTACGGATGCCAGGTCAGCCGTTCCACGACGACCAGGCGGTCCTCGGCCGACGACAGCTCGTCGAAGCCGGCGTGCCGCATCGAGCCGACGCGCTCCGGGATGGCCACGTAACCCCGGCCGTGCACATAGGAGTTGCCACCCCACAGGTTCGCGCCCGACAGGTGCGAGGCGGTCAGGGAGATGCCCTTGTGCCAGCGGTGGTCGTTGGGCCGGTAGTCGGTCACGACGTCCCCCGCGAGGGTGCGCACCGGGTGGAGGTAGGGCCGCGGCGCCTCCCAGGCCGCCTCGGGCCGGTAGACGTACGAGAACAGCTGCACCCCGGTGACCGGCTCGGTCACGGTGACCCGGTCGCCGTGGGTGTGCGTGATCCGCAGCTCGCCGCTCACGCGGACGCCTCCTCGCGCACGGTCGGGGCCCAGCCCGGGGCGTTCCCGTGCAGGGCCGTGTAGTAAGGATCACCCGGACCGATCTCGCCCGCGTGGACCGTCACGTCGGTGAACGCCGCCTTGTACAGGGCGGTGATCAGCTCCAGGCTGGTACGCCCGTCCGCGCCGCTGCTGCGCGGCCGCTCCCCCGCCCGCATACTGGCGACCAGCTCGCGCAGCTGGGCCAGGTGCGAGCTGGGCACGTCCGGGCCGAAGTCCCGCCAGGCCGCCGCCTCGTCGGCGGGGACGCCCGGGGCCGGGGTGATGCGCCAGTCGTCGTTGCCGTGACCGTACAGGTGGGTCAGCTCGACCGTAGCGCGCTCGCAGTCGATGCGGATGCGGCTGACCTCGTCGGGGCTGAGCACGCTGTTCACGACGGTGGCCAGGGCGCCGTCCGGGAACCGGACCAGGGCGGTGGAGACGTCCTCGGTCTCCACGTCGTGCACCAGCCGGCCGGCCATCGCCCGCACCTCGCTCCACGGCCCGAGCAGGTCGAGGAGCAGATCGATCTGGTGGATGCCGTGGCCCATCGCCGGGCCGCCGCCCTCGGTCGCCCAGCGGCCCCGCCAGGGCACCGCGTAGTAAGCGGTGTCCCGGTACCAGGTGGTCTGGCAGTGGGCGACCAGCGGGCGGCCCAGCGCCCCCTCGGCGAGCAGCCGCCGTACGTGGGTGGACGCGGAGCCGAAGCGGTGCTGGAAGACGATCGAGGCGTACGGCCCGCCGTCCGCCCCCTCCTCCGCCTCGATCGCGTCGAAGTCGGCGAGGCTCGGCACGGGCGGCTTCTCGCACCACACCCAGGCGCCGGCCCGCAGCGCGGCCACCGTCTGGTCCCGGTGCAGGGTCGGCGGGGTGCCGATGGTGACCAGGTCGGGCCGCTGTTCGGCGAGCATCCGGTCGAGGTCGGTGTAGGCGTGCGGGATGCCGGCCTCGGCGCACATCGCCTCGACGGCGGTGGCATCGATGTCGACGGCGGCGACGACCTCGGTCTCCCCCTCCGCGGCCAGCTGGGCGAGGGCGGGCAGATGCGAGCCGCGCCCGATGGCGCCGGCGCCGACGACGGCGGCCCGGATGCGGCGGCCGGCGAAGGGGGCCGTGGAGCGGGGGGAGCGGGGCATGGACGTGATCAGCACTCCTCGGGCGCGTACCGACGATGGGGGCGAACTCCCGCCCGATGTGCGCCGCACACGCACCCCGATGTGCGGAGCAAGCGCTTTCTCCTGCAGAAACGTAAGCGGCGGCACCTTGACCGGTCAACACCCCGTGGCCGCCGGTCCGCCTGCCGAACCCCTGTGCCCCCGCTGTCGCCCCGGCCCGCTACGCTGCGCTTGCACGCGAATGATCACCTGCGCCGCGCGACCGCCGGCCCCTTCCTCACCCCTGGGACGCCGTACCTTCATGTCTTGGTTTGAATCGCTGGTCCTCGGCCTCGTCCAGGGGCTGACCGAGTTCCTGCCCGTCTCCTCCAGCGCGCATCTGCGGCTGACCGCGGCCTTCTCCGGCTGGAAGGACCCGGGGGCCGCCTTCACGGCGATCACCCAGATCGGCACGGAGACCGCGGTGCTGATCTACTTCCGCAAGGACATCGGGCGGATCGTCTCGGCCTGGTTCCGGTCGCTGTCCGACAAGGCGATGCGGCGGAACCACGACGCCCAGACGGGCTGGCTGGTGATCGTGGGCTCGATCCCGATCGGTCTGCTGGGCGTGACGTTGAAGGACCAGATCGAGGGCCCGTTCCGCGACCTGCGCATCACCGCGACCATGCTCATCGTCGTCGGCGTCGTCATCGGCATCGCCGACCGGCTCGCCGCCCGCGACGAGACCGGCGGCAGGCACCGCGCCCCCAAGCAGCGCAAGACGCTGGAGAACCTCGGCGTCAAGGACGGCCTGGTCTACGGCCTCTGCCAGGCCTGCGCCCTGATCCCCGGCGTCTCCCGTTCCGGCGCCACGATCAGCGGCGGCCTGTTCATGGGCTACAAGCGCGAGGCGGCGGCCCGCTACTCGTTCCTCCTCGCCATCCCGGCGGTACTGGCCTCCGGCGCCTTCGAGGTCAAGGACTCGGTGGGCGACGGCCACGTGGCCTGGGGCCCGACCCTGTTCGCGACGGTGATCGCGTTCGCGTCGGGCTACGCGGTGATCGCGTGGTTCATGAAGTGGATCTCCAACAAGAGCTTCATGCCGTTCGTCTGGTACCGCATAGCCCTGGGTATCGTCATCATCGCCTTGGTCTCGGCGGACGTGCTGAGCCCCCACGCGGCGGAGTCGGCGAGCTAGGGGCCGTCGTTGGGGGGCGGGAGGGCGGCGCCATCTAGCATTTCCCAGCGCCTGACTGCATCACCACGCCATGATCATCTCCCACTCGTCTCCCACCTGGGAGGCGGGACGCATCCGCCTATGAGGTTGATGGAGATCTACGAGTCTGGCCCTGCCGCGTCAGCGGCAGGGCCAGACTCGTCATGTGGCGATGGGTGAGTGGGTCGGCGAGATGGTCGGGCCGGATGCGCGGGAGACATACCGGCTTGATGAACCACGTGTCCGGCGACAGTTCGCCTTCGGCATCAGGTTCGGTGACGTCCACCGTCCCTGCGGCCACCGCGCGCAGCCACACGGACACCCGGCGGGCCTCATCGGTGAGCAGACACGGATCGGCGAAGGACCACTCTCCCTCAGGAGCCGCCGCCGTGCCCTCAATGACCAGCCAGTTGTCGTCGTACGAGTCGCCCCGAACGGTGGCGAACTGATAGCGCACTGGGCGGAGGTCGACACTGCTGGAGAGATCGTTCGCGAGCACTGGGCCAGGATGTCTTGCGCCGGCCAGCAGCGGACTGCGCCCCAGCCCGGTTGCACGGGCCAGAGCGCCGCACACGCCGTCCGGGCGTCCGGCAGGGGCGGCGAGGTGTACGCGCCGGACACATTCATCGATTCCCTTTCTCAATGCCATGACCAACAACTGTTGGACCTCTGAATCATCGATTCCTAGGCTCGGCCGAGCAGGCCTTCCGTACGGGAAGACCTCGACCACCTGCGTTCCACACCCGGAGGAGACGTCCGATGAAGCAACGCACGATCGGCGGACGAAGGGTTTCTGCGATCGGGCTCGGCGGCATGCCGATGTCCATCGAGGGCCGCCCCGACGCCCGCAGATCGATCGCGACGATCCACGCCGCGCTGGACGCCGGTGTCACGTTCGTCGACACGGCGGACGCGTACCACCGCGACGCCGCCGAGGTCGGACACAACGAGGAGCTCATCGCCGGGGCCCTGCGCACGTACGGCCGGGGAGCGGACGACGTGCTGGTCGCGACGAAGGGGGGTCACCTGCGGCCCGGCGACGGCAGCTGGACCGTGAACGGTGATCCGGCCCATCTCAAGCGGGCCGCCAAGGAGTCGGCCAAGCGCCTCGGCGTCGAGGCGATCGGCCTCTACCAGTTCCACCGCCCCGACCCGCGCGTCCCGTACGCCGATTCGATCGGCGCGATCCGTGACCTGCTCGACGAGGGCGTGATCCGCATGGCGGGCATCTCGAACGCGACCGTGGACCAGATCGACGAGGCGAACCAGATCCTGGGCGGTCGCCTCGACTCGGTCCAGAACCAGTTCTCGCCCAGGTTCCGCTCCAGTCTGCGCGAGCTGGAGCACTGCGCCGAACTCGGGATCGCGTTCCTGCCCTGGAGCCCACTGGGCGGCATCGCGAACGCGCCCGAGCTCTCGGCGCAGCAGGCCGCCTTCCGCGAGGTCGCGGACGAGGTCGGCGTCAGCGTCTACCGGGTGACCCTGGCCTGGGAGCTCGCCCTGGCGCCCGTGGTGGTCCCGATCCCCGGGGCCTCCCGCCCCGAAAGCATCCGTGACTCGGCGGCCGCCACCGACGTCGAGCTCACTCCGGAGCAGATCTCCCGCCTGTCGGCGGCCTGAGGTGCCCGGCACCGCACCGCCCACCCACTTTATGGACAAGGACCCGATCGTGAAGACGTTCAAACTGCCCGGCACCGACATGGTCGTCCCGAACATCGTGCTCGGCCTGATGCGCATCCAGGACAAGAGCGACGCCGAGGTCCGCGAACTTCTCGCCACCGCGATGGACGCCGGCATCACGTTCCTCGACCACGCCGACGTGTACGGCAGCGAACTGCACGGCTGCGAGCGCCGTTTCGCCGAGGCGATGCGACTGAGCCCCTCGCAGCGCGAAAAGCTGATCATCCAGTCGAAGGCGGGCATCGTCCGCGAAGGCCCGTACTTCGACTTCTCCTACGAGCACATCGTCGAGTCGGTGGATGGTTCGCTCAAGGCTCTCGGCACCGATTACCTGGACATCTTGCTGCTGCACCGTCCCGACGCGCTTGTCGAACCCGAAGAGGTCGCGCGTGCCTTCGACGACCTGGCCGCAGCAGGCAAGGTGCGGGCCTTCGGCGTCTCGAACCACACCCCCCGCCAGATCGACCTGCTGCGCCGCCATGTCAGCCAGCCGCTGGTGGCGAACCAGCTCCAGCTGTCGATCACGCACGCCCCGCTCGTCGCGCAGGGCGTAGCGGCCAACATGCAGGGCCTGGACCAGTCGGTCAGCCGTGACGACGGGCTCCTGGACTACTGCCGACTGCACGACATCACCGTGCAGGCCTGGTCGCCGTTCCAGGCCGGCTTCTTCGACGGGCCCTTCCTCGGCTCCGAGCGCCACCCCGAACTCAACGCCGTCATCGACCGCCTGGCGGCGAAGTACGGGGTACCGTCCCTTGCCATCGCGACGGCCTGGATCACCCGCCACCCCGCCCGGATGCAGGTGGTCATCGGCACGACCACCCCGCAGCGCGTCGCGGACGCCGCCCTCGGATCGGACGTCCCCCTGACCCGTGCGGAGTGGTACGAACTGTTCCGCGCCGCCCAGTACATCGTTCCCTGACCGTCGGCCCACCCGCACAGCGGCGAGCCGTACGCTCGCCGCTGTGCGGCGGGTCCGCGGGCGCTCCGAGCCGCCCGCGGACCCTGACGGCCGACCGGTGGACCCGATCAGTAGGAGAACTGCTGGATCTGGCTGCCGTCGCCCGCGTACGTCCAGCCCGTGCGGGTGGCCGGGTCGAGCTGGACGGCGCGTTCGTGGTGCGAGTCGAGCCGTCCGTTGTAGGCCCCGAACTCCGGGTACTCCACGCCGCTGACCGTTCCCACCGTCTTGCCCGTCCTCAGGTCGACGACGGTGATGCGGCCGGTGGCGTTGTTGTCGGTGAAGCCGTACTGCTGGGAGCCTCCGGTGGGTTGCAGGTCCGGGTAGCGGAAGCCGAGGAGCGCCAGGTGGTGCCGGCCGTCGACCGCGAGGGCGACGGGTGCCTGAGCCGTCCCCACGCTGACCGGGTCACCGCCGCCCAGCTGCGCCAGATACCCGGTGCCGGGGAAGTTGACGCTGATGGAGTGGTACCACGTCTCGTAGAAGTGCCCCTCGTCATCGGAGGCGAGGGTTCCGGCGCACGGGGTTCCGCCCGGGCCCTGGGTGACCGTTGCCGTGTCCAGGTCGACCTTCGCCACCGTGCCGGAGCCGCTCCCGGCCAGGCAGTTGACGGTGGACCCGGTCTTCTGCGCGGTGAAGACACCGGTCGTCCGGTCCAGCTCCAGCAGCCCGTAAGGGGCGCCGCCCACCGCGGCGGAGTCGAGCTGCACAGGTGTGCCCAGGGTGCCGGTCGCCGTGTCCACGGGCAGGACGAAGCCCGCCCTGTCCCCGGCGCGGGACGCCAGCACGGCGGCCCGATGGCGTTCGTCGTCCACGCGTCCGCCGGTCACGACGTACTGGTCGTCGACGCGGGCGGGACGTCCGACGGCGTCACCGGTGCTCGTGTCGTAGGTCTCCAGCCACTGCTCGCCGGTGGTGGTCTGCTTGTGCAGCACGAGTACGTGGTGGGAGGAGTCGACGCCGAACACCTCGTAGATCGAGCCGTAGGCGGGGTCGCCGGTGAGCTTGCGCCCATAGGTTCCGTCGGCGGCGTCGTAGTCGTAGACCGAGCCCTCTCCGGTGGGGCTCTCGACCGACGCGACCGAGGTTCCGCCGGGGACGATCGCGAAGTCGGTCAGGTTGGTGCCGTCCGGGGCCGGTCCGTCGTCGTAGGCCAACAAGGACGTCGGCGACGCCTGCCCGAGAATCCCGCCGTTCCTGTCGACGGCGAAGACCCGCACGTCGTAGGCGACGGACGAGGGCAGGCTGAGCGCCCGGGCGTCGAGCTTCACCGTGCCCCGCGTGCCCTTCAGTGAACGATGCAGCGTGGCCGGGCTGTCCACTCCGTCGTGGTCCCGGACGGTGCCGTTCTGATTGCTGACCAGGTTGTAGGAGCCGTACATGTTCGGGCCGGGGGCGGAGAACTCCAGGAGCGTGCCGGTCGCGCCCTCGATCCGCGACACGTCGTAGCTCACGGAGAACCGGGGCGCTGCCCGGGTGATCTCCAGCAGATGCCCGGACCCGGCGGACGGCCCCCCGGACGGCTCGGCGGCCAGCGCCGGTGCGTCGGGACGCTGCGCGATGCCTGCGCCCTCGACCCGGACCGAGGCGAACTCCCCGTACAGCGGCACGCCCCTGGCGCCGCCGGTGGGATTCTGGACGACGCCGATCCCGTAGATGCCGCCGCCCGCCGTGAACGCGCCGGCCGGGACGGTGACCGTCCCGCTCGGCGCGGTCAGCGGAACGCTGTAGGAAGCGGAGAAGATGGGAGCCGCCGCCGGGCTGAAGTGGCCGACCCCCGACACGACCAGCTCGGGCGAGCTGACGTTGCGCACGCCGCTGAGGTCGTAACGCACCCGCACCGAGTGGCCCGCCCCGACCACGGGCTGGACCACCGGGGCGAGTGCCTCGGCGTATCCCCCGTCGGTGGGGCCGAAGGTCAGCTCGTGGCGCGCGGCGGCGAGCACCTGGCGGCCGTGGCGCACCTCGAACGTGAGGGAGAGCCGGCGGTCGGTCGTGGAGGCGACGGGCAGACCCGCCGCGGTGAGCATCTGTGTGGGCGTCAGCCGCACCGCGGGAGTGGCGGAAGTGAACTCCCGCTTCCCGATGCGCAGCACGTACTCGACACCCTTGTCTCCCGTCAGGCCGGTCACGTCGGCACCGATCGTCACCGGTCCCACCAGGCCCTCTCCGCTGGCACCAGATCCCGTGCCCGGTCCAGCCAGGTCGATGCGGCCCGGATCGGTGGACTCCAGGTAGCTGCCGCCGAGGCCGCCGATGGTCTGGCGATGCGCCACGGACAGCCGCACGATCCTGACCGCTCCGGTGGCGGCGAGTTTGCCGTGTGCCTCGGCCAGTACGGCCTGGACGGCCGCCGTGACATCCAGCTGTGGGCCCACGTGCAGCGGCCGGTCGATCTGCGGCGGCGTGGGCACGGCGCGACCGGTCCGTTCCAGCAGTGAGCGCACGTCGTCGGGTGACGGGTGCCGGCCGGTCAGCCGCGAGGTCTGCAGTACGACCGCGGCGGCCGCCGCGATCTCGGGTGCGGAGGCGGAGGTGCCGCCGCTGAGGACCTCCGCGACGGACTGCGCGGTCTGCCCCTGGTGTTCGAAGGCGGGTATGCCGTCACTGGGCGCCGAGACGTCCACGCGGGTGCCGAATCCCGACGAGAAGACACCGGAGCCGTTGAGCCGGGTGGTCGCCCAGGTGCCGCCCGTCGAGGCCGCGCCGCCGTCCTGCGGGGGAACGGACAGCGTGTCGTCGGTGGTCGTGCCGCCCGCGGCGATCGCCCCGGAATCGAGGACCCGGGTGGGCGTGGTCGACATCTGGTCGTCGCCGATAAGGGTGGTGTCGGCGGGCTTGCGTGTCACGTCGGTCGGTGTGCTGCCGCCGTCCGGTCCGACGGCGGCGTTGGTGTACAGGCGGGTGCCGTCGTTCGAGGAGACGACGACGGTGATGCCGTACTGCCGCACGATGGACGCGATCACCGACTGCTGGACGGGGTCGTCCTCCAGATAACGGCCGGGCATGCCGTAGGCGTCGGTGCCGTAGCCCAGGCTGGCGGTGATCACGTCGGGCCGCGGTGCCTGCCGGGCCGCGGCCAGCAGGGCGACGGCGATCTGACTGAAGGTCGGCTCCTGCGGGACGACGAGCCGGTACTTGGCGCCCGGGGCGATGCCCAGCAGGTCGGCGTCCCCGCTGCCCTGCATCCCCGGGCGCTGCGCCTCGTGCGGGAGCGGCGCCATCACGGAGAAGTCCAGAAGCACCTCGCCGAGCGCCGGGTCCTGTCCCTGGGTCGAGCCGGCCGGGTCGAGGGCGCCGGTGGCGTCCGCGGTGTACGTGGGGATCAGCGGCATGGTGGGGACGTCCAGGTACCGGCGGCCGTCGTGCAGGACGGTCGTCGGACCGGTCGAACCGAGGTTCGGCGTCGACTCGTCGGTGAGGTCGCCGATCGAGACGTTGGTGATGGTCTCTCCGGTGCCCGGCAGCTGGCCGAACTTCCGCTTGAGCAGGCTGTAGGCGCCGGTGGCGTCGACGCCGCCGGCGTTGAGGAAGCTCTGCGTCGAGGTGGCGAGGGCCGCGTTGCCGGGGACCCCGTCGGAGCCGGTCGTGCCGCTGTGCCGCGCCTTCGGCGTGTCCCGTCCCCCGACGTCGGCACTGCCGGTTGCGGTCGCGGTTCCCGGTGCGCGCAGGGGTACGGCGCCGGTGTTCATCGGCGAGACGGTCTGGTCGGGTTCCGCGTAGACGACGCCCGGTGTCGCGGCCAGTGTCCGGGCGGCGGCGGTGGCGTCGCCACCGGCCAGCTGAACGACCTGGACCCTGGACAGGTCGACCGCGCCGGCGCCGAGTCTCGCCCGGGCAGCCGCGTGCAGTTCGCGGCCCTGCGCGGCGGTGAGCCCCGGGACCAGGGGCCGGATGGAGACGGCGCGCGCGCGTCGCAGGGCGCTGTTCACCCCGGCGTCGGAGGTGAGTGGGGTGCGGACCCGCAGGTCGCTCCGCGCGCCCTTCGGTTCGCCGGTCACCTGGGCGTCGGGCCCCAGCACCACGAGGACCTGGTGGGGGCTGTCCGGCTTGCTCCGCACGGGATCGGGCTTCAGGAAGGAGCGCAGGGGACCGAGTGCGGAGGCACCCGGCACGGCTGACGGGGCGGGCGCGGCAAGCGCGTCCTTCGAGCCGCTACCGGACGCCCTGGCAGCCGCTCCGGACGCGGCCGCGTACTGCACGGGCGTGCCGAGCAGCAGGGCCGCGGTGGCTACGGCGCCGAGGCCACGAGCGACCGCTCGTCTCCGCCGTTTCATGGGCACTCCACTTCTTGCGTGAGGAGATCGGGGAAAGAGAGGGCGTCGGCCGTCTGAACGGCGCCGACGCGTGGGGAATCTGTCAACCCCCGGGGAGCCGGCACAAGATGGGGGCCGTGGCGGACTTCCGTCAGCTGGCAGAGATCGGCCACGGGAGCCGCGGGGCGACGCGGTCCGCCCTTGGCCCAGGGGCGGACGCGGGCGGGAGCGGACCGTGCGCGAGGATGGCGTGGTGGCCGCGTCGTAGCAGGTGGCGGCCGGTGGAAAGCGGATACCGGAGCTGGAAATGGAACTTGACGTCCTCGGCCTCAGCGACGGATCGCAGCTGGTCTACACCGTCCTGGTCGGGCTGCCCCGGGGCAGCGCCTCCGAGATCGCCGAAGCCTGCGGCATGGGTGCGGCGGTGGCCGGCCGTCATCTGTCCTCCCTGGTGAAGAACGGCCTCGCGATCAGGTCGGCGGGCCGCCCGCCTCGTTTCACGGCCGCCGCTCCGGACGTAGCCGTCACCGAGCTCATCCGGGAGAGCGAGCGCCGGCTCGACACGGCCCGCTCCCTGGTCCGGCAGCTCGCCGAGACGCATCGCGAGGCCAACCGGATCAGCGACCCGAGCATCGCCGTGGAGCTGCTCACCGGTCACGAGGACATCAATTCGGCCTTCCAGCGGCTCACCGGGAGCGCCCAGCACCACATACGCGCCTTCGACCGGCCCCCCTATGTCAACCGCCCGGGCAGCGATCTGGAGAACCAGCGCCAGCGGCAGCACACCGGTGTCGCCCATCGCGTCATCTACGACCGGGCCGCCGTGGCGTGGCCGGGCCGGCTTCGCGACGACATCCTGCCGAGCGTGCGGGCCGGTGAAGAAGCAAGAGTGCGGGCGGAGTTGCCGCTGAAACTGGTGATCGCCGACGACCGCTCGGCGATCATCCCCTTCAGTCTCGCCACCGGCGGCCATTCCGTGGCCTATCTCATCCACCGCTCGCCCATACTCGCCGCGCTGGAAGCACTCTTCGAGGCCGAGTGGGAACGTGCCACCCCGCTGCGGGACACCAGCCCGCCGACCGCACGGAGCGACGGCCCGGACGCCGACACGCGTGCCCTTCTGGGCCTTCTCGCGTCCGGCTGCACGGATGCGGCCATCGCCCGCACCCAGGGCTGGAGCGAGCGCACCACCCAGCGCCGCATCCACCGCCTGATGACCGAACTGGGCGCGGCCACCCGCTTCCAGGCGGCGGCCCAGGCCGCCCGCCGCGGCTGGCTGCAGTGAGCGGCGTTCCGGCATCGCCACCGCCGTCCGCCCTTCGGTCATTCCCCGGGCCGCTGTGCCGGTTCCGCCTCCCAGAAGACCTCCCAGACGTCCGCCACAACCCGACACGCTCGTGGTCGGTAACGTCCAGCGCATTCGGATGCACTCGGCGCTTCACGACGTGCGGTCCGAGACGTCCCCGGTTTCACGGCGTACGCTGCCGACGTCAGCGCGGTGCAGGCGGCATCCACGTCCGTCTGGTCGCCTGCGCGTCGTCGTCGACCTTCCGGGCCGCGGCCGGCGCCGCCTGATGGTCGTCCCACGCCTTCTGGGTCGCGAAGTCGTCCGCGGTCAGCTTCGACTCACCGGCGACCGCCGCGGCAAGATCGGTCTTGTCCGGCAGGGTGACCGCGAGGGCCGGGTCGATCGCCTTGATTGCCTCGTTCAGCGCGACAGCCGCGAAGTAGGCGGTGTCCTCGCTGATGTTCACCGCCGAATAGCCGGAGTAACGCGCCTTGACGCCCAAGGCGTTGACATACGCCATCTGGAAGCGTTCCTGCTGTCCTTCCCAGTCCCGGCTCGTCGAGACCCGTGTGAAGCCGCCGCCTCCGGTGGTGTCGCCCGCATACGCCGAGACCTTCTTCGCCGCGGTGAGCACCGACGCCAACGGGCCGTACCCGCTGAAGTCCGCTCCTGATGAGGTCACCTTCACGGTGGTCGTGACCGGTGGCAGGCTCGGGTTGGCCGTACTGGTGCCGGTGATGGTCACCGTGCCCGCCCCGCGCGCGATCACGAGCCCGTTCTTGTCGACCATCGCCACGTTCTGGTCGCTCGACCGCCAGGCGATCCGCCGGTCGTAGGCGTTGGCCGGCGACACCGAAGCCGTGAGCTGCAGCCGGTTCGTGCCGGTCACCTTGCCCGTGTCGGCACTGGTGGACGCCGGCCCGTAGATCGTCGCTTCCGGCGGGCTGAGCAGGCGCAGTCCGGTCGGGACCGTGGACACGTCGGCGACCTTGACGTGGATCGTCTGACGTACTCCGTCGTCGGACAAGCCGCCGTGCTCGACACCGCGCGCGGTGATCGTCACGTTCGCGACCTTGCCGCCGCCGGTGCCGACGGCCTGGAGCGTCGCCGTACTGCCGGCCCCGGTCACCGTCACGACGTGGGTGTTCGAGGACTTCCACGCCACCGTGTCGCCCGGCTTGCCGCCCTCGAGCGCGGCCGTGACCGTGCCGGTGCCCGCGGGCGCGTGGCGGTGCGCGCTGTCGTAGACCAGCGTCGTCGAGTACGTGGACAGCGAGATGCCGGTGACGGTGTGGGCGCGGTCGCTGGTGTCGACCATGACCATGTACCGCTTGCCCTGTTCGGCATGGAACACGAGCTTCCCGCCCCGCACGTCGTAGTCGACGCGCTCGCCCAGGGTGTTGTCGGCGTTGACCAGCTGGATGACGGGGCGGCCGTCGGCCCACGGGTCGACCAGCGCGATCTTCCCGTCCCGCTTGCTGGTCAGGTCCACATAGGACACCGAGCCCTTGTCCGCGTCGAACGCGCTGGACACCTCGACGTCGCCCTTCGCGCCCAGCCGCTCGTAGCTCACCGACTGGGTCCGGTCCCAGTTCGGGAACACCGACAGGGTCGTCGGCATCTGGGGCGTGGTGCTGCTCTGCAGCAGCATGGCGTTGACGCCCTCCATCGCGCCGACGGTCTCGACCGCGCCACCGCTGCCGTAGTAGGTCAGGTTGCTGGTACGCACCTTGGCCTTGAGCGCCGTCTTGAACTTCGCCAGCAGGTCCGCGGCCGGCCAGCCCGCGTGCGCCGCGATCGGGAACACCTTGGGGAAGCCGTTGTTCTGGCTGCTCCAGCCTGCGAACCCGGTGGCCGCCCAGGAGTTCATGTACTCGAGCGTGTTGCGGACCTTGCCGAGCAGTTCCGGGTCGCCGTCGAGCTGCTGCACGTTCTCGAAGGGGAAGACCACGCCCTCGAGCTCGACCGGCTGGTCGCCCGGCTCGATCGTGTCGACGTGCGCCTGGTTCGGCGACTGGTAGTCGGTGGCCGTCAGCGTCGGGACGAAGTCGTCGTTGTTGTTCGCGGAGAAGACTCCCTTGGGCAGCTCGGCCTCCGGGAACGCCGTGTGGTCGGCCAAGTCCTTCCAACGAGCGACGGTGGCCCGGGCTTCGCCCATCTCCCGGGCATGCGCGGAAAGGAACTTCGACAGGTACTTGATGGCGCCGATGTCGAGATCCGGGTTGATGTCGGCGGCGTCGCCCTCGTGGATCGAGGAGCCGATCACCGAGTAGTGGTACTGCCCGTTCCCGTCGTCCTGCTTCAGCACGTAGGAGCTGTAGAAGTCGAGCAGCTGCTTGAGATACGGATAGAGCACCGTGCGCAGGTACTGGTCATCCAGGGTGTATTCATAGTAGGAGAGCATGTTGATCGCGGCGAAGAAGCCGTTCGACTTCTGGTCCGTGGACCCCGAGCTGAACCCGTAGACCGGCACGGGTGCCTTCGGGTTCAGTGCCGGCTGGTCGCTCGCCAGCAGGTGGAACGGGGACAACGTCCGCACGTGCACCGCGCCGTCGTGCCCCTGCGCGGCGGCGTTGTTCTGCTGCCACGGCAGGTCGTAGGCGATGACCCGGTTGAACGGCACTTCGGTGTCGATGCGGTTGCTCGAGCCCGCCGCGTAGTACTGCGCCTGCTGGTTGTAGTTGAGGAAGTACCGGCCACCCCAGCCCACGTTGTCGGCGGGGACCCACTCGCCGTACATCGAGCCCGGCAGATTCTGCGGATTCACCTTCCCGTTCGCGCTCGTCGGCCGGTTGGAGCTGCCGAGCACGTACAGCGATCCGTAGTAGTACCGGGCGACCTCCGGATCGGTGAACTGGACGTAGCTGCGCAGCCAGTAGTCCTTCCACCATGCCCGGTGCTCAGCCTTGAGCCGGTCGAGGGCGCTCTGCGACGCATACGCGCGCACCCCGTCCACGGCGTCCTTCTGGACGTCGGTGACGCTCTTGATCGTGTTGTAGTCGCCGCTGCTGCTGCTCAGGTAGGTGACCAGGGACGTGGTCGCGCCCGGCGCGACGGTGACGTTCCCGGACTCGCCGAGCGAGTTGTAGTACTTGCCCTTGTTGCTGTCGTAGTAGTCGTTCGCTTCGATCTGCTCGCCCGGGTTCGCGAGCTCAGAGCCGACTACGGTCGTCGCGGTCGCCATCCGGCTGCGATAGCCGCTCGTGTTGGTGGTGGTGCTGTCCCGCGTCGTCCACAGCACGGAACCGGCCTGCGCGGAGTCCACTCCCCCGGTGTACGGGTAGGTCTTCTGCGCGTCGGTGAGGTCCGTCGCGCTCGAGTTCGCGTACGCCATCGCCGGGACCCACTGCTTGATCCTCAGCGTCACCGGCCCGGTTCCGTTGTTGCGGATCTCGGTGACGAAGACGTCCGCGGTGTCGGCGGTCCAGGAGTTCAGCTGGAGGGGCGCGTCGGCACCTTGGTCGTCCTTGAGTTCCATGTCCGTGGTGACCTGGGCGTTGAGGATGTCCTGTTTCATCGAGAACGCGCTCGCCGCGTCGGTACCTGCCGCGGTGGTCGGCCAGACGTCCAGCCCGCCGCCGGATAGGATGCCCGCGTTGTCCTTGACCGAACTGCCCTGCGCGTGCAGCGTGCCCCAGAAGTCGTTCTTGCCGAAGTAGAACTGCTGCGAAGTGTTGGACACACCCGCAGCGACGGCGCCGATGTCGCCGTTGCCCATGAGCTGGCCGGTCGTGTAGCTGCCCTTGTCCACGTCGCCGATCTTCAGCGGCGACGTCACCGAACCGGAGATGCCGGACAGGATCTTCTGGAGCTGGGTCCAGTCGTCCTGGCGGAGATGGTCGAGTACCGCCTGCGGCGCCTTGAAACCGTGGTGGGCGGACGGCCCGACGTCCGCGGCGAACGCGGGGGCGGTCGTGAGTGCCCCGACCATCGCGAGCGCGACTATGACCGCTGGATGACGTCTCACATCAGCTCTCCTTGGCCATCAACACTTCACGAGCGGCGGCTGCCGATGTCTGGCCACGAGGCCGCAAGCCGAGAGTATGGAGAGGAGATCCGATGTATGTCAACGATTCAGACATGAACACCCGGTAGTTGAACCTCTCGGCAGAGATGAGTCGACCAGTTGTCCGATGTATACGGCCGAGTGAGGGCTCTGCTTGTTCTTTCACCTCTGATGCCTCTCAGGGCCGGCCACCTGTACGGTGCCGTGCCGTGGTGACAGACTCGCTACCGAGATCTGAACTGCTGCGCGCTGAGGGTGGAACCGCTGGCCGAGGTGGTCGCTCACCTGCCCTACTACGGCCCGTGCACCTGTACCGCAACTTGCATCAGCCTGCTGACCGCGCCGCCCGGTTCGTCGGGTTCCTCGATGATCCAACTCGAACGCGACGGCATGGACATCGTCTGGCTGAGCTTGGATCCGTTCCGGACCACTATCACCGACATTGAAGTCCTGGACGGACGCGATCTCGGCCCAGACGCCCAGCAGTTTGGTTGACACTCGCCGCCGCGTCGAGCAGACCAATGGCCTGAACGTGCAGCCCAGGACCTACTGGGCCTCTGCCGGGCGGATACTGCGCGGAATCGAACTGCGCGAACGTCAGCTTGCCGCGCAGATCGGCGAACTCGCCGCCCGCCGGCGCGAGGCGCAGGCTGAACGCGAGGCCCTGGCGACCACGGCCAGGACCGTCCGCGCGGTGGCCCCAGGCCTCGACCTCGAGCGGCCGCCGAACCCGATGCCGCCGGATGGCGCGGCCCACCAGCAGATCATGGACGTATCCGAGCACGAACGCCGACCGCTACGCGCCCGCGACCCGTGCCTCGCGCTGGACCTGCCCTTGATGCCCAAGCACGTCGAAGGCACCCGCGAAACTCAAACGCCTGGTCGGCCTCGGATTCCTCGACGAGACCGAACCCGGACTGTTCGCACAGCCCGGCCCTCCGGCCCCGACAGCTCCCGCGAAGACTCGCCTGTTGCCCGCTGAGCTCGCGCGTTGGCGTCAGGAACGAAGGGTGCGCAGGCCGGTGCGGATTTGGGCGGACCACGACGTCGCGGTGCTCCACAGCCGCCGCAAGCGCATCCTCCATCTCGAGGCCGGAGTGCTGGAGATGGACTGCCAGGCGTTGCTGGAGGAGGGACGCTCGCAGATCCTCGCCCTGTTCGTCCCAGCCCCCCGGCACCGGCACCGCCGACCGGCTCGCCGTGCTCGGGGTACTGGGAGCGGGGAGGTGACACGCAGGTGCGAACGATCCGCGCACCGCCATGTCTGAAGGTCGATACCGCCCATCTGGAGGGACCACCTCCGCTTGGCCGTCACCCGAACGGAACTACCCTTGCGGCGAGTTCACGGGAGTTGCCCCTGCGCGCTTCGGTACCGAAAGGGCCGGCCACCTCCCGTGTTTCGGGCGGGCTCCCATCAAGTCGAGCCGAACAAGGGGTCAGAACTCAGATGACCAGGCGTCCCCGGACACCCCCGGCTTCAGGCAGCCGGTGGGCACGCGGTGCTTCAACAGGCGAGAACCGGTCCGCCACCCTCAGGCTCAGCGCCCCGTGATCCGCGAGCCGGCGCAACAGGTCCAGCTGGTCGCGACACCCGTCGTAGGCATGGACGTACGCTGACACGAGGCGCACGCCGACATGGCGGCCCGCCTCCTGCAACGCCTGCTGGTCCGGCATGCTGCGCACGACGGCGAGCGAGCCGCCGTGACGGATGGCGCCGAGCAACGGCAGGCCCATCAACGCGGCGTCGACGGCCGCGTCGACACCCGCGGGCGCAAAGGCGCGGAATCGTTCCTCGCCCCCGGCGACGCTGAGAGCGCCCGGCAGCGCCGGTCACGGCAACGGTACTGCCGGCCGCAAGGTCCGCCCGGCACAGCGCCAGAACCATACCCGCGGCCGCACACCGTCGGTCGAGTCGGGTGCACGCTCCGACCGTGACAAGTTGCTGCGCGATGTGATGGACCGTATCGGTGACAAGTGGTCGGTGACCGTCATCTGCCGGCTCGATGACGGCCCGCTGCGGTTCAACGCCCTTCGACGGGCTGTGGACGGCATCACGCAACGGATGCTGAGCACCACGGTCCGTCGCCTCGAGCGGGACGGCCTGATCAGCCGCACTGTCGAGCCCACCGTGCCGCCGCGGGTCGAGTACGCGCTCACCCACGCGGTCGCAGTCTGCACACCGTCCTGGCCGAACTGGTCGCCTGGACCGAAGCCAACCTCGACGCCATCCGCCGCGACCGCGAAATGTACGACACTGCCGCCCGGTCTCACATCGGGCAGTGACATGCCCCTTCAGCGGGCAGACATCAACGGGCAGGAGCGGTCGCTCATGACGGTTCGCCGGAGTGGTCATCCCGTCCGGCCATCCGCCGGACAACTGGGTCCGGTGCGTCGGTGAGCGCTTCGGTCAGCGCGGTCACCGCGGCGACGACCGCCTGGCGGTGCGCAGCGGTGCGCAGCGGCGCGCTGTTCCTCCGGCTCGCCCTACGTATGGGCGGCTGTTCACCGACCGCACCCAGACCGAGTACCGCTTCCCCGCCCCGGCCGCTTTCGGGGTCGATACTGCACGCCCCGGAAACCCCGCCCCGACGGCTGGGCAAGACCGCGATCAATGAACTCGCCGTGCCCGGCGCCCGCCGGGCCACCGCCGCGGCCGCACACTGAGGCAGGCCTTCAGCTCGGGGTCGAGCCTGTAGTTGACCAGCCTCTTCCCCGGTCGCGGCTGACGCCGGAGTTCTCCCGCAGTGCTGAGCATCCCCACCTGGGTCATCAGGACTGTCACCTGTGGGAATCAGGTGGGGAAACTTGGTTGATCGGCTGGTGTCCCTCGTTCAGCAATGCCCTGCGCTGCGTGGCGGAAGGATTGGCCTGCGTGCTCGGCACGAGAGCGACGTCCCAAGCGGATCACCGCCGCGAGGCATCTCTCACGTCAGCTGGGAGAGGTCGACCGCGTTCGCCAGTGCCTGCATGCCGGCCTCGTTGGGGTGGATGTGGTCGCCGGAGTCGTAGGCCGGGTTGAGGGCGGCGGGGTCGGCCGGGTCGGCGACGGCCTTGTCGAAGTCGACCACGCCGTCGAAGGCCCCGCTGGTGCGGATCCACCGGTTGGCCGCCTGGCGGATCGCCTCCGCGGAGTCGGAGTAGTAGCCGTTGCCCTTGTCGGGCAGCATGGTGCCGCCGATGATCCGGACTCCTGCGGCGTGCGCCTGCCCGATCAGGTCACGGTAGCCGTCGATCAGGTCCTGCGTGGTCAGTGGGGCGCCGCCGGGACCGCTGTTGTTGCCGATGTCGTTGATTCCCTCCAGGAGGATCACGTCCCGTACTCCTGGCTGGCCGAGCGCGTCATGGGCGAAGCGCTTCTTCGCACTGACGCCCTGCCAGATGTTGGGGACGTCCGTCAGGACGCGGTTGCCGCCTATGCCGGCGTCGACGACGGCCATCGGGCGGGTGTCGGCCAGGCGCCGGGCCAGGTCGTCGGGCCAGCGGTGGTAGGCCCCCGCAGGGGTGTTGTAGCCGTCGGTTATCGAGTCGCCGAAGGCCACCACGGTTCCGCGGGCACGCGTCGGGACGACGTCGATCCCGGACAGGTAGTACCAGGAGGTCCTCGCCGCGACGAAGGACGCGTCGGACGCCTCGGCGGTGTGGTCGCCGGGCCCCGACAGGTAGCTGGTGTCGAAGGCGTCGGAGTGCCACGTGGCTGAACTGGTCGCATGGGGCAGGTAGATACTGACCAGGACGCTCTGGTCGGCCTTGACGTGCATCGGCACCCGGTCGCTGACCACTTCCCCGCCGGTGGGGACGGTCACGGACCTACGGTGCGCGAAGGTGACCGGGAGCAGCGACCGTGCCACGGCGGTCGCCCGGTCGGCCTGCGCGCCGACGGTGACGTGTGCCACCGTCAGCGGGATGGTGCCGCGCAGGTTGGACAGGTGGATGCGCAGTGCGCCGCCGTCGACGGTGGAGTGCGCGACCATCCTGATGGTCTGGTCGTTGAAGTTCGGACCGCCGGCCGTCATGCTCGGCGACCAGGCCGCGACCCGGCCCTGCGGTGTCCGGGCGTGCGGCGCGGTGGAGCCGGCTGCCGGGAAGGCAGCCGTTCGGCCTGTGGCGAGGTGCGCGCCGGTGAGCAGCGCGACGACCGTGGCGGGTGCCGTCAGCACGGCGAGCAGCTTACGTCTGGGTGCGGAGAGCATGGGGTGTTTCCTTTCTCCCGGCGCACGGCCGGCCCCGATGGCGATGAGTTGCCTGTGATCGCGGTCCGCGGTCAGTTCAGGGTGAAGCCGTCCACCAGGAGGTAGTCGCCGCCGGCCTTGGTGAGAGTCAGGGTGTGGGTGCCGGCGGGCAGGTTCGAGACCGTGTACACGCTCTGCTGGGCGTGCCGTTGCGGGGTGTTGGCGCTGACGGTCTTCTGGGAGGCGCCGTCGAGCGAGACGGCGATGTCGCCTTCGTCGGAGTTCGTCTCGGTGAGGAAGCTGATCCCGGTGCCGGTGAAGGTGATCGTCGCGGCGGCGCCGTCGTGCTGGGCGTAGTGGACGCCGTCGTCGAGGTCGCCGTAGCCGCGCGAACCGCTGGAGGACCAGCTGCCGGTGTAGGAGATCCGCAGGTCGTCGTCGTCGACGGTCCGGCCGGGGAGGGTGCCGGGGCCCGCGGCCTTGATGATGTCCTGGGCCGCCGGCGGCCAGTTCCCGTCGGTCACCACGGTGGCCTGCTGGAACGTGATGTCGGTGCCGTTGTTGTTGTAGGAGGCGGTGTCGCTGTAGTTGTCGTGGATCGTGTCGTCGTGGATGCTCGGCGTCCACAGGTTCGTCCAGAGCGACCCGTTGGCGAAGCGCACGACGTTGTCGTGGGTGTTCCACAGCGAGCTGCCCTCGTCGTGGTAGATCATGTTGCAGCCGTCGATGCACTCCGAGAGCACGTTGCCGGCGAGTTCCGAGGGTGCGGACTGGCCGCCGAGGGTGTAGATCGGACCGCCGTCGAAGAGCGCGCCCATGACGCTGTGCACGTGGTTGCCGAGGATCTTGTTGCCGCCGGCGTACGTGGTCCCGTGCAGGCAGGGGTCGGGCAGACCTTGCTTGGCCTGCAGTGTGCAGTTCGACGCCCATCCCCAGCCCCAGCCGACGGACATGCCGGAGTAGGGGGTGTAGCCGATGTCGTTGTGGGAGACGGTCGTCGCCCTGGTGTGGCCGACCCAGACGCCGACCGCGTCCTGGTACTCCTGGCCGGGGAACTGCACGGTGTTGCCGGAGACGGTGTTCCCGCTCGTCATGAGGGCGGGGTCGGTCTGGTAGTAGTCGTCCACCTCGCCGACCGAGACGCCGGTGCCGGAGGTGTCGGTGACGGCGCTGTCCTCGACCGTGGAGTTCTGTGTCTGGTCGGCGAGGTCGATGCCGCTGGTGCCGGTGTGCTGGACGATGTCGTGGGAGAAGGAGATTCGCGTGCCCCGGTGCACCTGGACCGCCGCGGGGATGCGGATGGGTGTGCGTGTGGCCGGGTCCCAGATCACTCCGGCCTGGTTGTCCACGTAGCCCTCGGCGGACGGGGCGTTCCACGTGGTGTAGGCGAAGGTGAGTCCGGAGAAGACGAGGTCGTGCACGGGTGCCACGACGTCGGGGATCACGGTGAACCCGTCGACGAGCAGGTAGGTGCCGCCGGTCTTGACCAGACGCAGGGTGTGCTTGCCCCTGGGCAGTCCGGTGACGGAGACCATGGCCTGCTGGGCGAGGCGCTCCGGGCAGTTTCCGGAGACCGTCGAGACCTTCTTGCCGTCGATGTACACGTCCGCGGTGCCCTCGTCGGAGTTGGTCTCGGACAGCATCTGGATCCCGGTGCCGGTGAAGGTGTAGGAGACCGCGTCACCGTCGTTGGAGGTGTAGTGCACGTCCGCGTTCAGGTCGCCGAGGTGCCGGCCGCCGGAGTATCCCCAGCTGCCGGTGTAGTCCGCCCGCCAGTCGGTGTCGTTGAGGGGGGCCAGGTGTCCCGGGGTGCCCGAGGCGTCGACGAGTTCGGGCGCCACCGGCAGTTCGACGTCCGCCGTCGCCAGGTTCTCGCCCGCGCGCGGCACGTAGTAGAGGTACCCGGCGGCCTCGTCGAGGTAGAACTGGCCCGGTGTGCCGAGGAGTTGGTAGGAGTTCTCCAGCCAGCTGACGCCGTCCATCGTCGGCAGTCCGGCGCCGTTGAAGGGGAAGCTCGGGTTGGGCACCGCGTTGTGGTTGTTGTTCCAGCAGCCGGGATCGACGGTGAGGTCCGAACCGCCCGACGCGGAACGGGTGATGGACGCCAGCGGGCAGCGCATCTGCTTCCAGCCGCTGTTGCGGACGACCTCGACCTGGGCGGGGTTCGTCCACGTGGTGTACGAGGCGTCGGCGGTGGTGAAGCCGGTGGCGGTCACGGAGAAGCCCGCCGGGTCACGCGGCCCGCGGGCCCGGTCGGCGCGTCTTCCGTCGACGAACAGCTCCCGGCCGGCGGTGCCTGCGGGCACCCGGGCCCGGTAGATGTTCTTCACGGCGTCGACCCGTGTGAAGCCGGTGATCCGCATCGCGCCGCTGAGCACCGGCGTCTGCCCCGCGGCCGCCCGGTACACCACCGGGTGGCCGGGCCGGCCGGAGTCCTGGACGCCTAGCCGGAAGGGAGCGGTGAGCCGGTAGGTCCCGCCCTCCAGTTCGACCACGACGTCGCCGGAGGCATGCGGGACGAGAGATCTCGCGCGGTCGCGAGCGGATTCGAGACCGCATGGATTTCGGTCACTGCACGCCGAACCACGCCCGTCGGGCGCGACATGCAAGGTGTCCGCCGCGTGCGCGGACGCGTCGGCGGCGACGGCTTCGGTTGGGCCGCCGGTGAAACCTAGACAAGCCACGGCGGCAGCGAGGCACGCGGCGACAACGGTACGCATGGTCGATCTCCCACAGGACGAGCGATGGGCCCAGACATCCGATGAATGTACGGAAGGGTGGGCCCAAGTCCTAGATCTGGGACGGAAATATCTGCAGCCATCCGATCTCCCTGGAAAGGGGTGCGGCCATTTCGTCCTCGGCAGGGTCGTCCGAACGGTCCGTCCGGGGGCGCGTCACCCCGGACGGACCGCTCTTGCCTCGCGTGCGATCCGTGGCGGTGCGTCAGCGCAGGCCGAACGCCCGGATCACCGTCTGGTGCACCGCGTTGCCCGCCGAGTCCCGGGCTCTCGCCCTGAGTGAGACGTAGGACGCCTTCTTCGGTGCGTCCAGGCGGAACCGCCCGGCATGGTCACCGGTGACCCGGTGCCACGTCGTGCCGTCGTCGTAGGAGATCTCCAGGGTGACCGCGCCGAGCCGGCCGGTGCCGACGGCGCCCGGTAGCTGAGCGGCGGTGGCGGACAGGGAGTCGTGCCGTCCGGCCCGCCCGGCCGGGTCGGTTCCGACCTCGTAGTCGATCTGTACCAGCGGCAGCACCGCGGCGGAGCCGTCCGCCGGCGCCTTCGAGGTGAAGTCCCACTCGGTGCGCGTACTGGAGGAGTACGGGGTGAACGACACGTCGCGCTTGCTGGTGACGACCAGCCGGTACGGAAGTCTTCCGGCGCCGGGTGCGTCGCCCGAGACGTTCGTGAAGGTTCCCGTGCCCAGCTGCGTGGTGCCCTGGTAGAGGGTCTGGCGCTGCTCGGTCACCGGGTCCATCTGGCTCATGCCCACGTGGTCGTGGCTGCCCCAGGCCGGGGCGTCGATGTAGAGGTGGTCACCCGTGCGCGTGGGCAGACTGTAGACGTCGTTCAGGTAGGGCCGCTCGATCGGCTTGAACCACTCCTCCGACTGGGTGCTGCCGGCCCGGTAGGACGTCTTGGGGCCGGCTTCGAAGACCAGGCCGTCCGCGTACGCGCTCTGGCTCCAGCTGTTGAAGCCCCCGGTGGAGACCCAGTCGGTGCGCTTGCCTCGTACCGGCTCCGGCATCATCTCGCCGATGGCCCAGTTGTTGTAGGCGGGCCAGTCGAACCGGAACTCGCCGCCGGTGGTGCCCGGCGCGGGGCTGTCGAAGGTCTCGTCGATCCTGGCGAGGTTCTTGGCGCTGCCCTGCACCACCAGGTGGGCGGGGATCTCGTTGTGCCAGGTCCGGTCGAGGTCGTAGACGTACGGGCTCACGGACGCGGATCCGACCGTGACCGTTGCGCCCCGGGTCCCGGCCTGCTGTACGAGCTTCTCACCCTCGTCGGTGCTGACCAGGCCCACGTCGAGCCGGACGGGCGTCGAGCTGAACGGCGCGTTGTAGGAGCGGAAGCCGCGGCCGTCCACGTTGTTCACGACCAGCATGAGCTTGGCGCCCGCCGCCACTGCGGCAGCCGCCTGGTTCCTGTCGGACACGTCGTCGTTACGGCGTACCACCACGGCCTTGCCGCGCACGTCGAGGTGGGCGTAGTCGGTGGTCGCGCCCTTCCCGGCGAAGACCAGCGGGAGCTTGACGGTGCCCTTGGGCAGGGGCGTGACGCCGTCCTGGCGCAGCACGTCGGTGAAGTCGGTCGTCCTGGTGGAGACGGACAGCGCGGGCTGCTCCTTGCGCCAGCGGGCCGCCAGGTAGAAGTCGCCGTGGGTGACCTTGTGGGTGGTCGGCTGGGCCCAGAGGCTGTCGTAGTTGGTCTGGGTCTCCATGTAGTCGCGCCAGGCCTGGCCGCCCATCAGGCGGGTGTAGTCCAGCCGCTGGTAGGTCGTCTCGGTCCGCTGAGGGGTCGTCATGTCTACACGGTCGATCCTGGACGCGTCGAGTGTGACGGTGGTGTCGCGGTCCATGCGGACGTCGGGGTCGCCGAGCAGCGCCATCCCCCAGGAGTGAGGTCCGTGCACGCCCTGCACCGTCTTGAAGGACAGCACCGAGTACACGTCGTTCGGCAGGTACATCTGGCCCGTACCGGAGTCGTCGACCGTGACGAACATCGGGGAGTTGTCACCGGACCTGAGGAGTTCGACCACGCCTGACATCGGCCGCCCCTGGGCGTCCTTGAACCGCATGGTCAGCTTGTGCTCGACGTCCCCCAGGGAGACGGCGGTGTGCGCCGCGACCTCGCCGGCCGCGGTCTTCGCGACGACCTGGCCGGTGTACCGGCCGCCCGTGGTGACGCCCGAGCCGTCGATGCTCACGGTGACACCGGCGGTGTCGTGTGCCGGCACCGTCACCTGGGAGGCGGAGAGCCGGAACACCCCGCTGGGGGCGTGTGCCGCCTCGACGCTCAGCGCGAGGGTGACGGGCTTGTCCGTGGTGTTGGTGTACGTCACCGGGCGCTGCACGCCGCCGGCGGGACTCTGCGGAACCTGCGCGGCGTACGCGGTCGCGGTGGCGAAGACTCCGGCGTGCGAGGCCGCGGCGACGTCGAGACGGCCGCTGCCCGCCTGGAAGGCGTCGTACTGCGGGGTCTGCCGGGAGCTGCTGGCCAGCAGGTCCTTCAGCTGGCTTCCGGTGAGGTCCGGGTGGGCGGCGGCCATCAGCGCGGCGGCGCCCGCCACGTGGGGCGTGGCCATGGAGGTGCCGCTCATGGTCTGGTAGGCGCCCTCGCCGTTGCCGTCGAACTGGGAGTTGGCCGCGAGGATGTCGACACCGGGGGCGGTGATCTCCGGTTTCAGCGCGCCGTCCACGCGGGGGCCCTGGCTGGAGAACCCGGCCACCGAGTCGCCGGAGTCGACGGCCCCCACGGTCAGCGCGTCGCTCGCCGCGCCCGGCGCGCCGATGGTGGCGGGCGCCCCGGAGTTGCCTGCGGCGACGACGAACAGCGCACCGGTCTCGGCGCTGAGCGTGTCGACGGCCTGGCTGAGCGGGTCGGTCCCGTCGGACGGCTGACCGTCGCCGAGGCTCATGTTGATGATCTTGGCGTGCTGGTCGACGGCGGCCCATTCCATGCCGGCCAGGACCCAGGAGGTCTGACCGGACCCGGTGTCGTCCAGCACCTTGCCGATGTCGAGGCGGGCGCCGGGGGCGACACCCTTCTCCTTGCCGTCGGAGGCCGCGCCGGTACCGGCGATGATGGACGCGACGTGCGTGCCGTGGCCGAAGTGGTCGTCCGTGTTCTCGTCCGGTACGAAGCTCTGACGGTCCGCGACGCGGTCCGCGAGGTCGGGGTGCCCCGCGTCGACGCCGGTGTCCAGGACGGCCACGTCCACACCCTGTCCGGTGTTGCCGTTCGCCCAGACCTGGGGGGCGCCGATCTGCGCCGTGCTGTCGGCGAGGTCGGCGTGGACGAGGCCGTCCAGCCAGATGTGCGCGATCCCGTCGGCGAAAGCCGGTGCGGCGGACTGCTTGCGGACCCCGTCGGCCGGCGGCGTCGCGGTCACGGACTTCCAGAAGTCCGCGGCGTGCGCGCGGTCCGATGTGAGGGCGGCGCCGTCGATGCCGGCGAGGGTACGGACCCGGGCCGCCCCGTCGGGCAGGGCGGCAGCCTTGCCGCGGGCGTCGGCGGCGTGCGTGTAGGAGACGATGAGCGGCAGCCGGTCGCGGTGCGCGTCGTCGTACCTGTCGGCGATCATGGCCGTGATGTTGAACAGCTGCCGGTCCAGGATGCCCTTGGCGACGAACGGCAGCGCCGACTCGGGAAACACGTAGAGGTCGTCGCCCGACGTCAGGATGTGGGTCTGCACCGGGCGCCCGTCGGCGCCGCGGACGCTGACGACCCCTCCGGTCCCGTTGCCGGTGCTCGTGCTCCGCCGGGTGGTGACCACGTCTCCGGTGATCAGTGTCACGGAGTGGTCGCCCGCGGGCACCCGGTCGGACGTGGACGCGGTCGACAGGGATGCGGTGGGCAGGTGCTCGGCGGCGGCGGGACGGGCCGCCGAGGACGCGAAGGCCGTCGCGTCGTAGGGGCCGGACAGCGCCAACGCCAGGGCGCCGGCGGCAACCGGCGCACTCCAGCGTCTGCGGTGGTGCGCTTTCACAGGGTCTCTCCCGGCTCGCGGTCGGGCAGCGCACGTTCGTCCTCTGCCCTCCAAGTGGCGCCGCCTGACCGGTCGTAGGCACCGAGGGTGCCCGGAACCCGTCCACAGGTGGCGTGAACGTTCGTAGTGAAAGCTTGTGAACGGCGAATGTCTAGATCAAACTCGTGTCGTACATCGCCAGGTGGCGATTCGCGCCACGGCCGTTCCGACAGCCCGACGGACGGCGATCGCTGGGAGGCAACCGGTGCTGAGCACCCTGGGGATCAGCGAGTTCGACGAACAGGTCTACCGCACCTACCTCACCACGTCGGACCGGACGGCGGCCGAGATCGCCGAGACCCTGGGCACCACGCCCAGCCGGATCAGACGCGCCGTCTCCCGGTTGGTGGAACTGGGCATGCTGCGAAGGGAAGGACCCGGCCAGTACCGACCGGTCAGCCCGCACACCGCGCTGAGGGCACTGCTCGCCGGACGCCGGGCCGAGACCGAGGCGGCGTTCACCGCCGTGTGGGGCACCGTCGACGATCTGGCGGACGACTACCGCGCCCATCGGCTGCAGGAGGATCCGACCGGACTGGTGGAGGTGATCACCGGCGAGGCCGAGATCACGCTGCGCGTCGCCGAACTGATGCAGTCGGTCCGCACCCATTTCTGGGTGCTCGACCGACCTCCCTATCTCGGCCCCTACAGCACCGAGCTGGAAGAGGCTCTGACGATGGACCTGCTGGGCCGCGGCGTCGACATACGGTCGGTCTACACCCAGGAGGCGCTGGCACAGCCTGGCCGGTTCGAACTGGTCACCCACCTCGCGCAGATCGGCGAGCAGGCCCGCATCCTGCCGACCCTGCCCTTCCGGCTACGCATCATGGACCGGCGCGTCGCGCTGGTCGCGCTGGTCCCCGGTCGCTACGACAGGATCGCCGTCGTCCACCAGTCGGGCCTGCTCGATGCGCTCCTCGAATTGTTCGACTCCTACTGGCAACGTGCGCAATCCCTCGTCGCGACCGCTCCGGCGGCGCCCGACGGGCCGAGCCCGCAGGACCTCCTGCTGCTGAAGATGATGCAAGCGGGTTACAAGGACCAAGCGATCGCACGGCAGTTGGGGACGAGCGCGCGCACGGTGACCCGCCGGATCGGGGCGATCGCGTCCGGCCTCGGCCTCGAAACCCGCTTCCAGGTGGGAGTCGAGGCGGCCAAGAGAGGCTGGATCTAGGACTCCGGCATCGGTGACCTCCCCGGCCCCGGGCGCCGGGGTCACGGACGGGGCGTCGTCGGCCGGGCCGGTTCGATGCCGGTGCTCTCAGTACGGAGGGGGTTGATCTCCTGCTCGGCCCAGACCGTCTTGCCCGCGGACGAGTTGCGGGTGCCCCGCCGGCTGGCGAGCTGTGCGACGAGGAAGAGACCGCGCCCGCCCTCGTCCGTCGGACGGGCATGGCGCAACACGTCCCGCTGCAGTCCGTCGCCGCGGCGCAGGCCGACGACCCCGGACCAGCCGTCGCCGCGGCGGCTCGGTCGGTGAGGGCGGGCGCCCTCAGGACCACCGCCGGGTCCGCCAGGAGCCGTCCGGCGAAGAGCCCGATCGCGTCGTCGGCGACGACGCCGCTGAGCCGTTCCGCCTCCGCGCTCCACGCGACCACCACTCCGTGCACGTCCACCACCGCGATCGCGGGGCCTGCCGAGTGCCCGGCTTCCCGTCCGGCCTCCGGCATCGTCTTCCTGGCTCCGGCCATCGGCGCCGTCCCTCCTTCAGGATGCCGACCGCGCGGCGGAGTTCGCGTCGGCGAGGCGGTCGAGCCAGTCCGCCAGGAGCGCGCCCTCGGACGGTGTCAGCGGGGAGGTGCCGTCCCGGGACAGCGCCTCGCGCAGGGCCGCGGCCCGGCACGCCACGTCCGCGCACGAGCCCTGCTCCCCCACGGTGTCCGTGGTGGTGATCATGCGTAGTGCGTGTTCACGGGCCGTAGCCGGCAGGGTCTCGTCCCGCTCGGAGGCCGGCGTGGCGATCAGGGACGGTACGACACCCAGGCCCATGGCGTGGACTAGCTGAGTGGCCCGCTCCACGCTCATGCAGAGCCGGCCGGCCGCGGCCACCCGGGCGACATTGATAAACCGAGTGGGACACGCGAAGGAGCCGAGAGGTCCACGTCAGCGGGCGCCCCCGGGGAGAACCGGGTCGTGGGGCGCTTCTGCCGAGGGGGAGACCGGTGGCTCGATCCGCGCCTCGTCACACCACGACGCGACACATTCACCACCCCGTGATGGAGGCCCGGAAGTGGTACCGGTCGCCGCGGTAGGCGGCAACGGTGAGCTCGAGGGGTTGTCCGTTCTGGTTGAAGGCGAGCTGCGTGGCGACGAGCACCGGAGTAGCGTCGGTGATTTCGAGCAGTCGCCGTTCCTCCGCCGTCGGGTGACGGGCCTCCACGGAGTAGTCGGCGACCTTGGGCAGTTGAGGCGGGTCGGCGCGGCGGAGTGTGGCGAAGAGCGTGTGCGTCGTGAAGTCCGTCTCTGCGAGCTGCGGGCACAGTGCGAGCGGCAGCCGGTTGTGCTCCAGCACCACGACGATGTCGTCCAGGTAGCGCAGTCGGCGCATCTCGAACAGCGCGGCTCCCGGGCCGACCCTCAGCTGTTCGGACTCCTGAACCGTGGCAGGGCGGACCCTGGCCTCCAGGACCGAGTCGCGGAGCCGCAACCCCTGCTGTTCGGCGTAGTCGGCGAAGCCCTGTACCGACTGGGCTGCCGCCCGGCCCGGTGACGGCGGAGGGGGTGCGGGGGCGATGCGTGCGTAGCCCTCGGCGAGGAACCAGCCGCGGGCCGGCGCGGACTCGATGACTTGGCGCTCGGCGAGTTCGTTCAGAGCGGAGCGAAGGGTGACGCGCGAGACGCCGTACCGGGCGGCCAGTGCCCGCTCCGAGGGCAGCCGGTCTCCCGGGCGGGCGCCTTTCTCGGCGATGTCGTCCAGGAGGCGTCCGGCGACCTGGGAGTACAGCGGCAGGGCGTCTCCGCTCAACAGCCCTTGAGGGAGACCACGGTCCGAAGAAGGCATACCAGATGTATACCAGTTGCGAGCAGACCAGTTCCATACCAATAACAGACCATTGACGGCCATTGGCGAGACCAGTACCGTTCCAGTCACGTTTCCGAAGGCGCGCCGGCAGGTGCGGCTGACGCTCGTCGGTGAACCCTGGAGCGCTCATGTGGAACCCCTTGGATGAAGTGGTCTGCTGCCAAGGCAGACGAACCGCACGGCATCACCTCCGTCCGCTCGGCCCATCCGCCGGTCGTCGCGGCATACGTCCGGGCGGGCTTCATGAAGATCCACCTGGTGCCGGGAGCGGCCTACGAGACGCTGGAAGGCATGTCTGCCACCAGTCCGCAGGCAGCGGCCGGCCAGGCGCTACAGCTACAGCGACCGCATGCGCTCCCACTGGCCCGACCCCGGCATCGCCACCGCGCAGGACCGGCTGTTCACCAACCTCTCGGGCCTCGACATTTCGCTACCACTGCTCAGCGCCCACCTGCCCGGCCAGTACCAGCGCGTCAGGACCGGGGACCGGTCCGCGACACCGCGGGACCTCGTCGTCGATCACGTTCCTGACGTCCTGCGCGACTACGACCGTGCATCCCGACCCCATGACAAGGAGTACGCGTGAAGACCACCACCCAGGACCTGGTACCTCAGGACCGCGGGGCCGACCACACCACCGCCGAGATCATCCAGCAGCCCGACGTGTGGCGTGAGGTCGGGGCGATCGTCGCCGGTGGACGCGCGTCCCTGGACGCCTTCCTGTCACCCCTGCTCGCCGACGAGGACCTGCGGATCGTCCTCACGGGAGCCGGTACCTCGGCCTTCGCCGGAGAAGTCGTCCGGGCCGCGGTCGCTCGCGCCACCGGCCGCCGCACCGACGCCGTTTCCACCACCGACATCGTCGCCGACCCCTACGCGTCCTTCCCCGGCGACATCCCCACGCTGCTCGTCTCGTTCGCACGGTCCGGGGACAGCCCCGAGAGTGTCGCGGCGACCCGGCTGGCGGACCAGGTCCTGGCACACGTGCACCACCTCGTCATCACCTGCAACAGCGCCGGACAGCTGGCACGCCTGCACCGCGAGAGCGCCTCCTCACACGTCCTGCTCATGCCCGCCGCATCGAACGACCAGGGCTTCGCCATGACGTCGAGCTTCACCAGCATGCTCCTGGCGTCCCTGCTCGCCCTGGGCGCGCTCACCACGGACGCCATCGAAGCCCCCGCAGCGGCGGCCGAGCACATCACGACGGGCGGACTCGGCAGGCAGATCGAGGAGTTGCTGGCCCGCGAACCCGAACGGCTGGTGTACCTCGGCAGCAGCAGCGCACTCAGGGGGCTGGCCCAGGAGTCCGCCCTGAAGCTGCTGGAGCTGACCGGAGGCGCGCTCGTGGCGTCCTCGGAGTCCTCACTCGGCTTCCGGCACGGCCCCAAGTCCGTCCTGAACGACCGCACCGCCGTCGTCGTCTACGTGTCGAACAACCCCTACACGCGCCGCTACGACCTCGACATCCTCGCCGAACTGCGCGCGGGGCTGCCGAAGGGCAGCGTCGTCGCCGTCTCCGCGTCTCGGGACGGACTGCCCGGCGACGACACCTGGCTGCTCCCCGGGCTCGCCGGCGTCGACGACACCGTCCTCGCCCTCCCCGCGGTGCTGTGTGCCCAGCTGATCGCGCTGCGCGCGTCCCTGCACCAGGGCATCCGGCCCGACAACCCCTTCCCCTCCGGAGAGGTGAACCGCGTGGTGCAGGGCGTGACCGTGCATCCGCTCCCCCAGCGACGCCATGACGTCGTCTGACAGCGTTCAGACAGAGCCGAGCGGAGGAACAGCGATGTTTCTGGGTGTGGACGGCGGAGGCACCAAGACAGCCTTCTGCCTCATCGACCGTGCGGGCGCGATCAGGGCCCGGGCCGTCTCGGAGGGTGCCTACTACTTCGCGGACAACGGGACGGGGGGCGTGGAGCACGTCACGCAGGTTCTGCGCAAGGGAATCCGGGCCGTGACGGAGGGCGCGGGCACCACGCCCGCGGACATCACCTACGCGTTCCTGGGCCTGCCCGGGTACGGGGAGGTCCCCGGCGAGGTCGCCGCGCTGGACGCCGTCCCCGGCGAGGTGCTGGGACACCGGCGCTACGCGTGCGACAACGACATGATCTGCGGCTGGGCCGGTTCGCTCGGCGCTGTGGACGGCATCAACGTCATCAGCGGCACCGGATCGATGACCTACGGCGAGCGGCAGGGCCGCGGTGTACGCACCGGAGGCTGGAGCGAACTGTTCAGCGACGAGGGATCGGCGTACTGGATCGCCGCCCGCGCGCTGAACGTGTTCTCCCGGATGAGTGACGGCCGGCTGCCCGAGGGCCCGCTCGCGGAACTCCTGCGCCGCCATCTCGAACTGACCACCGACCTCGAGGTCATCGACGTCGTACTCAACCGGTGGCAGGGACACCGCAGCGAGATCGCCTCGCTGAGTCCCCTCGTGGTCGAGGCGGCCGGGCTGGGCGACACGCAGGCCGCCGCCGTTCTCACCGAGGCCGGACGGGAACTGGCCCTGCTGGTGGACAGTGCGCGACGCCGGCTGGCCTTCGCCGCGGCCGAACCCGTCCCGGTGTCCTACTCGGGCGGCGTCTTCCGCTCGGCCGCCGTGCTCGACGCGTTCACCGCCCAACTCGGCGGCAGCACCGCCCGCTACGAACTGCGCCGGCCCCTGTTCGAGCCCGTGGTCGGCGCGGCCCTCTACGCGGCGAAGCTCGCCGGAGCCCCTCTCGACACCGCGGCACTCGCCGCCCTGCGCTCCTCCTCGGAGTTCACCAGCACAGAAACCCACCATGCGTGACCAACGAAACTGGATCCTGCACGCGGGTCAACTGGTGCTGTTCTGGGGCGTCTGGGGAGCGTTCTCCAGTCAGCCCACCGAACGGCACGGCTGTCCCAACGAGATGATGTACGTCATCTGGGCCCTCACCATGCTGCTGCCTGCGGGGGTCGCGCTGCGTCGGCAGCGGTTCGACGGCCGGCCGGTCGCCGCGGTCCACGGGCCCGCGGCGGGACTCACCGGGGCAGGCGCCGGCACTGACCGCCGGCACCCAGGTCCGCAAGGCCGTGGGCGCGTTGTTCCTCGTCATGGCGCTCAGCCGCGGCAAGGCCGGCGTCGTCGCACCGATCACCAACGCCCTGGTACCCGCCCTCACCATCGTGCTGTCGCTGGTCGTCTACCAGACGCTGCCGACGACATGGGGGACCGTCGGCATCGCCCTCGCCCTCGCCCTCGCCCTCGCCCTCGGCGGATCCACTCAGACGGCGGACGCCGACGAGAAGCGCGAAGAGACCCCCGAGCCACGGGTTCCCCCGGCACCGCCGGCCGGCCCGTAGGCCCCGCTCTCCGGTGGTCGGATCACGCCGGGCCCGCACAGGGCCGACCGACCTGATCCCAATCGCCGCACGCGGACATCGCAGGTTCAGACAGCCCCCGCGCGAGGAGCACACACATGCCTCTGGTCCCCACCGGCGAGTTGGTCGCCCACGCCGCGACCGAGCGCCGCAGCGTCACCGCTTTCAACGTCATCACCCTGGAGCACGCCGAGGGCATCGTCACAGGCGCCGAGGCGGCCGACCGCCCCGTGATCCTGCAGATCAGCGAGAACGCCGTGCGGTATCACAGAGGCCAGCTCCTCCCGCTCGCTCTGGCGACGGCCTCGATGGCCCGGTCCAGCACGGTCGAGATCGCGCTGCACCTCGACCACGTGACCGACGTGGAGCTGCTGCACCAGGCGGCCGACTGCGGTTTCTCCTCCGTGATGTTCGACGCCGGGGCCCTGCCCTACGCCGAGAACGTCTCCGCCACCGCTGCGGCGGCGCGATGGGCTCACGACGCGGGGCTCTGGCTGGAAGCCGAACTGGGATATGTGGGAGGCAAGCCGGACTCCCCCGCGAGTGCGCACACCGCCGGCGTGCGCACCGACCCGGCGGAAGCCGCCGACTACGTGGTGCGTACCGGCGTGGACGCCCTGGCGGTCGCGGTGGGCAGCAGTCACGCCATGACCGAACGGTCGGCGACGCTGGACCACGCACTCATCGAACGGCTCCGGGAAGCGGTTCCGGTGCCCCTGGTGCTGCACGGCTCCTCCGGAGTTCCCGACAGCGAACTCCGTTCCGCCGTCCGAGCCGGCATCGTGAAGATCAACATCGGGACGGCGCTCAACATATCCCTGACCCGGGTCGTGCGCGACACGCTGGACTCGCTGCCTGGGCTGACCGACCCACGCAAGTACCTGGGTCCCGCACGCGACGCCGTTGCGAGCACCGTACAGAGCATGCTCACCGTGCTGGCTCACTGACCGTCACCGGTCATTGGCCCACACCTGCCGTCGGAGGCAACGGGCGGTGCCGCCGGACGCAGTGGTCCCCAAGGGGCCGTCGGCGTCGGAAGGGAGCGACGGTCACCGGCAACTCCACGCTGAAGCACAGACAGCCTGAATGACGCCGACTGCGTGCCGAACCGCACCACGGCGTCACTGTCGGCATGACCTACGGCGCGGCGCGTCGCGGCACCGGAGGCCGCGCCAAGGTGCTCAGTCGATCCGGGGGGCCGGGCCGCGCGAACCGGGCTGGTGGCGCGCGAAGTAGTCGGCGAGGTGCGGGGCGAGGGCGGGGACCTCGACCGGCGTGCCCCCCGAGCGCAGCGACGTGGTGGCCGCGATGCCGGTCGCGACGGCTTCGCGGGCGGCGACGGGCGACGTCTCGGTCGCACCGCCGTGCGCGACGAAACGCAGGAACTCGTCGACGAGTGACTGGTCCGCGCCTCCGTGCGCGCCGCCCGCCGCCTCGGTGGGGGGCAGGGTCAGATCGGCCTCCGGCCGGTAGCCGGAACGGCGCCGGTTCCACACCTTGATCAACGGGGCGTCGCCCTCGACGCCGTCCCCGAGGTTCTCGATACGGCCCTCGTCGCCGATGACGGTGTAGTTGCGCCAGTAGTCGGGCGTGAAGTGGCATTGCTGGTAGCTCGTGAGCACACCGTTGTCGAGGCGGGTCAGCACCATGCTGATGTCCTCCACGTCGATGACGGGGTTGAGATCGCGCAGCGCCGACGGCGGCCAGACGCCCTCGTCGAACCAGTCCTGCACCCGCTGCGAGCCCTGGGGCCGGGTACGGCGGTGCGGGCTGGCTCCGTAGACGGACAGATCGCCCAGCGCGGTCACCGTGCGGGCGTAGCCGCCCGCGAGCCAGTGGATCACGTCCAGGTCGTGCGCGCCCTTCTGCAGCAACAGGCCCGTGGTCCGGGCCCGTTCGGCATGCCAGTCCTTGAAGTAGTAGTCGCCGCCGTGGCCGACGAAATGCCGGCACCACACCGCCCGCACGGTCCCGATCGCCCCTTCGTCGACGAGCCCGCGCATGGTGCGCAGGACCGGCAGATGGCGGAGGTTGTGCCCGACGTACAGCCGGGTGCCGGTGCGGGCCGCGGCGGCCAGGACCCGGTCGCAGTCGTCGAGGTCGACGGCCAGCGGCTTCTCGACGAACACGGCGACACCGGCTTCGAGGAAGTACAGGGCCGGAGCGGTGTGGAGGTCGTCCGGGGTGAGGACGAAGACGGCGTCCAGGTCGTCCGTGAGCATGTCCTCGTAACGGTCGTGGACCTGGACGTGTGCCCCGAAGACCGTCCGGGCGTCGGTGCGGCCACGCTCGGACGGATCCGCACAGGAGACCATGCGGGCCGAGCCGGGCCGCTCGGCCAGGACGGCCAGCCCGGCTCGCTGGCCCGTGCCTACGACACCGACACGCAGTTCCGGCGCGGCCGGCTGGTTGGTCATGGTGCATCCCTTCGTCGCGAACAGGGAGACGTGGCGGACGCCTGGCCGTCTTGGGTCTGTCGGAGGGTCGGCCGCGGTGCGCGGTGGTGGACGGTCTCGCGGTGTCCCGGGGCGCCGTCATGGGCACGGCCGACGCGGGAGCGTGGCAGAGATGTGTCGCGCATCGCCCCGGGCCGACAGCGCAGCCCCCGGTTCGGCCGTCACGCCGACGACCTTAGATGCTCGAAGGTGCTCAATCAACGCCTGCGTCAAGCAGTTTCGAGCATCTATGTCGGCACTCCGACGCGCCGCCAACTGTCACACCGCGCCCCGCGAGCTTCCAACTCCCGCTGCAAGCAGAGGACTTGGCCGCCGTTGACATCCTCGAACGCGATCGCTTTACTCTCGGACTGCACCGGAGCCACGCTCCGCGTTCAGAGGCACGCCCAGCCGGTATGCAGGTCCCGCGCCGCAAGCCCGGCCCAAGTCGCCAGGACACGCCAGTCGTCCGAGGCGGGGACGTGCCCGCTTCCTCTGGAGCTCACGCATGAGCCACCTGAACACCACCCCTCTCAAACTGACCGGCACCGTCATCGGCGCGGCCGCGCTGACCGGCGCCCTGTTCGTCGCGGCGCCCTCGACGCAGGCGGCGACCGTGTCCCTGCCGCCCACGCACGCGGGCTTCGACTACCAGATCGGAGGCGCCTACACGCCGCCCGCCGGCGTCAAGGTCGTCACCCGTGACCACACCGCGTCCCCGGCCGCCGGCCTGTACAACATCTGCTACGTCAACGCCTTCCAAGCGCAGCCGGGCGCGGAGGGCGAGTGGGCGTCGGACCTGCTGCTGCGCGACTCGGCGGGCAAGGTCGTCTACGACGAGGACTGGGGCGAGGCCCTCCTCGACGTCGGCACGGACGCCAAGCGCCGGCGGATCGCCGACCAGATCGGATCCCAGATCGACGGCTGCCGGGACAAGGGCTTCCAAGCCGTCGAGCCCGACAACTACGACAGCTACAGCCGCTCCGGAAACCGTCTGACGGCGAACAACGCGCAGGCGTTCATCAAGCTGCTCTCCGCCCGCGCCCACGCCGACGGCCTGGCCATCGCCCAGAAGAACACCCCCGAGTTGGCCGGCAACCGCACCGCCAACGGCCTTGACTTCGCGGTGGCCGAGGAGTGCGGCCAGTACGACGAGTGCGGCGACTACACCAGCGCCTTCGGCAACAACGTGATCGTGATCGAGTACACCAACTCCGGCAGGTCGAAGGCGTGCAAGGGGTGGGGCGGCACGCTGAGCATCGTCCAGCGCGACGTGGAGGTCTCGCCGGCCGGCAGCAGCGGGTACGTCCGCAAGACCTGCTAGGGCACCTCCCGCACCGATCGCGACCCCAGGCGCGCCCTGAAACGCGTGTCGGCCTGTGACGGTTCACCGAGCCGCCGCAGGCCGACATCGCCTGATGCTCACTCATGCAGGTTTCCTCGGTGTTTCACGCACGTCCAATCATTGCTTGCCTCTTGACAGCTGCCCGGCATCATCGTTTAACTCCTGGTCAACGCCGTAGTCGAAGCACTCGGCGGCAGAGGTACGCCCAGCCGGTAGCTGACCACGCGCCAGGAGTCCGGACTGAGTCGCCAGGACCACGTCGGTGTCCGAGGCGGGGACGTACCCACCATGTTCTGGGGCTTGGACATGATCCGTATCCGTGTGACTCCCCGCGGACGGCGAGGCAGTGCCCGCACCCGGCCGCCCGTCCCGCTCAGCGCCCGGCCCTGAGCACCGACGCACGGCGGTCCGGCCGGCCGAGACCGGCCCCCCACCCGGACCCGCCGGGACCACCCGCGGTCGCCGCGGGCGGAACTCCGTACACCGAACGCATCCCTGACGCACCGCGCATGTCCCACGGCTCCGCACGGGAGGTACCCATGTTCGCGCTCACCCGCAGCGCACAGCCCGAACGCCGCGCAGTGCTGCGCGCCGGCGCGGCTCTGGCCACCACGGCGGCCGCGGGCCTCGGGGCCTCCGGCTGCGCGGCGGGCGACGACGGCGTGAGCGCCGACGGCACCGTGACGATCGAGATGTGGCACGGGCAGACCGACACGGGCAAGAAGGCGATGGAGTCCCTGGTCGCCTCGTTCATGCGGAGCCACCCCCGTATCCGGGTGGAGCTGGGCGGCGGAGTGCTCGCCGACGCGATGCTCCAGAAGGTGACGGCCGCCCTCGCCGCAGGCTCCTACCCGGACATCGCCTACATCTTCGGATCCGACCTGGCGAGCGTCGCCCGCAGCCCGCAGGTCGTCGACCTCACCGACATGGTCGGACACGCCGGCACGCCCTGGACGAACTACTGGGCGCCGGCCCGGCAGGCCGTGACCGTCAACGGCCAGGTACGCGCCGCGCCCGCGCTGCTGGACTCGCTCGCGGTGGTCTGCAACCGGAAGCTCTTCCGGCAGGCCGGCCTGCCGCTGCCCGAAGCGGACTGGCGCTGGGACGACTTCGTCGCCACCGCCAAGGCGCTCACGGACGCCGGCCGCGGCCGTTTCGGCACCGGCTGGCCCGGCGTCGGTGACGAGGACACCGTCTGGCGTCTTTGGCCCATGATCTGGGATCTCGGCGGGGACGTCGTCGCCGACGACGGCAAGCACATCGGGTTCGCCCACGCCGGGACCCGCGCCCTGGAGGTGGTGGCCGCCCTCGCAAGGGACAAGAGCGTCTACGTCGACCCGAAGCCGGGCAGCGAGCAGATGTACCAGGTCTTCCTGTCCAACCGGATGGGCATGGCCGTCACCGGTCCCTGGCAGCTCCCCGACATCCGGCAGGCGAAGATCGACTACCACGTCGTCCCGCTGCCCACCTTCTCCGGCCGGCCGGTGACCATCAGCGGACCCGACACGTGGACGGTGTTCGACAACGGCGCTGCCCGCAAGAAGGCCGCCAAGACCTTCGTGAGCTGGCTGATGCAGCCCGCGCAGGACGTGCGCTGGGACATCGACGCGGGCAGCCTCCCGCTCAGCCGCCGCACCCGCGACCTGCCCGCCTGGCAGCACCAGGAGAACACCACCGAGGGCCTGGAGGTGTTCACCAAGGCACTGGACTCGGCCCGCGTACGGCCCGTGCACGCCGCCTACCCGCAGATCTCGCAGGCCCTCGGACAGGCCGTCGTCGCGGTGCTGCTGGGCCGGAGCAGTCCCGCCCAGGCAGTGCGCTCCTGCGCCGCCGACTCCAACGCCGCACTGCTCATACCCCGCTGAGGAGATCCGCCGTGTCCCGAGTGCCCACCCCGATCACTCTGTCCCGGCCCCCGGACAACCGGCGCGCCCTGCGCCGCAGACGGGCCGCCGAGTCCGCGATGGCCTGGACGTTCGTATCGCCCGCGGTCCTGATCATTCTCGGTCTCAGCGTGGTGCCCATCATCTGGTCGCTGCTGCTGTCCTTCCGGGCCGACGATCTCGTCACACCGAGCCGCTGGGTGGGCCTGGACAACTACCGCGCCCTCGCCCAGGACCCCCACTTCAGCCAGGCGGTGCACAACACCCTGCTCTACACCGCGCTCTACGTGCCGGCCAGCATGGTGGTAGGGCTGCTGCTCGCCCTCGCCCTGAACCGGCGCATACGCTTCGTCGGGTTCTACCGCACCTTGTTCTTCGTGCCGTTCGTGGTCTCCTCCGCCGCGCAGGGCGTGCTGTTCTCGTTCATCCTGGATCCGCAGTTCGGCGCGGCCAACGCGGTACTGCACCACCTCGGCATCCCGGCGCAGGGCTTCCTCAACGATCCGTCCCAGGCCCTGCTCGTGCTGGTCGCGATCAGTCTGTGGAGCGGTACCGGCTTCTGCATGGTCATCTACCTCGCGGCGCTGCAGGACGTGCCGGCCTCGCTGACCGAGGCGGCCCGGCTGGACGGCGCCGGCCGCTTCCAGATCCTGCGTCACGTCACCCTGCCCACGCTCAGGCCCGTCTCGGTGTTCCTGCTGCTGTGGCAGACCATCGAGGCCCTCCAGACGTTCGACCTCGTGTACGTCACCACCAAGGGCGGACCCCTCGGATCCACCGCGGTGATCGTCTACTTCATCTGGGAGCAGGCGTTCAAGAACGCCACCGCAGGCTACGGCGCCGCCTCCGCCTACGTACTGGCCGCGGCCCTGGGCCTGATCGGCCTGATCTTCCAGATCGCCCGCCGCCGACTCCAGGGAGCCGCCGCATGACCGCCGTCTCCGCCCCGCCCGAGGCCGCGCAGGCCGCCCGCACCGCCCGGACCGATGCCGGCCGGCGACGCCCGCGGCTGCCGTTCAGCCCCTGGCACCTGCTGCTCGCGCCGATGGCCCTGCTGTTCGCGGTACCGCTGATCTGGCTGGCGCTCAGCTCGGTGATGAGCAACGCGGAGATCAACCGCTTCCCGCCGGCGCTGTGGCCCTCCCGTCTGGACCTGGGCGGCTACCGCTATGTGCTCGGCAACGCGATGTTCCCGCGCTGGTTCGCCAACTCGTTCCTCGTCAGCCTCGTCACGGTCACCGCGAACCTCGTGCTCGGCACCATGGGCGGCTACGCGTTCGCCCGGATGCGGTTCGCCGGCTCCCGGCTGCTGCTGGGACTGATGCTGGCCACGATGGCGATCCCGTTCCAGCTGACGATGATTCCCACGTTCCTGGTCATGAAGCAGCTCGGCCTCATCGACACGCTCGGCGCGCTGATCGTGCCGTCCCTCGTGACGCCGTTCTCGGTGTTCCTCCTGCGGCAGTTCTTCCTCTCGCTGCCCCGCGAGCTGGAGGAGGCCGCCTGGCTCGACGGTTGCTCACGGCTTCACGTGCTCTGGCGGATCGTGCTCCCGCTGTCGCGGCCGGCCCTGAGCACGGTGGCCGTCCTGACGTTTCTCAGCACCTGGAACGACCTGACCTGGCCGCTGATCGCCATCAACCACGACACCCGGTACACGCTCCAGCTCGGCCTCACGACCTTCCAGGGACAGCACCACACGCAGTGGTCCGCCGTGATGGCCGGGAACGTCATCACCGTGCTGCCGGTCCTGCTCGCCTTCCTCGGCGCGCAGAAGGCGTTCATCCAGTCGATCACCTCCACCGGTCTCAAAGGCTGATCCCCCTCGTCACCCGACACACCACCCAGGCAGGAACACCTCAGTGCCGCACACCTTCGACGTGCTCGTCATCGGCGACGCCGCCCCTGACGTCACCGTCGGTACGACCACACGGCCCACGCGGGACGACGTCCTCTCCCGCCCTTCCGAGACCGAGGAAACCCCGGTATGACCACCCCCAAGATCGCCTTCATCGGCGCAGGCAGCGTCGTCTTCACCCAGGGACTGCTCGCCGACCTCCTCGCGTTCCCCGAACTGGAGTCCGCGCACGTCGCGCTGCACGACATCGACACCGAACGCCTGGCCACCGCGCACGCGGCCGCCGTCCGCATCGCCGACACGCTCGGCGCCCGCCCGAACGTCACCGCGCACACCGACCGCCGCGAAGCCCTGGCCGACGCCGACTTCGTCATCAACATCGTGCAGATCGGTATGGCCGAGGCCACCCGGACCGACTTCGAGGTACCGGCCCGTTACGGCGTCCGGCAGACCATCGGCGACACCCTCGGCATCGGAGGCATCTTCCGTGCCCTGCGCACGTTCCCGTTCCTGAAGGAGCTGGGGCGGGACGTCGCCGAGGTCTGCCCGCAGGCCTGGCTGCTGAACTACACCAACCCCATGGCCATGAACGTGCAGTACCTGACGCAGGCCACCGGCCTGACCCGTGTGGTGGGCCTGTGCCACTCGGTGTACTGGACGATGCGCGACCTCGCGGACCTGGTCGAGGTGCCCTACGAGGAGATCAGTTACCACGCCGCGGGCGTCAACCATCAGGCGTGGGTGCTGCGGTTCGAGCACCAGGGCCGGAGCCTCTACCCGAAGCTGGACGAACTGATCGCCTCCGACGACCAGTTGCGCCGGAGGGTCCGCATCGACATGTACCGCCGGCTGGGTTACTACCCCACGGAGACCAGCGAGCACTCCTCCGAGTACGTGCCCTGGTATCTGCACCACGACGGCGAGGTGGAGCGGCTGCGGCTGCCGATCGGCGAGTACCTCAAGATCGTCGACGAGAACGTCGCCACGTACGAGAGGACCCGCGACGCGCTGACCGCCGGGAGGCCGGTCGCCGTCGAGGGGACGATGGAGTACGCGCCGCAGATCATCCACAGCATGGTGAACGGCACCCCGCGCACGGTCTACGGCAACGTCCCCAACCGGTCCCTGATCGACAACCTGCCCGCGCACGGGACCGTCGAGGTGCCGTGCCTGGTGGACTCGCTGGGCGTCCAGCCCACCCGCGTCGGCTCCCTGCCGCCCCAGCTCGCGGCGCTCAACCGCACCTATCTGAGCGCGAACGACCTGGTGGTGCGGGCGGCGATCGAAGACGACCCGCGGCACATCAGGCACGCGGCGATGACCGACCCCGCCACGGCCGCAGCCCTGCCGGTCGAGGACGTCTGGCGCTTGTGTGACGACATGGTCAGCGCCCATGGCGAGCTCCTCCAACCCGGGCTGCGCGCTCTCCTGGGCTCGTGAGCGACCGCGGGCGGCGGGCCGACACCATGTCGGCCCACCGCCCGTCCCGAGTGCCGGGTGAACCGGACCCGACCCGTTCGACATGTCGCTCGGCCGGCACACGGCCCTCGCCCCGCGGTCCCGTGGGCTCGGGTGGGTTCCTCACGACTCACTTGGCGGGGCTGTGCTCTGTCCTTCCACCAAGTGCGTCGCCAGCTCGATGCGCTGGGCGGCTTTGCCGGATTCCGCAGGGCCGAACAGCATGCGTGACGCCTCCTCGGCCATGCGTCGCAGAGGCTGGTGCACCGTCTCGGGATCAGCCCAGCTTGAGCAGGAGGTCGGCGAGTTCGGCCGGCATGGTGATCATGCAGTCGTGACCGGTGGGCAGTTCCCACACCTGCTGGGCCGCGGGGACCGGACGGCGGACGATGCCCTGCGGAACGTTCGCCACGCAGTGGATGTGGGTCCGGGGGATCGTGCGGACGGCCGGATCGTCCAGCCGCACCGGCTGCTGGAAGCTGCGCACCGCCTGGTCGGACAGCATGCCGCGCAGCCACGCCACGTCCGCCGCCTCGGTCACCCCGAACAGTCCGTAAGGCAGCGGCAGTTCGGGCAGCGGCGGAACCCGCCAGCCGCTGTCGGACGCGAGCGCCCTCTCGATCAGGCCCAGGGTCGCGGGCTGTATGTCGGCCGCGGTCTCGCCGTGCTCCGGGACCATCGCGTCGAGGTAGACCAGGTGCCCGACACGGTCCGGGACTTCGTTGGCCGCGGAGGAGATGACCAGCCCCGCGTAGCTGTGCCCGACGAGGACGACGTCGGTGAGGTCCTCGTCCCTGATCAGCGCGAGGACGTCGGCCGCATGGGTGTCGAGGCCCACGTCCGGACCGAGCAGCCGGGTTTTCTCGCCATGACCGGTCAGGGAGGGTGCGTACACCCGGTGCCCCGCCGCCGCCAGCAGGGGGACCACCCGCTCCCAGCACTCCCCGCTGTGCCAGGCGCCGTGTACCAGCAGATATGTCGACATGATCGCGCTCCTCGGCTTGCTCGTCGCTGTCACCGACCACGCTTGCGCTCCGGCTCCGGACGGGGCAGAGCCCTGGCGGTCCTGGGGGTGGCAGGGCCAGGCACGAGCGCGGTGGCCGCATTACGGTGGCGGGATGACCGACGAACCGAACCCGCTGGGCTCGTACGTGCGCGCCCGCCGCGAGCTCGTCACGCCGGAGCAGGTCGGCATCCCCGTGGTGGGGATACGGCGGGTGCCGGGCCTGCGCCGGGAGGAGGTCGCGATGCTGGCGGGCATCAGCGCGGACTACTACCTGCGCCTGGAGCAGGGCCGCGACCGCAACCCCTCCGTGCAGGTCCTGGAGTCCCTCGCGCGCGTGCTGCGGCTCGACGAGGACGCGACGGCGTACCTGCTCCGCCTCGGTGCCGAGCGGCCCCGCCGGCGCCGTCGCCGTGCCCGGAAGGAGACCGTCCCGCCCGGCGTCGCCCAGCTCGTCGCCGCGCTCCCGCTCCCCGCGCTCGTCGAGGGCCGCTACTTCGACGTCCTCGCCGTCAACGCCCTGGCGACCGCGCTGTCGCCACGTTTCTCGGTCGGCGCCAACCGGCTGCGGGACATGTTCCTCGACCCCGCCGAGCAGGCCCTCCCCCCCGGCTGGGAGGAGGCCGGCGCCGGGATGGTCGCCGGTTTCCGGCGCTCCGTCGGGACCGACACCGACGACCCGCGCGTCATCGAGCTCGTCGGCGAAATCTCGCTCGCCAGCCCGCACTTCAGCCGCCTCTGGGCCCGTCACGACGTGGCGTCCTGCGAGGGCGCGGCCAAGGTCGTCGACCACCCCCAGGTCGGCCGGCTACGGCTGAACAGGGAGCGGCTGAACGTCAGCGGCGCGGCGGGGCAGACCCTCGTCGTCTACCATCCGGACCCGGGGAGCGGCAGCGCCGAGAGGCTCGCCCTGCTCGCCTCGGCGCTGCCGACGGGGTGACGACGGGGTGACGACGGGCTCGGCGTCGAGGGACTCCAAAGGGGCGGCGAAGGCGCGACGAGTGGACGACCGGGCAGCATTCAGGCGCCGACGCCCTGGCGCCGCATCTCAGCCAACCCCCGACTTCCGTCGTTCTCGCGGGGTCCGAGGCCGCCGCACCCGCTTCGGCGAGGGCGAAGTCCTGCCCAGCGGCACCAGGACCGGTCGGAACCCCGGCGATCCGCCTGGCAAATGCCAATGCGCGGCCGCCCGCCCGGCGTGTCGCCCGTGACCAACCCCATACGGTCTGCGTAGTGGCCCGGTAGCGCACGGTCAGTTCCTGCCCCTACGCTGTTTCTCATGTCCCCCGATTCCCGAACCCCTGGTTCCGTGCGGTCTGCTGCCGAGGTCAACGAGCACATCCGGGCGCTGTGGCTGCGCGCGGGCGGAACGCTGTCGGCCCAGGAGCGGACGGAGTACGAACTGCTGGTGGTCGAGTGGGCCGCGGCGATCCGCGAGCAGATCATCGAGGCGGCCTGACCGGCCGGGGTTCAGCGGCCGCCGGAGACGCGCAGCACCGTGCCCGTCGTGTAGGAGGCCTCGGGCGACAGCAGCCAGGCGATCGCGTCGGCGATCTCCTCGGGCCGCCCGGCGCGGCCCAACGGCGTGGTGCGACCGACCCGTTCGGCCCGGCCGGGGTCGCCCATCGCCGCGTGGATCTCCGTGTCGATCACGCCGGGTGCCACCGCGTTGACCCGCACTCCGTCGGGGCCGAGTTCCTTGGCGAGGCCCACGGTGAGGGTGTCGACGGCCGCCTTGGTCGCCGCGTAGTGGACGTACTCGCCGGGGCTGCCGAGGGTGGCCGCCGCCGAGGACACGTTGACGATCGCACCGCTCCCCCGTGCCGCCATCAGCCGGGCGGCACGGCGCGAACACAGCAGCGTGCCCAGCAGGTTGACCTCCACGACCCGGCGGAGATCCGCGGTCTCCGCGTCGGCGAGCCGCCCGAACGGCCCGGTCACGGCGGCGTTGTTCACCAGGCCGGTCACGGCCCCCAGTTCCCGCTCCGCCGCGTCGAAGAGCCCCTCCACATCGGCTTCCACGGACGTGTCCACCCGGACGACGGCGCAGCGCGCCCCGCCTCTGCGCACCTCCTCGGCGACCGCCTCGGCGGCGTCCCCGTCCCGGACCCAGCCGATCACCACGTCGTGGCCGTCGGCCGCGAGCCGCAGACAGGTCGCCGCGCCGATACCGCGGCTGCCACCGGTGACCACCGTGACGGGACGTGCCATCGCGAACCTCCTCGGACCGACCGGACGACGATCTTACGACGGCGGGCGCACGGGAGCTGGTCGGCCTTGCCCCAGCGCCACGCGGTGATCATCACCGCCACGAGGCCGAATGCGACCGGCCCAGCGCAGCATGTCTCCGGTCGAGTAGGTCACGCTGTGCATCGGACTCATCGGCACAACTCGACGAGGAACTCGGTGACGTGGAGTCCGCGTACCGGACACGGACACGGAACCCGGATTCCCGTTCGACCGGCCCACCGTTCACAGGCCGGGGGCCCCGGGTGGCCGGCTTCGAACATCACCGAATATCGCCCGCGCCCCTTGGCTCCGCCCGCCCCGTGCCCAACACTGAGCCGATGACGCAGCGCGTGGAGCTCGCGACCGTGATGGACCGGCTGGCCGTGGACGAGATGGTCACCGAGTACGCGGTGGCCGTCGACGACGGTGACTGGGCGGCGTACCGGAGGCTGTTCACGGCGGACGGGCGGGCCGACTACCGCTCGGCCGGCGGGATAGAGGGCGATGCCGGGCAGGTGGCCGGGTGGCTCGCGGAGAACCTGACCCTCTTCTCGATGCGGCAGCATCTGATCGTCAACCGCCGGGTGCGCTTCGGGATTCTGGACCACGACACCGGCGACACCGCCCGAATGCAGGCCGACTACGTCAACCCCATGCGCTTCGCCGGCGGCGACGGCGCCTCCACCGCCCCCGACTTCGTGTGCGGCGGCCGCTACTCCTTCGCGTTCCTGCGCACCCCGGACGGCTGGCGGCTGCGCCAGGTGGTCGTCGAGGAGCGGTGGCGCAGGCTGCCCGACCCGCGTGCGGTGGCCGTGTCCGACTGAGCCCGCGCCCATGCCCCCTGTCGGAGATCCCGCCGGGTCCCGCACACTGGAAGGACCCGCAGGCAGGAGGCGATGGATGAGGACCGTCGAGCGCTGGCTCAGCTCCCCGTGGCGGCGCTCCTGCGTCGGGGCGCTCGCGGGCGCGCTGCCGGTCCTGGCCTTTCCGGCGCCGTCGCTGTGGTGGTTCGCGTATGTCGCGCTGGTTCCGTGGCTGCTGCTGGCGCGCTCGGCACCGACCGGGCGGCGGGCGGCGTACGACGGCTGGTGCGGCGGGTTCGGGTTCATGGTCGCCGTGCACCACTGGCTGCTGCCGAGCCTGCACGTCTTCATCTTCCTGATCGCCGGCCTGCTGAGCGTGTTCTGGGCGCCCTGGGGCTGGGTGACGCGCCGGCTGCTGGGCGGGGTGCCGTCGCCGGGGCGGGCCGCGGCCGCGGTGCTGGTGCTGCCCTCGGGCTGGCTGATGGTGGAGCTGGTGCGGTCCTGGCAGGGGCTCGGCGGACCGTGGGGCATGCTGGGTGCGACCCAGTGGCAGGTGTCGCCGGCGCTGCGGCTGGCCTCGGTCGGCGGGGTGTGGCTGCTGAGCTTCCTGGTGGTGGCCGTCAACGTCGCGGTCGCCGTGCTGATATCCGTGCGGGAGGCCCGGGTCCCCGCGGTGGCCTCGCTGGTGGCCACGGCCGCGGCGACCTCGGCCGCCTGGGTGTGGTCACCGCGCCCGGACGTCGACGGTCACGTCCGGATCGCCGTCGTACAGCCCGGCATCGTCGACGGCACCGACAGCGGCGTCCGGCGGTTCGACCGGGAGGAGCAGCTGACCCGGCAGCTGGCCGGGCAGCATCCCGATCTGATCGTCTGGGGCGAGAGCAGTGTCGGGTACGACCTCGGGGACCGGCCCGATCTGGCACGGCGGATCGCCGCCCTCTCCCGAGCGACCGGTGCGGACATCCTGGTCAACGTGGATGCCCGGCGCTCCGACCGGCCCGGCATCTACAAGAGCTCCCTCCTGGTCGGCGCCGACGGCCCGACCGGGGACCGGTACGACAAGATGCGGCTCGTTCCGTTCGGTGAGTACATACCGGCCCGGTCCCTGCTCGGCTGGGCCACCTCGGTCGGCAAGGCGGCCGGCGAGGACCGGCGGCGCGGCACCGAGCAGGTGGTGATGGACGTCGGCCACGGGCTGCGGATCGGCCCGATGATCTGCTTCGAGACGGCGTTCCCCGACATGAGCCGGCATCTCGCCCAGGACGGCGCGCAGGTGCTGGTCGGCCAGACGTCGACCTCCTCCTTCCAGGACAGCTGGGCCCCCGAGCAGCACGCCTCGCTGGCCGCGCTACGGGCCGCCGAGACCGGCCGCACGATGGTCCACGCCACGCTCACCGGGGTCTCCGCCGTCTACGGTCCGGGCGGCGGGCGCATCGGCCCGTGGCTCGGCACCGACGCGAGCACCGCCCGGGTCTACGAGGTGCCGGTCGCCCGCGGCGTCACCCCGTTCGTGCGGTACGGCGACTGGCCGGTGGACGGCGCCCTGCTGGTGCTGGCGGCGTACTGCCTGGCCGAGGGGGTGCGGACGGTCAGGCTGCGCCGGAGCGCCGCCGAACCTCTCGTACCACGTGCTCGCACAGCTCATGAGTCGCCAGTGCGTCCCGGGCGCTGAGCACCTTCCCGGCGCGGACGGCGTCCAGGAAGGTGAGCACGGCCTGTTCGATGCCGCGCTGCCGGGCGACCGGCACCCAGTCGCCGCGCCGCCGGAGAGTCGGCTGGCCCTTGTGGTCGACCACCTCGGCGAGGTTGAGGACCTGGCGCTTGGTGTCCTGTCCCGAGACCTCCAGGATCTCCTCGGCGGAGCCGCTGAGCCTGTTCATCACGCCGAGCGCCGTGAAGCCGTCGCCGGCGAGCTGGAGGACGACGTGGTGCAGCAGGCCGTCGGCGACCCGGGCGCGGACGGTCACGTCCTCGACCGGGCCGGGGGCGAGGAAGCGCAGGGTGTCGACGACGTGGATGAAGTCGTCGAGGATCATCGTCCGGGGTTCCTCGGGCAGCCCGACGCGGTTCTTCTGCATCAGGATCAGCTCGCGCGGGTGGTCGGCGCACTGCACGTAGCCGGGGGCGTGGCGGCGGTTGAAGCCGACGGCCAGCGACACGTTCCGCGTCTCGGCGAGCGTGACGAGCCGTTCGGAGTCGGCGAGCCGGTAGGCGAGGGGCTTGTCGACGTACGTCGGTACGCCCGCCTCCAGCAGCCGGGTGACGATCTCCGGGTGGGCGACGGTGGCCGCGTGCACGAAGGCGGCGTCGAGGTCCTGGGCGAGGAGGTCGTCGAGGGTCGCGTGCCGGCGGCCGGCGGGCAGGCGGAGGCTGTCGCCGACCCGGTCGAGGGTGGCGGGGGTGCGGGTCTGGAGGTGGAGTTCGAGACCCGGCTGCAGGGCCAGCACCGGCAGGTACGCCTTCTGCGCGATGTCGCCGAGTCCGATGCAGCCGACCTTCACAGACGCTCCCCACGTGGTTGCCCGCGGTTGCCCGCGCGTGCCTGAAGGGAAGCATACGGGCCGATAATCCGTGGTGGGATCGGTCGGGCTGGGCCAGGATGCCGGGCATGACGACCGAACGCCGTATGCCCGCCGTGGACGCCGACGAACGCACCATGCTGGAGGGCTGGCTGGAGTTCCACCGGCGGACCCTCGCGGTGAAATGCGAGGGCCTGACCGACGCTCAGCTGCGGACCGCCTCCGTGGAGCCGTCCCCGCTGTCCCTGATGGGGCTGGTGCGCCACATGGCCGACGTGGAGCGGTCCTGGTACCGCAGGGTGCTCGCCGGGGAGGACGCGCCACCGCTGTACTTCAGTGACGAGGACCCGGACGCCGAGTTCCGCCTCACCGGGGCGGACACCTGGCAGGAGGCGTACGCGGCCTGGCAGGCCGAGATCGGGGCCGCCCGGCAGGCCGCGGCCGGCTTCGGCCTGGACGGCCTCTCCAAGGGCGTCCACCGTCGCACCGGGCAGCAGATCAGCCTGCGCTGGATCCACACCCACATGATCGAGGAGTACGCCCGGCACAACGGCCATGCCGACCTGATCCGGGAGCGGATCGACGGCGCGACCGGCGACTGACGTCAGCCTGACACCCGCCCGTCCCCCGTACGGGGTGCGAGATCACCCGTGCGGGGCACCAAAGTCCTGTCGACGGTGTCAACCTCCGCGCCGAGCCAGCAGAGTTGCGCGGGTGCATCGAACGACGACCACCGCAGCGCTCCTGGTCACCGTGACCTTCTCGGCCCTCTCCGGCTGTGTGACGGTCCAGCACCCGGCGGCACCGGGCCCGCCGCCGGGTACGGCGCCCTCGCTGCCGTCGGTGCCCCGCCCGGACGGCAGTGCCGAGCCTCGGGTGGTGCAGGCGCCGGTCAAGGAGGCCCTGGAGATGGTCGGCCCGTCCCGCCCGGCCCACCGCGCCGCACCGGCCGCCCCGCACGCCCCCGTGCCCGCTCCCCCGGCCGGCCCGCCCGCCCCGGCGGCCCCGCGCACGGCCACCCCGCACCGTCCCGCCGTGCGCCGGTCCCACCCCCCGCAGGCGGACCTGCCCGGACTCCCCCGCTCGGCCCCGAAGGCCCCGGACGTGTGCGCGCTCGGCAAGCAGTACGGCGGCTGGGCGCCGGACAGTCCGCAGGCGAGGATCTGCGAGCAGACGTACGGGCGTTGAGACGCCGGCGCGACCCTACTGCGGCCGCTGCCGTGGCGGGCCCCAGGGGTCGGCGCCCGGGTCGCCGTCGTCCCGGAGCCGGAGCTCCAGGCGGCTGATCGCGGCCCGGACCCCGTCGCCGTAGCCGTCGTCGCCGAGCGCGGCCGCCGTGCCGCGGGCCCGGTGCAGGTGGCTGCGGGCGGCCTCGGTGCGGCCGAGCTTCACGTAGTCGGCGGCGAGGTTCAGGTGCAGGGAGGGGTAGAAGCCGCGCAGCCCCGCGGCTCCCTCCGCCTCGTCGGCCGCCGACAACGCCCTCAGGTCCCAGGCGAGTTCGTCGCAGGGGTCGTCCTGGGTGTCGGCCAGGTAGTGGGCCAGGGTGCAGCGGTGCAGCGGCTCGCCGTGCTCGCCGATCTCCGCCCACAGGTCGAGCAGGCGCCGGCGGGCCTCCTCGCGGTCCCCGGCGTGGTGCAACATCACGACCTGCCCGATCCGCGTCAGCACGGCGTCGGCTGCCGTACGCTCCTGTCGCTCCGCCACGGGGCCCTCCGGGCTGTAAGCCGTTGTGTGCTGCCGACGGTAGACGGCGCCGTCAGTTTTTCTTGTCAGGCGGCGCCGTTGGACTGCGGGCCGGTGGGGGCTTGTCGCGCAGTTCCTCCCCCGGCCTTCGGCCGGGGGTGCCCCCCAGCGCCCCTTGGGTTTGCCCCTCAGTCGGCTTCGAGGAGCCCTCGGTATGGGCTCAGCCCAGGTCGGGGATCCGCCAGTCGATCGGCTCGTGGCCCTGGGCCGCGACCGCCTCGTTGATGTGGGTGAAGGGGCGGGAGCCGAAGAACTTCTTCGCGGAGAGCGGGGACGGGTGCGCGCCCTGGATCACCACGTGCCGGGTCTCGTCGATCAGCCGGAGCTTCTTCTGCGCGTAACCGCCCCAGAGGACGAAGACGGCCGGGTCCGGCCGGTCGGCCACCGCGCGGATCACCGCGTCCGTGAACTTCTCCCAGCCCTTGTTCTTGTGCGAGTTGGCCTCACCGGCGCGGACCGTCAGGACCGCGTTGAGCAGGAGTACGCCCTGCCGGGCCCACGGCATCAGATAGCCGTTGTCCGGCACGGACTCCCAGCCCAGCTCCTCCCGCATCTCCTTGTAGATGTTCCGCAGGGACGGCGGGATCCGCACCCCGGGGCGGACGGAGAAGCACAGGCCGTGGCCCTGGCCCTCGCCGTGGTAGGGGTCCTGCCCGAGGACGAAGACCTTGACCTGGTCGAACGGCGTCGCCTCCAGCGCGGCGAAGACCTCCTCGCGCGGCGGGTAGACGGGGCCCTTCGCCCGCTCCTCCTCGACGAACTCGGTCAGCTCCTTGAAGTAGGGCTGCTGCAGTTCGTCACCCAGAACCCCGCGCCAGGACTCGGGCAGCATGGCGATGTCGGTCACGTCAACGTCCTCACGAATTGCGGTCACTTGCAGATCCTGCTGATACCGAAAAACCTACAGGCGACCACTGACAACCGGTGCGGGACGGCCGTTTCACCAGCTGGTCTTGCGGTGCAGCTCCCACATCATCATGATCGTCGACGGGTCGAGCGCCTTCTCGCCGCCGGAGATGTCGTCGCTGGCCGCGACGTACTGCCGGCCCTGCCACAGCGGGATCAGCCGGGCGTCGTTGACGAGGATCTGCTGGGCCTCCTCGAAGTCCTTGACGACCTCGGCGCGGTCGCTCTCACTGCGGGACCGCGGCAGCAGCTTGCCGGTGATCACGGGGGACGGGTAGGGCGTGCCGAGGGCGTTCTGCTCGCCGACGAAGGGCGCGATGAAGTTGTCGGCGTCGGGGAAGTCCGGGAACCAGCCACGGCCGAACACCGGGTACTCGCCCTTCTGGTAGCCGACGACGTAGGTCTTCCAGGGCCGGCTCCTGAGGGTGATGGTGAACAGCCCGGAGTCGTCCAGCTGCTGCTTGAGCTCCTGGAACATCTCGCCGGTCTCGGAGCCGTAGCGGTCGGTGGTGTACCAGAAGGTGAGCGGGACGCGCTGGGTGATGCCGGCGTCGGCGAGGATCTTGCGGGCCTTGGAGGTGCTGGGGTCGCCGAAGTCGTCGAAGAAGCCGGTGGTGTGGCCGGTCAGGCCCGCCGGGACCATGGAGTACAGCGGGTCGACGGTGTCCTTGTAGACGGTGTGGGCGATCGCGGCGCGGTCGACGAGCTGGGCGACGGCCTTGCGCACGGCGGGCAGCTTGGCCCACGGGTCCGCGGGGTTGAAGACCAGGTAGCTGATGTCGGTGCCGGTGCCGTCGATCAGCTGGAGGTCGGTGCTGCCGTGCGCCTGCAGGGCCACGATGTCGGAGGCGGCGAGACCGCGGTAGGTGACGTCGATGTCCCCGGACCTGAGGGCCTTGACCATGGTGGCCGAGTCCTGGAAGTAGCGGATGGTCACCGCGTCGTTCTCCCGGTCGGCGAAGCCCTGGTACGTGTCGTTGCGGACCAGCTCGGCCCGCTTGCCGTCCTCGTAGGACTTGAGGGTGTACGGCCCGGAGCCGCGTACGGAGGCGTCCTTGCGCAGCGAGTGGGCCGGGTAGTCGTCGGGATCGACGATCGACATGGCGGGGGTGGCGAGCACGAACGGGAAAGTGGCGTCGGGCTTGTTGAGGTGGAAGACCACCTCGCGGTCGCCGGTCGCCTGCACCGTGTCGAGGCTGCCGAGCAGTCCGGCCGGGCCGCTGGGCGCGTTGATGCTCCGGATCCGGTCTATGGAGTACTTGACCGCCGCGGCGTCGAGTCTGTCGCCGTCGGCGAACGTCAGCCCGGAGCGCAGTTCGCAGCGGTAGGTGCGGGAGCCGGAGTCCGTGAAGGCGCACTTCTGCGCGGCGTCGGGCTGCGGGGCGGTGGCGCCGTCGGGGTAGGCGAGCAGTGTCTGGTAGACGTTCCGGAACAGCTCCCAGGAGCCGTCCCACGATCCGGCCGGGTCGAGGGTGCTGGGGGCGCTGGTCGTACCGACGACGATGGGCCCGCTGTTGTCCGCGCTGCTGCCGGAGAGCACCCCGCACCCGGCGACCAGGGACAGGGAGGCGAGCGCGGCGGCTCTTCGCAGGCCTCGGTTCCGGTTGAACACGCGCACGCTCCTCGATCCGCCGTACCAGGGGTCGGCGGCAGACCATACCGCAGCGTTGCGCGCCTTGACGCACCCCGGAAACACGGGCGTTGATCGAATGTGCTATGACGACGTTGTCATCCGGCTGTGCGGATCTCGCACGACCGCGGGGGCGCCGTTTTCGTCATAGATGCGGCAAATATCTGTGACGAAAACGACGCCCGACGGCCCGTCAGGCCATGCCGGCGTTCAGGAAGATGCCGCCGTCGACGACGAGCGTCTGGCCGGTGACCCAGTCGGACTGTTCCGAGGTGAGGAACGCGGCGGCGCCGCCGATGTCGGAGGGCACACCGAGCCGCTTGAGCGGGTAGCCCGCGGCGGCCTCCGCCTCGCGGCCCTCGTACAGCGCCTCCGCGAACTTGGTCTTCACGACCGCGGGGGCGATCGCGTTGACCCGGACGCCGGGGGCGAACTCGTGCGCCAGCTGCTGGGTCAGGTTGATCATCGCGGCCTTGCTGATGCCGTACGCGCCGATGAACGGCGAGGCCGACAGGCCGGCGACGGAGGCGATGTTGACGATGGCGCCGCCGTTCTCCTTCTGCCAGGCGTGCCAGGTCTTCTGGGCGAAGCCGAGGGCGGAGACCACGTTGGTCTCGAACACCTTGCGGGCCACGTCCAGGTCGACGTCGGCGATCGGGCCGAACACGGGGTTGGTTCCCGCGTTGTTGACCAGGTAGTCGACGCGGCCGAAGGCCGCCATGGTGCGCTCGACGACCTCGCTCTGGTGGGCCAGGTCGTGTGCCTTGCCGGCGATGCCGATGACGCGCTCGGAGCCGAGGCTCTCGACGGCCTCCTTGAGGGCGTCCTCGTTGCGGCCGGTGATGGCGACGCGGTCGCCGCGGGCGATCAGCGCCTCGGCGACGCCGTAGCCGATGCCGCGGCTCGCGCCGGTGATGATGGCGACCTTGCCGGACAGCTCGGGCAGTTCAGTCATGTCAGTGTTCCCCAGGTTCCCCGGTGTACTTCTAGTCGAGCGGTCCGCCGGCCACGTACAGCACCTGGCCGGAGACGAAGCCGGCGGCCTCGTTCGTGAAGAAGGCGATGGCGTTGGCGATGTCCTCGGGCTCGCCGACGCGCTGCACGGGGATCTGGGTGGCCGCGGCGGCCTTGAACTCCTCGAAGCCCATCTTCACGCGCTCGGCGGTGGCCTTGGTCATCTCGGTGGCGATGAAGCCGGGGGCGACGGCGTTGGCGGTGATGCCGAACTTGCCGAGCTCGATGGCGAGGGTCTTGGTGAAGCCCTGCAGACCGGCCTTGGCGGCGGAGTAGTTGGCCTGGCCGCGGTTGCCGAGCGCCGAGGACGAGGACAGGTTGACGACCCGGCCCCAGCCGGCCTCGACCATGTGCTGCTGGACGGCCTTCGTCATCAGGAAGGAGCCGCGCAGGTGCACGTTGAGGACCGTGTCCCAGTCGGACGCGGACATCTTGAACAGCAGGTTGTCGCGGAGCACGCCGGCGTTGTTGACCAGGATGGTCGGAGCGCCCAGCTCCTCGACGACGCGCGCGATCGCGGCGGCGACCTGGGCCTCGTCGGAGACGTCGGCGCCGACCGCGATGGCCTTGCCGCCGGCCGCGGTGATCTTCTCGACGGTGTCCTTGCAGGCGGCCTCGTCGAGGTCGATCACGGCGACCGCGCGGCCCTCGGCGGCCAGTCGTACGGCGGTGGCGGCTCCGATGCCACGTGCTGCACCGGTGACGACGGCCACCCGCTGCTCAGTGCTGGACATTGCTGTTTCTCCTCGCCCTTGAGAACACCTGATCGAGAATCCGGCCGGATGGTGAGCGACCGCTTAGTACCTTCGACAGACGTGACGCTAGAAGCCCTGGCACGCGGTGTCAACGTCACGCCGCGCAGTGTGATCCATTACCTCACCAGGAGGTCCAGCAACCGCTCCGTCTCCGCGGCCGGGTCGCGGGTGAGCCCGGTGTGCACGGGTCCCGGCTGGACGACGGTGGAGCGGGGCGCGACCAGCCAGCGGAAGCGCCGCCCCGGGTCGTCCCCGGCCGCGTGCCCCGCCGCCGCCCCACCCGCGCAGACAGCCTCCACCGCCCCGAGCGCGGCCCGCACCCCGGCGACGTCCGCGCCCGGGTCCAGGGCCAGCAGCCGGGCCTCGTCCAGATGGGTGCGGGCGCCCACGTACCCCTTGGCCCGGCAGTACACGAGGACGCCCGCGTTGATGCACTCGCCGCGCTCCACGCGGGGTACGACGCGCAGCAGGGCGTACTCGAAGACGTCCCGGTCGCCGCCCTGGCCGGTGCGGGTGATGTGGCGCTCGGTCATGTGCCCGGCCACGTTGATGTGGGTCTCGCTCACTTGGCCCCCTCGATGCCGGTGATGCGCTCGTGGATGACGGCGGCCCGGGCGAGCAGCGGCCGGGCGTAGGTGCGGCGCAGGTCGTCGGGGGTGTCGAAGCCGGGCTCGGCGGCGAGCCAGGCGTCCGGGATCTCGGCGGTGACCTCGGCGAGCAGGTCCTCGGTGACCCGGGGTGCCAAGTCCGCGGCGGCGGCCCGGACGTCGGGGCCGAACCCGCTCAGCGCGTGGTCGGCGGCGTCGTACGGGCGGGCGGCGGAGGCCTCAGCCGAGGGCCAGTTGTGCTGCCAGATCATGGTGGCGCCGTGGTCGATGAGCCACAGGTCGCCCCGGTGGACCAGCAGGTTGGGGTTGCGCCAGGAGCGGTCGACGTTGTTGACCAGCGCGTCGAACCACACGATCCGCCCGGCCTCCTCGGGGCTCACCGCGAAGGCGAGCGGGTCGAAACCGAGGGCACCCGAGAGGAAGTCCATGCCCAGGTTGGTGCCGCCGCTGCCTCGCAGCAGGTCCTGCACCTGCTGCTCGGGTTCGCCGAGTCCCAGCACCGGATCCAGTTCGACGGTGACCAGCCGGGGCATCCGGAACCCGAGCCGGCGGGCCAGTTCACCGCAGACGACCTCGGCGACCAGCGTCTTGCGGCCCTGCCCGGCGCCGGTGAACTTCATGACGTACGTTCCGAAGTCGTCGCCCTCGACGAGCCCCGGCAGCGAGCCACCCTCCCGCAGGGGCGTGATGTAGCGGGTCGCGGTCACTTCTCGCAGCATTTTCCCAGGCCATCCAGCTTCTCAACCATGCAGTCGACGGCCGGGCTGACCTCCGGCACGAAGTGAGCATAGTAACCGAGCGTGACAGCGGGCGAGGGGCGCCCCGGGCCCACGCGAGATCCATGATCTCACCGCATACCACGTGTTCCCAAGTCTCGTTGGCGTCATGGTCACGGAGACTCCTACGGTGGGGGCGGAACCTCCGTCCAAGAGGAGTTCGGCCCATGGCAGACCTGGTCCGGCACGGCGAACTCGGTGCCTTTCTCCGCGCCCGGCGCGAGGCGACCGACCCGGCGGCGGCAGGCTTCCGGTCCGGGGTGCGGCGCCGCACCCCGGGGCTGCGCCGCGACGAGCTGGCGCAGCTCGCCGGGGTCAGCGTCACCTGGTACACCTGGCTCGAACAGGGCCGCGACATCAGCGTGAACAGGAAGGTCGTCGAAAGCCTGGCCCGCGCGCTGCGCCTCTCCGGGCCGCAGCGCGCCCACCTGTTCACCCTGGCCGCCCTGGTGCCGCCGCCCTCGGGTCCGGGGCCGGTGAAGGTCGACCCCCTGCTGGCACGGCTGGTGCGGGAACTCTCCCCCAGGCCCGCTTGCGTGACGAACCCGTGGTGGGACCTGCTGGCGTACAACGACGCGTACGCCGAGCTGCTCGGCGGCCTCGACCGGCGCCCGCCGGACGAGCGCAACCTCCTCCGGATCACCTTCACCGAGTCGCGGGGCTCGGGGCTGTTCGTCGACTGGCTCGGCGAGGCACGCGCACTCACCGGCCAGTTGCGGGTGGCCCTCGCCCGGTACCCCGACGATCCGCGCGGCCCCGCGCTGCTGGAGTCGCTGCTGGACTCCTCGGAGGCGTTCCGCGCAGTGTGGGACGAGCGGAGCGTCGGCGGGTCCACCTCCGCCCGGAAGGAGCTACGGCACCCACGGCTCGGACGGGTCGACGTGGACTGCCTGAAGCTGGCGGACGCCCATGACGAAAAGCTTTCGCTCATGGTCTTCCTGCCCGCCGGGGAGAACGGCTCCGATTAGCGGCATCCCGGCCGCCGCGGTCGGCCGCGTCCTCGACCGGCCGAGACCGACAGCGAACCGACAGCGGCGTTTTACCGAAGCCTCATGTCCGGGTGGTCACTATCGGGATGCCGTCTGAACAGGTGGTGCCCGAAGGCCGTACCCCTGGACGGATCAACGAGAAGCTCCGCTGAAGGGAACCCCTCACATGACCAGCGCACCGCTCAACCCCTCGGCCACCCCGGCTCGCCGCACCGTGATGGTGGCGGCCGGAGCGGCAGGGCTCGCCGCCGCGCTGACCGCCTGCGGCTCGTCGGACGACGACTCGTCGAGCTCGACCACCACGAACGGCAACGCGGGCGGTGGCTCCACCACCCAGGACAGCAACGGCTCGGCCGGCGGCTCCACGGCCGCGGCCGGCGGCACCGCGCTCGCCAAGACCACGGACATCCCCGAGGGCGGCGGCACCATCTACAAGGACCAGGCCGTGGTCGTCACCCAGCCGACGTCGGGCACGTACAAGGCGTTCTCGACGAAGTGCCCGCACGCCGGCTGCGCGGTGACCAGCATCGCCAACGGCGAGATCGTCTGCCCCTGTCACGGCAGCAAGTTCGCCATAGCCGACGGCAGTGTCAAGCAGGGCCCGGCCACCACGGGTCTGACGGCGGCCAACATCACGGTCTCCGGCGACCAGATCTCACTGGCCTGATCCTCAGGACCGCCGGCGCGGTCGCCGGAGGCAGCCGAGCACCTCGTCCGTGGTCGCGACCGTGGCGACCAGCGCGAGGGTGTTGCGGACCATCGCGGGGGTGTACTCGGAGGGCACTCCCGCGACGGCGTCGGCCGAGACGACGACCGTGTAGCCCCGGTTGACCGCGTCGAACACGGCGTTCGGCACGGCCACGTTGGCCGAGACACCGGTGACGACCAGGGTGCGGCAGCCGAGGTTGCGCAGCAGCGGGTCGACGTCGGTGCCCTGGATCGGCGACAGGCCGTGCAGCCGTCGTACGACGAGGTCCTCCTCCGAGACCTCGATGGGGGGCGCGACGCGGACCGCCGTGGTGCCGGAGAGCTGCTGGACGGGCAGCCGTTCGGCGGCGCGGAAGAGGCGGGCGTTGCGGTTCGCGCCGCGGCCGTCCGGGCGGCGCTCGGCGATGGCGTGGATCACCTGGACACCCGTGTCGTGCGCGGCGGCGACCAGGCGGGCGATGTTGTCGAGAGCTCCCGAAGCCCTTGCCTCACGGGCGAGTTCGGGCAGCGCGCTCTCCGGGCCCAGCACGCCCTGCTGGCACTCGACGGTGAGCAGCACGGTGCTCACCGGGTCGAGGAGTTCCGGGAGCCGCTCGTACGACGACGGCATGACGCCCCCTTCCGCCTTGGTGCGGGGCGGGTGACACTAACCGCCATCGCGCGGGAACGGAAGAAGACGAAGAGGGGGCCGCATGACCGTCACTCAGCGCCGGGGCCGGAAGATCATGATGACGCCCGGTGAGCTGGACGAGTTCCTCACCACACAGCGCACCTGCCGGGTCGCGACCGTCTCGGCGTCCGGCGCCCCGCACGTCAGCGCCCTGTGGTTCGCCTGGGACGGCACGTCACTGTGGCTCTACTCGGTGGTGCGCAGCCAGCGCTGGAAGGACCTCAGCCGCGATCCGCGGGTGGCGGTCGTCGTCGACTCCGGTGAGGAGTACGACCAGTTGCGCGGCGTCGAGCTGAGAGGGACGGTCGAGTTCGTGGGCGAGGTCCCGCGCACCGGCGAACTGGTCGCCGAACTCGACTACATCGAGACGGTGTTCGCCCGCAAGAACTTCGGCCTGGACGAGATGCCGCACGACGGCCGGCACGCCTGGGCGCGGCTCACCCCGACGAAGACCGCCTCCTGGGACTTCCGCAAGCTGGGCTCGGCGTAGGGACGTTCACGGGCGGGGACGTCCGACAGGCGGGCAGCGGGCTCAGGCGACCGCCTCGGCCGCGCCGCGCAGCGCCTGTACCGCCGCCCGGATCGAGGGCCGGCGGTCGGCGTCGGCCCGCCAGACGACGTACACATGGCGGCGCACCCGCTGCTTCAGCGGCACCATGAGCACGCCCTCCGGCACCGGGTGCCGGCCCAGCAGTGGGGCGATGCAGACGCCCAACCCGGCCGACACCAGGTTGAGTTGTGTGTGGGTCTCGGCCGCGCGGTGCCCGATGATGGGCTCGATGCCGCGCGAGCGCAGCGTGAACATCAGCCATTCGTGGCAAAACTCGCCCTCGCCCCAGGTGATCCACTCGTCCTCGGCGAACTCCCCCAGGTCCACCTCCGCGCGGTCGGCGAGCCGGTGTCCCACCGGCAGGGCCACCTCGGCGGGGTCGTCCAGCAGCGGCGCCTTGACCAGGCCGTCGGGCAGCGGCATCGGCTTGTTGTACCAGTCCAGGACGACCGCGAGGTCGAGGTCGCCGCGGACGACCCCGGCGATGCCGTTCTCCGGTTCCAGTTCGCTGGAGCGGACGCGCAGCGCGGGGTGCCGGGTGCGCAGGGCGGCCAGTGCCCCCGGGAACAGACCGCGGGCGGCCGTCGGGAACGCGGACAGCCGGAGCTCGCCGACGACCTGTCCCCGGTGCGCCTCCAGGTCGGACTGGGCCAGCTCGACCTGGGAGAGGATCCGGGCCGCGTGCTCGGCGAGCAGCCGGCCGGCGTCGGTGAGCCGGATGCCCCGGCCGTTCTTGGCGAGGAGTTGCTGGTCCACCTCGCGCTCCAGCTTGCCCATCTGCTGCGACACCGCCGACGTCGTGACGTGCAGGGCCTCGGCTGCGCCGCTGACGGAGCCGTGCCGGGCGAGGGCGTCGAGGGTGCGCAGGCGCTCCAGGTTCAACATGTAAGCGATTCTAAGAGGTACCCGGTGAGAAGTCTCGATTGTGCTACGAGATCGCTTGACGCATCGTGGTGGGCATGAGCACCGTGACCACCGCCGCGACCAGCGAGCCCGCACTCGCCGCCACCCCCTCCCGCCCCCGCCTCGACTGGCGCCTTCGCTTCGGCGCCCTGTCGCTGATCTGGGGCTTCAGCTTCCTCTTCATCAAGGTGGGGACGGAGGGCTACGCGCCGTTCCAGGTCACCCTCGGCAGGCTCGTGTTCGGTACGGCGGTCCTTGTGGCGGCGATGGCCGTGAAGCGGCAGCGGCTGCCGCGCGGGGCCCGCACCTGGGGGCACCTGGCCGTCGCCGCGTTCCTGCTCAACGCACTGCCGTTCTCCCTCTTCGCCTACTCGGAGCTGACGATTCCGTCCACCCTGGCCGGCATCTGCAACGCGACCTCGCCGCTGTGGGGGATGATCCTGTCGCTGGTGGCACTGTCGGAGGACCGGCCGACGCGGGTCCGGTTCGCCGGACTCGGCCTGGGATTCATCGGTGTGCTGACGGTGCTGGGCGCCTGGGAGGGCTTCCACGGCCTGGACGTCACGGGCACCGTCATGGCGCTGCTGGCGTCGCTGAGCTATCCGATCGGGTGGGTCTACGTCCGGCGGACGCTGGCCGGGACGGGCGACTCCCATCTGGCGATGACCGGCGCGCAACTGCTGCTGGCGACGGTGCAACTGGCCGTGGTGACTCCGTTGTTCACGTCCTTCCCGGCACACTTCGCCCTGGTCCCGCTGCTGTCGATCGCCGCGCTCGGCGCGCTGGGGACGGGGCTGGCGGTGCTCGTCCAGTACGGGCTGGTGGCGGAGGTGGGGCCGACCACCGCCCAGATGGTCACCTACTTCATCCCGGTCATCGCCGCCGCGGCGGGCGTCGCGGTGCTGGGCGAGTCGCTGCGGTGGAGCACGCCGGTGGGCGCCCTGATCGTCATCGCGGGGGCCGCACTTACTCAGAGGAGGCCCAAGGCGGGTACCTCCTGAGGAGCGTGAGCGGGTGCGGGTGGGTGGTGGGCTGGTCGCGCAGTTCCCCGCGCCCCTTTCAGGGGCGTCAGCCCAGGCGCCCCTTCGGGGGCTCGGGGAACTGCGCGACCAGCCACCACGGCGGCGCAGACGAGGCCGGCCCGTCGCCGCGCTTCGAACAGAGCCTCAGGCCTGGATCCGGCCCTTCGCCGGTGTCACCGCTCTCGCCACCGCCGCCGCGAGCGAACCGGCCTCCTCGGGTGCCAGCGTCGAGACGGTGACGCGGATGCCCGGCGGGGTCGACAGCCGGTAGCGCGCCCCCGGCGCCACCGCCCATCCCTCGTGCAGCAGCCGGGACACCGCACCCGTCTCGTCCGGAACGGGGACCCAGAGGTTCATGCCGCTGCGGCCGTGCGCCTCGACGCCGTGGTCCGCGAGCGCGTCGATCAGGAGTTCCCGACGGGCCCGGTAGGCGGCCGCCACCTCCGGGCCGTTCACCGCGCCGTCGGCCCACATCCGGACCACCGTGCGCTGCAGCAGGCGGCTCACCCAGCCCGGGCCCAGGCGCTGGCGCCCCCGCACCCGGTCGACCGTCACCTCGTCGCCGGTCAGGGTAGCCAGCCGCAGGTCGGGGCCGTAGGCCTTGGCGACCGAGCGGATGAACGCCCAGTGCCGGGTGGCGCCCGCCAGCGGGTGCAGCGGGAGGTCGACGATGCCGTGGCCGTGGTCGTCCTCGATCAGCAGGGTGTGCGGGTGCGCGCGCAGGACGGCCCGAAGGGCACGCGCGCGTGCGGCGCTCACCGCGGCGCCGGTGGGGTTGTGCGCCCGGGCGGTGACGATCAGGGCGCGCGCCCCGGACTCCAGGGCCCGGCGCAGGGCGTCGGCACGCGGCCCCTCGTCGTCGACGGCCACCGGGACGGTGCGCAGTCCCAGCGCGGGGATCAGGTCGAGGGTGCGGCCCCAGCCGGGGTCCTCGACGGCGACCGGGTCGCCGGGCCTGAGGTGCGCCAGCAGGACGCGTTCGGCGGCGTCCAGGGAGCCCGAGGTGACGGTGAGCGGTCCGTCGGGCACGCCTTCGGCGGCCAGTTCGGCGCGCGCCCTCCGCTCCAGCTCGGGCTCGACGAGGTCGGCGCCGTAGAGGACCGGGGCGCGGTCGAACTCGGCCGCCACCGCGGCGAGGACCGGTGCGAGGGCGGGGAGCAGTGCGGGGTCGGGGTTGCCGGAGGACAGGTCGCGCACTCCGGCCGGGACGTCGGGGAGCTGGTCCCGACCGGTGGTGGCCGGCTTCGGCCGGACCCGGCTGCCCCGGCGGCCGGCGGTCTCGATGACTCCGCGCTCGCGCAGGATGCGGTACGCGGCCGCGACCGTATTGGGATTCACCCCGAGCCTGCTCGCCAACTCCCTCATCGGCGGCAGCAGTTGCCCCGGCTCCAGCTCCCCGGAACCCACCGCGCGCTCGACATCGGCCGCAATCTCTGCTGCGCCGCGCCCTTCGATCCGATATCCTCCTAGCACAAAGAGCATTATGCACTAGTGCAATGGAGACGCGCAATGGAGACAGCCGCGCCGGGGACCGTACCGGCCCAGCCCGCCGGGCCCGCCCCCTACGCCAGGACCGACCGGACCGTTCCCACCCGTTCCGCCGAGCGGGCGTCGTACGACAGGGAGCTGGTGCACGCGATCCTCGACGAGGGCTACCTCTGCCACCTCGGCTTCGTGCGGGACGGTGCGCCGGTGGTGCTGCCGACGCTGTACGGCCGGGTCGGCGAGGTCCTGTACCTGCACGGCTCGACGGGCTCGCGTCCGCTGCGGATGACCGGACAGGCCGATCCCGGGCTCGCGGTGTGCGTGACGGTCACCCATGTCGACGGCCTCGTGCTGGCCCGCTCGGCCTTCCACCACTCGGTCAACTACCGGTCCGTGGTGGTGCACGGCATCGCCCACCAGGTCACCGACCCCGACGAGAAGAGCCGTGCGCTGGACGCCCTGGTCGACCACGTGGTGCCGGGCCGGGCCGCCGACTCCCGCCCCGCCAACAGGAAGGAACTGGCCGCGACCGCGGTGATCCGCCTCGACCTGAACGAGGTCTCCGCCAAGACCCGCACGGGCGGCGCGAACGACGAGCCGGAGGACATGGGCCTCCCGCACTGGGCGGGCGTGCTGCCACTGCGGAAGGGGTACGACGCCCCGGTGGCGAACGACGACCTGGCGGCGGACGTCGCGGTGCCGCAGTACCTGAAGAGCGTCTGATTCGACGTTCCGGCAAGGGAAGCGCCCCGAAAGGGGCGCGGGCCCGGGTGCGACACGCGGCTCCGGCCGGGCGGGCGCGACAGGCCCCCCGCGCACCCGCACACGTCACCCCCCAGAGGCCGAGGCGACCTTCTCCCCCACCGCACTCTGCCCCACCACCGACTCCTTCACCGGAGTCGAGGACTGCGCGATGAACGCCCCGGCCAGCACGACCGCCCCGCCCAGCACCTGTGGCGCCGACAGATGCTCCCCCAGCAGCACCCAGGCGAGCACGGTCGCCACCACCGCCTCGAGGCAGGCCACCACCCCCGCCACCTGCGGCGACAGCCGGCGCACCGACAGCACTCCGGTGATGTAGGCGACGACGGTGGCCACCAGCACGACCCAGGCCAGCAACGCCGCCGCCGGCACCGCGCCCCCGTGCAGCCGCGCGGAGCCGCCCAGCACCGACCAGTCCATCTCCCACGGCCGGGCCACCACGGTGAGCAGCCCCGCCCCGACCAGCAGCCCGTAGGCGATCACCCCCAGCGGATGCGCGTCGTCGCCCCCGCCGTGGTCGGCTAGCACGAAGTACCCCACCTGGCAGCAGGCCGCCGCCAGTGCCAGCACCAGCCCCAGCGCGTCGAATCGCAGCCCCGACCACACCTCCACGACACAGGCGAGGCCGCCCGCCGCCAGGACGACACCGAGCGCGGCGGCGCGGGTGACCGGCCGTCGCTGCACGAACCGGACCCAGCCGAGCACCAGCGCGGGGGCGAGGTACTCCACGAGCAGCGCCACTCCCACCGGTATCCGGGAGATCGCGGCGAAGTAGCAGGCCTGGACGCCGGCCACGGCGAGCAGACCGAACCCGGCGAGCAGCGCCGGCCGGCGGCGCGGCAGGTCACGGTGGCGGACGGCGAGCGGAAGCATCACCAGGGCGGCTCCCGCCACCCGCAGCCACACCACGTGCAGCGGCGCGAGGCCGGCCTCGATCAGGGGCTTGGCCGCGACGCCGGAGCCGCCGAAGGCGAGCGCCGACCCGACGGCGAGGGAGAGCCCGAGGCCCTTTCCATGGCTGCTGTCAGTGGTGTGCACCGGCACATGATGCCAGCGGGCGACATGAGCGTCACCCTCGATGGCACCTGTCTCAACGGCCGGACGCGCGGCGCTCCGCCTCGGCGTCCCGGAGCACCCCGGCCGCCCCGTCACCGTCTATCCGCACGGCCAGCTCACGGACGGCCACCCCGGCCCGCGCCAGCACCTCCACGGCCCGGGACTCCGGGTCGAGGACCAGGCCCGCGAGCAGGTCGATGCCGTCGGAGCGGGCCGCGCCACGGCGCCGGGCGCGGCTGCGGGCGTACTCCAGGGCGGCCGCCGCCACCGGCGACCAGGCACCGTCGCCCCTGCCCTCGGCTCTCCCGCCGGCCCGCGGAAGGGCGGGCAGCGCGCCGGAGTCCTCGACCCCGCCCTGCCAGCGCAGGCCGTAGCCGATGCTGCGCTGCACGAGGTAGCCGAGCAGGCGCGCGAGTTGCGGGGCGTCGCCGATGGCGGCGCACACCTCGGGGTCGTACTCGATCAGCGAGTGCAGCAGATGGGCGGTGTCGACCTGACGGTCCCCGTCCCGCACGGCCCGGCGGCGGGCACCGGCGATCACCGCTGCCGGCTCGGCACCGAGCCCGGCATCGTCGTCCGCGTGGATACCGCCCTGGTCCTGGGCGGGCTGGCGGGGAATACGGGGTTGCACACCCTTACCTCATCAACCGCAGGGGCCTGAGTCATCGGCGGGGGGAAGCATCTTCGCGTCCCACGCAGAGTGGACGCGGGTGGCCGGAATCTCCTCCTTG
>NZ_JAEKKT010000384.1 GCF_019510245.1 Streptomyces sp. | reverse complement strand
GTGCGCGCGGTGAACCTGCTCGACGGGGCCTTCTACGCCCATGACCCGCACCCGGTGTACGACGAGCTGCGCGCCCGTTCACCCGTCTTCCGCGACGAGAACGGGCTGTGGGGACTCACGTCGTACGAGACCGTCGCGTTCGCCAGCCGGCGGCCGGAGCTGTTCAGCAGCGCGGGCGGCTCCCGGCCGCTGACCGGCCCGCTGCCGCACATGATCGACATGGACGACCCGGACCACCACCTGCGCCGGTCCCTGGTGAGCAAGGGCTTCACCCCGCGGCGGATCGCGGCTCTCGAGCCGCAGGTGACGAAGGTGGTCACCGACGTCCTCGACGCCTTCCCCGGCGGGGACTTCATCAGCGGTGTCGCCGCGCTCATCCCGCTGTACGTCATCGGCGACCTGCTCGGCATCCCGTCGGAGGACCGCGACCAGCTGCTGCAGTGGAGCGAGGACATGCTCGCGGGCCAGGGCGACCGCAGCCCCGAGACGCTGGAGCGGACCTACGCCGCCATCACCGGCTTCCGGCAGTACGCCGGCAAGCTGGTCGGCGAGCGCCGCGCCGCACCGGCCGATGACCTGATCAGCGTGCTCGCCCACGCCGAGGTCGCGGGTGCGCAGCTAGGCGACGACGAGGTGATCAGCGAGACGCTGCTCGTCCTCATCGGCGGCGACGAGACCACCCGGCACGTCATCGGCGGCGGCGTCGAGCAGCTGCTGCGGCACCGCGAGCACTGGGACGCGCTGCGCGACGACCCGTCCGCCATCCCCACGGCGGTCGAGGAGATGCTGCGCTGGGTGTCACCCATCAAGAACATGTGCCGGACCCTCACGGCCGACACCGAGATCGCCGGCGTCACCATCCCGGCCGGCGACCAGGCGCTGCTGCTCTACGAGTCCGCCAACCGCGACCCGGCCGTCTTCCGGCACCCGCACGAGTTCGACCCGGCGCGGAACCCGAACGACCACGTCGCCTTCGGCCTCGGGCCGCACTTCTGCATGGGCGCCTACCTGGCACGGCTGGAGACCCGGGTGCTGCTCGAGCAGCTCCTGGTCCGCTTCCCGGACCTCGCGCTCGCGTCCGACGACGAGCTCCCGCGGCGGCCCAACGCCTTCATCAGCGGCCTGGAGCGGATGCCCGTCGTCCTCGGCTGACCTCCGTAGCGACACCGGCGGCCGGGACGATGGGATGCAGTCGTGCGCAAGTGGCTGGTGGTCCTCCTCGTCGTCGCCGTGCTCGGCACCTCCGGCACCCTCTACTGGCAGCACCAGCAGGCGGAGCAGCGCAAGCGGGACCGAGCGGCGGCCCTCGCCGTTGCCTCCCGGTTCCTCACGCTGTGGCGGAGCAAGCAGTACGACGGGATGGGCGCGCTCACCGTCGCCGACCCGGACGCGGGCGTCAGCTACGCCCGGCTCGCCGAGCGGCTGAAGGCATCCAGCGTCGTGCCGCAGCCGCGTGGCCTCAGCGCCGACGGGCGCAGCCTGCGGTACACCGTGACCGCGCAGCTGGAGGGGTTGGGCGAGCTCAGCTGGGACAACGACGTGCGGACCCAGAAGACGGGGCGGGGCTGGCGGGTCGCCTTCAGCTCCGCGGCGGTGTTCCCTGGACTGCGCAACGGGCAGGTGCTCACCCGCTCCGACCCGCTGGTCTCACGCGGTGAGCTCACCGACCGGCGCGGCGTGCCCCTCCGTTCAGCGAGCGCCGATCTCGCTGCGAACGTGCTCGGCAGCACCGGCGCTGCGAAGACCGGTCTCGAGCGGATCTACGACAGCCGACTGAGCGGAACGTCCGGTGGCGATGTGCAGGTCGTCGCCCGGGGCACCGGGCAGGTCGTGCAGCTGGTGAAGCACTTCCCGGCGCGGGCGGCCACCCCGGTGCGCACCACTCTCGACGTCACCGTGCAGCGGGCCGCGGAGGCCGCACTGGCGACGGTGCCGGGGCCCTCAGCTCTCGTCGCGATCGACGTCGCAACGGGTGAGGTGCGCGCGATCGCGAACCACCCGATCGTGGGGCTTCCGCCCGCCCTGCGCTCGGAGGCGCCGGGCTCGACGTTCAAGGTCGTGGTGGCCGAGGCAGCGCTGGAGCACGGCCTGACACCGGCCAGCACCGTGCCCTGCCCCGCGAAGGTGGTGTTCGGCGGCAAGGCCTTCGGCAACGACGAGCCGCTACCGACCTCGATGACGCTCGCGACCGCGTTCGCCCGCTCCTGCAACACCGCGTTCCTCTCGATCGCCGACGGCTTCCCCAAGGGCACTGTCGGCAAGATCGCGGGGTTGTTCGGCTTCGGGCGCGGTGACCTGCTGCCGATCGGCGGCCAGGGTGGTGACGTCCCGGCTCCCGGAAGCACGTCGGAGGCGTACGCCGACATCATCGGCCAGGGCCGCGTCGAGGCCTCACCGCTCCTGCTGGCGTCGATGTCGGCTGCTGTCGCCTCCGGCACCTGGCGGCAGCCGCACCTCGTCGTCGGGCCGGTCCCCAGCAACACTGTCCCGAACGCGGGCGCGCTGCGGCTCCTCATGCGCCAGGTCGTCACCGTGGGCACGGCCGCGAGGGCCGGGCTCCCGACCGGCACCGCCGGCAAGACCGGCACCGCCCAGTACGGCACCCAGGTGCCGCTGCCCACGCATGCCTGGTTCACCGGTTACCGCGGCGGTCTGGCCTTCTGCGTCTACGTCAAGGACGGCGCGTCGGGCGGGTCCGTCGCCGCGCCGGTGGCGGCCCGCTTCCTCCGCGCTCTCGCGGTGTAGGTGCCCGCGCCGCCTCCCTGCGCCAGCCACATGCCCAGCGCCACGAGGACGGCGGCCACCGCCAGCTGCAGGCTGATCTGCTCGCCGAGCAGCACGACCGCGCCGGCCGCCGTGAGGACGGGGATGGCGAGCTGCACGGTCCCGGCCTGCGTGGCCGACAGCGACCGCTGGCAGGCGTACCAGGCGACGTAGGCGAAGGCGGTCGTGCCCGCGCCCATGACGGCGGCCCAGGCCACGCCGGCGGCCGTCACGTCCACGTCGGTCGTGGCCAGTGCGGCGGTGAACGGCAGCAGCACGGCGGCCAGCACAAGGAAGTTCCCGGTGGATGCGATCCTCGGGTCCGGTACCCCGCGGCCCGCGGCGGTGTAGAGCCCCCATGCCGCGCCGGTGGCGGCCAGCAGCAGCACGCCGAGCGGTGTCACGGTGCTCACCGACGTGCTGGCCAGCACCCCGAGGCCGGCCAGGGCGACCGCGGCACCCACGAGCCGGGTGCGGGGCACCGGCACCCGGCGCGCCACGTCGTGCGCGACGAGCGTCACGAGCACCGTCGCGTAGAAGACGAAGGTCCCGGCAGCGGCGCCGATGTGCTCGTAGCCGTAGGAGATGCAGACGGCGTACACCCCCAGCCAGAGAGCCGGGACGAGGTGCGTACGTCGTACCTGGGGCCGCTCGCCGAAGGCGAGGGCCAAGAGGACGAGGGCGGCGGCGCCGGCGAGGAACCGGACGCTGGTGACCAGGCCGGCGTCGAGCATCCCGCCGCGGACCACGTGCCGGGTGATGAGCGAGTTCGCCGCGAACGACACCAGCACGAACGGCAGCAGCAGGCGCGTCGGCACGGCGGCAAGTCTCGCCGAAGATCGGACTGGCTCGGCCGAGGTCACCAGTCACGCTGCCTGTCGTGAGTCAGGTCGCCTGCGACAGAGCGCTGGCAATCACTTCGGCAGTCTTCTGCGGAGCCTCGTCCGGGAGGAGGAACACCGAGCCGGGAATCGTCACCAGGGTCACGTTGGGAGCCGCTTGGAGCGTGGCGCGCTCGGCGTCGGTGAGGCCGCCGTCCCCCTTCTCGGCGTGGACCACCCACACGGGAACCCCGGACGCGGCCAGCTGGGCGGCGAAGTCGCGGTCTTCCGCGATGTAGTCGAGGTACGCGCCGCACGCCACAAGAGCGTCGCGGGCTCTGTTCTGCTTGAAGTCCTCGATCAGCTCCTTCTTGTGCGGTTCAGGTGTCTTGGCAGACTTGGCCATCAGTGGCATGAGCCGGAGCAGGGCGGACAAGGGCCACCTGCCCACCTTCTGCGACGCCCGCACGACGGCGCGGAAGAAGGCGGCCTCGTCCTCAGTCGTCAAGCTGATGCCGAGGAGCACAACGGGGCCTTGGAAGTGCCCTGACAGGACCATGTCCAGAGCCACCGTCGCGCCGTGGGAGAACCCCACGACCACGTCGCACCGATGCTCTCTGGCCAGCTCACCGGCCCGCCGGGCCAGGGCCGGGATGGAAACGTCCTCGGACACAGGCGCGCCTGCCATACCCGGCAGCGTCGTGGCCACCAGACGGACACCGGAGAGTGCCGGGTCAGCCATCACGAGGTTGAACGAGCGGGCAGCGTTGGCTCCGCCGGGGAGGAGCAGGACTGATCGATCCGCATCCGGCGGTCCCGCCGTCAGAAGCTCCCAGGCGTCCCTCATGGCTGGCTCCGAACCGTTGGTTTCAGGACGGAGGCTATAGCGGTCGGTCCCGGCCGGCAGGTTTCCGTCCTGACGACTCGGTACCGCACCACGCTCATGCTGCGAGCGAGGGTTCCGCAGTCCGCCGCGGCTTGCGGTAGTGACGGACGACCCGGGCCTTTGCCGCAGAGCGGTGCATGTCGGAGATGCGCTGCTGAGCCACCGCGTGCAGGAGGTCTCTCATGACGCGTCCTGGTCGGTGTCGTAGCTGGCGAGCAGCGCGCCGGCGCCGCTGACGAAGGCAGTGGTGAAGGCACCCTGGACGACGCGGAAGAACTGGTCGTCAGCAGCGCTCCAGGGGGCCTGGCTGTCCGGCGTGATGGGCTGGTCCGCGGTGGTCTCTGCGGTGCGAGTGGTGGTGGTCTGGCGGATCGACATGGCCTGCTCCTCGTCGGTGCCTCCGGTCGTTCCGGGGACAAGATCAACCGTAGGAATCCCTGAGCAGCAGGGGGATGTGGCAGGCCGTCGGTGGGAAGGGGACAGCCGCCCTCCGGCAGCGGGCTGACCCCCGTCAGATGCAGGGGCCGGTACGACGTCAGCGGGTCTACTGTTCGGGAATGGCACTGCGAGTGGTCTTCGCCGAGGACGACTTCCTGGTGCGCGAGGGCGTGGCGGCACTGCTGGGGGAGTGCGAGGACATCGAGCTCGTCGGCACCGTCGGCGACCCGCACTCGCTGCTCAAGGTCGTGGCCGAGCTCACGCCCGACGCGGTGCTCACCGACATCCGGATGCCCCCGACGCACACGACCGAGGGCATCGACGCGGCGAAGCGGATCCGGGTCGAGCACCCGGGGACGGGCGTGGTCGTGCTGTCGCAGTACGTCGAGGAGGACTACGCCCTCGAGCTGCTGGCGGACGGGGTCGCCGGCCTCGGTTACCTGCTCAAGGAACGGGTCTCGGACCTCGACGAGCTGGTGCGTGCTCTCGGGGAGGTGGCCCGCGGCGGATCGGCGCTCGACCCGAAGGTGGTGGAGGCGCTGCTCGCGCGCCGGGCCAGCGAGGCATCGTCGCCGCTCAGCAGCCTGACCGACCGGGAGCGCGAGGTGCTGCAGGAGATGGCCTCCGGACGCAACAACGCGACGATCGCGAAGACGCTGTTCATGAGCGAGCGGGCGGTCGAGAAGCACATCGGCTCGGTCTTCTCCAAGCTCGGCCTCACCGACGAGACCGAGGTGAACCGCAGGGTGATGGCGGTGCTGACCTTCCGGGACGCGGGCGGCGTGCGCAGCTGACACGCCGACAGGCCCTCCCCGTGGGGAGGGCCTGTCAGCAGGGCGCTCGGTCAGTCGGTGACCACCGCCTTCAGCACGTCGACACGGGCGGCGGAGCGGCTCGGGCCGATCGCTGCGAGGACCCCGGCCACAGCTGCTGCCAGGACGTACCCGGCGATCTGGACCGTCGGCACCGTCACGTGAGTGACGCCCTGGATGGTCTTCGACAGCGCCATCCCGATGCCGATCCCGAGGCCGGCACCGACGGTGGCGCCGAGCAGCGAGATGACGACCGACTCCCACCGGACCATCGACCGGACCTGCGCCCGGGTCATGCCGACGGCGCGCAGCAGCCCCAGCTCACGGGTCCGCTCGTGCACCGACAGCGCCAGCGTGTTCACGATGCCCAGCAGGGCGATGACGACCGACAGCAGCAGCATCACGGACACCAGCGTGAGGAGCTGGTCCACCAGCCCGCCGATCTCCTTCTCGTAGCCCTTGCGGTCGAAGACCCGGGCGTCGGGGTGCCCCGTCAGCGCGGCGGCGATACCGGCCTTCACCTGCGCGGTGCTGGCGCCCTGGTCGACGAGGACGAGCTCGCCGGCAACGAGGCGGTCAGGGACATGGGCCTCCTCGGTCGCCAGGCTGATGATGTAGTTCCCGTCGAGGTAGCCAGTCCCGTCGTACAGGCCCCGGATCGTCAGCCGGGCCGTGCCGGTCGCGGGGAACGTCATCGAGAGGGTCTGTCCCAGTCGGTACCCCTTGTCCTTCGCGAACTCCCTGCGGACCATGATGCCGTCGGTGCCCAGCCGGGCAGAACCGCTGCGCACCTTGAGGTTCAGGGCCTGCTCCACGGTCGTCGGGTCCACTGAGGAGTACGGCTCCGTCTGGGTCCCGAAGCGGGCTTCGCCGAACCCTGTGGGGGAGACGACGCGCACCCCCGGCACCGAGCGGACGAGGTTCGTGACGTCCGGGCTGAAGCCGCCGCCCTGTCCGCTCGCCGGGGTGATGTAGAGCTGAGCGTGCGTTGACTTGCTCAGCACCGTGCCGAACGACGCCTTCAGCGACGACGCCACGACGCCGATCCCGGCCACCATCGTGAGCCCGATCATCAGGGCCGTGGCGGTCGACGCGGTGCGACGCGGGTTGCGCATCGCGTTCTGCCGCGCCAGGTCGCCGGGGACGCCCCGCAGCCGCAGGGGCAGGCCCAGCAGCGCGCTGAGCGGGCGGGCGGCCAGCGGGGCCAGCGTCAGGACGCTGAGCACCGCGGCCAGGATGCCGAGCATCACGGAGTTGGTCCGGTGCTGGTCCAGTCCGTGCGCGATGCCGTAGGCACCCGCCGCGGCCAGCAGCATCCCTGCGACCCCGCGCACGCGGGACGGCGGGCGAGCACCGGGAGTCGCCTCCCGCAGCGCCTCGACGGGCAGCACCTTGGTGGCCCGGCGAGCCGGCACCAGAGCGGCGAGCACGGTGACGAGGGTGCCGACCAGGAGGGAGACCCAGATGGTGCGGCTGTTGAGCACCATCGACGTGCTGGGCAGGCTGAAGCCGAGCGCGGCCATCAGGGCGTTGAGGCCCTTCGCGACGCCGATGCCGATGCCGATGCCGATCGCCGAGGCGACGGCACCGAGCAGTCCTGCCTCGAGGACGAGGTTGGCCAGCACCTGGCGGCGTGACGCTCCCACCGCTCGGAGCAGTGCGATCTCCCGGCAGCGCTGGGTGACGATCATCGTGAAGGTGTTCCAGATGATGAAGGACCCGACGAACAGGGCGATCGCGGCGAACATCGCGAACAGCACCCCGACGAACTTGAACAGGTGCTTGATGGTGTCGGAGGCCTCCTTGGCCGCCGCGGCACCGGTGACCGCCTGCACGTCGTGCGGCAGGACGGCGTTGATGCGGGAGGTGAGCTCGGCATCGCTGATCCGGCCGTCCGACCGCACCTGGATCTCGTCGAACGAGGTCGCGGTGCCCAGCACCCGCTGGGCGGTCGCGGTGGTGAAGTACGCCGAGCTGGTGCCGCCGAAGCTCTTCTCGTGGCCGAAGCCGACGGTGCCGACGAC
>NZ_JAEKKT010000383.1 GCF_019510245.1 Streptomyces sp. | reverse complement strand
GGGGACGTGCGCAGGAGGGACAGGAAGAGAGCCAGGACCGCGTATCCCGTGCCGGCCGCCACCGCCGTCGCGTAGACGCCTTCGGCGCCGGTCTGCAGGGGGGAGTCGACGTAGAGTCCGCGTTCCTCGGACTTCAGGTGAACGGACGCCGCCTTCGGGGCGGCCTTGCGTATCGCGGTGCCGTCCAGCGACGTCCCCGTCAGCAGCACCGTCGTCGGCCGCGCCGCCGCCGGGCTCAATGCCTTCCGGTTCACGACCAGGAAGTCCGGTCCCAGCACCGCGGGCGTGCGGTCGAGGACGGTGGTGATGCGGACGGTGAGCGCGCTGCCGTCCGGGAGGAGGACCGGGAAGGGGCGGGTGCCGTACGTCCGGGCGGTGGCCGTCGAGGCCAGGGCCGGTGCCGCCTCCCCGGTGGTCCCTTCCCTCAGCCGGGCCGCCTCGAAGGCGCCCAGGTCCGTCCGGGACGACAGCGCCGCGTAGTCCGGGGGGTTCACCCCGACCAGTGGTATCGACACTGCCCCGTTCTCCGGTTTCGCCTCGGAGATGACGCTCACCGCCGACAGCGCGGTCACCCCCGGTGAACGGCGCAGCCGGTCCGGCAGCCCGGACGGCAGCGGCGCCCCCGTCTCCACGCGCGCGTCGGCGCCGACCGCGAGCAGGGCCGCGTGGTCGCGGGCCTCCTGTACGCCTGCGAGGACAGAGCCGCCGAAGGCCGCCGTGGTCAGCGCGGTCAGCAGGGCCAGGAGGGGCAGCACCGCCGAGGCCGAGGTGCGGCCCGCCCGGGCCAGGGACAGATGCGCCACCGCGCCCCGCAGACGGGCGGCCGGACGGGCCAGGCCCCGCAGCGGAAGCGGGTACAGACGGACCAGGACCAGAGCGGCGACCACTCCCGTCAGCACGGGTGCAAGCGAGACGAGGTCGTCGGCGGAGCCCGAGGTGCCACGGCGACGCAACGACTCCACCGCTCCCGCGGCCAGCGCCAGCAGCGTCAGCTCGGCGACCGTACGGCGCCGCGACGGTCGTACGGACGAGATGTCCTCGCGGCCGGTGTGGACGCGGACCACGCGGTGGACGGCCGCCGCGCGGAGGGGGAGGGCCACGCAGGTCACGGCGGTGACCGCCACGGCGGCCGCGATCGCGTACGGGAAGCGGCCCTCGGGGACCGTGAGCAGCGCGGCGGCGAGCCCCAGGGCGCCCGCGGGGACGGCCACGACCGCCGTCTCGGCGAACAGGCGGACGGTGAGACCCCGCAAGGAGGCGCCGCGGGCCCGCAGCAGGGCGAGTTCGCTGCGCCGGCGGTCCGCTGTGAGGCCGCCCGCCATCAGGAGGACGACGACGGCGACCGTGCCGGCGCCGGCCGCGGCGACCGCGACGAGCGGGGCGACGCTCTCGCGGAGCCGGTCGTAGGCGATGAGGACCTCGTCGAGGTCGGTGCTGATCTCGGTCTGGCCGTCGAGCGCCGTCAGCTCGGTCACCGGACCGTCGATCTCCAGGCGCAGCTTCCGCAGTGCCGGACCGGCCTCCAGGGAGGCGAGCGCGGACCGCAGGGCCGGGGCGTCACGGGCCCGGAGCGTCTGCACTGTGGGCGCCAACTGCCAGTACCGCTCCGGGCGTCCCGGGGTGGCCAGCAGGACCGGGGCCGCCTCGGGAGCGACGAGCAGGGCGCCGAGCCAGTGCATGTCCACGGACGGCGCGGGCTCACGGATCAGGGAGGGAGTGCGCAGGATGGAATGGGTGGACCAGTAGGCGCCCTTCGGATCGCGGGGCGTGACGATGCCCGTGACCCGGATGGGGAGGGTACGGCCGGCGGCGGGTGAGTGGATCACCGAACCGACCTTGATGTGGAGGGACTTGGCGGTGTCGACGGTGACCGCCGCCTCCAGCTCGGGTGCGGTGGCGGTCACGTCGTCGTCCGCCCGCGGCAGACGCCCCTCGGCGACCGAGGCGTGGGCGCCGAGGCCCGCCTGGGCGACCAAGGTCACCTCCGCGGGCTTGCCCGTCGGCCTCGGCAGCCACGGGTCCGGTACCGGGATGTCCAGCGTGGTGCGCACGCCGTACGTCGACTGCCCCGGGTCGAGGACGAGCGGGCGTGGGACTCCGGCGCGGACCTTGGCGTACTGCGCGGCCAGCAGGTCGGGACGGAGGACGTCCTCACGGTCGCTCGGCTTCAGCATCATGGACGGCTCGGGGGCGTACACCTCTATGCCGGTCCGGTCGGGGCGGGCCTGCTCGGCGGCCCGGCGCAGTCCGGCGTCCTCGTAGCGGTCGACCGCCCGTGGGAACGCGGCCGCCAGGCACGCCGTCAGCGCGACCAGCACCGCGAGCGCGCACGCCGCGCCGGGCGCGGTCCGCAGCCGGGTGCGGACCCAGGGCACGGTCACCGGGGGAACCCCCGTCTCCTTGAAGCGTCTCACCTCACTCACCCCCCTCACGCAACGCCCGCGCCGGATCCGCCCGCCGCAGCGCCAGTGCCGCCGTGACCAGGATCGGGGCGAGGGCCACCGCCGCCAGCAGTGCGGCCGCCTGCGGGAGCGGGAGTTGCACCAGGACCGGCGGGACCGGTCTGGTCGCCTCGTCCGTCAGCACGATCAGCGGGACCACGGCCCGGGTCAGAACCGTGCCCAGCAGCGCGCCCACCAGCAGCGCCAGCACCACCAGGACCCCCTGCTCGACGGCGACCGCGCGGGCCAGCCGGCGGCGCGGGGCCCCCAGGGCGCGCAGTACGGCGAACTCCGCGCCCCGCTCCCGCAGCGACCCCGCCGCGCCCACCGCGAACCCGACCGCGGCCAGCGCCGCCGCCACCGCGGCCGCCGCGGCGAACGCGGCCTCGGGGCCCGCCCCGAAGGGGTCGTCGCGCAGCTGCCCGGCGAGCTCGTCCCGCACCACCACCTGCGCGGGGTCCATGTCGGGCCGGGCCCGAAGCGCCGCCGCGACCTTCTCCGACCCGCCCGGTTCCGTCATCAGCCACCACTCGGTCGGCTCCACGCCGCGGTTGTACTGCGCCTGCAACTCCCGGTTCACGGACCGCAGATCGATCAGCAGGGCCCCACCGCTGTCCGACGCCGTGGGCAACTCACGGATCGACCGCACGATCCGCACCGACACCGTCTCGCCGCCCAGCGGCACGTCCAGTGTGTCTCCCGGGGAGGCGCCCGCCGAGGCGAGGAAGCGCTCGGTCGCGACGGCGGTGACCTCGGCCGGCTCCGGCTGCGGGGCCTGCATCCGGACCGTCAGCGACCCCGTGCTCCAGGTGTCGTCGGACGGGATGAAACCGGTGCCGTAGTCCACCGTCAGCCGACCGGATCCCGAACTCAGGCGCGGCGGGGCCGGTCCGGCCTTCGGGTTCGCCGTCGGGGCGACCCCGTCGCTCCTCGATGTGACCTTCCACGTGGTGGGCAACGGCAGCCGCCGTACCGCCCCTTCGGTGTCCGCAGCCGTCAACTCGCCGAGGGTGAAACGGTGTTGCTCGGCCTCGCCGCTCGGCACGGAGACGATCAGTTCCAGGTCGGTGAGGGTCAGCGGGCCCCCGGACACATAGACGTCCAGCGCGTGGGCGCGGCCGTCGGCGGGGAGTTGGCCGGCCGGGACCCGGTAGGGAGTGCCGTAGCGGTCCTCCAGGGTGAGGGTGACCTGCGCCGACGTACCCGGGAAGGAACCCCGCAGGGCCGCCGTCAGCCGCAGCCGGGCCGTGTCCGCGGGCACCTGCACGCCCGTGACCGAGCCCTTGGGCCCAAGACCCTGGAGGAAGGGTCCGGAATGCAGGTCGGGACGGATCAGCAGCGAGGCGCGCGAGGTGTCCAGGGCCAGCACCGTCGCCACCTTGCTGCCGGACAGCGGCAGTTCGGAGCGGGCGGCGGGGGCGGTCCGCCGTACGCCCGCGACGGCCGCGTACTCCTCGGTGCGGCCGAGCCCCGCGCCCCCGGGGGTCAGCACCCGCACCGGCGCCCCGGCCCGGAAGTCCGCCTGGTCGGACTGCGAACGGTCCCAGGAGGCGCCCTGTCCGATGGCCAGCATGCCCAGTGCCATCGCGAGGACCAGCAGCAGCACCGGGCCCGCCCCGCGCATCGGGCGGCGGGCGATCTGCCAGCCCGCCAGGGCCGCGGTCAGGCCGCGCCCGCCGGTCGCCCGGCGTTCGGCGAGCCGGGCCAGCGGCGGCAGCAGCCGCAGCGTCAGGACGGTCCCGGCCAGCAGCGCGAGCGCGGGCGCCGCCACCAGCAGCGGGTCCACGCCCAGGGTGCCGGAGGTGTCTCCGGACACGGCACCAGAGGTCTGGTGGCTGAGCTGGAAGTACGCCACCGCGGCCACGGCCAGCAGCCCGAGGTCCGCCCCCGCACGCACCGCACCGGGCAGCGCCCGGGCCCGGCCGCGCGCGAAGGAGGAGGTCAGCGCGGGCAGGGTCACCGCCAGCGCACACCCGAGCGCCACCGCCGCCGCCACCAGCCACACCCCGGCCCGTCCGCCCGTCGGCACCTCCAGGTGCAGTCCGATCCGGGCCAGCGGTCCCCGCCCGGCCAGTGTCCGGGTCAGCGGGCCCGCCAGCAGCGGCGCGCACAGCAGCGCGGGCAACGCGAGCAGCGCCGCCTCCAGGGCGGCGAGGCCCGCGATCCGGCCGCGGGAGGCGCCGCGCGCCAGCAGCAGCCGGCTCTCGCCGATGCGCTCGCTGCTCAGGAGCCCCGCCACCAACAGCAGGGCGCAGCCCGCGAGGAGCACCAGCTGCAGGGCGATGATCAGCAGGGTCGAGCGGGAGACGAGCAGCGAACGGTCGGTGCGGTCGAGGACCTCGGGCAGCGAGGTCGACGCGGTCGTGGCGCCGCCGAGGGAGGACTCCTTGCGCAGCGCCGCGTTCCCAGCGACGGCCGTCTTCCGCAGCGCGTCCGAGCGCGCGGTCGTCACCGTCGCGAAGTCGGCCGACGCCAGCCAGCCCGACCCCCCGACGCTCACCGTCCCGTCGGCCAGCACACCTGCATCGGCGAGCAGCGGGCCGTACGTCGTGAAATCGAGCTTGTTGATGCCCCGCCCGTGCAGGTCGTCGAGAAGCCAGTACGGGTCGTCCGCGCGGACGGGCCGGTACAGGCCGGTCACCGTCACCCGCACCGCCGGGCCGCGCAGCCGGTCGGTGAGGGTGAAGCGGGCGCCGCGGCCGAGATCGAGGGCACGGGCGGCGGCCTGCGGGAGCGCCACCTCGACCAGCCCGTCGGCCCGCCTCGGCAGCCGCCCCTCGACCAGCCGCACCCGGCTGCGGTCCAGGGCCGCGAAGTGGGTCAGATCCGGGTCCCCGGACCGATCCCGCTCGGGCTGCAGCGACCGCGGCAGCGCGTACGGACCCGACCGCAGAAACGTCCGCACGGTCACCGGCAGCCCGTCGAACGTCTGCCGGGCCACTTCGCGTACGGCGGTGTCGGCGGCCGTACGACGGTCCTCGGGTACGTCGGCCTTGACGACCAGCGCGGTGTCGGCGGCGTTGCGCGGGTCCTGGAGGGCGTGGCGCAGGGCCGCGTCACCGATCGCGCCGGAGTAGGCGGTGAGGGTCGCGAGGACCGCGGTGGTGAGCAGGACCGTGAGCAGGGCCGCTGCGAGGAGCAGCCGGTGCGCCCGCGCACGCAGGAACACCAAACGCGCGATTCCCCCGAACCCCGTCACCCGGCCCCCCGCCGTGTTGTGCAGATCTCCGGGCGAGGATGTCAGAGGTGGTGCTCACGGGTAAGCGCTTGTAGCGCGGGCTTGACCGGATTGTGACCGGAATCCGGCGTCGGGCAACCGGAAAGCGACCGGAATCCGGCACTCAGTGACTGGTGGTCAGTCGGCGGTGTTCACCATTGAAGAGGCCGCGTACGTCAGGTAGTTCCACAGCTGTGTCTCGTGCTCCTCGGACAGGCCGAGCTCGTCGACGGCGTCCCGCATGTGCTTCAGCCACGCGTCGTGCGCCTCGCGATTGACGACGAAGGGCGCGTGGCGCATCCGCAGCCTGGGGTGGCCGCGGTTGTCGCTGTACGTCGTGGGGCCGCCCCAGTACTGCATCAGGAACAGTGCGAGGCGCTCCTCGGCCGGGCCGAGGTCCTCCTCCGGGTACATGGGCCGCAGGACCGGGTCCTCGGCGACTCCCTGGTAGAAACGGTGGACGAGGCGGCGGAAGGTCTCCTCCCCGCCGACCTGCTCGTAGAAGGTCTGCGTCTGAAGCGTGCCGCGCCGGATCTCTTTCACGTCAACCATGGTCTCAGACCGGGTGGAGGAGGACTCAAGGCTTAGGACCTCCGGCGCTCAGGGTGCAGAGTGGAGGTATGGGCACGCACGCTCTCGACAGGGATCTCACCGAACTCGCCGCCTCGGCACGGGCCGCGCTGGTGCGGGAGATCGACGCGAGCGGGGCCTGGGTCGGCGACCCGGTGTGGCGGGAGGCCTTCGAGGCGGTGCCCCGGCACCTGTTCGTGCCGTACTACTACGTCGGCGTCGTGGGGGGCTACGAGCGACGGTGGGGCGAGAGCCCGGACCCGCGCACCCGGGAGAAGTGGCTGCGCGGGGCCTACGCCGACGCCCCGCTGGCCACCCGGCTGCGCGACGGCGAACTGGTCTCCTCCAGCAGTCAGCCCTCGCTGATGGCGATGATGCTGGCCGCGCTGCGGGTACGGGACGGCGACCGGGTTCTGGAGATCGGCGCCGGCACCGGCTACAACGCGGCCCTGCTGGCGCACCGGCTCGGCGACGACCGCGTCACCACCGTCGACCTGGAGCCGGAGATCACCGAGGCGGCGCGCAGGCATCTGGCGGCCGCCGGGCACCACCCCGCCGTCGTCACCGGCGACGGCGCGCGCGGAGCGCCCGAACGCGCCCCCTTCGACCGGATCATCGCCACCTGCACCCTGTCGTCGGTGCCGGTCGCCTGGCTCGCCCAGTGCCGCCCCGGCGGACGGATCCTGAGCCCGCTCGCCACCGGGCTGATCGCCCTGACCGTCCGGGACGCCGGTCACGCGGAGGGACGGTTCCTGCACACGCCCGCCTACTTCGTTCCGTTGCGCGGGGAGGGCCGGCACGAAGAAGGGTTCATCGAGTGGGACGGGGTGCCGCGCCGGGCCCGGGAGAGCGATCTGTTCCGCTTCCTGCTGACTCTGACCCGGGACACCCTCGAACCCCGGGTGGCGTACGAGCTGTGGGAGCGCGAGGGGCGGCCGCGCCGTGAGCGGTACGGCATCACGGTCAGCGGAGAGCGGGAATGGGCGTGGCTGGACGACCCGGAGGGGCCGTACGCATGGCCCCTCCGGTGACGCGGCCGTTCGTTCGCTAGCCGCGGCGGATCGTGATCGTCGTCCAGGCGCCGACATGCACCCGGTCGCCGTCCTGGAGCGGCACCGGCACGAACGGCGTGATGGGCTCCTCGGCACCGTTCACGGTGGTGCCGTTCGTCGAGTTCTGGTCGACGACCGCCCAGGAGCCGTCCGGCTGCTGGACCAGCACCGCGTGCTGGTGCGAGACGCCCGGGTCCTCCGGCGGCACCGACAGGTCGACGTCGGGGGTGTCGCCGGTCGGGGCCGGAGCGCTGCATCATCGCCAGGAAGTAGTCGCGGTCCGGGCCGATGGTCGCCGTCCAGGTCGCCGGCTGCTGCGGGAAGGACGGGCCGGGGGGCGCGGGCGGGGCCTGGGTGGAGCCGGGCTGCGGGTAGCCGTAGCCGCCGGGGCCACCAGGACCACCGGGGCCGCCGCCGGGGGCGGTGGAGGACGGCGGGGAGAGGACCCAGTCGTCGGCGCCGCCGCCGAAGGACTGACCGCCCTGCTGGGGCCGGTTGGTCTCCTGAGGGAAGGCGGGCGGAGCGGATGCGCCCTGCGCCTGGAAGCCCTGCGGGGCACCGCTCGTGGCACCGGGGCCGGCGGGCGGGGTCGGTCCGGGGGGCGGCGGGACCGGGCGGGAGGGGTCGGCACCGAAGTTCGGCGGACCGCCGGGGTTGCCGCCGGGGCGGGACGGGTCGCCGGGGAAGCCCTGCGGGCCGCCGGGGCCGCCGGGACCCGAGGGGCCGGGCTGCGTGGGGTGGCCGCCGTAGCCCTGCGGGCCGCCGGGGCCGGAGGGGCCGGGCGGGGGCGGGTTGGAGCCGGGCTGCGGGTAGCCGTAGCCATCTGGTCCTTGGTTTCCGGGACCGCCGGGGCGGGAGGGGTCGCCGGGGTAACCGGAGGGGCCGGGACCACCCTGCCGGGAGGGATCGGGCGGGAAACCGGAAGGACCGGAGGGGCCCGGTGCGCCAGGGCCGCC
>NZ_JAEKKT010000463.1 GCF_019510245.1 Streptomyces sp. | reverse complement strand
CCTTCCCCTGGAAGCACCCGCTCTCCCTCCAGTCCTGGATCGAGGACCGCCACACCACGGACTTCCTGGAGGACGCGGACGTACTCCTGGTGGTCGGCTCGGGACTGGGCGAACTCTCCTCGAACTACCACACGTTCAAGCCGCGGGGCCGGGTCGTCCAGATCGAGGCGGACCTCGGCAAGCTGGAGTCCAACCACCCCGCGCTGGGCATCCACGCGGACGCGCGACTGGCGTTGCAGGCGCTGCTGGAGACGGTGACACCGAGGGAGGACGCGGAGGCTCCGGAGCGGGTACGTGACGTGCTCGCTCGCGTTTCGGACCGCATCGCCGCCCAGGAACTCACCCTGGAACAGGAGCTGTTGGCTTCGGTCCGCAGGGCCCTTCCCGCAGACTCCCCGTCCTTCTGGGACATGACGATCCTGGCCTACTGGGCCTGGTCCGCCTTCGACGCCAAGGGCCCCAACCTTCTGCACTCCGCCCAGGGGTCCGGAGGTCTGGGCTACGGCTTCCCCGCGGCCCTGGGCGCGGCGGTGGCCGACCCTTCGCGCCCGGTCCTGGCGGTCTCCGGCGACGGCGGCGCCCTGTACTCCGTCGCCGAACTCGCCACCGCCCGCCAGTACGACCTGAACGTCACCTGGCTCATCGTCGACGACGGCGGCTACGGCATCCTGCGCGAGTACATGACGGACGCCTTCGGCCAGGCCACGGCGACGGAACTGACCCGCCCCGACTACGTGGCACTGGCCGAGTCCTTCGGGGTGCCGGGGGTCCGTACGACCCCCGAGACGCTGGAGGCGGACCTGGCCAAGGCACTGGGCGAGCCGGGTCCCTCCGTGGTCGTACTCCCGGCGGTGCTGCGGATGTTCGCGCCGACGCATCTGGGCTGACGGCACGAAGAGGCGGCCCGTTCCCTCCCCCGAGGGGGAACGGGCCGCCGTGCGGTGGAGGTACGGCGGGTTACTTGGCCCGCAGCACCTTCCAGGTCTTCGGACCGACGATGCCGTCGTACGGCTTGATCTTGAACTCGTGCTGGAACCACAGCACGGCCTTCTTGGTCTTCGAGCCGAACTGGCCGTCGACCTTGAGCTTGGGCTTGTAGTCCGTGGTCTGGTTGATGTTCGCCTGCACCTCCTTGACGGCCTGGCCGCTGCTGCCGAACTTCACCGTCTTGTGGCCCTTGTAGTAGCCGCAGTACCAGCCGAGGCTCGTGGTGTGCTGCACTTCTTCGCGGCGGCGGTGGCATCGGCAGCGTGGGCGGTCGCCGTCGAGGCCGATTCGGCCGGGCCGACGGTGGCTGTGCCGCTCGCGACGCCGCCCAGCAGGGCGAGCGTGGCGATGCCGATGCCGATGGACTTGCTCGTTGCGGTGATGACCATGTCTGGCTTCCCCGTTCTGTGGTCGGTGGGGCGGTACGGGGTGGACCGCACCGCCCGTCCTGCACCACCGACATTGCAGGCCGAGTCCGGGGCGGGGTAAGGGCCGCCGGACAGTTGCCGTCGACGCGGGACGTCCCACCCTCCGACCTGCGGGGACGCTCCGCGCGGTGAGTCACCGGCGGGACGCCTCGGACGCCCTGTGGGGCGGCCGAAACCGCGCACCCCGCGGGGCGGCCCCGGGAACCGCAACGGCCTTGTGGGGCATCCTCGTTGGGGACTGCTTCGGTACGGCCCCCCGGGCGGCGCCCACGGCCGTCGGCGGATAGCGACCGCGGCCCCTGACCGGAAGGCCGGGACCCGGCACCGGTTCCCACCAAGTCGCCCTGGATGACAGCGTGTTCGCGGAGTGTGGCAACGCGGTCACCGCGATGGCGGTTACGGCGGCGAAGCCGTCCTGACGGCGCCGGTCCACCCCCACCCCCTACCTGCCCGGCAGGGGGAACTGGTTCTACCCTTGCGCGGTGACCAGCTTCGATCAGCCCGAACAGTCCGACCAGGCAGGCAGCGCACCCCGGCCGCAGTCGTTGATGCTGAGCTTCTTCGGCATCCACGCCCTCGGCCGTGACGTCGCCCTGGCCGCCGGCAGCCTGATCGAAGTGTTCGGCCAGGC
>NZ_JAEKKT010000225.1 GCF_019510245.1 Streptomyces sp. | reverse complement strand
CGGCGGTCCGGTACATCCGAACCGCACGCTCACGCAACTCCAGCGGGTACTTCCTCGGGGCAGGCATCGTCTGGGCTCCTCTCGTGAGACCCATCTGACCCCCTGTCACCCATCCCCGCATCTCGGGGGAACCTCACTCCTGCGTTACCTGCGCGAGCTGTACCTGAAAGCCCAGGCTGTCAACGTCCACTGGCTCCTGCTCGGCCAGCTCGCGCAGGCCGTACGCGACCCGGGCCTGCTCGACGAAGTCACCGCCCTCCACAAGGAAACCCTCACCCAGATCAAAAGGCTCAAGACCCGGCTCAAGGACATCCCCCAGGTCCTCGCCACCGGTGGCTGACTGCCTGTTTCCAGACCTTCCATGTCAGAACATCCCCCAGGGCACAGTCGCACACCAGCCAGTCGAAGTTCCAGCGGCCGCGACGAGCCAGGCAGCGCGGCCCGCTGGAAGCCGAGTCTGGTCTGCCGGTGCCGGCGGGTGAGCAAGTCGAGGACGTTCTCCGCGCCCAGCACCCGCGCCACCCGCGCCACCCGCAGCGACACGACGGGACCTTTCGACGCGACCTTGGCCGTCGCGTTCAGCGCCGCGTAGCGGCAGCAGGAACGGGCGTGCGCGTTTCCGGGTGCGGCGGACGGAGACTCAGCCAACGAGGGACGAACGCGGACGAACGCGCAAGGGCTCCGCACCGCGACACCGACCGGCCGAGGCCGGCCCTCCCGAGCAGAGGCGGTGGCGACAGCGATGACGTGGAAAAGGCGCGGGAAGAGGAAGAAGAGAAGCACGGAGACCGTTCGCCTGGAGCTGTGTGACGTGCGCGCGGCCGTTTTCCAAGCAGGCGAAGCGGCGCTTGGACATGTGCCCGAGGAACTCCGCGCCGCGAAAATCACCCGCGCCCTGACAGCCGGGCCGTCGGTCCGCTCCCTCTCCGAGCTAACCTTCCGAACCGGTCTACACCAACCGGACCCCAGGCGTGCCTTCGCCTGGCCCAACGGACGCCTCGGGCCCCGGGCCACGCCATGACCGCCGCGGAATTCCTCGCTCGCGTGGACAGCTACCAGCGACGCCACCGCTGGGTCGGGCTGCCGCTCGCCGTCCTGTACAAGTTCTACGACGACCAGGCGCTGTACCTCGCCGCACTGCTCACCTACTACGGCTTCCTGTCGCTCTTCCCTCTGCTGCTCATCCTGGTCGTCGTCCTCAGCACGTTCCTCAGCCACGATGCCGCCCTGCGCCAGCGCGTCCTGCACTCGGCCCTGAACGAGTTCCCGGTCATCGGCAACCAGCTGGGCGAGAACATCCACTCCTTCCACGGCAGTGGTCCCGTACTGGCCGCCGGCATCGCGGGCTGTGTCTACGGCTCCCTGGGCGTGGCCCAGGCCGCCCAGTACGCCCTCAACAAGATCTGGGCGGTCCCACGCCATGCCCGGCCCGATCCGTTCCGCTCGCGGCTCAAGGGCCTCGTGTTCCTGCTGGTGCTCGCGCTCGCACTGGGTGCCTTCACCGTGCTGTCGGTTGCGGCCTCCCAGACGTCCGTGTTCGGTGTGCGGCTGCGGGGCGGAGCCTCGTTCGCCGCCACGGCCGGGTCGGTGTGTCTCAGCACCGGTCTCCTGCTGGTGAGTTACCGGCTGCTGACGCAGCGGGCACTGCCCCTGCGCCGACTGGTCGGCGTCTCGGTGGGCGGTGCCTGTGCCTGGCAAGCGCTGCAGTGGGTGGGTACCTACTACGTCAGCCACGTCCTGCGTGGGGCGACGGCCACCTACGGCATGTTCGGCATCGTCCTCGGCCTGCTCGCCTGGCTCTACGTAGGAGCGCTGATCTTCCTCACCGCGGCGGAGGCCGGGGCGGTGCGCGTCATGCGGCTGTGGCCGCGCAGCCTGCTGTCACCGTTCACCGAGCGGGTCCACCTGAGCGCCGCGGACCGGCGTGCCTACCGGTCGTACGTCGCCACTGAAGCCTTCAAGGGCTTTCAGAAGATCCACGTCCATTTCGACCGGCCCCCGAAGCCATTGCACGAGGAACCACCCGACGAGAGCCGGTGAGCCCCGGCCGGGTCATCCTGACGGAGGTGGCCCGGGTTTTGTGCCCGGGGCGCCGAGGCAACCGCAGCGGACCACTCTCCCGCCCCGGCTCAGGAGGGAAACCCCAAAGTCGCCGACAATGTCATCAGACGCATGCGGTGGATGACTCTGGCCAGCGCGCACGTTCCGCCTGCGCGAGCAGATTCTCAGCTGGAACCAAGCCGAAGCTCGGCGACTCCGCCGCGGCCGACCGCTGGACCTGGCTCGTCCTGGCCAGACACGCGCAACTCCGCCTCGGTCGCACCCTCGGCTCGAAGAACGAGCGACCCGCCACCCGCTACGACGTTGGACGCGTGCTCGCCACCGGCGAGTCTTACACCCCGCCCCACCCACACAAGAAGGGAACGAAGCCTCGGCGAACGACCGACGATGGCCGTGATCACGGCACGAACTACACCGCTGTCAGCTGACGTCCCAAGATGCCAGGCTTGTGTTGCAGTGCAAGCAGCGGAACAGATAGGCGGTCGGGTCGCCAGTCCGGTCCAGGCCCTGCAAGAACTGTTCGGTCTCTGCCGGCGCCCAGCCGTAACGCTGGAGATCTTTACGGAGCATGGCGAGGGCCTCCGGGTGGGCCTCAAGCTCGCGATAGCCGGCAGGGCCGTGAAAGGCCGCGCCATCACCGCAGTGGTACAGCCACGACTCCTGCTGCCAACCGGCAAAGCCGGGACTGCGGCGGGTGATTTCCTCGACGACTGACAGAGGCACGTCGTCGGGGACGTCAACGGCATCGCTGAAGACCGCGGCCATGTCGGAGTCCTTATCGCCTCCGCCTGGGACGCTCAGGGCGCGTGACGCCGCCCCGGAGTGGATGCAGTGAAGGCAGAGGGAATCAGGTTGCCGACCGTAGACAGGTCCCTGATAGCGGATCTGCCGATCCATGCCACAGACACTGCAGACGTGGTCGGTGCGCAACGCGGACCCGGAAGCCAGCGGATCAGGGTGGTATCGAAAGGTCGGCTCTGCCACGGGACCACTATCCCAACCAGAAACGGACACCGTGGAGGTGGTAACCGCCTGCCGCAGCCGCGTTGTAGGGCAGCACCCCCCCCCGATGGCGAGCTTGTCCGTTCGCATGGCCAGGCGGCGCCGCTGCTGAGAACGGGTTGAGACACCGCTCGACGGTTTTGCGCTGTTTGTATGCCTCCGCGCCGAAGCTGGGTGGACGACCTCCGACCCGGCCCCGCCGGTCAGACCGAGGAACCGCCCCTGGCCGCCCACCACTTCTCCGGCGTGCTCCTTGGGCACACGCTGACGGCTCCCGTCCCGTGAACCGAGGAGGGAGCCGTTCAGGCCGCGTCGGCGTATGCCTTCGACGGGTTATGCGTGACGGTGCGAGTGCCGGTTACCGGTGACGAGGCGGTAGAGGACCAGCAGGATGAGGGAGCCGACGATGGCGGCAATCCAGGTGGACAGGTCGAAGAACCCGTCGATGGAGTCAACACCGAAGATCACCTTGCCGAGCCAGCCGCCGAGCAGGCCGCCGACGATGCCGATGAGCATGGTGACGATGATGCCGCCCGGGTCCTTGCCCGGCATCAAGGCCTTGGCGATGGCGCCGGCGAGCAGGCCGATGATGATCCACGCGATGATGCCCATGTTGCGTCTCGCTTCCTCGAAATAAGGGCTGTGTCAGCTCATCGTGTGCACCGATTCCACCCGAACAAACGTCTCAGCCGGGTCACGGCCACCCCGGCTCCTGGTTTCCGCAGCGGCACGCGCGAGAGCTTCTGGATCACGCGAACAGGCGGGTAACGGGTCTTGAGGCGAGGGTAAGTCCGTTGTCACGTTGTGAGGTTCCGCAGCTCACGCTCACCGGCGGCAGCCGCGCCGGGACGGCCGGCCATCAAGCCGAACTCGATGCCGCGTGGCGACATTCCCCTGCCCGGCGTGATGTCGGCACCCCGCTCATGCGCGTCTGTGCAGTTCGATGGCCAACGGTGTGGCCGTGAACATCGAGGAACAGGTGCCCACGGTCAGGCCGATGAGGAGGGCGAGGGCGAAGTCGGTCAAGGTGTCGCCGCCGAGTACGGTCAGGGCGGTGAGGATGGATGCGGCACCCATGCCGGTGTTGACGGTGCGGGGCAGGGTGCCGAGGAAGGCCTGGCCGGCAATGAGGGCGAAGTCCTCCTTGCGGTCGCGGCGGCCGAGTTCCCTGATCCGGTCGAAGACGACGACGCAGTCGTTGACCGAGTAGCCGATGACTGTCAGCAGCGCGGCCAGCACGAACCCGGCGAGGCCCGGCAGGGTGGGGGTGGCGCCGAGGGCGACGAGGGCGGCATAGGAGATGAGGCCGTAGCAGGCCAGTGCCACGGTCGCCAGGACTCCCATGATCCGGTAGACGGCGATGATGAACAGCGAGGTCATGGCGGTGCCGATGGCGGCGGCCCAGGCACTGGCCGTGATGGCGTGCGCGCCCAGGGTGGGGCCGACGGTGCGCTGCTCGACGGTCTCGACCGGTACCGGCAGGGCGCCGCCGTTGATGAGCAGTGCCAGTTCCTTGGCTTCGCTGTCGTCGAAGGTTCCGGCGATCTGGGTCGAGCCGCCGCCGATGCCCGACCGGCACGCGACGGAAGGGGCGACCTGTGGCGAGGAGGTGATCTTGTCGTCCAGGACGATGGCGACCCTTCGGCGTGGATCTCCGGCCTGGTGGCACGCTGCGTCGCCGGTCAGGCGGGCCCAGCCCGTTTCGCCCGTTTTCCTGAAGTCGACGTTGACGTGCCACCCGGCACCGCCCTGCCCGTCGAAGCCGGCGACCGCCTTCTTGACGTCCTTGCCGGTCAGCGAGGCGGTCTTGAGGCGCAGCCGGCCGGTCTCGTCGGCGATCACTGATTCACGGGGCCGTTCGGGCAGCGGGTCGCGGCGCTCGCCGACGTCGGTCGCCGGGCCGAGTACCTGGTGGAAGCTGAGCCGGGCAGTGCGGCCGAGGACGTCGGCCGCCTTCCGGGGATCCTGCAGACCGGGCAGTTCGACGACGATCCGGTCGCTGCCGGAGCGCGCGATGGTGGGCTCTGTGACACCGAGCGCGTCGATGCGGCCGCGCAGCACCTCCACTGTCCGGTCCGTCGCCCCTCCGCCGGCATCGGCGTCGTCGGTGGGGCGGGTTTCCAGCACGATCTGGGTACCGCCCCGCAGATCGAGTCCGAGATGGACGGGCATGGTGAGCGCGACGTACAGGGACAGAAGAACGACGGTGAGGGCGATCAGGCCTCTGACCTGCGGAGATCGAATATGTAGTGATCGAGTGTGCAGGGACCGGGTGTGCGGAGATCGGGTGTGCGGGGATCGGTTCACAGTGGGCTCCGGCAGGCACACCGTGGCCAGGACCGTGGCTACGGTTCGGGAAGGGAAAGGGAAAGGTTCAGATGCCGGAGGGCAAGAGGGGTGCCCGGTCCGCGTGACGGTGTGCCGGTTGCTGCGCTGCGAGATGGCCCGCCGCCGAAGCCGGGCGGTGCGCGGACCGGGGAAGCCGGATCCCTGTGCTGTGTGACACGTCCTGGGCGGGGACGGGTGGAACATGACGGTCGCTGATGGCGTCCCGATGGCTGCGGACCGCAGCCGGGGAGACGTCCGCGTCCGCGGGGCTCACGAGTTCCGCCTGAGGCTCGCCGCAACGCGCGGGACCGGCGGCCGACTCGACGCCGACGGCGAGAGCCCTGCCGCCTGGTACCGGGGGTGCTCGGCACCGGAGGCAGACGGGCTGAACAGCAGAACGAGGACGGCGAGTAGGACGACCGGCACCGCTGCAGGGCCCGAGCCGCGGGTGCGCGCAACGGTGTGCGCGAAGCGGGCCATTCCCTCCCCCTCCTGGGCAGCCGGAGCCCTGCGGCTTGTCGGCGGACTCGGGCTTCGACCGGCTTCAGGCCTCGACGAGGCCGGCCCGGATCGCGTAGCGGGTGAGTTCCAGCCGGTCACGCAGGCCGAGCTTGCGCAGCACGTTCTCCCGGTGACGGTGGACGGTCTTGATGCTGATGAAGAGCATCTCCGCGATCTCCTGTGAAGGGCTCGTCCCGCATGGCGGCCCGGCAGGCGGCCACCAGATCGAGGTCCGCCACGGACTTCAGCACGTATCCGCTGGCGCCGGCCTTCAGCGCCTGGAAGAAGTACTGCTCGTTGTCGTGCATCGTCAGCATCAGCACGCGCACGCCGGGCTTCAGCGCGAGGAGTTCCCGGGTGGCCTGCAGGCCGGTCATCCGGGGCATGGCGATGTCCATCACCGCCAGGTCGATGTCATGGGTGCGGGCCAGTTCCATAGCCTCCGCGCCGTCCCCGGCCTCCGCGCCGTCCCCGGCCTCGGCGACGACCTCGAGGTCCGGCTCCCGGTCGGGAATGAGCCGCACTCCACGACGTACGAGAGCGTGGTCGTCGGCGAGGAGCACACTCATCGCCCTGCCGAGGCAGTGGGCCGTCGAAAGGGCGCTGGGCCCGCGGATGCCCTCTGCATACCAACGGCACGAGCCGCCCACCTCGGGACACACGGTAGGGCGGCTCGACGGTTTCTACTCGGTGCACCGGCTCGCCGGACGGCGCCGGCCGTTCTTCGCTGCCGCTGCACCCGGCGCCGCCGGCCCGATCCCCCGGTCATCGCTTTCGGCTCCTACGACCGGATCGTCGGCCGTCCCCGACGTTCAGGTTTCGGGTGGACGGCCAGCCTGACCGGCGAGGGGGCGCCGGGGCATCGTGCGCGTGCTCGCAATCCCGCTTGGTGTCCCTGCACGAGCCGACGCGCCCTTGTCCTCCTCCAGGAGGACGAGCGATTACGGCCCCGGGATGACTCCGCGCCCTGCACGGACCGGCAGCCTTGCCCACCGCACCTTCGACGTGTGGACGTCCGCGAAGAGCGGCTTCGACTACAGCCTGCACTTCCCCGAGTGGTGGGAGCGCGACGTCGAGGCGATGGTCGCCAAGGACTACAACCACCCCAGCGTCACCATGTACTCGATCGGCAACGAGTTCCCCGAGGCGGGCTCGGCGACCGGTGCCGCCTGGGGCCGCAAGCTCACCGAAAAGGTCCGCTCCCTCGGCACCACCCGCTACGTCGCCAATGCCGTCAACGGTTTTCTCGCCGTCATGTCCGAGCTGGCCGCGCTGCGGGGACAGCAGAGCCAGGACTCGGAGGCGGGCGGGGGAATCAACTCCCGGATGGCCGACGTGGGCGACATGATCAGCTACGTCAGCGCCTCCGACCTGGTCACCCAGCGCACCGCGAGTCCTTCGCCGTCCCGGACGTGGCCGGCATGAACTACGCCGAGGCCCGCTACGCCCTCGACCGCGAGCTGTTCCCGAGCCGGATCATCCATCGAGGCGAGGACCGCTCAGGGGTTCAGCACCGCGCTCCTGACGGGAGCGGCGGGCGCCTCGTTGTGAAGAGGCGCCCGCCGCGCCGGTCGTCCGCCGGGCCGGAGTCCTTCGCGTCAGGCCGGCTGCCAGGAGAGGATCGCCTGGTACTGCGACTCGATGCCGCCCGCCGCGATGATGCTCGACGGGACGCCGGACGCTCCGGTGATGGCGTGGTTGTTCCGGATCACGACGTTCTTGTTGTCGTAGTCGGCGGGACCGTTCGGCCAGTAGTTGCCCTCGATGTCCGTGGGGTCGTAGGTACCGTCGCCCGCGGTGTAGTTCACGTGTTTGCTGCCCCACGGTGAGACGTTGATGTTCCACACCGCGTTGCCGAGAACGGAAACGTAGGTGGCGCCGTTGTCGGTGTACAGGACGTGGCCGCCGGAGGTGTTGAGCTGGTCGTGGACCACGTTGCCGGTGACCTTCTCGCCGGTCGCCATCGAGGTTCCGGTGATGCCGTTGGTGTAGACGGCACCGCCGTCCCCGAGCAACGCCATGTGATCGTAAATCAGGTTGTCCGAGACCGTGTTGTTGTTCGAATAGTTCGGCTGCGCGGGCAGGCTCACCTTGTCGGGCCAGCCGCCCCAGCCGATGGAGATCGCGGTGTAGGGCACATGGTCGATCTGGTTGTGGGTGATGGTCGACGTCTCGATGTAGCCGGCGTCGATGGCGACCCCGCCGTGGTATTCGGCGGGGGTGTCGTAGAAGTGGCTGTCCTTCACCGTGATTGCGCTGGTGTGCTGTGCCGCACTGCTCGGCTGCGGGATGTCCACGCCCCCCAGGTCGAGACCGTTGCCGGAGATGTCGGTGAACACGCAGGCAGTCACCGTGTCGCCCTGCGAACCGTTGCCGAGGTCCAGCCCGGCTCCACCGAGGTGGACGAAGTAGTCGTGGTCGAAGTGAATGCTCTTGTCGTAGGTGAACCGCACCGCGCCGGGCATCTTCGTCCAGTTGCCGTAGGGGCAGGTACCGCCCGGCACGAACTGGCACAGTCCCTGGGTGGCATAGCCCGTCGTCCCGGTGACCTGGTACGTCGCCTGGATCTCGGAGAAGCCCGTGCCGGTGTTGGAGGTCGTGTAGTTGGCGTAGCTGAACTGGATGCCCTGGAAGCCGACGTGACTGGGCTCGTCCGAGGCACTGCCGGAGGTCGCCACCAGCGTGTCGAGCGAGGGTGCTTCGACGTCCGCGGCGGTCAGGTCCTCCCCGGAGCGCGGAATGTAGTAGAACCGGTGCTCGCTCCTGTCCAGGTAGAACTCCCCGGGTTTGTCGAGGAGTTCGTAGGCGTTCTCCACCGCCGTCGGTGCCTCGGTGATCGACTTGCGGCCGACCAGGTTGTAGGTGCGGCCCGAGTCGTCGGTGCGCATGACGCGCTGGGTGGAGTTGTTCCAGCAGGGCTGGGCCATGGTGATGGCGGTGCTGGTGACCGAGGCGACCGGACAGCGCGGCTCGGTCCACAGCCCGAGTCCACCCCGGTAGACGAACTCGATCGCCGACGGATTGCGCCAGCCGGCCAACGGGTCACCGGAGGCTGTGGTGTATCCGGTCGCCGTCTGCTTCACCGACACGGGCAGGGTGCCGGTCGCACGCTGGGCGCGCGCACCGTCCACGTACAGCTGCCGGGTGTCCAGGCCACTGGGGGCGGGGGCGGACCAGATGCTGCTGCCGGTGCTGGTCCGTGCCCAGCCGGTGATCCGGACACCACCACTGATGACCGGGGACTGTCCGGACGCCGCCTTCCACCAGACGGTGCCCGCCGAACCGCCGCCCGAGTCCGCGGCGGTGAAGGTGAGCGTCTTGCTCAGCCGGTAGACGCCACCGGCCAACGTCACGGTGATCGGCCCGGACGTTGATTTGTCGATCGCCCGGACCGCTGTCTGCGCCTTGGTCAGCGTACGGAAGGGAGCATCGGCGCTGGTCCCCGGATTGCTGTCACTGCCGCTGGGCGAGACGAAGTACGTGACCGCGGCTGCCGCGTGTGCGGGCAGAGCCAGCGCTCCGAGGGACAGGAGCGTGCAGAGGAAGGCCGTCACGATCCGATAAGGCCCGATGAATAAGCGAACCATGTCGGCGGGTCTCGTGAGACGCGCCAGCTGTCTTGTGGGAAACATGCAGGCAAAGTAGGAGAGCGACGGTGAGAGGTCAATGCCGAGGACGACGAAACATCGGATCAATCGTCCTCGCCCAGTCTGCTCCTCGTAACCGCGCTCGGTGCGTTGCGCGTGCGGCAGCAGTTGCTCCGGTGTGCTCGCCCGCCGTTCGGCCGCCGCGATCAGCCCGTCCAGTTCCCGCTCGTCGAGGCGGCCGCCCGCCCCTGCCCACCCGCCGCTCGTGCGACGTCCCGGCCGCTCCGCGACGCCGGCCGCCCCTGACTTGTGACGGCGATCCGGCAATTCGAAGTTCCGCCTGATGGACAGCAAGCGGCACACGATCCCCGGCGATATCGACTGGCTCACCGACCTTCTCCACCGGCGCACAGCTCGCGCTCCCCCGCTTTCTCAAGAGGGCGCGAACTTTGCCGATCACCCTTTCCCGTAATTCCTTGTGAGCAGCCTCACCTACAAGGTGGCAAATCATGAGGGGGGCCTCATGTACGCTGATCGAGTCAAGATGAGGGGCCCCTCCGGTTGGGATGGGTTCCGGTTCACGGAAAAGACCCGCCGACTGGATGGCGGGATAGCAGACACTCGCAAGGGGATAACAATGAAGAAGTTCGTCAAGCGAGTCTCGGTCGCTCTCGCTTCCGTCACGATCGCGGGCGTGGCAGTGATCGGCGCCGGGGGCGCAGCGTCGGCGGCGACTTCGGAGTCCATCGGGCACGCCACGTCCGCGCAGGCCGGACTCCAGACCCTCGGGGGTGCTGCCCACCACCGCGGTTATCTTGCGGACCGGGACGACGGCCACGGCGGAAGCCGTAACGGCTACTCGGACGACGACCACCGCGGCCACGACGACCGGAACTTGTACGCGGACCAGGGTCACCGTGATGACCGGCGGGCCCGGCACCACCAAGGGCAAGTCAGCTGGGACGGCCGCGACCTGTACCGGTGGGACGACGGACGGTGGATCGACGTGACGGTCTACCGCCACGGGGCGCTCGACCGCTGGTACGTGGACCAGGTGCTCGCATTCGAGCGCTGACGGTCCGGCTCATCGGTTCCGGTACGGAGGCGCGACAACTCGGGTCGCGCCTCCGTGCCGTCGAGTGACGGGCAACATTCGCACAGGGACAGGCTTGCCCTTCTCCTGTTCGTCTGAGGAATGACCACGAAGGGCGACAGCGCGTCGAAAGTGAAGGATCATGGAATCAATCAGAACCGTGGATTCCGAGCTGTCTGTGCGGCTCGACCCGTCTGCTGCGGAACCCATACCGCTTTCCATGAAACTGCAATACGCGACCCACGACCCCTATGCCGTCCACGCTGCCTTTTATCCCGCGGGGCCCGGCGGAACCGTGAAGTGGATTTTCAGTCGCGACGTGCTGATCGAGGCCCTGACCCGCCCTGCCGGTCAGGGCGACGTGCGGATGTGGCCGACCGTCAGCCTTGGCCGGGATGTGCTGTACATCGCCCTCAGTTCACCTGGGGGCGCCGCCTTGTTCGAGGCGTTCCTGCCGGAGGTGGAGTCCTTCTTGCTTCGAACCCTGTCCGTGGTGCCGCTGGGAACCGAATCCGAGCGGCTTGACATGGACACTGAGCTGGCACATCTCCTGGCGGAGAGCTGAGCAGATCCGACGTCATGACCGGCGGACCGCCCCGCACCGAGTCAGCAGCTGGGCTCCCCGCACTCGAGCGCGGCAATGCCCTGGTCGACCTGCTGAGGACTGAGCGGGGGCTCGGGCAGTTCGTGGGCGGTGTCGGCGCGGAAGGCGTCGAGCATCAGGTGGAGATGACGCCGCCAGGCGCGGGGCGCGATCGTGCGAGTCGCCTGGATGATGCCCTCCAGGGACCACACGACGAAGACGAGGTCCTCTCTGGTGACATCGGCGCGTACGGCACCTTGCCGCTGAGCCCTGTGAAGGATCGTGGAGGCCAGTTCCTTGACGCGTTCGTTCATCTGCCCGCTGACGCTGTGCGCGGGCAGCCGTGCTGCGGCCAAGGCGTTGAAGGCCCTGTCGCACGCCTGCAGTTCGCAGAACCGCTCCATGAAGGAGCAGAACCCCTCCCAGGCGTCGTCCATGACGGCCGACTCTTCGGCGACGTTCAACAGATCGGTGAACTTCTCGGCGAAGAGCTCATCGACCAGAGCGAGCCGGGTGGGAAAGTGCCGGTACAGCGTTCCGATCGCGATGCCCGCCTGGCGGGCCACTCCCTCCAGGGAGGCCTCCAGCCCCTCCTCGGCAAAGGCCACACGTGCCGCCGCCAGGATCGCCTCACGGTTGCGCAGGGCGTCACGCCGTCGCGGCCTGGCCGGAGTCTCCTGCACGGGGGAAGCGGGCGCCTTGTCCATACATCCAGCCTAACATGAGGGCCCCCTCCAGATCGCTCGGCTGTCGGCCCTGCCAGTCATCCGTGGGCGACATGGCCCTCACGCTCGGAGGGCATGAAGCTTCAAGGCGTGTCCATGAAGTGTTTGTCGAAGTTGTCGGAGCGGCGGGAAGGCGAAGGCGGTTCGTCGGCCGCGTCGCGACGGTCGACGTGCCGCGACGATCGACGCGCGGAGGCCCGTGTCGGGGGCGGCGGTGCAGAGGGGCGGGCGCCGGCCGGTACGGTCGCCGCGGGCACGGAGGGTGGCCGCGCGGGAAGGCGAAGTGTGACCCGTCACCGGCGTATGGATGGACGTTGACATTCCCGCATTGTTGATGTGTCATCCTTTTTGAGGCTGGTTGAACGGGGGCAGCGCCCCAGCTACGAGAGTTCCTGCCACCACGACGCAAGGACTCGCCCCCATCCCCCACGAGGAACTCGCCGTGGCCCCACAGAGCGCGCGCAGCAGGCCATCGCCCCATGAACCGGATCCGCCCTCCGAGCGGCCACCGCGCACGCCCACCGCACGAAACACCATGCGTGGCTGGGCCACGGGAGTCGCGGTGACCGTCATCGTGTACGTCGCCCTGCTGACAATGACGGTCGGCGCCAGGTCGTCCTGGTGCTGCGACTAGCCGAACACAGAACGGCACACCTCCGCGGAGTCGGCCGGGCGGCCCACGCTTGTCGGCCGTGTGCGTGCCGCGGCGTTTACTACGGTTGTCAGTCCGCGCGGCCGGCGTGAACCCCGCGGGCCCGGCGCGAGCTCGGCCTACTCGCCCATCGGGACCAGCCGGTCGACGAGGATCCGCCAACTGTCGGACAGCCGTCGGGCGAGTGGGGCGGTGTCCACCGGCCCGTCCATGGACAGGTAGAGCAGGACGGGGCCTTCCAGGGCCGCGGTGAGCTGGAGCGGAAGGCGGTCCATGTCCTCGACGTCCACCTGGGCCCGGACCGGCAGCATGCGGATGTGGACCCTGGACATACTGGACTCGCCCGCGGGAACCGGTCGGCTCCGGTCGAGCGCGGCACGGGCGAGCATGTGACGGTCGAGCAGAAAAGCGATCACCGCTTCCTGACGGCCTCGCACACGCTGCTCCAGCGCGCACTCGCCTAGAAACGACCACACGCCAGGGCGCCGGCGGAGCCCGGCGACGCCGCGTCAGTTTCCCGCCCGGCCCGCCGGGACAGCGCACCCCGACGGCGGCGCGGGCCGCATCCAGCGTCGCCATGACAGCGAGGGTGCCGCCCAACGGGACCAACGGTGACTCGGTGGCGCCGGCGCGCACACAGCGGACCACCTCCAGGGCCTCGTCCGGAGTCCGGGACTAATCGCCAGGCGCGTCCAGCAAGGCTTGGTTGACACGTCAAGTACATCGCGCGATGATTCCAGGCGGGCGCTCACCGGATCGGTGCGGTGAGCGCGGCAGGATGAGCGCATGGCTGCCACGGAGGTGGGGGCTCGGCTCATACGGCGCGGCCCCTCACCGGCGGGCTGAGCGAGCACCTTGTCGACCCCGAGGTTCGACCCCGAACCGCGGGCCGCGACAACCGCTCACGAAAGGGCCCATCCATGTCTGATCTCGTCTTCGGTCTGGACACGTTCAGCGATGTGCCGGAGGACGACTCCGGCAAGCCGGTGTCCTACGCACAGGCCATCCGGCAGGTCGTCGACGAGGCCGTCCTCGCGGAGGAGACGGGCGTCGACGTCATCGCCCTCGGGGAACACCACCGCCCCGAGTTCGCGATCTCGACTCCGGAGACCGTGCTCGCCGGCATCGCCACCCGCACCCACCGCATCCGTCTGGCCTCGGGCGTGACGGTGCTGAGCTCGGACGATCCACTGCCCCCGGCGGTGGACATCGCCTCCGCCGTCGTACCCCCCGGCCACGGCCGGCCTGGTCTGATCATGATCGGCGCCTTGATCGAATACGGCCGCCGGAGGGAACTCCAGGCGCTCGTCGCGCCCGTGGTCCTGCTCGCGCTGGCCGTCTTCGTGGCCTGGGGCCGGTTCGGTCCGCACTCCTTCTGACAACAGCTCTTCGGTGGCGGCCGTCCGACTCTTACCCGAGGTGTCAGGGGCGGGGGATGTTGCGCAGGTTGGCGCGCGCCAGGTCGAGCATCCTGCCGACGCCGCCGTCGAGTACTGTCCGGCCCGCGGCGAAGGCGAACCCCTTGACCTGGGCGGCCGAGATGTGCGGAGGGATCGACAGCGCGTTGGGGTCGGTCACCAGGTCGACCAGGAACGGTCCGTCGTACGCGAGCGCCCGTTTGAGGCCCTCTACGACGTCCTCGGGCCGTTCGATGCGGATCGCCTCGATGCCCGCGCCGCGGGCGATCGCCGCGTAGTCCACCGGCCCGTGGTCGGTCTCGTGCTCGGGCAGCGCTTCGACCAGCATCTCCAGCTTCACCATGCCGAGCGAGGAGTTGTTGAAGACGATCGTCTTCACCGGCAGATCGTGCAGCTTCACCGTGAGCAACTCGCCCATCAGCATGCCCAGTCCACCGTCACCCGACATCGAGATCACCTGACGGCCGGGGTGGGCGAACTGCGCGCCGATGGCGTGCGGCAGCGCGTTGGCCATCGTGCCGTGCAGGAACGAACCGATCACCCGGCGCCGTCCGTTGGGGGTCACATAGCGCGCCGCCCACACGTTGGACATGCCGGTGTCCACGGTGAAGACCGTGTCGTCGGACGCGAGTTCGTCCAGAACCGAGGCCGCGTACTCGGGGTGGATCGGGGTGTGCCGCTCGACGTTGCTGGTGTACGCGCCCACCACCGTCTCCAGGGACTTGGCGTGCTTGTGCAGCATCCGGTCGAGATAGGAGCGGTCCCGCTTCGCCTCGGTCAACGGCAGCACGGCCCGCAGCGTCTCCCGGACGTCGCCGTGGACGCCGAGTTCCAGCACGGTACGACGGCCGAGACGCCCGGCGTCGTGGTCGATCTGCACGGTCCGCGCCTGCGGCAGGAAGTCGTTGTACGGGAAGTCGGTGCCCAGCAGGATCACGAGGTCGGCCTCGTGCATCGCGTCATAGCAGGCGCCGTAACCGAGCAGCCCGCTCATCCCGACGTCGTAGGGGTTGTCGAACTGGATCCACTCCTTGCCCCGCAGGGTGTGCCCGACGGGGGCGGCGGCCTTCTCGGCCAGCGCCATGACCTCGGCGTGCGCGTCGCGGACTCCGGCGCCGGCGAACAGCATCACCTTGCGCGCCGCGTTCAGCTTCTCGGCCAGTGACCTGACCTGGGCGTCCGGCGGCACGACCCGGCCTCGCTCGGTGACCAGGTCGCTGGTGCCGGTCGGGTGGGTGGCCTCGGCGTGTGCCACGTCGCCCGGTATGACGAGGACCGACACCGCGCTGTTGCCAAGCGCACGCTGCAGGGCGATCCGCAGCACCCGCGGCATCTGCTCCGGGGTGCCGATCATCTCGCAGTAGTCGCTGCACTCCGTGAACAGCCACTCCGGGTGGGTCTCCTGGAAGAACCCGGTGCCGATCTGGTGGGACGGGATGTGCGAGGCGAGCGCCAGCACGGGCGCACCGGAGCGGTGCGCGTCGTACAGCCCCTGGATCAGGTGCGTGTTCCCCGGGCCGCAGCTGCCGGCGCACACCGCGAGCTTCCCCGTCAGCTGCGCCTCGGCCGCCGCGGCGAAGGCGGCGGCCTCCTCGTTGCGTACGTGCACCCACTCGATGCCGTCGGTGCGGCGCACGGCGTCGACCACCGAGTTCAGGCTGTCACCCACCACGCCGTAGATCCGCTCCACGCCCGCCTGGCGCAGGATGTCCACCAGCTGCTGGGCCACGGTCAGGTTCCGCATCCGGGACTTCTCCCCTCGGGTCGCACACCCGTGTCGATGGTTCTTGACCACCAGAATATAGTTGATGGATCCACTAGAGAGTCAGGCTGTCTCATGCGTCCGACGCCGGTGACCTGGGAGCGGAAATGAAGGATCTGCGCATCGCGGTGCTCGACGACTACCAGAACGTGGCAAGGAGGTACGCCGACTGGGACTCTCTGGACGCCGAGGTCGAGGTGTTCCACCGAGCCTTGCCCGACGCGGACACGGTCGTCTCGGAGCTGGCCGGGTTCGATGTGGTGGTGGCGATGCGGGAGCGCACGCGTTTCCCCGCCGACGTGCTGCGCCGGCTCCCCCGCCTCCGGCTCCTGGTGACCACCGGACCGGTCAACGCCGCGATCGACGTTCCGGCCGCGGCTGCCCAGGGCATCGTGGTCTGCCGTACCGGATACCCCGACGCCGCCGGCACGGCGGAGCTCACCTGGGCGCTGATCCTCGCGGCGGTGAGGAACCTGCCGGCCGAGACGCGGCACGTCCGCGAGGGTGGCTGGCAGACGGGCGTGGGCACCATGCTGGCGGGGAAGACGCTCGGTCTGCTGGGCCTCGGCCGGCTCGGCTCGCGAGTCGCCAGGGTCGGGCAGGCGTTCGACATGGAGACCATCGCCTGGAGCCAGAACCTCACCGCCGGGAAGGCGGCCGAGCACGGCGTGCGGGCGGTGACCAAGGAACAACTGTTCACACGGTCCGACGTGGTGTCGATCCACCTGGTTCTCAGCGAGCGCAGCCGCGGCCTCGTCGGGGAGGCCGAACTGTCCTCGATGAAGCCCACCGCGCTGCTGGTCAACACCTCCCGGGGACCGATCGTCGACCAGGACGCCCTGGTCGACGCCCTGCGGCGACGGAAGATCGGCGCAGCGGCCCTCGACGTGTTCGACGCCGAGCCCCTGCCCGAGGAGCACCCTCTGCGGACCCTGGAGAACGCCCTCGTCACCCCGCACATCGGGTACGTGACGGAAGGCAACTACCAGGTCTTCTACCGGGATGCCGTCGAGAACATCGCCGCGTTCGTCGCCGGCGAGCCGATCCGCGTCCTCAGGAAGTGAGTCTCCGGTGGGGTTATCGCCAGGGCACAGCGACCGCACAGAGCCGTGCCGGGTCAGCGGTCGTGCCGGCTGATCACTCGTCGTTGACCCAGCGCATGAGCCGTTGCAGCGGATAGAAGCCGTCGTGGGAGAGGCCGGGCGGCATGCCACCCGCCTGGCCCAGGGACACCACGCGTTGCACCCCGGCGCAGGCGAGGGCGTCGCGCAGGTCAGGCTTGCGGGTGCCGGGGTAGACGCCGACGGTCTGGGTGGCGACTCCGGCGTGGGTGACCGCCTCGGAGAGGGCGGTGACGGGGACGACGTTGACGATTTTGCCGTCGGGGTGGAAGTCCACCGGCTCGGGAGAGCGGATGACCAGGCCCCGCCCGTCGTACCCGCCCCACACCCGGTACTCGGGTGCCAGGGAGCGCAGGACGTCGATCTCCTCGCGCAGGTCCGTGGGAACCCTCGGACCGCCCGCCGAGCTGAACTCCCGTGCGAGGCCCAGGCGTTCGCAGAGCAGGGCGGCGTACCGGTCGGCGTCGTCCACGGAGCCCTCGACGAACTGGAAGCGGCTGGCCACGCACGCCTGCTGGTTGAAGAACGTGGCGTCGGCGGCGCCCGCGTCGGCGGCCTCGGCGAGCGTCCGCGGGGACGCGAAGGCCTCCCGGCCGATCAGCGAGATGGAGGTCTTCGGATCGAAGGAGACCAGTTCGAACCCGGGACCGACATGGCGAAGCGCCCCGCGGATCGTCGCCTCGCCGCCCCAGGCGACCAGCTTGTCGAAGAACTGCGGGCGGAACAGGACGCTCTCCACCGCGTCGTCGCCGCCGCGCCAGTAGACGGCGGAGAACGACCGGACCACGGGGTGGCCGGGGGCCACCGCGGCCATGGTGCGCAGGATCGCGGTCGCGGTGAAGAGGTCGTTCGAGGGCAGCTTCAGCAGGTTGACGCCCTTCGTGAGGGCGCCGCGCACGACGGACATCGCCGCGACGCCGGGGGCGTTCCCAGCGATGACGTGCACCAGACGGGGCGGGAACGCACGCGTGGCCGCGATGCGGCCGCCGGGCAGCCGCACCTCGCGCCAGCCGTCGAGTACGTCCGCTCCGCCGAGTTCGTGATCGATCTGGGCGTACAGCCCGGGCGGGTGAAGCTGCGCCAGAGCGCGGCGTAGGCGCGTTGGAGCACCTCGCCGGGGAGCGGGCTGACGCGGACCATGCGGTCCAGGGCCTCGGCGAGGAGGCCGTCGCGGTCCGCCTTCAGGGCCTCGCCCGTCGCCACCAGCAGGTCCACGATCTCCGCCGTGGGCACGTGGAAGGCGGGTCCTGGTTCGGTGCGGGGCCACACGAGGCGGTCCAGGTCGAGTGCCGGTGCGGTGAAGGCGGTGCCGGGGCGGCCGTGGGTGTCGTGCGGGCCGTGGTCGGCCTCTCCGCGGACGATGTGCACGACCGGTAGCGGGTTGTCCGTCCCGGCTGAGGGTGCGCGGTGCGGTGTCGTGGCGGTCATTCGTGGATCATCCCCCGCACATAGGAGTCGAGCGTCGCCGCGCAGGTGATCTTGTCGTCGCCGCCGAGGTCGCCGTAGCGCCGGATGTCCGGCAGTACGGCCGGGCCCGGCCTGCCGCAGGCGCAGGGCGAGAAGTCGACGAAGACCCGGTCCCCGCTGATCAGTCCGCCCCAGCGGCCTTCCAGCGAGATGTCCAGGAATGCGAACCGGCCCTCGACGACGCCGTGTTCGGGGTTGAGCAGGGTCTCGCCCTCCTGGTCGAGGACGAGCGGTATCACCCACGGCGGAACGTGGTACGCGCCCTTCTCGCAGGCGGGGCAGGATCCCTGGAGCTCCGTCATGCCGTAGCTGCGCACCCGCCGCACGCCGTCGTAGAAGGCGGTGAACTGCTGCTGGTAGTCGTCGGGCAGGGCACGGCCCTTGTTGCCGCCGCCGCTGAGCACCAGGGTGTCCGGGTGCAGGCTGCCGTCCGGGACGCCCCGGGCGCGCAGGGCCTGGATGAGGGCGAACTGCTGATTGTTCATGCCGGCGATCAGGAGAGGTTCGTCCCGGTGCGCGGCGATGTCGTCGACGATCCGGGTGACGGCCGTGTCCAGTTCCTTCTGCCGGGACTCGGACGCGGTTTCGAAGGTGCTGATCTCCTGCGGGGTGGCGGTGCCCTCGGCCATCCGGCGGCGCAGCAGGGCGCTGCTCATCAGCTCCGACACCCGCAGCGGGCCCTCGGTGAGCAGCTGTGTCTCGCCGGGGCGCGCGAAGACCTCCGCGTGCCGGCGGAAGCCGTCGATGGAGCGCATCGGGCCGCTCGCCGGTGCGAGGAGGTAGCCGCGGCGGGTGGGTTTCGGCGGCAGGGGGTCGGGCCAGCAGGTGAGGTGTTCGAGGATGTCGTGCAGGAAACCCAGGTCGCTCGTGTCGCAGTTGAGGAAGGAGACCTTTCCCGAGGTGCCGCTGGTGATGTACGGACGGTGGCCGGCGGCCGTGATGCGTTCGGTCCACTCGTCGATGTCGCGGACGCCGTCCACGTCGACGTCACCTGGTTCGACCGCGGACACGGTCGTGTACCAGCGCAGCAGACGGTCCCAGCGGCCGGCGGTGATGAGGGAGACGGGGTACGACTTGTAGCTGGTGTGCGAGAAGAGGAGGGGGACGAGGTCGTCGAGGGCCGTGACCTCGCGGACGCCGGTCTCCTCCGCACGGGTGCGCAGCAGCGGGGTGCGCTCGCGGTGGGCGGCGAAGGCCTCCCGTGCGGCTTCGAGCTGCAACTCCCGGATGTCGTCGGTGGGTTGGTCGAACGTGTCGCCGGACAGAACCAGGGACCGGATCTGTTCGCGTGCGCTTGCCACAGCGGCCACCTCAATCAGTTGCGTGAATTGTCTTCTGAGCGAGATACGACGACTCGATCGCGTCCAGATCGGCGCGCAGGTCCTTCGGGGTGCCGGTCAGGGTGACGCGGCCGCGGTGCAGCACGTAGACGCGGTCCGCGATGCCCAGCACCTTGTGCACGTGCTGTTCCACCAGCAGCGCACCCAGGCCCCGGTCGGCGGCCTCGCGGACCGCGCGCAGCAGGCGGTCGACGACGAGCGGGGCGAGGCCGAGCGACAGTTCGTCCGCGAGGAGCAGCCTCGGGGCGCGGCCCAACGCGCGTGCCAGCGACAGCATCTGCTGCTCGCCACCGGACAGCATGCCCGCGCCGGTCTTCAGGCGCTTTCCCAGTTCGGGGAAGAGTGCGAGGGCCTGTTCGGTCGTCACTCGGCCGACCCGTAGGTTCTCCGCGGTGTCGAGGCGGGTGAAGACGGCCCGCTCACCGACGAACGCCAGGCCCTCGCGGGCGCGGCGGTGCAGGGGCGCGCGGCCGGGCTCGCCCAGCCAGCGCACCTCGCCGCCCATCGGGGCCAGGTCGCCCGACAGCGCCCGGAGCGTGGTGGTCTTGCCCGCGCCGTTGGCCCCGAGCAGGGCGACGACCTCGCCGGGACGCACCTCCAGGTCGAGGTCGCGGACGACGGGCCGGCTGCCGTATCCGGCGGTCAGTGCGCGGGCTTCGGCCAGGGGCTCGGTGTCGTGCACGGGCGTGCTCCTTCGGTCAGCCGGCCGTGGTGGCCGTCAGTACCTTGCGGACGTCGACGAAGGTCGATCCCGGCCTGGCCCACTCGATCTTCCCGTCGGTGATGGTCAGTTCGGTGGCGGTGGTGTTGTGGATGCGGTTCAGGCCCTTGATCGGCAGGGCGGTGGACACCTTCCAGGTCAGCGGCGGGGTCAGTCCGCCGGTGCTGATGCCCGACGCGGTGTTCAGCTCGCGTGCCAGGGCCTTCGCGGAGATCGCCGGCAGCTTCTCGGCGGCCTCGGTGAAGACCTTGAACGCGACCCAGGTCGTTTCGTTGGCGCCGTTGGTGGTGTCGATGTCCTTGTCGCCGGAGGCGGCCTCGGTGAAGTCGTGCCAGGCCTTGTCGGAGACCGGCGGGTAGTAGCCGGTGATGGCGGCGCCCTCCAGCGGGCTGCCGTTCCCGCCGGTGCTCGCGGCCAGCTCCGGGATGAGGTTGCCGACGACACTGGCGAGCTTCGTCTTCGCGCCGGACTGCACGTACGACTTCACGAACAGGTCGGAGTGCGTGCCCAGGATGACGCTGACAGCAGTCGCTGCCCTTGGTCGCGGCGGCGACCTGCGGGGCGAGGTCGGTGGCGGTGACCGGCACCTTGAGGTCCTTGGGCGGGGCGCCGCCGGCGGAGGTGACGCCGAGGGTGAGGAACTGCGAGACGATGGCGGCGGCCGCGAGGTCGTACCGTACGCCGGAGATCTTCTTGCAGCCCTGCTCGACCAGTTGCCGCCCGTGTGCCGCGAAGACCACCGGCGTGCCGCCGTTGACCGGGAACGACAGCGGGTTGGAGAACTCCGCCGCCGAGACGCCGGTCCCGCCGAGGTAGGGGATGCCGGCCTTCTGGAGAACGGGCATGTAGCGGTCGCCGGCGAGGCTGTAGGAGCCCACCACCGCGACGACCTTGTCGGCGACGGCCTGCTGGGCGCACTTCTCGGCCTCGTCGGGGTCGTTCTTCTCGTTGCAGGTGAGCACCTTCAGCGGGCCGCCCTTGATCCCGCCATGGGCGTTGATCCACTTCTCGTACGCCTGGGCGGTGAGCCGGACCCCGGGCTGGGCGCTGCCCTGGGTGTTCTCCGGCGCCCACACCATCACCTTGACCGGCGTGCCCTTCAGCGACGAGGTCTCGGCCGAGCTGTCGGATGCCTCTCCCCCGCAACCGGCGGCGAGCAGCGTTGCGGTGACCGCAAGACAGGTCGCTGCGGCCCGTCTGCTTCGGGGTGAGTCGTTCATGGTTCCTCCGCGGGACTCGTCGTCGAGTTGGCGAACAGCATGGGGTGCATTTTTGGGTTAGTGAAGTACTCTCGGCACAATTATTTAAATAAATACGCTGTCTAGCTGGTCTCCGGAAGGTTCCCCCGATGGACGACATCCTGCGTTTCGCCCTGCTCGGCCTGGGGCTCGGCGCCCTCTACGCCCTCACCGCGCACGGCATCGTGCTGGTCTACCGGGGCTCCGGTGTCCTGAACCTCGCGCACGGCGCTCTGGGGATGGCCGGGGCCTACGTGCAGTGGGAGCTGGCCGCCAACCGGGGGGTGCCGTACTGGCCGGCCGCCGCCTGCGGGGTGCTCGCCTCCGCCGTGCTCGGCGTGCTCACCCACCTGCTGGTGCTCCGGCCGCTGCGCCGGGCGTCCTCACTGGCCCGGCTGGTCGGCACCCTCGCGGTGTTCATCGTGCTGACCGCGGTCGCCGTCCAACGCTACGGTGACAGCCTCCAGTTGGTGCCGGGCAAGCTGCCCACCCGGCTGCTGACCGTCGCCGGCGCCACGGTCTCCGAGGACCGCGTCTGGCTGCTCGGCATCGCGGTCGCCGTCACCGGGCTCCTGCATCTGCTCTACCGCCGCACCCTGTTCGGCCTGGGCACCACGGCGGTCGCGGAGAACGAGCACGTCGCCGCCTCGCTCGGCTGGTCCCCGGACCTGATCGCCACGGGCAACTGGGCGCTGGGCTCGGCCCTCGCCGGCCTGACAGGCATCCTGATCGTGCCGGTCATCGGGCTGTCGGTCACCGGCCTGACCACGCTCCTGCTGAGCGCGCTGGCCGCCGCGCTGATCGGCAGGTTCTCCTCCTTTCCCGTCACCCTGGCCGGCGGCCTGGTCATCGGCGTCGTGCAGTCCGAACTGACCCGCTTCGGCACCGGTGTCACGGGGCTCGCCTCCTCAGTGCCCTTCCTCTTCATCGCGCTGGTGCTGGTCGCGCGCGGCCGGGCGCTGCCGCTGCGCGGCACGTTCGTGGACCGCCTGCCCGCGCTGGGCACCGGGCGGGTCCGGCCCGTGCCGCTGGCGCTCGCCGTCGGGGCCGGGCTGGTGCTGGTGAGCGTCTCGACTCCGCTGTGGGCCGACGCGATCACCAGCACCCTGGTGCTCTCGCTGATCCTCCTGTCGGTCATCGTGGTCACGGGGTACGCGGGGCAGGTCTCCCTCGCGGCCTACGCCCTCGCCGGCACCGGAGCGTTCATCGCGGGACACGCGGCGGCCGACTGGGGCTGGCCCTTCGAACTGGCCCTCCTCGCGGGCGTGCTGGGCACGGTGCCGATCGGCCTGCTGTTCGCGCTCCCGGCGGTCCGCACGCGAGGCGTCAACCTGGCGATCATCACGCTGGGCCTCGGCACCACGCTGGAGGCGATGGTCTTCCAGAACACGGATCTGACGACGACCCCCGGCAGTGAGGGCATCGCGGTGGGCGACCAGACCCTCTTCGGCGTCAGCATCTCCGGAGTCGATCACCCGCAGCGGTATGCCGCCGTGGTGCTCGTGCTGTTCGTCGTCGCCACTCTCCTCGTCGCCAACGTGCGGCGCGGCAGAACCGGCCGTCGGCTCGTCGCCGTGCGTGCGAACGAGCGGGCCGCCGCCGCCCTCGGCATCGACGTCCGCGCGGCCAAGCTGTACGCCTTCGGCCTGTCCTCGGCCATCGCCGCACTCGCCGGCGTGCTCACCGGCTTCCGCTCGACCTCGGTGGTCTTCTCCGACTTCCAGAGCTTCGACTCCATCACCGCCCTCGGCCTCGCCGTCATCGGCGGTGTCGGCTTCCTCGTGGGCCCGCTCTTCGGCGCCACGTTCGCCGCGGGCACGGTGGGGGCACGGTTCGGGGACTGGGTGCTGCCCGGGCTGAGCGAGTGGATGCCGCTGATCGGCGGGGTCGTCCTGGTCCTGACGCTGGTCGGGAACCAGGACGGCATCGGCAAGGAGGCCGGGCGGCGGACGGCGGGCGTGCGGCACAGGTTGTTCCCGAAGCGCGGCGGTACGGTGCCGCGGGAGACGGCGGAAGCGGTCACGCCGGAGGTCTCCCGCTGCACGCCGCTGCCCCTTCACGTCCGGGACCTGACCGTCCGTTACGGCGGTGTCGTCGCGGTCGACGGGCTGTCGCTGGACGTCGAGCCGGGGCGGGTCGTGGGGCTCATCGGGCCCAACGGCGCCGGCAAGACCTCCGCCATCGACGCCGTCACCGGCTTCACCCGGGCCGCCGGTGGCCGGGTGCGTCTCGGCGAGCGGGACGTGACCCGGGTGCCGGTGCACCGGCGGGCCTCGGCCGGGCTGAGCCGGTCCTTCCAGTCGCTGGAGCTGTTCGAGGACATGACGGTGCTGGACAACCTGTACGCGGCCTGCGACCGGCCCGGACGGTGGGCGTACCTCACGGACCTCGTCCGTCCCGGGAGTCGCCCGCTGCCGCCCCATGTACTTGTCGCGGTACGGGAGTTCGGCCTGCAGGACAGCCTGGACCGCCCGGTGGGCGACCTGTCGTACGGCGAGCGGCGGCTGCTGGCGATCGCCCGCGCGGTGGCGGCAGCGCCGTCCGTGCTGCTCCTGGACGAACCGGCCGCCGGGCTGTCGGACGACGAGACACGCGAACTGGCCCGCCTGGTACGGCGCCTGGCCGAGGACTGGGGCATGGGCGTGCTGCTCGTCGAGCACGACGTCGACATGGTCATGAGCGTCTGCGACCAGGTCGTGGTGCTGGACTTCGGGCGCCGCATCTGCGCGGGCACGCCGCAGGAGGTGCGCCGCGATCCGGCGGTGCGGGCGGCCTATCTGGGCGACCTGGAGCCGGAGGCGCTCGCGTGAGGGGCCCCTCCGGCGACGGCTTCAAACGTCCCGCAGGTCCGCGACGTAGGGCTGGTGGGACAGCAGTCCGCCGTCCACGCGCAGGGTGTGCCCTGTGATGAACGTGGACTCGTCACTGGCGAGGAAGACGACCGCCGCGGCGACGTCCTCCGGTAGACCCAGGCGCGGGGTGAGGTGATGGCGCAGCATCGCCTCGCGGATCGCGCCGTGCGCCGAACCGGCGCTCGCGGGCGTGACGATGAACCCGGGCGCGATGGCATTGCAGCGCACACCCTGCTTGCCGTACTGGGTGGCGACGTACTGCGTGAGGTTGACGATCGCGGCCTTCGAGGCGCCGTACGCGGGATTGCGGAGGTCGCCCGCGAGGCCGGCCCCGGACGACGTGTTGATGACCGAGCCGCCGCCGCGGGCGGTCATGTGCGGGACGGCGGCCTGGATCGCGACCATGGTGCCGCGCAGGTTGACGCGCATCGTCTCGTCCCACACCGCCGGATCCGCCTCGGCGACGGCGAGGTCCCGGCGGGCGGCCAGGTGGGTGGCCGCCGCGTTGTTGTGCAGGACGTCGAGGCCGCCGTACGTCTCCACCGCGGCCGCCACCATGGCCCGCACGCTGTCCACGTCCCCGAGGTCGACCGGGACCGCGGTCGCGGAGCCGCCGGCGGCGCGGATCTCCTCCGTCACCGCCTTCGCGCCGTCGAGGTTCAGGTCGGCGACCACCGTGTGCGCGCCCTCGGCCGCCATCCGACGTGCCGTGGCGGCGCCGATGCCCGACGCCGCCCCGGTCACGACGGCGACCTTGCCGTCGAGTCGTCCCATGCCCCGACCGCCTTTCCTACTCGCTGAGTTCGCTGCCGACGACGGACACGAAGGAGACGCATTCGCCGGGGCCGCCGCCGAGGTTGTGGGTGAGGGCGAGCGAGCGCCCCTCGGTGACGGACCGCACCGTGCGCTCCGGCGGCGCCTCGCCGCGCAGTTGCAGCCAGGCCTCGAACATCATGCGCAGGCCCGAGGCGCCGATGGGGTGGCCGAAGGCCTTCAGGCCGCCGTCCGGGTTGACCGACAGTGGGCCGTCCAGGTCGAATGAGCCGCTGGTGACGTCCTTCCAGGCCTGGCCGCGTTCGGAGAAGCCGAGGTCCTCCATCAATACCAGTTCCGTGGGCGTGAAGCAGTCGTGCACCTCGGCGAGCGCCAACTCGGCGCGCGGATCGGTGATGCCCGCCTGCCGATAGGCCTCCTGAGCGGAGGCGACGACCTCGGGGAAGGTGGTGAAGTCGTACTCCGGGTCGAGGAGCCCGTCAGCCGGACCGGCGACGAAGGACAGCGCCTTCACGAAGATCGGTTTGTCCGTGTACTTGTGGGCGTCCTCGGCGCGTACGACGATCGCGGCCGCCGAACCGTCCGAGACGCCCGAGCAGTCGAACACGCCGAGCATGCCCGCGACGATCGGCGCCGACCTGATGCGTTCCAGCGGCACCTTCTTGCGAAACTGGGCACGGGGGTAGCGGGCGCCGTTGCCGTGGTTCT
>NZ_JAEKKT010000382.1 GCF_019510245.1 Streptomyces sp. | reverse complement strand
CTCGGACTGCCGCACTACTGCACCGCCTCGGTCGTCCATTCGCCCAGCCGGGATCTCGTGCTCACCGCCGCCCACTGCGTCTACGGAACGGGGCTGGGCATCGAGTTCGCGCCCGGCTTCGACGACGGCGCGACGCCGTACGGCACCTGGACGGTCACCCGCGCCTACGTCGACCGGCGCTGGTCCACCACGCACGACACGGCCCACGACGTGGCGCTGCTGCGGGTCGCGCCGCGCGCCGGCCACCGCATCGAGGACGTCACCGGAGGCGTCCCGCTGGGCGCGGCCCCCGCCGCCGGCCGCACGGTGACGGTCGACGGCTACCTCGCCGGGACGGGCGGCCGCCCGATCTCCTGCACCGCCGACGTCTATTACACGGGGGTGTACCCCAGCTTCGACTGCGGCGGCTTCGCCGACGGCGTCAGCGGCGGCCCGTGGCTGGCCGGCGGCCGGCTGGTCGGGGCCACCGGCGGGCTCCACCAGGGCGGCTGCACCGCGGACACGTCCTACTCGGCGCCGTTCGGACCGGACACCGCGGCGTTGCTCGCCCGGGCGGCCGCCGGCGGCGCCGGGGACGTCGTCCTCCCGGCCCTCGACGACGGCTGCTGATGGTGACCGAGACGCCCGCCGGGACGGCGGTCGCCATCGCGGCGGCGGTGCGGGCGGGCGAGCGCACGGCTCGTGCGGTGGTCGACGCCGCGCTCGAGCGCATCGCCGCCGTCGATGGGCGCATCAACGCCTACCAGGTCGTGCGCGCCGACGCGGCTCGTCGCGAGGCGGACGAGGTGGACGCCCGCCCCGACCGGGCCGACCTGCCGCTGGCCGGCGTGCCGGTCGCGATCAAGGACAACGTCTCGGTCGCCGGCGAACCGATGCGGGCCGGATCGGCCGGCACCGCCGACACGGCGTCCGAGCAGGATCACGAGGTCGTGCGCCGGCTGCGCGCGGCCGGGGCGGTCGTCGTCGGCCTGACCCGGGTGCCCGAGCTGTGCGTCTTCGGGGCCACCGACTCGATCTTCGGCATCACCCGCAACCCGTGGGATCTCGAGCGCTCGTCGGGTGGTTCGTCCGGCGGTTCGGGCGCGGCGGTCGCGGCCGGCACCGTGCCGGTCGCCCACGGCAACGACGGCATGGGCTCGATCCGCATCCCGGCTGCCTGTTGCGGCTTGGTCGGGCTCAAGCCGGGGACGGGCGTGGTGCCGGCCGACCTGGGCAACGGCTCGTGGTTCGACATGGCCGAGAACGGGCCGCTCGCGACGACCGTGGCGGATGCGGCGCTCGTGCTGTCGGTGCTCGCCGGCCGGCCGGAGCTGGCCGATGTCACCGACCCGCCGCCGCTTCGGGTCGCGGTCTCGACCCGGGCGCCGTTGCCGGCGACGCCGGTGAACCGGCACTGGGCCGGCGCGGCGCGCGCGGCCGGCGACCAGCTGCGGGCGGCCGGTCACTCCGTCACGGTCGCGCACCCGCCGTACGGGCAGTCCCTGGGCACCTCGGGCCTCGCCCGGTGGACGGCCGGCACCGAGCTCGACGCCCGCCTGCTGCCGCACCGGGACCGGCTCGAGCCGCGGGTCCGCCGGCACGCCGCCGTCGGCCGGGCCGTCCTGCGTCTGGGCTACCCGAAGCAGAAGGGGCGGACGCGCTGGCAGCAGCGGGCCGGCCGGTTCTTCGAGCGGTTCGACGTCCTGGTCACCCCGGCGCTGGCCCAACCGCCGCTCCCGGCGCGGAACTGGGGTGAGCGGGGGTGGCTGGTCAACGTCCTGGCCAACACCCGGTTCGCGCCCTTCGCCGCGCCGTGGAACCTGGCCGGATGGCCGGCGATGACGGTGCCGGCCGGGCTCGACCCGGACGGCCGGCCAGTGGCCGTCCAGCTCGTCGCCCCGCCCGGTGGCGAGGCGCGGCTGCTCGCCGTCGCCGCCCAGCTCGAACGGGCGAATCCCTGGCCGCGCACCGCCCCGCTCTGACGGCCTACCGCGGCGGCGGGCTTTCCCCGGGCGGCTCGACCTCCACCACGTCCACGACGGGGCCGCCGCGCGCCGGCGGCTCGTCCGGCCGGTCCCCGGGCCGATCCCCGGGCCGCGCCGGGTTCACCGTGTGCAGGCGCACGTCGGCCACCACGTGCTCCTGGACGAGCTGGTGGCGCAGGTTGCGAATCGCCTGGTCGTACACGATGCGCCGGGTGATGCCCGGCGCGAGCGACCCGGCGATGCCGGCCAACCGCCCGCGGGTGCCGGCCAGCTCGATCGGGTTCAGGATCTCGATGGTGATGATGCGCCGGGTGCTGCTGCTCGACGCCGCCGGCCGCATCGCCTCGATGGACGCCGCCACCACCGGGTCGGGGGCGGGATGGTCGACCGGGCGCAGCCGCCACCGCACCAGGAGCCCCAGCGTGAGCAGGTTCGTCCCGATCAGGACGAGGACGACCAACAGCACGATCAGCGGAACGTCGTGGTGGCCGGGGTGTCGGTGTGGCCGGCGCGGGCGGCGATGACGCCGGCCTGGAACCGGCTCGTCGCGCCGACCTGGGCCATGTAGTCGGCGATGTGCCGCCGGCAGGTGCGCACGGAGATCGACAGCCGGCGCGAGATCGCCTCGTCCTTCTCACCCTCGGCCATCAGCCGCAGGATCGCCGCCCGGGTCTGGTCGAGCTCGGTGTCGTCCTGGTGCTGCTTGTTGATGACCTCCTCGAGCGGCGCCGCCTCGGCCCAGAGCTGCTCGAAGGTCGCCACCACCCAGGCCACCACGTTCGGTTCGCGGACGACGGCGAGCCCGTGCCGGCCCGGATCCTCGGTCGGGATCGGCAGCAGCGCGACCTGCCGGTCGACGACCAGGCTGCGGCCGGGCAGCGAGGCCGAGAACCGGATCCGCGCGCCGTTGGCGGACAGCTCGTTGAGGTAGGCCCGCGTGGCCCGGTCGCGCAGCGCGGTGTGCTGGTAGAGGGCCCGGGTCTTGATGCCGCGGCGCGCCGAGTAGACGTTCGCCACCCGGGTGCGGCCGTCGATGCGCGAGGACGGCAACCGTCCCGGTGCCACCGAGAGCAGTTCCTGCTCGCAGCGGTCGGCGTAGTGCATGAGGACGTTCGCGATCGCCGTCTGGTCGGAGACGACGTCCACCACGCCGTCGCTGCCGACCGCGGTGAGGGCCGAGTTCCAGTCGGGGACGAGCCGGCGGATCGCGTCGCGCCGCTGCTCGACCGCCGCCCGGCGGGCGCCCAGCTCGAGGTCCTCGGCCCCGAGCACGGTCGCCTCGGCCAGCATCGGGCTCACCGCCAGCAGGGTGTCGTTGTCGCCGATCCGCACCAGCCCCATGGCGGCCAGGCGCGCGACCGCCTTCTCCAGGTCGTCCACCGAGGGGCCGGCCGGCTCGCCGGCGGCCTCGGCGTCCTCGGGCGGCGCCGGCGGGGCGGCGGGGGTGCTCGGCGGGCTGCCCGGACGGCTGCTCGGGTTCCCGTCGGTGGCGCCGCGGGCGTCCCGGGCGTCCCGGCTCGGGCTGGGACCGTGACTCGCCCCTGAGAGCGTGTCCACGAACTCGGCGACGGCGCGATTCGGTTTGACCAGAATGGCGCGATATAGCGCAACGTCGAGCTCGGCGAGTTCACCGAAATCGCTCATAAGCGCCGTCCGCGAGTTGGTGCCAGGCAGGTAGCTGCCAGTTGACGGGTTTGTATTACCCGGTGTCGCCGTTCGATCCTATTCGTTAGTTCCCTGTTGGCGGTCCGATCTCCGGCGAGAACTCTGCTTTCGGATGCGGTGTCGGAGTCGCCGCGGGTGGGGCAAAAGCGAATGAAGGGTACGTAATGCGCATGGGGTCCTGGCGTCGCGTGGTGCTGGCGCTGGCCTTGATCCTGGGTATCGGGGTCGCCGCCCCGGCTGCGTCGGCTTCGGCCACGCCGTCGGCGCCGGCGAGCACCCTGGTCGGCGGACCGTCCTCCTCGCCCGGTGTCGGCGGGGCGGCGACCGCCGACTGGTGGTGGGGTCCCTGAGCCACCTGCTGCGGCTGTAGTCCTGGCAGCCGCAGCGACCGAGAACCGGCCCTGTCTCCCGCAGGCCCCTGCCCCAGTCATCGACCGGGGTGGATGAGGGGGAGGCGGGGCCGGTTTTCGTCCTGCCGGTCTCGTCCGTCGCCCCACCTCGTTCTCGCGCGTAACCTCCCGCCCACCTCGCGGCGTCGGTACTGGTGACCGGGCACGCGAGATTCGGGAGGCAAAACGTGGGACGAGCCACTCATCCCGGACCTGTGGCCGACGCCGCCTTCGGCCAGTTCGCCCGCGCGAACGCGGCCCCGCTGTTCCGGTCCGCGCTGCTGCTCACGACCGACTGGCACCGGGCCGAGGACCTCGTCCAGGACACGCTGGCCCGGATGTACCGCATCTGGGGCGGAATCGCGCGCATCGACAACCCGGCGGCGTACGCCCAGACCGTCCTCGCCCGGCAGTTCCTGTCCCAGCGGCGGCGGCGTTCGTCGGGCGAGATCCCGTCCGCGGCGTTGCCGGAAGCCCTGGCGACCGACGCCGACGCCGACCTGCGGCTGGCGCTGCTGAGCGCGCTGCGCAGCCTGCGCCCCGCGGATCGTGCCGTCGTGGTGCTGCGCTACCTCGCCGATCGCAGCGTCGAGCAGGTCGCCGCCGACCTGGATCGATCGCCGTCATCGGTGAAGGTGCAGTCCATGCGGGCCTTGGCCCAGCTGCGCGAACTGCTCGGCGCCGAGCTCACCGAACTCATCCAAAACTGATGCCACTGACCCGACTGGAGACCGACATGGACGACGACGATTTCGGCACCTTGTTCCGCCGCGCGGTCGCGACGCTCGACCCGCCGAGCGAGCGGCTGGCCGAGGCCGGCCTGCAGCGAGGACGCCGGCAGCGCCAGCGGCGCCGGCTGGCCGGCGTCGGCACCGGCGCGGCCGTGCTCGCCGGCGTCGTCGGACTGGGTGCCGCCGTCCTGTCGGCCGGCGCGGGCGGCGGGTCGGGTCGAGCCGCCGCTGGCAGCGGCGGCGCGCGGCCGGTCGCCGTCACCCCGCAGGCCGTGCTCCAGACCGCCCTGGACACCCTGCCCGCGCCGGGCCGGACCTCCGGCTATGCCGGGGCCGGGATGGACGGCTACTCGGGCACGACGTTCGTCTACGACGACGGCCACGGGGCCGCCGCCGTGCAGGTGACCCTCGAATACCCGCCCGCGCACGCCGGTCGCAAGAGCCCGGGTGCGGTCGTCGTCTGCAAGACGAAGGCCGACGGCGACTGCAGCGTCCTGGCGGACGGCAGCCACCTTCGGCTGCGGCAGGGCCAGCAGGACACGAGCGGGGTGCCGAACTCGACCGAGTGGGAGGCGCAGCTGGTGCGTCCCGATGGCGTGAGCATCGACATCATCGAGTGGAACGCCCCCGAACCGAAGGCCGCGCCGGGCAGCCGACCGGCCCCGCCGTTCACGATGGCCGAGCTCGCCGCGTGGGTCGAGGACCCGGTGTGGCAGAGCCGGATCCCGGCGCACCGGGCCACGGCCACCGCCCGGCTGTTCACGCCGGCCGACCTGCAGGCGAAGGTCGCGGGCGCCAACTCGCACGGCGCGGGCGACTGCGCGAAGGCCGCCCACGCCCACAAGCTCCCGGCCGGCAGCTGCCCGACCGGTCACTGACGTCGTCTTCCCCCTGCGAAGGGCGAGGTTTTCGGTTGCGAAACTCGCCCTTTCCAGGGGGAAGGCGCGCTCGGCGCCGGTCCGTCCCGCCTGGGAGGATGCCGGGGTGACTCCGCCCGACGTCCCCGTGCCCGACGGCCTCACCCACGTCCACACCGGCAAGGTTCGCGAGCTGTACCGGCTGCCCGACGGCCGGCTGCTGATGGTCGCGAGCGACCGGATCTCGGCCTTCGACTTCGTCCTCGACACGACGATCCCCGACAAGGGCCGCGTCCTCACCGCGATGACGGTCTGGTGGTTCGAACGGCTGGCCTCGCTGGTGCCGAACCATCTGATCAGCGTCGACGACCCGCTGATCCCGAACCAGTGGCGCAGCCGCGCGATGATCTGCACCCCGCTGCGGATGGTGCCGGTCGAAGCCGTCGCGCGCGGCTACCTGACCGGCTCGGGGCTGCTCGACTACCAGCGAAGCGGCGCGGTGTGCGGCGTTCCGCTGCCGGCCGGCCTGGTGGACGGCGACGAGCTGCCGGCCCCGATCTTCACCCCGGCGACGAAGGCGGACGTCGGCGAGCACGACGAGAACGTCTCCTTCGAGGCGATCGCGGCGACGGTGGGCGTCGAGACCGCCGATCGGGTGCGCGACCTCACGCTGGCCGTCTACGCGGCGGCCCGGGAGGTCGCCCGGGAGCGCGGGATCCTGCTGGCCGACACGAAGTTCGAGTTCGGGTACGACGAGGACGGCCGGCTGGTGCTCGGCGACGAGGTGCTGACGCCCGATTCGTCCAGGTTCTGGCCGGCCGACGACTGGCAACCGGGGCGTCCCCAACCCAGCTTCGACAAGCAGTTCGTGCGCAACTGGCTGCTCTCACCGGACGCCGGCTGGGACCGGGCCGCCGGCGGGCCGCCGCCGCCCCTGCCGCCGGAGGTCGCGGCCGCGACGCGGGCGCGCTACGTCGAGGCGTACGAGCGGTTGACGGGTAAGTCCTTCGACGACTGGTTGGGGCCGGAGGCGGTCGGCGGGTAACGTCGCGGGCTCGACCGGGAAGTTGACACATCAACGAGACGTTGTATCGTCGGTTGAGTACTCAACGAACCGGAGGACCCCGTGAAGCTTCTCGTCATCGTCGGCAGCACCCGTCCCGGCCGCGTCGGTCGCCCGATCGCCGACTGGGTGGTCGATCGGGCCACCCACCACGGCGGCTTCGACGTCGAGCTCGCCGACCTCGCTGAGATCGACCTGCCGCTGTTCGACGAGCCCGTGCACCCGTCCCTGGCTCAGTACCAGCACCAGCACACCAAGGACTGGAGTGCACGCGTCGCCGGCGCCGACGCGTTCGTGTACGTGATGCCGGAGTACAACCACAGCTACAACGCGGCGCTCAAGAACGCGATCGACTACCTGAACCGCGAGTGGGCCTACAAGCCGGTCGGCCTCGTCAGCTACGGCGGCGTCTCCGGCGGGCTGCGGGCGGTGCAGGCGATCAAGCCGGTCGTCAGCGCCCTGCGGATGACCCCGGCCGTCGACGCCGTCACCGTGCCGATGGTGGGTTCGATGATGAAGGACGGCGCCTTCGAGCCGTCGGAGATCGTCGAGGCCTCGGCCAAGGTGATGCTGGACGAGCTGGTCAAGCTCGCCGACGTGCTGCGTCCCCTGCGCGCCGCCGCCTGACCCCGTCCGGGGGCGGTCGATAGGGTGGGCGCACGCTGCACGAGGAGGAAGCCGTGGCCCGGGTGGTCGTCGACGTAGTGCTCAAGCCGGAGATCCTGGACCCGCAGGGGCAGGCGATCGTCGGCGCGCTGGGCCGGCTCGGCATCTCCGGCGTCAAGGACGTCCGCCAGGGCAAGCACTTCGAGCTGGACGTCGACGACAGCGTCGACGACGGCGCGATCGCGCAGCTCGCCGACACCCTGCTGGCGAACCCCGTCATCGAGACCTTCGCCATCCGACGGGTTTGAGTTAACGGAGCGCACCGCCCGCCGCAGCGCGCCCGCGCCCAGCCCTCTGGTCGCTCGCTCCTTCGTCGCTCGCTCCGGTCCTCGCGCTTATCCCCGCGCCTTCCCTCCTCGCTCGCTCCTTCGTCGCTCGGCTCGTCAGTCCAGGCGCGGGCGCGCTGCGGCGGGCGGTGCGCTCCGTTAACTCAAACCCGTCGGATGGCGAAGTTCT
>NZ_JAEKKT010000127.1 GCF_019510245.1 Streptomyces sp. | reverse complement strand
GCCTTCTCGCCCTGGTAGGCGTTGTCGGTGGTGACCCACTTCAGGAAGTCGGTGGCCGCCTTGATGTGGGCGGAGTGCTTGGACAGCAGCCAGGTGCCGCCACCGACGTTGCCGGTGGCTGGTGAGGTCTCGCCCTGCCACTGCGGTATGGGCGCCACTGAGATCTGCTTGGCCGGGGTCTTGAGGCCGTCCTTGAAGACCGCGCCGCCGTACCATGCCGGGCCCGGCATGAGCAGGACCTTGTCGGCCTCGTTCTTGGCGAAGTCGGTGCTGAAGACGCCGCTGATCGACATGGACTTGTTCTTGATCAGTACGTCCATGAGCTTGGCCATCTTGGTGCAGGCCTCGCTGGTGGTGTTCACCGACACCGACTTGGGGCCGGTGATGTGGTTGGCGCCGCACTTGCTCGCCCACATGTAGATCTCGGGGGTGAAGGAGTCGCCCGCGTCGCCGACGAGGTAGCCGGGGTGCTCCTTGGCGACCTTCTCGCCGAGCGCCTGGTACTCCTCCCAGGTCGTCGGCACCGTGTAGCCGAACTTCTTCAGCAGCGGCGCGTTGTACCAGAGCACTGCCTGGGAGAGGTCGTTGCGCAGACAGTAGACGGTGCCGTTGACGGTGCAGACGTCGTTGGCGCCCTTGGCGAACCCGCTGAGCGTCGTGTCCGGGATCAGTCCCTTGTTCAGCGGCGCCGCGAAGCCCGCGTCGACGGCCCAACTCGCCTCGTTGTTCTGGGAGCTGAAGACGACGTCCGGCCAGCCCTTGCCCGTGCGGTTGAACAACTGGATCTTCGTCTGAAGGTAGTTGGACCCGTTGGCGTCGCCGTCGTAGCTGACGATGTCCATCTTCACGCCCGGGTGCAGCGCCTGGTACTGCTTCGCGGCGTCCATGCGGGTCGCGTCCACCCACACGGTCAACGCCCCGCCGTTCTGAGCGGCCTGGGCGAACCCGTCCTTGTTGGTCGTACCGCCGGTGCCGCCACCGCTGCCGCAGGCGGCCACGGTGAGCAGCACGGTGGCGGCGCATCCGGCCAGCAACGCGGTACGCCTCCCGTTGGTCCCTGTCTCCTGGTTGGCCGGTGGCTTGTAGACGGACATGAGCGACTCCACTGGGTGTGCGTGAGGCTGCTGACGGCTCTGTCGGTACCGCCGCGGAAGAAATTAGCCGCCATATCGAAGTTCGAGTCAAGGGGTATGTACGGCTTTTCGGGAGGCGGAGCGCGCGCGAGATCAGCTCCTTCGGGTTCCAGAAATGCGTAAATGGGCACTTAGTGGTCGTTTCTTACGTCGAGATGCGACCGGGCATGTGGCAGATGAGTACTACTTATTGAGGCCTGGGGTACGATGAGCTCGGCTCCAAGACCGATCAGTCGCCGTCGTCGCAGTCACCCGGAGGCAGGACACATGAAGGACACGCCCGCCGTGGCGGCAGTGATGAACGGATCGGATGAGCGACGGGACTACCGCCCCGGATACGAGGTCGTGGCGGAGCGGATCCTCGAGTTCATCGCCGAGTCGCGCCTGGTCCCCGGAGACCGGATGCCCACGGAGAACGACCTGGCCCAGCAGTTGGGCACCAGCCGGGCGGTGGTCCGGGAAGCCGTGAAGATCCTCTCGGCGCTCGGCCGGGTCCGGGCGCACAAGGGACGCGGGCTGTTCGTCGCGGACGACGAGGGCATGCTGATCACCAGCCGCTGGGGCGGCTTCTTCCGGCCCGTGGACCTCGATCACGTGCTCATGCTGTTCGAGTTCCGCAGGGTCCAGGAGATGGCCGCCGTCCGGCTCGCGGCCACCCGTGCCACGCCCGCCGAACTGCGCACGATCGAGGTCGCCATGCAGCAGTGCCGGCACGGGTACACCCATGGCGAGGTCGAGGTCTTCAACCAGGCCGACGACGATTTCCATGCGGCGGTGGCCGCCGCTTCGCACAACACCTTCCTCGGCAGCGCGGTGCGTGACGCCCGTCGGCTGCAACGCCAGTCCAGCGCGATCGGCATCCACGACTCCTTCGGTGACGGCACCGCGGCAGCGGTCGAGGAACACGAGGCGATCTACCGCGCCATTCGAGACGGCCGACCCGACGAGGCCGCCGAGGCCACCGCCGTACACCTCGACCGCACCCTGGAGGACTACCGGCGGGAAATCCAGCGGCGCCTGTTCGGCTGACCGGCAGTCAGGACTCGCAGGAGGGGGCTGTACGAGGCCGCGGTACGGCCCCAGTATGTCGCGACCGCAGTACGACCTGCCGGTGCTGGTCGGCGCTGGAAGGCGATCCGACGGGCGTCGCCGGTGCCGTCGACTCGCTCCTCGAGCAGAGCGTGGACGGCGTCGTCATCTCCGAGCCGATCGACGACGGCAACGGCGAGGACCTCTCCGCCCGCGGCGACGTACCCGTCCTCGTCGGGGCGCCGCCCCTGTCCACACCCGAAACGCTCACCGTCGGCGGCGGCGCCGACCTGATGGCGCGCACGGCGACCGAGTACCTGCTGGAGCTGGGGCACGAGACCGTCCACCACCTCGCCGGCCCGCAGCGCTGGTACGCCGCCCGGGACCGGCTGGAGGGCTGGCGGTCGACGCTCGCGTCGGGCCGACTTCGGTCGCTTCTTGCGCGCGTAGTACGCCGACTCGGACAGCCCCAGCACCCGGCGGGCGAACCTCGTTCGCCCGCCTCAACTACGCGTTTTTGCCGGCGCGCCGGGACGGCCGGGGCGGGGGCCCGGTGGAGACAGCCGCGGAGCTGCTTCGAGTCGGAGAGGGGGAAACGAGGATGACTGAGCCTCCGCCCACTTGAAGACGCAGGTCAAAGGGCTGCCGTGACGGTCGCCGAGGACACCTGCCCGCTTGATTACAAGTGCCGTCTGCCGCTGTCCACGCGTACCGTCAACCACCTCGCCGATCTACTGCGACGCCATCTGAAGGCGATACGGTCAGGGTGGCTCGCCCTCCTCGCCGCGCAGGCCCCTCGCCTGGACCGCGCCCTGAAGAAGGTCGCCAAGCAGGGCGGGGAGGTGGTCCTGATCGACGGCACCCTCATCGCCACCCGACGCCGCACCGGAAAGGCCGACCGGCGTAACCACTCCGGTGAACACCACCATCACGGCCTGCGCTTCCTCGCCCTGACCGACGAGAGGGGACGCCTGATCCGGATATCCGCCGCTCGGCCCGGCCGCACTCACGACAACACCGCCGCCCGTCACGGCCACATCCTGGCCCACCTGCCCGCCGCCGGCCTCGGTGCCCTGGCGGACCTCGGCTTTCGCGGCCTGGACAACAACGTAGCTTTCGACATCACCTTCGCCGGCCGCCTGTCAGCGGCCCGCCAGTAACCTCAACGGCCCCAGTTACACCACTCGTTCGACAGTCCCGCTACGTGCCTGTTCGGACTCTCGAACCCGCGACCGGGTTCCTGCAGCGCAGCCTTTTCACCCCGGGGAGTGACACCGCCCGACCCAGGACAGGAGGTTTCCTCCGTTGTCCCGGGCACCAGCAGGAACTTGAAAACCAGTACGTGAGGCGCTGATACTCCAGTTGCAGTCCGCTATTTCTGCTGGTCAGGGACGTGTTCATGAGCGTACTTGGCTGATGTTTCGTCAGGTGGCGGGAGTTCGTGACTTCGGGTGCGGCGGCGGTAGTGACAGCGGCGTGCGGTGGCCTGGTGACGTCGGCGCCAGAGAGACCAGTTCAGTGCGTGGCGTCTGCGCCGGATGAGCGTCAGCGTGGGGCGGCCAACTGCCATGAGTCGGCGGATTTCCGCCACCGTGAGCGGGGCAAGATCGCCGGAACCGATTCTGCGGCCCCCCTTTCCGCCCCCGCGGCGGCGGCCATGGCGGCGAGGAAGGCGTGGGCGAGCATGGCCAGGGTGATGTGCCGGTACCAGCCCGGATACCGGCGGACTTCGTACTGATCCAGGCCGCACTCGTTCTTCGCGGCCTGGAAAACCTCCTCGATCGCCCAGCGCGTCCCCGGCGATCCGTACCAGCTCGGCGGTGCCGGTGCCGGCCGGTGCACAGGCGAGGTAGCAGGGGATCTCGTCCGGGCGATACGCGCCCAGGTGATCTTTTTGGTGCGGGCGAGAGAGGTGAGCTTGAGTTCGTCGTGGTCGAACTTCTCGCGCGGCATTCGGACGACCAGCAGCGCGGCAAGCACGTCAGCGTCGGTGGTGTCGGGCAGCAGGGCACCTCGGCCCGCTGACAGACGCGGTCGTAGTTCCGCGCGATGTCCACCAGCCGTCCCGGGGAGGCACTGCTGCGCGAGGGAAGCCGACGGCCGCCCGAGGGATTCTGGATCAGCCGTGCCCACGCCTGGTCCCGGTTGTGCTCGGCGTCCGGGCGCTTGTCTCCAGGGTTGGGTGTCGTCCTCGTGACGACTCCTCGCGTCGTGTCCCAGACGCCTGGACGAGCTGGAAGAAGACCTCCTCGCTCGTCGCAAGCGTGCCCTCGAGGAGGGCTGGCGGGGAGAGGCCGAAGGACTGAAGCTCACCCTGACGTCCGGGTCTGCCGCAGGTTCCCCAGCCCATTCGGTGCGGCGGGCGGGGGTGTCGTCGTAACCGACCGTTCCACCGGAACCGAGGCGAGTCAGGGTGTCCGCAGAGCCACCGCTGCCTTGTATGTGCGCAGTACTGGGGCCGTTTCCATGCGTGCCACTGCTTCCCATGCCACGCGCCGCGTGAGGTACGCGTGGAGCGCCTCTGCGTCCCGGCACAGTGCGTGCGCGACCAGGTTCGTCGGCCCGGTCGTCGCCGCGACCAGCGCCAGTTCCTCGTGGCCCGCCAGGGCGGTGGCCACGGCCTCCAGGTGCGCTGGCGCGACCTGCATCCACAGCAGAGCCGACACCGTGATGCCCACCACCGCCGGCTCCACGTCCACGTCGAAGAACAATGCGCCGCGTGCCCGCAGTTCGGCAAGCTTGCGGGCCACTGTCGACGCCGTCGTGCCGGTCACCGCCGCCAGTTCTGCGTAGCTGGCCCGTGCGTCCTCGCGCAACGCGTCCAGCAACACCCAGTCCGCGTCGGTCAGCAGGTACGGCTCTTCCCCAGGGTGCGCGGCTCGCCCGCTGACGCCGGTTGTGTCCCGTTCGGCGCCTAGCCGGTCCTGCTGCTCTTCGTCCAGCACGTTCACCCGCCCCCGCCATGCGGTCGGCCCGCCGAGGTAGGTGTGCAGCAGGTAGTGCGCGGAGACCGAGGTGATCCCGGCACTGCGCGGGATGTCGCGCAGCAGCAGCGCGTGCGCGTCCGGACCGGACGGTGCCGTGTGGATGATCGCCACGATCTCGGTGCCGCCGGACGTCAGCCTCACCCACGAGGTGTCCGGCCGGCGCGCGAGCGCCACCGCGATGTCGTGCGCGCTGCGCGTCGCGGCCGTCAGCCGCACGAACCACTGGTGCGTGCCCGCGCTGCGCGATGTCGGCAGCGTCACCACCCGCAGCCCGGCCTGCGCGTACAGGCGGCGGTAGCGGCGGACGACGGTTTGCGTCGAGGAGCCGAGGATCTCGGCAATAAGCGTGAACGGTGCCCGCGCGTCCACCTGCAGAGCATGGATCAGGCCTCGGTCCAGATCATCCAGTACGAGCATATCCAGCAAATTAGCTTATCTGAATGGAAGTAATCACACATCGACTGCGAAGAAATGGAAGCGGGTGCGGGTGGGTGGGCACGGTGGTCACCGGCCCGTCACGACCCGTATCCCCAGGGAGACCGCATGTCTCGCACGACCGGCACACCCGCCGCCGCGCCCGTCGCACCGGGCACCCCCGCCGACGCTCCCGCGCCGTACCGGTGGCGCTGGATTGCGCTCGCCGCACTCCTTGCCGCCGAGGCCATGAACCTGCTCGACGCCACGATCGTCCAGGTCGCCGCACCTGTCATCCATACCGATCTCGGCGGAGCGGCTGCCACCATCCCGTGGTTCAGCGCTTCCTACACCCTCGCCTTCGCTCTCGGCCTGCTCACCGGCGCCCGCCTTGGCGACATCCACGGCCGCAAGCGCGTCTTTCGTACCGGGGTCATCGCGTTCGCCGCGACCTCCCTGGCGTGCGCGCTCGCTCCCGACGCCACCGTTCTCATCATCCTGCGCGCCCTGCAAGGGGCCGCCGCGGCCGCGATCATCCCGCAGACGTTCGGGCTGATCCGCGCCATGTTCACCGGTACCGAACTGTCCAAGGCTCTCGGCATGATCGGTCCCGTCATGGGGCTGTCTGCCGTCGCCGGTCCCGCGCTCGGTGGCGTCCTCACCCACGCCGACCTGCTCGGCGCCTCCTGGCGCGCCGTCTTCCTCGTCAACCTCCCCCTCTGGTTCTGGATCACTATCCGTACGGACCGAGCCGATCCAGCCGAGCGTCGGATCCTGCATGGATTCGACCTCTACGCCTACGGCCTGCGCTGGCCCGAGCGCGCACACGGAGACGCCCCGGTGAGCGTCAGGGCAGTCACAGGGGTCGTCTGGGCCGCGCAGGGCGATTGTCCGCAGGCTGGTTCCGCGCGGCCTGTGCGGGCCGCGCAGGACTACCTCGACGGCGTCTTGGGTGACTGACGCGTCCCTGACGTGTGGCTGCTGCTGGTGTGTCGGTTACTGGCGTTTCGCTGTGCGGTCGCGCAGCAGCAGCCACTGACTCGCGTCGTCGGTGCCGCCTGAGCGCGCGGCCGGTCCGTGCAGCAGCACGGCGTAAGCCGTCCTCTCCGCCTTGTCCGGGGCGGCATACTGGCCGGGCGCCTCCGGGGTCGGGAATGACCTTGTCATGCCTTTCCAGGCCTTGTCCGCGTTCGGAGTGCTGAGCATCTGCCCTCCCGGGCTCAATAGGGTCATGCAGTGAAGTACGCGCACGCGTGCGAGCACCCCCGGTACGGGTTCACCGTCCACTCGAACGGCATCCGCGAGGCGCCCGGCACCCGGTCGATGATCGACCGCGCCCGCACCTCGTGGAACGTGATCCCCCGGAACTCCCGCGGCCCCGGCCCGGCCGTGATCGGCCTCCTCGGTGAGGTTCTCCCAGCGCACGTCGCCTCCTCGGTAGCACTGCCCACAGAATAGAACATCTGTTCCCATGATCGTGCGAACGATCCGTGGAGACCGCGCGGACGCCGTTTCCGATCACGTTTCCGACCGCTTACGGCACCCCGATTTGGGCGGCCGGGCGCCGGGGTGGTTGGCTTGGCGCAACCCCGAGAACTCAGGTGCTGGAGGAAAGCGATGGCGCAGGTCGAGGCCACTACGGAGCGGGTCGTCGCGGCGGACGCGGAGACGGTGTTCGACGCGATCGCCGACTACAGCGGCACGCGTGCGAAGCTGCTCCCCGAACACTTCAGCGAGTACGAGGTGCGCGAGGGCGGCGACGGCGAGGGCACCCTCGTCCACTGGAAGCTCCAGGCCACCAGCAAGCGGGTCCGGGACTGCCTCCTGGAGGTCAGCGAGCCCACCGACGGCGAGCTGGTCGAGAAGGACCGCAACTCCTCCATGGTCACCACCTGGCGCGTCACCCCGGCCGGCGAGGGGAAGTCCAGGGTCGTCGTCCACACCACCTGGCAGGGCGCCGGCGGCATCGGCGGCTTCTTCGAGAAGACCTTCGCGCCCAAGGGCCTCGGCCGGATCTACGACGCGGTGCTCGGCAAGCTCGCCGCCGAGGTGGAGAAGTAGTACCGGTTCGCAGGAGCTGGGCAACGTCCCGATGAACAGGGGGCGTTGGCTCCCTCACCGGTTCGAGTGGAACTCCGGGCCGGTCGGTCTCGTGCCGTAACTCGTCGCGCTTGCTCGCAGTTGTCGCCCTACGGGAAATAAGGCGGCAATTGTGCGCAGGCGCGACGTAGGGGAGCGGTACGTGGGCGGAACGACGCTGGTGCAGTACGAGGAACCGGCCGCGGTGTCCGCGGACGCCCCCGTGCCGGAACCCGCCCCGGTCTCCGGAGTCGGGCCGCGCCGCACCCGGCTCGTGTTCTTCGGGCTGATGCTCGCCCTGCTCCTCGCCGCACTGGACCAGATGATCGTCGCCACCGCGCTGCCGAAGATCGTCGGCGAGCTGCACGGCCTCGACAGGATGTCCTGGGCGATCACCGCCTACCTGCTCACCTCCACCGTCGGCCTCCCCGTCTACGGCAAGCTCGGCGACCTCGTCGGCCGCAAGGGCGTCTTCCAGTTCGCCATCCTCGTCTTCGCCGTCGGGTCCGCGCTGGCCGGACGGGCGCAGAGCATGGACCAGCTGATCGCCTTCCGCGCCGTCCAGGGCGTCGGCGCGGGCGGGTTGATGATCGGCGTGCAGGCGATCATCGCCGACATCGTGCCGCCCCGGCGGCGCGGCCGCTTCATGGGCCTGATCGGCGCCGCCTTCGGTCTCGCCTCCGTCGCGGGGCCCCTGCTCGGCGGCTACTTCACCGACCACCTCTCCTGGCGCTGGTGCTTCTACGTCAACGTGCCCTTCGGGCTGGTCACGCTCGCCGTCATCACGCTCGTGCTCAAGCTGCCCAAGCCTCAGGTCCGGGCCCGTTTCGACGTGTTGGGCACCCTGCTGCTCGCCGCCGCCTCGACCTGCCTGGTGCTGCTCACCAGTTGGGGCGGGACGGAGTACGCCTGGGGCTCGCGCGTCATCCTCGGGCTGGGTGCGGGTGCGCTCGTCGCCGGGGTGCTGTTCGCCGTCGCCGAGCACCACGCGGCCGAACCCCTCATCCCGCTGCGGCTGTTCAGGGACTCCGTCTTCAACGTGACCGGCCTGGTCGGACTGGTCGTCGGGATCGCCCTGTTCGGCGCCGCCAGCTACCTGCCCACCTTCCTGCAGATGGTCGACGGCGCCTCGGCGACCGGGTCCGGGCTCCTGATGCTGCCCATGATGGGCGGGATCGTCGGCGCCTCGATCATCGCGGGACAGCTCATCAGCCTCACCGGGCGCTACCGCGTCTACCCGGTGCTCGGCGGCGGCCTGTCCGCCGCCGGGATGTGGCTGCTGTCCCGGCTCGAAACAGACACCCCGCGCTGGCAGTACAGCATCTGGATGGCCGTCCTCGGCGCCGGGATCGGCATGGTGATGCCGGTGCTCGTCCTCGCCGTGCAGAACTCCGTACGGCCCGCCGACCTCGGCACCGCCACCAGCGCCAACAACTACTTCCGGCAGATCGGCGGCAGCGTCGGCGCCGCCGTCTTCGGCACCCTCTTCGCCGACCGGCTCACCGACGCCCTGCACCGGCGTCTGCCCGCCCGCGCCGGCGCCCGCCTGCCCGACCCCGAGTCCCTCACCCCGCAGCTCGTCCACGCGCTGCCCCCGGCGCTGCGCGACGCCTACGTCCGCGCCTACGCCGACGCGATGCCCAGGATCTTCCTCTACCTGGTCCCGGTGCTCGTGCTGGGCCTGCTCGTCGCCTGCTTCCTCAAGGAGAAACCGCTGGTGTCCCACCCCACCGCCGATACGGAACCGACATCCGCCAACGCCCCGATCCCGCAGGCCCGGGCGCCCCACACCGGCGCCGGGATCCCCGTCTGCGGCACGGTGCAGCATCCCGACGGGACCGTGGTGCCACGCGCCGCGCTCACCCTCATCGACGCCGTCGGCCGGCAGATCGGCCGCGGCGCCAGCGCCGAGGACGGCCGCTACGCCCTGGCCACGCCCGGCACCGGGTCGTACGTCCTGATCGCCGCCGCCGGCGGCCACCAGCCGCAGGCCGTCTCCGTGACGGTCGGCGAACGGCCCGTCGAACTGGACGTCGTCCTCGGCGGCGCCGGGCGGCTCGCGGGCAGCGTGCTCACCGCCGACGGCACCCCGGTGCGGGACGCCACCGTCACCCTCACCAACGTGCACGGCGAGGTCGTCGCCAGCGTCCGCAGCGGCCGCGAGGGCGGCTATGTGATCACCGAGCTGGTGGCCGGCGAGTACACCCTCGCCGCCAGCGCCCCCGCCTTCCGCCCGGCTGCTCTGCCGGTCACCGTCCAGGCCTCCCGGGAGACCCGGCAGAACGTCGAACTCGCGGGCGGCGCCGTGCTGAAGGGCACGGTCCGGGCCGGCGGCGGCCGGCCGGTGGAGGACGCCCGGGTGACGTTGCTCGACGCCGCCGGGAACGTCGTGGACACCCTCACCACCGGTGCCGACGGAACGTTCCGGTTCGTGGACCTGTCCTCCGGCGAGTACACCGTCATCGCCGCCGGTTACCCGCCGGTCGCCACCGTCCTCCAGGTCGCCGGCGGCGGCCGCACCGAACGCGATCTCCAGCTCGGCCACGAGGACTGAGCGAGGGGCGACCGGTACGCGGTGGACGCGGTTCGCGCACCGGACGGGGGCCCGGACCTGCGCGCCGGTGCGATCCGGTGAAACCAATTCCAGGATTGCCACACATCGCGACCGGCGGCCACCGTACCGTAGTGACGGGCGGCACAGATCTTTTACGGAGCCGTGGGGAGAGAGGGCCTGGGCCATGGACCATGGCAGCGAGCGGGACACAGATCCCGGCCTCGGTGCTGGGGACGGCGCGTCGGGCCGCATCCCCCTGGCCGTGGTCGTCGTCGACCGCGACGGCGACGTCTCGCACTGGAGCACCGGCGCCCGGCGGCTCTTCGGCGCCGCCAAGGAGGACGCCGTCGGCCGCTCCGTCCTCGACCTGCTGCCCGTCTCCGGCGCGCTCCCCGATGACGACGAGATCACCCCGTACGGCGCCTACGCGGCGTACGACGGACTCGGACCCGACCTGGAGTCCTCCCTCGACGGACGGCTGAGCTTCCCGGCCGCCGGCCGCGCCCGGATCACGGTGCCGGACCGCGACCACGACCGGGTCGACGTGCTCTGGTGGGCGTACCCGCTGGTCGGGCCGGGCGACGAGCGGCTGCTGGTGCTCGCCGCCGACGCCGGGCGGCTGCGCCACGCCGAGCAGGACGAGGGCGTCGCCTTCGAGCGCATCGCCCCCGGCTTCGCCCTGCACACCGACTTCCCCGGCGCCGAGGAACTGGCCCGCAGGCTCCCCGAGATCCTGCCCAGCATGAGCGTCGACGAAAGCGCCCGGATCGTCGCCCAGGTCCTCGAACTCGGCTACCCCATCCTGGAGTTCAGCCAGAACGACCGGGTGCCCGTCACCCCCGACTGGGGCGTCGCCCGGCGCACCGAGCGGATGGCACGCCGGGAGCGCGCGGCGCGGGTCGCCGCGCAGGGGCTGCCGGTGCCCGCCGAACTCGCCGACGACGAGGGCGAGGACCTGGAGTACGCCGCCGTCCGCGAACGCCTCGAATTCCTCACCGAGGTCAGCGGGAAGATCGGCACCTCGCTCGACCTGTCCCGCACCATCGTCGAGGTCAGCAGAGCCGTCGTCCCCCGCTTCACCGATGTCGCCGGCACCTACCTGCGCGAACAGGTCGTCGCCGGCGAGGGGTTCCCGGACGGCGTGCCCGACACCACCACCATGTGGCACCGGGTCGCCCTGGAGCACACCGACGAACCCGGCCGCTGGGACGACGTCGTCCCCGTCGGCGAAGCCATGCCGTTCCCGGCGCACACCCCGTTCTTCCAGTGCATGACCACCGGCGAACCGGTCCTGGTGCCGCGGATCAGCGAGGAGATGGGCCACGCCATCGCCTCCCAGTTCGAGAAGCGGGACATCCGCCCGCTGATCACCGGCCGTTCGATGCTGGTCGTACCGCTCAAGGCGCGCAATGTCGTGCTCGGCTTCATGATCCTGCTGCGCCACCCCGAGCGCGAGATGTTCAACGACATGGACCGGGCCACCGGCGCCGAACTCGCCGCCCGCGCCGGGCTCGTGCTGGACAACGCGCGCATGTACACCTACCAGGAGAGCGTCGCCGAGACCCTCCAGGACAGCATGCTGCCGCACATCCCGCCGCGCATGGCGGGCTGTGACATCGCCACCCGCTATCTGCCGGGCACCCTGCTCGGCCGCGTCGGCGGCGACTGGTTCGACTCGGTGAAACTCCCCGGCGCCCGCACCGCCCTGGTGGTCGGCGACGTGATGGGCCATGGGCTCAACTCGGCGGCGATGATGGGTCAGTTGCGGACCGCCGTGCAGACCATGGCGGCCCTGGACCTGCCGCCCGCCCAGCTCCTGCGCAACCTGGACGACCTGGCACAGCGCCTCGGTGACGGCTACCTCGCCACCTGCCTCTACGCCGTCTACGACCCGATCGAGAGCGAACTGCACCTCGCCAACGCCGGCCACATTCCCCCGGTCCTGGTGCGGGCGGTCGACGGGCGCAGCGAACTCCTCGACCTGCCCACCGGGGCGCCCATCGGCGTCGGCGGGGTCGCCTTCGAGTCGCTGCGGGTGCGTGTCGAACCCGGCGACCGGCTGGTCATGTGCACCGACGGACTGGTCGAGATGCGCGGCGAGGACATCGGTGTCGGTCTCGCCACCCTCTGCGAGTCCGCCGCCCACCCGGCCGCCTCCATGGACGACGCCTGCGACACCATCATCCGCGCCCTCAACACCCGCGGCGGCCGCAAGGACGACGTCGCCCTGCTGATGGCCCGCCTCAACGGCATCGAGCCGGAGGACGTCGCCGAGTGGCGGCTCGCCCCCGACCCGGCCGAGGTCCGCCGGGCCCGCGCCGTCGTCCGCGAGCAGCTCCACGAGTGGGGCCTGGCCAGGCTCGCCGATCCCGCCGAACTGATGGTCAGCGAACTCGTCACCAACGCCGTACGGCACTCCCACGGCCGCCCGGTGCAGCTCCGGCTGATCCGCGGCGAGACCCTGCTGTGCGAGGTCGATGACGACGACCACACCCTGCCGACCCTGCTCAGCGCGCGCCCCGACGCCGACGCCGGGCGCGGCCTGCGCGTGGTCAGCACCCTGGCCCGGGAGTGGGGCACCAGCCGTACCGCCGCCGGGAAGACCGTCTGGTTCGAACTCGGCTTGCGGCGCCGCTGACCCGGGGGGCGCACGTTCGCCGAACGTGTGGTGAAGGAACACGCCGGGCGCTTGTGGCCGAAACCCGCGCAGGGTAAACCGTACTGACGCGTCAGTGACGGCGGTCATCTGCGGTTCCACCCTGGGGAGTTGGCCATGAGCGTGACGAGTCGGTACCGGCATGCCTGGGAGGGTTTCTGGAAAGAAGCCCCCGAAGAACCGGGGGCGGTGTTCTGGGACGCCGAACCGGACGTGACCGCCGCGGTCCACGTCGCCCTCTTCGAGGCCCACCTGACCGACCCGGGGCTGCCCCTGGTGGACCTCGGCTGCGGCAACGGCACCCAGACCCGCTACCTCGCGCAGCGCTTTCCGCGTGTCCTGGGCGCCGACATATCCGAGGCCGCCCTGGACCACGCCCGGCGCGCCGATCCCGCGGGACAGGCCCGGTACCGGGTCCTCGACGCGGCCGAGAAGAGCGAGGCCGATGCCCTGCACGCGGAGCTGGGCGACGCCAACCTCTACATGCGGGGTGTCCTGCACCAGTGCGAACCCGCCGACCGGCAGCCGGTGATCGACGCGATCGCCACCCTCGTCGGCAGCCGCGGCCGGGCGTTCCTCGTCGAGCTCTCCGAGGCCGCCCGGCCCGTTCTCGGCGGTCTCGCCCAGAGCCCCTCGGGACCGCCGCCCAAGCTCGCCCCGATCTTCCGGCACGGCATCGCCCCCGGCGAGGTCGCCGACGCCGCGGTCCCGGAGTACCTGCGCAACGCGGGCCTCGCGGTCCTCGCGAGCGGCGAACTCCCGCTGACGACCACCGAGGCCGCCCCGGACGGCGAACGGATCGTCCTGCCGTCCAGGTGGGTGCTGGCGGGGCGCGAGAACTGAGGGAGCGGACCGCACGGCGGCCGACCCGCCGTGCGCACCGTGGCCCCGGTCCCCTCCGGCGCGTAACGTGACGGTCCATGAAGATCCTCATCAGCGCCGACATGGAGGGCGCCACCGGGGTGACCTGGCCCGGCGACGTGCTGCCCGGCGCGCCGCAGTGGGAGCGGTGCCGGCCGATGTTCACCTCCGACGTCAACGCCGCCGTCCTCGGGTTCTACGACGGCGGCGCCGACGAGGTCCTCATCAACGAGGCCCACTGGAGCATGCGCAACCTGCTCCTGGAGCAGCTCGACGACCGTGCCCAGATGATCACCGGCCGGCACAAGACGCTGTCCATGGTCGAGGGCGTCCAGCACGGTGACGTGGACGGTATCGCCTTCGTCGGCTACCACACCGGCGCCGGCATGGAAGGCGTTCTCGCCCACACCTACCTGCCGAACTCCGTCACCGGCGTCTGGCTGAACGACGTCCGGGCCAGCGAGGGCCTGCTCAACGCGCACGTCGTCGCCGAGTACGGCGTCCCCGTCGTCCTCGTCACCGGCGACGACCTGGCCTGCGAGGACGCCCTCGGCTACGCGCCCGAGGCCCGCAAGGTCGCCGTCAAGGACCACGTGTCGAGGTATGCGGCCGTGTGCCGGACGCCGGCCCGGACCGCCGCCGACATCCGCGCCGCCGCCAAGGAGGCGACCGCGCTGGCGGTGCGCCACGAGCCCGTGTCCGGCGGACCGTTCACGATCGCCCTGGAGTTCGACGCCGAGCACCTCGCCCTGGCCGCCACCGTCGTCCCCGGCGTGGACCAGGTCGGCGAGCGGAAGGTGGCGTACACCGAGGGGACCATGTACGACGGCATCCGCACCTTCAAGGCGGTCACCACGATCGTCTCGGCCGCGGTGGAGGAGCAGTATGGCTGACGGGCAGGCACTGGACGAGGTCGTCCGGTTCACCTCCGAGCTGATCCGGATCGACACCAGCAACTTCGGCGGCGGCGACTGCCGGGAGCGGCCCGCCGCCGAGTACGCGGCCGAGCGGCTCGCCGGAGCGGGCCTGGAGCCGATCCTTCTCGAGCGGACCGCGGGGCGCACCAACGTCGTCGCCCGCGTCGAGGGGACGGACGCGACCGCGGACGCGCTCCTGGTCCACGGCCACCTCGACGTCGTACCCGCGCAGGCCGCCGACTGGCGCGTCGACCCGTTCTCGGGGGAGGTCCGCGGCGGGGTCGTGTGGGGGCGGGGCGCCGTCGACATGAAGAACATGGACGCGATGATCCTGGCCGTGGTGCGGGCCTGGGCCCGGGAGGGGGTGCGGCCGCGGCGGGACATCGTCGTCGCGTTCACCGCCGACGAGGAGGCCAGCGCCGAGGACGGCTCCGGGTTCCTCGCCGAGCACCACCCCGAACTGTTCGAGGGCTGCACCGAGGGCGTGGGCGAGTCGGGCGCCTTCACCTTCCACGACGGCACCGGACGGCACCTCTACCCCGTCGCCGCCGGGGAGCGCGGCACCGCCTGGCTCAAGCTCACCGCGCGCGGCCGGGCCGGGCACGGCTCCAAGGTCAACAAGGAGAACGCGGTCACCCGCCTCGCCGCCGCCGTCACCCGCATCGGCGAGCACCGCTGGCCGCTCCGGCTCACCCCCACGGTCACCGCCGCCCTCACGGAACTCGCCGCCCTCTACGGCATCGAACCCGACCTCACCGACGTCGACGTGCTCCTCGACAAGCTCGGCCCGGCCGCCGGGCTGGTCGAGTCCACCATCCGCAACAGCGCCAACCCGACCATGCTGAACGCCGGTTACAAGGTCAACGTCATCCCCGGCGAGGCCGTCGCCTTCGTCGACGGACGCTACCTGTACGGCACCGAGGACGAGTTCCGCGCCACCCTCGACCGCCTCACCGGCCCCGACGTCGACTGGGAGTTCCACCACCGCGAGGTCGCCCTCCAGGCACCGCTGAACTCACCGACGTACGCCCGGATGCGCGCCGCCGTCGAGGAGTTCGCCCCCGACGGGCACGTGGTGCCGTACTGCATGTCGGGCGGCACCGACGCCAAGCAGTTCTCCCGGCTCGGCATCACCGGCTACGGGTTCGCCCCGCTCAAGCTCCCCGAGGACCTGGACTACCAGGCCCTGTTCCACGGCGTCGACGAACGCGTCCCCGTCGAGGCCCTGCACTTCGGTGTCCAGGTCCTGGACCGCTTCCTGCGCACGGCATAGGTGATGAGGAGAGCACGTGGAGACGAAGGCGTACGGCTCATGGCCCTCACCCGTCGACGCGGCCCTCGCGGCGGCGCACGACGGCTTCGCCGAGTGGGTGGGCTTCGTCGGCGACGAGCCCTGGTGGACCGAACCGCGGCCCGCGGAGGGCGGCCGCAGGACCCTGGTCCGCGGCTCCACCGGGGAGTCCGTGCTGCCCGCGCCGTGGAACGTGCGCAGCCGGGTCATCGAGTACGGCGGACGACCCTGGGCCGGTGCCGTACCGGACGGCGGTGAGCAACCGCTGCTGGTCTTTGTTCACTTCGACGACCAGCGGCTCTACCTGTACCGGCCCGGCGAGGCGCCCCGGCCGCTGACCCCGCCCGGACCCCGGTGGGCCGACCCGCAGTTGCTGCTCGACCGGTCCGAAGTCTGGTGCGTCCTGGAGGAGTTCACGGGCGACGGTCCCACCGACGTACGCCGGGTGCTCGCCGCCGTGCCGCTGGACGGCTCGGCCGCCGACGCCCGGGCCGCCGTACGCGAACTCACCGACGGACGGCACCGGTTCGTGACCGGGCCGCGGCTCTCGCACGACGGGCGGCGAGCCGCCTGGCTCGCCTGGGACCATCCGCGGATGCCGTGGGACGGCACGGAACTGCTGGTCGGCGAGGTCGGCGGCGACGGAGTCCTGCACGCGGTCCGCACCGTGGCCGGCGGTCCCACGGAGGCCGTCGCTCAGGTGGAGTGGTCCGCGGACGACCGGCTGCTGTACACGAGCGACCGCAGCGGCTGGTGGAACCTGTACCGCGACGACGTGGCCCTGTGCCCGCGCGAGGAGGAGTTCGCGGGCCCGCTCTGGCGGCTCGGCCAGAACTGGTTCGCACCGCTGGCCAACGGGCTGGTCGCGGTCCTGCACGGCCGCGGGGCGATGACGCTCGGCATACTCGATCCGGAGACCGGCGAGCTCGCCGACGCGGCCGGACCGTGGACCGAGTTCTCCGCCACCCTCGCCGCGCACGGCACCCGCGTGATCGCGGTCGGCGCCGGCCCGCGCACCGCCCACGAGGTCGTCGAACTCGACACCGCCTCCGGCCGCGCCCGGGTCGTCGGCACCCCCCACCAGGACGCGGTCGACCCCGCCTACTACCCCGAGCCGCAGGTCCGCACCTTCGCCGGACCCGGCGGCCGCGAGGTGCACGCCCACATCCACCCGCCCCGCCACCCCGGCCACCGCGCCCCCGAGGGCGAGCTGCCGCCGTACGTCGTCTGGGCGCACGGCGGCCCCACCAGCAGGACACCGCTCGTCCTCGACCTGGCGATCGCCTACTTCACCTCCCGGGGCATCGGCGTCGCCGAGGTCAACTACGGCGGCTCCACCGGATACGGACGGGAGTACCGGGAGCGGCTGCGCGGGCAGTGGGGCGTGGTCGACGTCGAGGACTGCGCGGCCGTCGCGCTCGCCCTCGCCGAGGAGGGCACCGCCGACCGCGCCCGGCTCGCGATCCGCGGCGGCAGCGCCGGCGGCTGGACCGCGGCCGCCTCCCTGACCGGCACCGACGTCTACGCCTGCGGCACCATCGCCTACCCCGTCCTCGACCTCACCAGCTGGGGCGCGGGGGAGACCCACGACTTCGAGTCCCGCTACCTGGAATCCCTGATCGGCCCGCTCGCCGAGGTGCCCGGGCGGTACGTCGAGCGGTCGCCCAGCGAGCACGCCGACCGGCTCACGGCGCCCTTCCTGCTGCTCCAGGGGCTGGACGACGTGATCTGCCCGCCCGCGCAGTGCGAGCGGTTCCTCGCCCGGCTCGACGGCCGCCCCGTGCCGCACGCGTACCTCACCTTCGCGGGCGAGGGCCACGGCTTCCGGCGCGCGGAGACCATGGTCGCCGCGCTGGAGGCGGAGCTCGGCTTGTACGCTCAGGTGTTCGGGCTGGACGTGCCCGGAATCCCCGAGCTGGAGCTGGTGAAGTGACCGAACTGACACGCCCGGCGCGACTCGCCGCCGGCGCGCGGGTCGCCGTCGTGGCGCCGAGCGGGCCGGTGGTGGAGGAGCGGCTGCAGGCCGGCCTCGACATCCTGCGCGGCTGGGACCTCGACCCGGTGGCGGCGCCCCACGTGCTCGCCACGGACGGTGACCTGGGATACCTCGCGGGCTCCGACGCCGAGCGCGCGGCCGACCTCCAGCGGGCCTGGTGCGACCCGTCCGTCTCCGCCGTGCTCTGCGCGCGCGGCGGCTACGGCGCACAGCGCCTCGTCGACCTGCTCGACTGGGACGCGATGCGGGCGGCCGGCCCGAAGGTGTTCGTCGGCTTCAGCGACGCGACCGTCCTGCACGAGGCGTTCGCGACCCGGCTCGGCCTCGCCACCCTGTACGGGCCGGTGGCCGCCGGTGCCGACTTCGTCAAGAGCACCGAGGCACAGGAACACCTGCGGGCCACCCTCTTCGCCCCGGAGACGGTCCGCACCATCCCCTCGCGGGGCGCCGCGCTTTTGGGCGGCCGGGCCACGGGTGTCACCGTCGGCGGCTGCCTGCGGCTGCTCGCCACGGGCGTCGGCACCCCGCACACCCGCACCGGCGCGCGGGGCGGCCTGCTCCTGCTGGAGGACGTCGGCGAGGCGCCGTACAGCCTCGACCGGAGCATCACCCAGCTGTTGCGGTCCGGATGGCTCGACGGCGTCGCCGGGATCCTGCTCGGCTCCTGGGACCGGTGCGGGCCCTACGAGCGGGTACGGCCGATGCTCCTCGACCGGCTCGGCGGCCTCGGCGTGCCGGTGCTGGAGGAGTTCGGGTTCGGGCACTGTGAGGCGGCCCTGACCATGCCGCTCGGGGTCGCCGCCGAGGTGGACGCGGATGCGGGCACGCTGACCCTGCGGGAGCCTGCCCTGCGCTGACGGCTCGCCCGGAGGGCCGTGCCTCGCCACCGGGGCCGTCGGCGCGCTCCGCAGGCCGTATTCCATGCGACGCCGGAGGTGGCTCCGCGTAGGGTGTCGGGATGCCGCACACCGCTTCCCGCTACCTCGCCGAAGGTCCCCGCGTGGGCATCCGCCCGTACACCTACGAGGACGGCGCCGAGTTCGTCGCCCGCACCCGGGAGAGCAAGGACCTCCACCAGCCCTGGCTGTTCCCGCCCACCACGGACGCGGCCTACGCCGGCTACGCGGGACGGCTGATCGAGGACCGCAGCAAGGCCGGGTTCCTGGTCTGCGAGAAGGACGCCGACGGCGCCATCGCCGGGTTCATCAACATCAACAACATCGTCGAGGGCGGCTTCCAGTGCGGTGCGCTCGGCTACGGCGTGTTCGCGCACGCGGCCGGGCGCGGGCTGATGCGGGAGGCGATGGGCCTGGTCGTGGACTACGCCTTCGGGCCGATGCGGCTGCACCGGCTGGAGATCAACGCCCAGCCCGGCAACACCGCGTCCATCGCGCTCGCCCGCGGTGCCGGGTTCCGGCTGGAGGGCTTCTCGCCGAACATGATCTACATCGACGGGGCCTGGCGGGACCACGAACGCTGGGCGATCACGACGGAGATGCGGACCACCGGCTGACCTTTGCGCAATCCTGACCGGCAGCTCCCCTGGTCAGCTCACCCGGCGCCGGGTTCCATGGTGATCGTGACCAGGATCCGACGTGAGGTACTGACCCTGCCCGCGGCGGAGTTGGGCCCGGACAACCCGCTCCCGCCGCTCAGCCTCCCCGAGGAGAGCCACCGCGTCGACGAACGTGACCGGGAGGACCTGCCCCGGGACATGGCCCGTGGGCTCGGCCACGAGCCGCTGCGCAGCCTCCTCCCGGTGCGGATCCGCGACGGCTACGGCAGAGCGCGCACGCCCCGCGCACTCGACGCCCTGGTGATCGAGAACGACCGGCTGCGCGCCACCGTGCTGCCCGGCCTCGGCGGGCGCGTCGCCTCCCTCGTCCACCTGCCCACCGGCCGCGAACTCCTCCACCGCAACCCGGTGTTCCAGCCCGCCAACCTCGCCCTCAACGGCGCCTGGTTCGCCGGCGGCATCGAGTGGAACATCGGGGCCACCGGCCACACCACCCTCGCCTGCGCCCCGCTGCACGCGGCCCGCGTCCCCGCCCCCGACGGCGGGGAGATGCTCCGGCTGTGGGAGTGGGAACGGCTGCGCGACCTGCCCTTCCAGGTCGACCTGTGGCTGCCGGACGGCTCCGACTTCCTGTACGCCGGCGTCCGCGTCCGCAACCCGCACGAACACCCGGTGCCGGCCTACTGGTGGTCCAACACGGCCGTACCGGAGGACCGCCGGATCGTCGTCCCGGCCGCGGAGGCCTGGGAGTTCGGGCCCGAGCGCCGACTGCACCGGGTGCCCGTTCCGGCGTACGACGTCCAACCGCCGTACGCGGCGGACTGGTTCTACGACATCCCGGACGGGCGGCGCCGCTGGATCGCCGCGCTGGACGCCGACGGCCACGGCCTGGTGCAGACCTCCACCGACGGACTGCGCGGCCGGAAACAGTTCGTGTGGGGGTCCGGCCCCGGCGGCCGGCGCTGGCAGGAGTGGCTCGGCGGACCCGGCACCGGCGGCTACCGCGAGATCCAGGCCGGACTGACCCGCACCCAGCTGGAGCACGTCCGTCTCGACGCGGAGAGCGAGGTCTCCTGGCTGGAGGCGTACGGACCGCTGTCGGCGGCTTCGCCGGACAGCGTCGAGGAGCGGCTGGAACTCGTCCTGCCGCGCGCCGGGTTGGACGCCGTCCACACCGCCTGGAAGCCGTACGCCGACACCGAACCCGGCGAACTCCTCGCCACCGGCTCCGGCTGGGGCGCCCTCGAAGTGCTGCGCGCGGACTGGAAGCTGCCCGGCACGCCGTTCGCCGAAGCGACACTGACCGAGGAGCAGGCTCCCTGGCGGGAGCTGCTGCGCACCGGCACCCTGCCCGACCCCCGCCGGGTGCGCCCGCCCGGACCGACCCTGGTCGCCCCGCACTGGCGGGACATGCTGGAGACCGCCCCGGCCACCCCGCACACCGAGTACCACCTCGGCGTCGCCCAGTGGCACGCCGGCGACCGCGCCCAGGCCGTCCGCAGCTGGGAGCGGGCCCTGCCGCTCGCCCCCTCGCTCTGGCCGCTGCTGCGCTGCCTCGCCGTCGCCGACCAGGAGTACGGACAGCACGAGCGGGCCGCCGAGCGGTTCGCGGACGCCTTCGACGACCTGTGCCGCATGCTCCCCCACTGCCTGAACGGCGTGGGAGGTACCCCCACCGACGACGGCGAGACCTGGACGGCGGCCTGCGCGGCGCTCGGCCGCGAGGCCGTCGAGGCGCTGCTGCGGGTACGGCGGGTCGCGGAGGCCCGCGCCGTGTGGGAGGCGCTGCACCCCGCGATCCGGGACCGCGGGCGGTTCCGGCTCCTGGAGGCGGAGCTGCTGCTCGCGGAGGGACGGCGGGCCGCGGCCCAGGCCGTGTTCGACACCGGGTTCGAGGTGGCGGACCTGCGGGAGGGGTCGGACGCGCTCGGCCGGCTGTGGGCGCGGCTCGGTGACGAGCCGCTGCCCGCCCGGTACGACTTCCGGATGCGGCCGCAGGGCCTGTGACCGGCCCCGGTTCAGCCCTTGTGCTGGTCGACGTACTCGAACAGCGAGCCGTCCGGGTGCATCGCGAGCAGATTGCGGCCGGCCGGCGTGGCCACCGGCCCCGCGAGGACGCGGGCGCCGAGGTCGTCCAGCAATCGGTGGGCCGCGTCGACGTCCTGCACCGCGATCGTCGCGGCCACCTTGCGCAGCACCTCGAGCTCCGCCTCCGGTCCGCTCATCAGGAGGAAGGAGCCGACCGCGGCGACCTGGACGCCGCCGCGCTCGAAGCGCTGGGCTCTGCCGCCGCAGAGGCGTTCGTAGAACGGGATCGCGGTATCGAGGTCGTCGACGCAGATGCGCAGGGAGGCGCCCAGAATCTCCATGGCCACGAGCCTAGTTGCCGCGGGCCGGGATGGCGTCACCTCCGGTGATCTCCTGTTACGTCCATTCCGGTCCGGGTACCCGCAGCGGTATGGAACCCCTGGATCATCTCGAACATCTGGACAAGGACCTGGTCGACGAGCTGGCACAGGTCGCGCGCGAGACCGTGCGGGACGAACTGCGCGAACAGGGCCGCAAGCGGCGCCGCGCCGCCATGCTGTACGGCGCGTCCGGCGCCGTCGCCCTGTACGCCGGGGCCGCCGTGGCGCTGGCCGTCGGGCTGGCGTGGGCGATCCTGCTGCCGGCGTGGGCCGCGGCGCTGGTCACCGCAGTGATCCTGGGCGCGGTCGCCTACGCGCTGCGGGAGGCGGGGCGGCCGAAGAGGCCGCATCCGCCGCACCGGGTGATCGGAGGGACGGCGCCGGGGGCGCCGCCGAGCGGGATGGGGTTGCCGTATCCGCCGATGCCGACGGCTTCGCCGGGTGTGCCGGGTGCGGATCCGGAGTCGCCCCACCACCGGACTTGACGGGGAGCGCCGCCGTTTTCGCTTCGGCCGTGGTTCGGCGCGGGACGGTGGGGGCTGGTCGCGCAGTTCCTCCCCCAGCCTTCGGCCGGGGGCACCCCCAGCGCCCCTGACGGGGCGCCGTCAGCAGGCGGTGTTTCAGAGTCTTGCCTACGGTTACGTGGTACGCCTTGGACCTCGTCGTCACCCCGGAGGCGCACCGTGAGTCGTCGGCCTCGGATCGTGATCGTCGGCGCCGGGTTCGCCGGGTATCGTGCGGCCCGTACGCTCGCTCGGCTTGCCAGGGGCCGCGCCGAGATCACCCTGCTCAACCCCACCGACTACTTCCTGTATCTGCCCCTGCTGCCCCAGGTCGCCGCCGGAATCCTCGATCCCCGGCGGATCGCCCTCCCGCTGTCCGGCGCCCGGGTGCGGACCGTGCTCGGGGAGGCGGGCCGGGTCGATCTCGACGGGCAGAAAGTGCACTACACCGACCCGGAGGGCGTCGCCGGCAGCCTCGGCTACGAGCGGCTCCTGCTGACCGTCGGCAGTGTCAACAAGCTGTTGCCCATCCCGGGGGTCGCCGAGCACGCGCACGGCTTCCGGGGGCTGCCGGAGGCGCTCTACCTCCGTGACCACGTCATCCGGCAGATCGAGCTGGCCGCCGTCGCCCCCGACGCCGGCGTCGCCGCCGCACGGTGCACCTTCGTCGTGGTCGGTGCCGGGTACACCGGGACCGAGGTCGCCGCGCACATGCGGATGCTCACCGACGACCTGGCCCGCCGCAACCGGCTGCCCCACGGGGTGCGTCCGCGCTGGCTGCTGCTGGACGTGGCGCCCCGGGTGCTGCCCGGGATGGACGAGAAGCTGTCCCGTACCGCCGACCGGGTACTGCGCCGGCGGGGGGTCGAGGTGCGGATGGGGACCTCCGTGAAAGAGGCCACCCGGGACGGGGTGCTGCTCTCCGACGGGGAGTTCGTGGCGTCGCGGACTCTGGTGTGGTGCGTGGGCGTACGGCCCGACCCGCTCGTGGAGGGCACCGGGCAGCCTCTGGAGAAGGGGCGGCTGATCGTCGACCCGTACCTTCATGTACCCGGCTGCGCCGACGTGTTCGCCTGCGGGGACGCGGCCGCGGTGCCCGACCTCGTCAATCCCGGCGCGTTCACGCCGATGACCGCGCAGCACGCCTGGCGGCAGGGCCGGGTGGCCGGTGAGAACGTGGCCGCCTCGCTCGGAATCGGACGGCGCCGGCGCCCGTACCGCCATCGCGACCTGGGGTTCGTCGTCGACCTCGGCGGCGTGCAGGCCGCCGCCGACCCGCTCGGGGTGCCCCTGTCCGGGCCGCCCGCCGGGCTGGTGACCCGCGGCTACCACCTCGCGGCGATGCCCGGGGGCCGGGCCCGGGTCGCCGCCGACTGGCTGCTCGACGCCGTCCTGCCGCGCCAGGGCGTCCAGTTGGGCCTCGTGCGGTCCTGGTCGGTGCCGCTGGACACGGCCTCGCCCGAGCTGCCGAAGGCCCCCGAATCCGTCACAGACCATCCTCCGGAAGGAGCCACATGAACACCGCCGAACTCGTCGAACTCGCCCAGCAGCTGCGCGTGGACAGCGTGCGGGCGGCCGCTGCGGCCGAGTCCGGGCATCCGACGTCGTCGATGTCCGCCGCCGACCTGATGGCGGTCCTGCTCGCGCACCACCTGCGCTACGACTTCGAGCGGCCCGACCACCCCGGCAACGACCGCTTCGTCCTCTCCAAGGGCCACGCCTCGCCGCTGCTGTACGCCGCCTACAAGGCGGCCGGTGCCATCGACGACGCCGAACTGCTCACCTTCCGCAAGCTCGGCAGCCACCTGGAGGGACACCCGACCCCGCGCCGCCTGCCGTGGGTGGAGACCGCCACCGGCTCCCTCGGCCAGGGCCTGCCGGTCGGGGTCGGCATCGCGCTGTCCGGGAAGCGGCTGGAGCACGCCCGCTACCGGGTCTGGGTGCTGTGCGGGGACAGCGAGCTGGCGGAGGGCTCCGTGTGGGAGGCCGCCGAGCACGCCGGTTACGAGCATCTCGACAACCTCACCGTGATCGTGGACGTCAACCGGCTCGGCCAGCGCGGCCCCACCCGCCACGGCCACGACCTCGACGCCTACGCCCGCCGCTTCCAGGCCTTCGGCTGGCACACCGTGGAGATCGACGGGCACGACGTGGACGCCGTCGACCGTGCCTACGGCGAGGCCGCCTCCACCGCCGGGCAGCCCACCGCGATCCTCGCCCGCACCCGCAAGGGCCGGGGCGTGGCCGCGGTCGAGGACCGCGAGGGCATGCACGGCAAGCCGCTGCCGGACGCCGAGGAGGCCATCGCCGAACTGGGCGGACTCCGCGATGCCCGGGTCCACGTGCAGGAGCCGCCCGCCGCCCGGGCCCTGCACTCGGTGCCCACGGGCGCGCTCGAACTCCCGCGCTACGACAAGGGAGAGAAGGTCCCCACCCGGGACGCCTTCGGCAAGGCGCTGGTCGCGCTGGGCCACGCCCGCGCCGACGTCGTCGCGCTGGACGGCGAGGTCGGCGACTCCACCCGCACCGAGCTCTTCGGCAAGGAACACCCCGACCGCTACTTCGAGTTCTACATCGCCGAACAGCAACTCGTCGCCGGCGCCGTCGGCATGGCCGCCCGCGGCTGGGTGCCGTACGCCTCCACCTTCGCCGCCTTCCTCAGCCGCGCCCACGACTTCGTGCGCATGGCCTCCGTCAGCGGCAGCGGAATCAACCTCGTCGGCTCGCACGCGGGCGTCGCCATCGGGCAGGACGGGCCCTCCCAGATGGGCCTGGAGGACCTGGCGATGTTCCGCTCACTCTACGGCTCGACCGTGCTCTACCCCTGCGACGCCAACCAGACCGCCAGGCTCGTCGCCACCATGGCCGGACTCGACGGCATCCGCTACCTGCGCACCTCGCGCGGGGCGAGCCCGGTGATCTACGGCCCGGACGAGGAGTTCCCGGTCGGCGGCAGCAAGGTGCTGCGCTCCTCCGAGGAGGACCGGCTGACCGTGGTCGCCGCCGGGGTCACCCTGCACGAGGCGCTGAAGGCCGCCGACGCGCTCGCCGAGGACGGCATCCGGATCCGGGTCGTCGACCTCTACTCCGTGAAGCCCGTCGACCGGCAGACGCTGCGCACCGCCGCCGAGGAGACCGGCTGCCTGCTCACCGTCGAGGACCACCACGAGGAGGGCGGACTCGGCGACGCGGTCGCGGAGGCGTTCGGCGACGGCAGGCCGGTGCCGCGGCTGGTGCGGCTCGCCGTCCGTACGATGCCGGGTTCGGCCGCCCCCGACCAGCAGCTGCACGCCGCCGGCATCGACGCCGACGCCATCGCGGCGGCCGGCCGGCTGCTGGTCGAGGAGGCGGTCGTGCGATGACCCCGGACGAGGTGCGGCCGGTACGGGCGGGCCGCCGGACGGTGCGGACGCACCGGCCCGACAAAGTGCTCTTCCCCGGCGACGGGGGCGGCGACGGCGCCGCGAAGGAGTACACCAAGGCCGACCTCGTCGACTACTACAGGTCCGTCGCGCCGTACCTGCTGCCGCATCTGCGCGGGCGTCCGCTGATGCTGGAGCGGTACCCCGACGGCCTGGACGGTCCCCGGTTCATGCAGAAGAACACCCCGGACCACTACCCGGACTGGATCGAGCGGGCCGAGGTCGCCAAGGAGCACGGGACCGTGACCCACGTGGTCTGCCGCGACACCGCCACCCTCGTGTACCTCGCCGACCAGGCCTGCCTCACCCTGCACCGCTGGCTCTCCCGCACCACCGCGCCCGAGCGTCCCGACCGGCTGGTCCTCGACCTGGATCCGCCCGGCACGGACTTCGCCCCGGTGCGGGAGGCCGCCGGCTGGGCCGGTGCCCTGCTCGACCGGCTCGGGCTGCCGGCGGCGCCCATGACCACCGGCTCCCGGGGCCTGCATCTCGTCGTACCGCTGAACGGCCGCCACGACGTCGAGGAGGTCCGCGCCTTCGCCCGGGACCTGGCCGACCTGCTCGCCGCCGAGCACCCCGACCGGCTCACCACCGCCGTCCGCAAGGACGACCGCGGCGACCGGCTCTTCCTCGACACGGGGCGCAACGCCTACGCCCAGACAGCCGTGGCCCCCTACACCGTGCGGGCCAGGCCCGGCGCCCCCGTCGCCGTGCCGATCACCTGGGACCAGCTCGCCGACCCCGCCCTGGACGCCCGGCGCTGGACCGTCGCCGACGCCGTCGACCAGGCCCGGACCGCGCCCTGGGCGGACATCCCCGCCCGGGGCCGGGCGCTCGGGCCGGCCCGGCGGCGGCTCGACGCGTTGCGCGACGCATCCGGCTGACCGCACCGCGTCAACGATCGGTTGTGAAGGTTTGACCCCGAGACCTCCGGCCACTCGGACTAGGAGGTGGCCATGACGAACACAAACGACACGTCTCAGACGCAGGATTCACGTAAAGAGCGCAAACGTGACGACGGACCCGACACGGCGCCCGACCGGCCGAGCCCCATGGAGGTACTGCGCCAGGCGCGCGCCCAGCTTGCGGAGCTCACCGGTATGGCCGCCGAGTCCGTGTCGTCCTTCGAACAGACCGAGGACGGCTGGGAACTGGAGGTCGAAGTCCTGGAACTGCCCAGGGTGCCCGACACGATGAGCCTGATGGCGAGCTACCAGGTCGAACTCGACCCACAGGGACAGCTCACCGGCTACCGGCGCGTGAGCCGCTACGAACGCGGACGCGCCGACGCACACCGGCCCGGCGGCCGGTAGGCCGCCCGCCCGTTCCCGCGGACAGGTCCCACGACAAGGAGGAGGTTGGACAGGCATGACCGTTGTACCGGCACAGCAGACCGGCGGAGGCGGCAGCAGCGGCCTTTACGACGTGCTCGAACTCGTCCTCGACAGGGGGCTCGTCATCGATGCGTTCGTGCGGGTCTCCCTGGTCGGCATCGAGATCCTGAAGATCGACATACGGGTCGTCGTCGCCAGCGTCGACACCTATCTCCGCTTCGCGGAGGCCTGCAACCGGCTCGACCTGGAGGCGGGGCCGCGCAAGAGCCCCGGCCTGCCCGAGATCGTCGGCGAGGTCACCGAGTCCGGAGCCCGCGGCAAGTCGAAGGGCGCGCTCTCCGGTGCCGCCGAGACGATCTCGGATGCCTTCAAGCAGGCCCGTGAGGAGCACTCGGGCTCGGGTGAGGCCGAGTCCCGGCCGCGCGCCCGCAAGACCGCCCCGGCCCGTCGCAAGGAGAGGGAGGAAGAGGAGTGAGTACGTACGTCTACGGCATCACGGCCGCCGCGCACCCCGCTCTGCCCGACGGCATGGACGGGGTGGGGGACCCGCCGCGCCAGGTGCGCGTGCTCACGGCGGGTGAACTGGCCGCCATCGTCAGTGACGCCCCCGAGGGCCTCCGGCCCAAGCGCCGCGATCTGCTCGCGCACCAGAACGTGCTGGCGGAGGCAGGCGGCGGCGGCTGCGTGCTGCCCATGCGGTTCGGCAGCGTCGCCCCGGACGACGACACCGTCACCGGCGTCCTCACCGAACGCGTCGACCACTACCTGGAGCGGCTGCGCACCCTCGACGGCAAGGTCGAGTACAACATCAAGGCCAGTCACGTCGAAGATGCCGTGCTGCACCGGGTGATGTCCGAGAACCCCGAGCTGCGCGCCCTGACCGAGGCCAACCGGAAGGCGGGCGGCGGAAGCTACGAGAGCCGGCTGCGGCTCGGCGAGATGGTGGCGGGCGCTGTCAAGGCCCGGGAGGCCGAGGACGCGGCCGACGTGCGGCAGGCGCTGGAACCCGAGGCGGCCGCCGTCAGCGTGGGCCCCGAATCCACCGGCTGGCTCGTCAACCTGTCCTTCCTCCTGGACCGGCACTCCGCCGAGACCTTCCTCGCCGGCGTCGAGCGGCTGCGCAAGAGCCATCCGCATCTCGACCTGAGCGTCAACGGACCGCTCCCGCCGTACAGCTTCGTCGAACCGGGGCCCGCCGAACCGGCGGGCAGCACGGCCGGCGCGGCCTCGAAGTAGCCGGCGCGGCCGAGAAGCAGCAAGCAAGAAGGAGCAGGCACCCATGGGACTGATCAAGGAGCTGCTGCTACTGCCCTTCGCGCCCGTGCGCGGCAGCGCCTGGGTCATCGAGCAGGTGGTGCAGGAGGCGGAGCGGATCTACTACGACCCCGCCACGGTCCGGGCCGAACTGGCCCGGCTGGAAGAGCGTCTGGAAGCCGGCGAGATCGACGAGGAGGAGTTCGACCGAGCCGAGGACGAACTTCTCGACCGGCTGGAGATCGCCCTGCGCAAAGACGCGGGGCACGGCAATGGGATGCATACATGAACCGCATGGGACTGGGCCTCGCGATCGGGGCCGGATACCTGCTGGGCCGGACCAAGAAGCTGAAACTGGCCGTCGCGGTGGGGTCGGTGGTGGCCGGCAAGCGGCTGAACCTGACCCCGAAGGCGGTCCTCGACCTGGCCAACCAGCAACTGCGCGACAATCCGCAGTTCAAGGAGATCGGCGACCAGCTGCGCCAGGATCTGCGCGGGGTCGGCAAGGCCGCCTCCGGCGCCATGGTCGAACGGCAGCTCGGCGCCCTCGCCGACCGGCTGCACGGCCGTACCGCGGAGGTGCGCGACCAGCTGGCCGATGCCGTGCCCGACACCGGCGACCTCGGTCTCGGCGGCGGCCGGGACGACGAGGAACCGGAGGAGGACGAGGAGCAGGACGAGGAGCAGGAGGAGAGGGGCGGGAGCGGCAGGGCCGGGGACGACCGCGAGGAGCGGTCCGACCGGAAGGCGCCGGCCCGCAAGGCCCCCTCGAAGAAGGCGGCCGAGAAGCCACCGGCGAAGAAGGCGTCGGCCAAGCCGCCCGCCAAGAAGGCGCCGGCGAAGAAGGCCGCGCAGGGCCGGGCGGACGCGAAGAAGACGGCCGGCCGGGCCCGGCCGAAGGGAGGCGGTGAGCGATGACCAGCGGACCGTTCACGGAAGCGGCCCACTCCGAGGCCGCCGACCGCCTGAAGGCGGAGGTGCAGGAGTACCTCGCCGCCCAGGCGGAACGCCTGCTGACGGGCGCCGGACGCAAGCTCGGCGAGGCCACCGGCAAGCTCAACGACATCGCCGAGGGAAACAGCCCCGGCTTCGGCAAGCTCGCCCTCGACGCCGGCCGCAAGGTCGCCGAGGGCAAGGGGCCGGTGCGCTCCGCCCTGGAACTCGGGCTGACCCACGCCAAGGACACCGTCATGGACAAGGTGAAGAACCTGGGGGGCGGCAAGGGCAAAGGCAAGGGCAAGGGCAGCGGCCAGAAGCCGACCGTCATCATCGAGTCGGTCGACGTCGGCGTCCCGGTGCGCACCGCCTACGACCAGTGGACCCGTTTCCAGGACTTCAGCACCTTCGCCAAGGGCGTGAAGAGCGCCAGCCGGGCCGACGACACCTCGTCGGACTGGCAGGGCAAGATCTGGTGGTCCAGCCGGAGCTGGAAGGGCAAGACCGTCGAGCAGATCCCGGACTACCGCATCCAGTGGTCGTCGCAGGGCGCCAAGGGCAGCCACAAGGGCGTCGTCACCTTCCACCGGCTCGACGACAACCTCACCCGCGTACTGCTGGTGATCGAGTACTACCCGAGCGGTTTCTTCGAGAAGACCGCCAACGTCTGGCGCGCCTCGGGCCGCCGGGCCCGTCTGGACCTCAAGCACTACGCCCGCCACATCAGCATCAAGGGAGAGGTGGACGACGGGTGGCGCGGCGAGATCCGCGACGGCGAGGTCGTCCAGAGCCACGAGGACGCGGTGGCCGAGGAGGAGGAGAACGAGGCAGAGGACCAGAACGAGGCAGAGGACCAGAACGAGGCAGAGGACCAGAACGAGGCAGAGGACCGGGACGAGGCAGAGGCCCGGGACGAGGCGGAGTCCGGGGACGAGGCGCCGGAGGACGAGTCGTACGAGGAGTCGTACGAGGACGAGGAGCCCTACGACGAGGCGGAGGACGCCGAGCAGGGGGAGGATGAGGAGTACGAGACCGAGGGTGAGGAGGAGCCCGAGGGCGAGTACGAGGCCTCGGAGGAGACCGAGGACGAGGAAGAGCCGGAGGACGAGGAAGAGTACGCCGGTTCCCGGAGCCGTCGATGACGATGGCCGGCCGGCTGCCCGAGCCCTACGGACGGGACGGCGGGGGCGCCAACCTCGCCGACATCCTGGAGCGCGTCCTGGACAAGGGCATCGTCATCGCTGGTGACATCAGGATCAACCTGCTCGACATCGAACTGCTCACCATCAAACTCCGCCTGGTCGTCGCCTCCGTCGACCGGGCGAAGGAGATGGGCATCGACTGGTGGGAGCACGACCCCGAGCTGTCCACCCGGGCCCGGAGGGACCAGCTCACCCGCGAGAACCACGAGCTGCGGGAGCGGCTGGCCGCCCTGGAGGCACTGGAGGCCGGCCGCGGACAGCGCCGCGAGCACCAGGAGGAGGACGGATGACCGCACAGGGCGGACTCCGGTACGTGTACGCCGTCTGCCGTCCGTTCGCGGCGGCCCTGCAGGCCCAGCTCACCGGCGTGGCCGGCGCTCCGCCGGGGCTGCTCAGGCACCACGGGCTGGTCGCCGTCGTCAGTACGGTCCCGGAGGGCGACTTCGCCGAGGGGCCGCTGCGGGACCATCTGGAGGACCTGGACTGGCTGGCCGCGACCGCCCGTGCCCACCAGGGCGTGATCGACGCGCTCACCACGGTCACCACGCCGCTGCCGCTCCGCCTCGCCACGGTCTTCCGGGACGACAGCGGCGTGCGGACCATGATGGAGGAACGCGAGGCCGACTTCCTGCACATCCTCGACCGGCTGGAAGGGCGGGTCGAGTGGGGTGTGAAGCTGTACGCCGACCCGCCCGAGCAGGCGCCCGCACCCGTCGGCAGGCCGGCCAGCGGGCGTGACTACCTGCGGCAGCGGCGGATGAGCACACGGGCGCACGAGGAGAAATGGCGGGCCGCCGAAAAATTCGCGCACACTCTGCACGAGCGGCTTTCCCAGCGCGCCGAGGATTCCCGGCTGCACCCTCCGCAGAACGCGGCCCTTTCCGGGGTGCCCGGGCAGAACCTGCTCAATGCGGCCTATCTGGTGTCCCGTGCGGATTCGGAGGAATTCGTGGAACTGGTCGACCGTACGAAGGACGAGGCACCGGAAATGCGGGTGGAACTCACGGGACCCTGGGCGGCCTACTCCTTCACCGAGCCGGCGGAAGCGGGGGAGCCGCGGTGACCGTCGTCGAACGCCGTGAGGTCGCCCTCGTCGACCTGCTCGACCGGCTGCTGGCCGGTGGTGTGGTCATCACGGGCGACATCACCCTGCGCATCGCGGACGTCGACCTCGTCCGCATCGACCTCAACGCGCTGATCAGCTCGGTCAACGCACAAGTGCCCGCACCCTGGGGGGAGCCGACGTGAGCGAGCACCGCAACCGGCTGGACCTCGAACCGGACACGGTGGAGCGCGACCTGGTGAAACTCGTGCTGACCGTCGTGGAACTGCTGCGCCAGCTGATGGAACGGCAGGCGCTGCGCCGCTTCGACACCGGGGACCTCACCGAGCAGCAGGAGGAGCGCATCGGGCTCACCCTGATGCTGCTGGAGGACCGGATGGCCGAACTCCGGGACCGCTACGGACTGCGGCCCGAGGACCTGAACCTGGACCTCGGGCCGCTGGGACCGCTGCTGCCGCGCGACTGACTCCGCCACCGGTGGGTGGCGTCACCACCTGTACCAGCGACCCCTGCCACCGGCGCCGGTCGTGCCCCGGACCAGGAATCCGAGAAGCCATATCACAAGTACGGCGAGCGCGATCCACCAGAGTATTTTCACCGCGAATCCGGCACCGAAGAGAATCAGGACCAGAAGCAGTACCAGCAGGATGGGAACCATAGTGTGAACCTCCTGCAAAGCGGGTTTCCCGAAATCCGCGGATCAGGCTCACTTACGGCACAGAATTTCTCCGTGCAGTACGGCGAACCAGCCGTCCTCCTGCCCCGCCCACTCCCGCCAGGCCGCCGCGATTCCCGCCAGCTGCTCCGGGGTCGCGTGTCCGCCCTCGGTGGCCCGCTCGGCGTACGAGGAGGCGACCGTGCGGTCCGCCCACAGCCCGCCCCACCAGGCCCGCTCCTCGGCCGTGCTGTATGTCCAGGTGCCCGAGGTGGCCGTGATGTCGGTGAGCCCCGCCGCCAGCGCCCAGGACCTCAGCCGCCGCCCGGCGTCGGGCTCGCCGCCGTTGGCCCGGGCGACCCGCCGGTACAGCTCCAGCCAGCCGTCCAGGCCGGGCACCGCCGGGTACCAGGTCATCGCCGCGTAGTCCGCGTCGCGCACGGCGACGAAGCCGCCGGGCTTGGTGACCCGCCGCATCTCGCGCAGCGCCTGCACCGGATCGCCCACGTGCTGCAGCACCTGGTGGGCGTGGACCACGCAGAAGGTGTCGTCGGGGTAGTCCAGCGCGTGCACGTCGGCGACCGCGAAGTCCACGTTCGTCAGCCCGCGTCCGGCGGCGGTCGCGCGGGCCTGCTCCAGGATGCCGGGGGCGTGGTCGACGCCGGTGACACGGCCGTCGGGTACCAGCGCGGCCAGGTCGGCGGTGATGGTGCCCGGACCGCAGCCGATGTCCAGGATCCGCATGTGGGGCTTGAGCGAACCCAGCAGGTAGGCGGCCGAGTTGGCGGCGGTCCTGGAGGTGTGGGAACGCAGCACCGACTCGTGGTGCCCGTGCGTGTAGACAGCGGTCTCCCGCGGCTTCGACATGGCTCGACCCCTTCGCGTCACACCGGCGGACGGGGCCGGACGGCCCCGTCCCGCGGTGTCCGCAACGCTACGCGCGCATGCCGAATAATGAGACCCGTGTTTTGTCATGTGGACTGACGGGTCGTCATGTGCGACGGTGGACGTCAGGGCAGCGGCCGGTACACGGTCAGCGCTTGCGGCAGCTTCTCCACCGTCATCTCGCCCGCGACATCGGTGACTTCACCGTCGTACGCGAGCGGTGTGCCGGCCGCGATGCCCTTCAGGCGCAGCCGGCGCACCCGCGCCTCGGCATGGGCGGGGGAGCGGGTGAGCGGGCCCGCGAGGGCGGCGGAGAGCAGGCGGAGCGCGGGATGCCGGCCGCCGTGCACCACGCGTACGTCGAGCTGCCCGTCCGCCAGGTCGGTACGGCGGCCTGGGGTCAGGGCCAGCCGGTGGTAGACACAGTTGCCGACGAACAGCAGCCACAACGGGTGCGTCTCGCCGCGCAGTTCGACCTGGAGCGGATGCCGGTCCGTGCGCAGCACGCGCAGCACGGCCAGCACCTCGGCGGGCCAGGCGCCGATGCGGTGCGACCAGCGTTCCCGCTCCCGGACCAGCTCCGGGTAGACGCCCAGGCTCAGCGTGTTCAGGAAGACGCCCTCCAGGTCGCCCGAGGTGAAGCGGCCCACGTCCACCCGGACCGCCTCACCCTCGCGCACGGCCCGGCCGATGCTCCGGCCGTCCTCCACGCTCAGGTCGTGGGCGAAGTGGTTCAGGGTGCCGCCGGGCAGCACCGCGAGCGGCAGCCCGTGGCGCAGGGCGACCTGGGCCGCCGCGTTCACGGTGCCGTCGCCGCCGCACACCCCGAGCGCCCGCGCCCGCTGTGCGGCCTTCGCCAACTCGGCCTTCACCTCGTCCGGTTCGCACTCCACCAGCTCCGCCTCCGGGAGCTCGCGGTGCAGCACCCGCATCCGGTCGGCGCTGCCGGAGGCCCGGTTGGCCACCACCACCAGACCGTCCCCGTCGGCCAGCGCCGGGGCCTCGGCACGCGGCCGGGGCGGCGGGCCGGTCTGCGCCCGGGTCGGCACCAGTGCCCGTACGGCGAACGCGGCGCCTGCCCCCAGCACCGCGCCCGCGAGCACGTCGCTCGGGAAGTGCACGCCCGTGTACACCCGGGACATCGCGACGGAGAACGCCACCGGCGCCACCACCGCGCCCCACCCCGGGGACTCCAGGGCGACCCCGGTCGCGAAGGCGGCCGCCGACGCGGCGTGCCCGGAGGGGAACGAGGTGGTGATCGGCTGCCGCTTCAGGTGCCGTACCGCGGGCACCGGGTCCAGGAGCGGGCGCGGGCGGCGCACCGAGCGCTTGCCGAGGGTGTTGATGGCCAGGGAGGCCAGGGTGAGCGAGGCCAGGCCGCGGGCGGCGGCCCGGCGGGCCCGGGGCGTGCGGGTCGCGGCCACCGCGGCGGCCGTCGCGAACCACAGCACCCCGTGGTTGGCGCTCCGGCTCAGCCGGGGCAGCACCGGCTCGGCGAACGGCCAGTTCCGCTCGGCGGCGAACTCGAACAGCCGGCTGTCGAGGGCGAGCAGCCGGTCGCGCAGCGCGTGCCGGCCGGGCTTCGGGACGGTGAGGTCGACATCTGGGCTCATGCGAGTGCGGTTACCCTGAAGTGGCACTTTCCTGCCGGCCCGCGCTGCGGACGAGTGAGCCGAGTGAGAGGACCCCTGGATGCGCCTGCTCCTCATACGTCACGGGCAGACCCCGACCAACGTCGACTTCCTGCTCGACACCGCGGCACCGGGTCCCGGTCTGACCGCCCTCGGCGAGCAGCAGGCGGCCGCCCTCCCGGCGGCCCTCGCCGACGAGGACATCGAGGCCCTCTACGTCTCCACCCTCATCCGCACCCAGCTCACCGCCGCCCCGCTGGCCGCCGCCCGCGGTCTCGACCCCGTCGTCCGCGACGGCATCCGCGAGGTCTTCGCCGGCGACCTGGAGATGCTGCCCGGCCACTCCGAGCGCGGCGAGCAGTACATGCGGACCGTGTTCGGGTGGGCGGCCGGGGACACCGCGCCGCGCATGCCCGGCGGGGAGACCGGGGACGAGGTCCTCGGCCGCTACGACGCGGTGGTCGCCGAGGCCGCCGCGAGCGGTGCCGGGACGGTCGCCATGGTCAGCCACGGCGCCGTGATCCGCCTGTGGACGGCGGCCCGCGCCGACAACGTCGACGTCCCCTACGCCGCCTCCCGCCCCCTCGACAACACGGGCGTGGTGATCCTGGAGGGCTCCCCGGCCGACGGCTGGAAGGCACTGTCCTGGGAGGGCGCGGTCGTGGAGCCGACGGGGGCGAGCGGGCCGGCGGGTGAGCCGTTGCAGTAGGGGGCCGAGGGATTTCGGGCGCGGGCCCGGTGGGGGCTGGTCGCGCAGTTCCTCCCCCAGCCTTCGGCCGGGGGGCCCAGCGCCCCTTTGGGGCGCGTCTGTGGCGCCCCTCGCTGCAGCGCCCCGTCAGGGGCGCGGGGAACTGCGCGAGCAACCACGACGTACCCGCGGCCGAGGACGGCGGCCCGATAACGGTTTGCCCCATCGCGGGCACGCCCCGCAGAATCCCTGACCATGGGACATCTGGAAGCCGCGCACCTCGAGTACTACCTCCCCGACGGGAGGGCCCTGCTCGGCGATGTCTCGTTCCGGGTGGGAGAGGGCGCCGCCGTCGCCCTCGTCGGGCCCAACGGTGCCGGCAAGACCACCCTGCTGCGGCTGATCTCCGGCGAGCTGAAGCCGCACGGCGGCACCGTGGCCGTGGGCGGCGGTCTCGGCGTGATGCGCCAGTTCGTCGGTTCCGTACGGGACGAGACGACGGTACGCGACCTCCTCGTCTCCGTCGCCCCGCCCGGCATCCGCACGGCCGCGCAGGCCGTCGACAAGGCCGAGCACGCCATCATGACCGTCGACGACGAGGCGGCCCAGCTGACGTACGCGCAGGCCCTCGCCGACTGGGCCGAGGTGCGCGGCTACGAGCACGAGACCCTCTGGGACATGTGCACCACGGCCGCCCTCGGCGTGCCGTACGAGAAGGCCCAGTGGCGGCAGGTGCGCACCCTCTCCGGCGGCGAGCAGAAGCGGCTGGTGCTGGAGGCGCTGTTCCGGGGCACCGACGAGGTGCTGCTCCTCGACGAGCCGGACAACTACCTGGACGTGCCCGGCAAGCGCTGGCTGGAGCAGCAGCTGAGCGAGACCCGCAAGACGGTCCTGTTCGTCTCGCACGACCGCGAACTCCTCGCCCGCGCCGCCGAGAAGATCGTCTCCGTGGAGCCCTCGCCGACCGGCGCCGACGCCTGGGTGCACGGCGGCGGCTTCGCCACCTACCACCAGGCCCGCCGAGAGCGCTTCGCCCGCTTCGAGGAACTGCGCCGCCGCTGGGACGAGAAGCATGCCCAGCTGAAGAAGCTGGTGCTGACGCTGCGTCAGGCGGCCGCCGTCTCCCACGAGATGGCGTCCCGGTACGCGGCCGCCCAGACCCGGCTGCGCAAGTTCGAGGAGGCCGGCCCGCCGCCCGAGCCGCCGCGCGAGCAGGACATCAGGATGCGCATCAAGGGCGGCCGTACCGGCGTACGGGCCGTCACCTGCGCACAGCTCGAACTCACCGGCCTGATGAAACCGTTCGACCTGGAGGTCTTCTACGGCGAACGGGTCGCCGTCCTCGGCTCCAACGGCTCCGGCAAGTCGCACTTCCTGCGGCTGCTGGCCGGCGAGGAGGTGGCCCACGAGGGGCAGTGGAAGCTGGGCGCGCGGGTGGTCCCCGGACACTTCGCGCAGACCCACGCCCACCCCGAGCTGGAGGGCCGGACCCTCCTGGACATCCTGTGGACGGAACACTCCCAGGACCGCGGTGCGGCGATGTCCAGGCTGCGCCGCTACGAACTCACCCAGCAGTCCGAGCAGACCTTCGAGCGGCTGTCGGGCGGCCAGCAGGCCCGGTTCCAGATCCTGCTGCTGGAACTCCAGGGGGTGACGGCGCTCCTGCTCGACGAGCCGACCGACAACCTCGACCTGGAATCCGCCGAGGCCCTCCAGGAGGGTCTGGAGGCCTTCGACGGCACGGTGCTCGCCGTCACCCACGACCGCTGGTTCGCGCGCTCCTTCGACCGCTACCTGGTCTTCGGCAGCGACGGCCGGGTCCGCGAGACCACGGAGCCGGTGTGGGACGAGCGCCGGGTGGAGCGGGTGCGGTAGGGCGGCGCCCCAGACAGGCCCGCACGCCCGGATGTTCGTACAGTGGAGGCAGGAATCCGGACCGCCGGGACCCACACGACGAGCGGGGTACCACCATGACCGGAGTCGACCCCAGCCGGCTGGACGACCAGCAGCTCATGAAGGAACTCGAGACCATCCACCGGACGCGCCACGACACCCTGCTGTACGGCTCGAACGACGCGCTGCGGGCCCACAACGAGCGCATGGCCCAGCTGGAGGGCGAGTACCTGCGGCGCAACCCGCGCCGTCTCGTCGCGGCCGGCCGGACCCGCGAGGGCGCCCGCGAGCGGAACTGCGCCGAGACGGCGACGCCGGGCGCCGCCGCCGGCTGACGCCGCCGCCGGTCGGCGGCGCGGGGCCCGGCCGGGCGATACCGGTCTCAGCCGGCCGTCGCGGACTGGGCGAACACGTCGACGAAGGCCTCGCAGAACGCCTTGAGATCGTCCGGCTTGCGGCTGGTGACCAGCGTGTTCGGGCCGCCGTCGCAGACCTTGACCTGCTCGTCGACCCAGGTGCCCCCGGCGTTGCGGATGTCGGTCCGCAGGCTCGGCCAGGACGTCAGCGTCCGGCCGCGCACGACATCCGCCTCGACCAGGGTCCAGGGGGCGTGGCAGATCGCCGCGACCGGCCGGCCGCCGTCGAAGAAGTCCCTCACGAACGCGACGGCCTTCTCGTCCATCCGCAGGAAGTCCGGGTTGGCCACCCCGCCCGGCAGCACGAGCCCTCCGAACGAGCCCGCCGACGTCTCGCCGGCCACCTCGTCCACCGGAAACGTCTCGGCCTTGTCCAGGTGGTCGAAGGCCTGGATCTTCCCCGGCTTCGTCGACACCAGCACCGGCTCGTGCCCGGCGTCGGAGACCGCCTTCCACGGCTCGGTCAGCTCCACCTGCTCGACGCCCTCGGGCGCGACCAGAAACGCGATACGCATGATGCTCCATCCCTTCCGTGGCACGCCGGCGGACGGGCGGCCCGCCGGCGCGCGGCTTCGTTCGTTCTCTGTGCTCCGGTTCACTCCCCGCCGGCCACCGCCTCGGCCAGCGCCAGCAGGTTGCCGTAGCGTGCCGAACGCGGCAGCCGGGAAACCCGCTCGACGAGGACGTCGGGGGCGTTCTTGCGCCGCAGCACGCCGGCCAGCTCCCGCGGGGCCGCCGGGAAGTCGTGCCGGGTCAGGGACCGGGACAGCTCGAGGCGCACGCTCTCCGGCGCCGCCCGCTCACTCGTCCCCGGTACCACCGCACCGCGGTACACCTCCGGATCGTCCTCGGCCGGCGGTTCGGGGTCGTTCCAGTCCTCGGTACGCGTCGGGTGCCCGGACCTGAGCAGGCCCTGGAGCTCGTGCTTCATCTCGTCGTCCCGGTGCACGTTCAGCCGGTCACTGCCTCGCTGCATGTTCTCCCTCCAGGTACATCAGGGGTGCGGACCGCGTACCCGGGGAGAGGTGACCGACACGGGGATCCGCCCGGGCGTTCCCGACCCGCCGGAACCGGGCCGCGACGTCACCCGAAAGAGGGCGCGTGTCCCGCGAATGGGGTCCGGCCGCGCGCGGCCCGACGTGGGCCGGGCTGTGATGGCTGCGGGGGTACGGACCCCGTGCCTCCGAGTCGTCCGTGCAAGGAGCTCCTGCCATGCGCCGCACCGTTCGCACCCTGTCCGTCACGGTCCTGGCGGGTGCCGCGTTCGGCGTCACCGGCACGGCCGCCGCGGCCGCCGACCCCGCCGCCGAGATCAGCCCCGGCAACGCCCGGCCCGGTGCCGTCGTCACCGTCTCGGTGACCTGCGCGAAGCCTGCGGGACAGGCGCCTGCGACCATCGGCGCCACGTCGTCGGTGTTCGCCGGGCGCACCGTACGGCTGGCCAGGGTCGAGCAGGGCAGCGGCCTGCTCTACCGGGGCACCGCCCAGGTCGTCTCCGGCGACCGGCCGGTGAGCTATACGGAGGGTGACGCGGCGGCGGGTGACGTGCCCGGGGAAGCGGCGGGCACCGGACGGGACGGTACCCGGACCGTCGACGGGACCTGCCCGGCGGCGAGCGGACAGCAGGGACGGCCCTGGAGCGCGCGGCTGGCCGTCACGCGGGACGACGGCGGCGCGGCTGCGGAGGGGGAGGGCGGCACTGTCCTCCAGGGCGGCGGTGGGGCTGTGCCGGGGGTCGGCGGCGGAGTCGTGCCGGAGGTCGGAGGTGGGGCTCCGCCGGAGGTCGGTGGCGGGGCTGTACCGGAGGTCGGTGGCGAGGCCGTGCCCTACCTCGGTGGTGGGGCTCCGCCGGAGGCCGGTGGCGGGGCCGTGCCGGAGGCCGGCGGTGGCACGGTGCCCCGGGGGGACGGCGGGACGGTCACCGGTGGGGACGGCGGAACGGCCCTGCGCGGGGACGACGGCATGTCCGCCCGCGCTGACGAGGGCGCCGGCGTCCGCGGTGACGAGGGCGCCGGCGTCCGTGGCGACGAGGGCACCGGCGTTCGTGGCGACGAGGGCACCGGCGTCCGTGGGAATGACGGCACGGCTTCTCGCGGGGACGACGGCACGGCCTCCCACGGCGATCGTGGTGACGGTGATGCGGCCTCGCGCGGTGACGTAGGCGCCGCGGATCCCCGGGGGGACAACGGCGACGCTCCGCACGGGAACGGTGAGCGGCCCTGCTCCGGAGGACAGCAGTCGTGCGGTGGCGGGCAGGAGTGCGGCGGGGACCGGGGCGGTGACGGGTCCTGTGCCGCGGCGGGCTTGCAGCACGGGGTGGCGGCCGGGGACGGGGGCGTCTACAGCACGTCCGTGCCGGCGCTGGTCGCGGGCGGGATGCTGATCGCGGCTGCCTGCTGCGGTGCCGCGTACCGGCTGTGGGGCGGGTGGCCCCGTCGGCTGTGGGGCGGGAGGCCCGGCGCGGACGGATGACCGGTCCCCGGCCGGGTACTCCGGAGCGGCCACTCCGGCACCGTACGCACGACCCGGACCGGACAGCACACGGCACCACGGACTGCGCGGAGGCGGACATGCGGCGGACGGATCCCGGGGCCCACGGACCGGCGAACGGCAGTTCCACGGAGGAGAGCGGGCCGGCGTCACCCGAAGGCCACGGTCCCGTCCGCTACGGCCCGCCCCTGCCCGACGACGGGCTGCCCGTCCTGCCCGAGCTCGCCTCCGTCCTGGCCGCCGCCGCGAACCTGGGTGCGGAGGAGCCCGTCGGCGGCGGACCGGCGCTGCTGGACGCGGCCTGCGGCTACTGGGAACGCCGTGGGCTGCCCGCCCCGCCCGGCCGCGTGACCGCCGGACCCGGCGCCCCCGCCCTGCTGCTGGCGCTCACCGCGGCCCTCGGCGGCGACGTCCTGGTGCCGCGTCCCTGCGCCGCCTGGTGGGCGCCGTACGCCCGGCTCCTCGGCCGGCCCGTCTTCCACGTGGCCACCCCGGCCGAGTCCGGCGGTGCCCCCGACCCGTACGCGCTGCTGGAGACCGTGCGCCGGGTCCGGGACGAGGGCGGCGACCCCCGGCTGCTCGTGCTCTCCGTCGCCGACGACCCCACCGCCACCGTCGCCCCTCCCGAACTGCTGCACGAGACCGTCGAGGCCGCGACCGGCGCGGGACTGCACCTGGTCAGCGACGAGACCTGGCGCGACACCCTGCACGCCCCGGACGCGACGGTGCTGCTCAGCCCCGCCGAGATGCTCCCGGACCAGGTCACCGTCGTCACCGACCTGGCCGGTGCCCTGCTGCCGGCCGGCTGGCCGGCAGCCGTCGCCCGGTTCCCGGAGAGCGTCGGCGGCAGGGCCCTGCACGCGCGCGTGCTCGACATCCTCACGGCGGTGGGCGCCCGCCTCGCCGCACCGGTCGCGGTCGCCGCGCGGTACGCGCTCGAGGAGCCCGAGCCGGTCAGCGCGCGCCGGGAGGCCGTCGTACGGCTGCACGCGCGTGTCGCCGCCGCCGCACACGCCGCGGTCCTCGCCGGCGGCGCGCTGGCCCGTCCCCCGCAGGCCGGCCGCCACCTGTATGCCGACCTGGAACCGCTGCGCGCCGCGCTCGTCGGCCACGGGGTCGGCGACGCACAGGAGTTGGAGGACTTCCTCACCGCCCGGCTCGGCATGCCGGCACCCGGCGGCCACCGCTTCGGCGACGACCTCGGCGCGCTGCGCGTCCGGCTCGCCACCGGCCCGCTGCTGGGCGGCACCGACGCGGAACGCCTGGAATGCCTCACGTCACCCGCACCGTTGGAACTGCCACACGTGCAACGCGCGTTGATGTCCCTGGAGTCGGTACTCGACGATCTCCGCGACGACGCTCAGCGATGGGAGCCTCCTCGATGACGCAGCAGACGCATGAGTCAGGGCCCGCGACGACGACTGCCACCACGACGACTGCCACCACGACGACCGTTCCGACGGCGACCGTTCCGACGACGCCTGCTCCGACTACGCCTGCTCCGACAGTGAGCGTTCCGACGACGACCGCTCCGACCACGACTGCTCCACCCTCGACCGCTCCGACGACGACCGCCCTCACCACACCTGCCACGGCCCCCGCAGAAGCCGGTCCCGGCAGGGCCCCGGCTCCGTACGCGCCGCCGTTCCCGCCACTGGCCGACCCCCGACCGCTGGGCGAACTCCGGGTCTGGCCGCGGACCTTCCACGACCGCCTGACCGCCCCGCTGCCCGGCCTCAAGGCCATGGCCCGGTTCGCCCGCGAGGGCTCCGTGCGCCCCGGCCGCGAGGGCCTCGCCGACGTCGGCCGGCTGCCCTATGCACCCGGCCCGCTGCCCCGCACCGACGCCGGCACTGTCGCCGTCACCTGGGCGGGACACGCCAGTTGGGTCGTCCGCATCGGTGGCCTGACCGTCCTCACCGACCCGGTCTGGTCCCGCCGCATCCTCGGCACCCCCGCCCGCGTCACGCCGGTCGGCGTCCCCTGGGAGACCCTGCCGCACGTCGACGCGGTCGTCATCAGCCACAACCACTACGACCACCTGGACGCCCCCACCCTGCGCCGCCTCCCGCGCGACACCCCGGTGTTCGTGCCGGCCGGGCTCGGCCGCTGGTTCCGGCGCCGCCGCTTCACCACCGTCACCGAGCTGGACTGGTGGGAGGCGGCCGAACTGTCCGGGGTCCGCTTCGACTTCGTTCCCGCCCACCACTGGTCCAAGCGCACCCTCACCGACACCTGCCACAGCCTCTGGGGCGGCTGGGTTCTCACCGCCTCCGACGGCGGCCGCGTGTACTTCGCCGGCGACACGGGCTACGGCCACTGGTTCTCCCGCATCGGCCGCCGCTACCCCGGCATCGACCTTGCCCTGATGCCCATCGGCGCCTACAACCCCCGCTGGTGGCTCAGCGACGTCCACCTGGACCCCGAGGAGGCGGTCCGGGCGACGGAGGACCTGGGGGCCCGGCGGATGGCCCCGATGCACTGGGGCACCTTCATCCTCTCCGCGGAGCCGGTGCTGGAACCGCTGACGCGGGTACGGGCGGCTTGGGAGAAGGCGGGGTTGGGGCGAGAGGACCTGTGGGATCTGCCGGTCGGGGGATCGAGGGTTCTGGAGCGGACCTCAATCGGCAGCGCCGTCGCTTAGAGCGCCCCGGCAGGGGCGCGGGACACCGCGCGAGCCACCACGACGCACCCGCGCCCCGCGACGCACCGTCACCCGGCAGACCGGACCCGCCGCCACACACTCGGCGCCACACCGATGGCCACCGTCAGCCCCACCGCCGCCGCCACCCCTTCCCACGGCTCCGGGAACAACGACCCACCCAGGATCCCGATCACCTGATACGTCACCGCCCACGCCAGGCACGCCGCCACGTTCCCCCGCGCGAACCGCCGCAGCGGCCACTCCGCCAGCAGACACGCCAGCATGACGGGTATCCGGCCGGCCGGCACCAGCCGGGACAGCACCAGCACGGCGACCCCGTGCTCGGCCAGCTTCTCCTGCGCCTGTGCCAGCCGCTCCTCCGGCGCCCGCGCCCGGATCGCCTCCAGCCACCGCGACCCGTTCTTCGACCGCAGCCCCCGCCGTCCCAGCCAGTACAGCGCCGCATCCCCCAGGAAGGCCGCCAGCGACGCCGTCACGAACACCAGCGCCAGCGCGAACGGCGCCGTCTGGTGAAACGCCACCACCGCCGCCGAGCTCACCAGCGCCCCCGTCGGTATCACCGGCACCAACGCCCCGATCAGCACCAGCAGGAACAGCGTCGGATACCCGATCGCCTGCTGCGCGGACTCGGTCGACGTCGACGAGGTCGCCGCGGTGGAGCCGGCGGCGGCCGCCACGACCACCAGCAGTCTCACCGCGCGACCTCCAGCCGCACGCTCTCCCCGTGGCCGAGCCTGTGCACCGCCACCTGCGGCGCGTACTCGGCCGCGAGGCGCACGAACTCGTCGCCGGGCGCATGGAACTCGTGCGGGCGTACCCCGTCCATGCCGATCGGCCAGTACGTCCCGTAGTGCACCGGCACCGCGCTGCGCGGTCCCAGCAGCGCCAGCGCCCGCGCCGCCCGCCCGGCGTCCAGGTGGCCCTCCCCGAGGTACGGCCCCCATCCGCCGACCGGCAGCAGGGCCACGTCCACCGGACCGACCGCCTCGGCCATCCCGTCGAACAGCCCGGTGTCCCCGGCGAAGTACGTGCGCGCCGCGCCCTCGACGACGTATCCGAGGGCGGGGGAGCGGTGCGGTCCGACCGGCAGCCGGCGGCCGTCGTGCCGCGCGGGCACGGCCCGTACGACGAGGGGACCGACCGGTATCTCGTCGCCGACCTCCACCTCGGTGATCCGCAGCCGACGGAGGCGGCGGAGCGCGGGGACCGCCCGTGGTGCGCCCCGGGGCACAAGCAGGCGCGTGCCCGGGGCGAGCCCGGCGAGCGAGGGGGCGTGCAGATGGTCCGCGTGCAGGTGGGAGACGAGCACGAGGTCCGCGCGGCGGGCCTCGGGCGGCGGCGGGGCGCCCCGGCGGCGCCGGAGGTGGGCGAGCCGGCGCGCGAACAGAGGATCGGTGAGCAGGCGTGTGCCCGAATCCTCGATCGTGCAGGTGGCGTGACCCCACCAGGTGATCTCCACCGGCACCTCTTTGCCTCCTTCGCGCGACTCCCCGAAGCCTACGTGCAGGAGTAGGGTCGGCGGCGAAACCCGGAGGTGAGGGGGACGCCATGGGACAGGTGCGGGGTGCCTCCGGCGGGCTCGTGCCGGTGCGGGTGACCGCGATCGCGAGTCTGACACCGCTGGAGGAACTGGAGATCGACCCCTTCCTGGTCGACTCCCGCAGCCAGCACGCGATGTGCGCACGCTGGGCCGTCGAGCACGGCTACGTCATCGCCCGCGAGCTCCTGGTCCGCGGCCTGCGCCCCGACCACAGCGCCCTGTGGACCGGCGTCCGGCCCGGCCTCGACGTCTTCGTCGCCCCGAGCAGACGGGTCCTGGAGAGCGCGCTGTCGTCGGTCGAGGACTTCATGGCGGAGTGCGCGAGACGCGGGGTCCGGGTGGAGACGGTGGGCCGGGCCGAGCCGTACTACGACGCCCAGATGAAGGCCCGGGTCCACCGCAGGCTGTCGATGCCGACGGCGGGCTACGACGGACGCTAGGCGCCCCGCGGGTGGTCTCCGCAGGAGGGCTCCGCGGGTGGTGCCGCGATGTGGAGGGCTCCGCTGGTGGTGCCGCGATGTGCCGTGGATCGTCTGCGGCGCCGTCGTGGCCGGCCGCGCTCACGCGGCGGCGGCCGTACGGCGACACAGCCGCGGCCGCGCTCACGCGGCGGCGGCGGCCGTACGGCGACACAGCCCGCGCCCCCCGCCGGGCGCACCCCGCGGCGACGGCGGGGATCCGGCGGTGCCGCCCTCGGCAATCGACGTCGCACGCATCCGGTGCCCCTCCATGTGAAAGTGTTGACGCCGGTGGACCCGCAGCCGGCGGGGTCGTGGACGTGAGGTCGGTGGGGCGTGCGGTGGCGGCGGGTCGTCAGTCAGGTCGGACGGAGCGTCACGGTCTGGGCGGTGTCCACCGTCACCATGCTGGTCCTCGCCGGCCTCCTGCCGGACTTCCAGCTCCAGTCGCCCGACGGTGACAGCGCCACCCGGATCGCCATGACCGCCGCCCTCGGCGCCGGCGCCTTCGGTGTGCTCTCCGCCGTCGTCTGGCCGCTCCTCGTACGGCTGCTGCTGCTCGTGCCCGCCCTCGTCCTCGGCCTGCTGGTCTTCTTCCTCAACGGCTCGCTCCTCCTCGTCGCCCTGCGCATCAACCCCTCCGGGCAGAGCGAGGCCGCGCCGGAGACCGCCGTGATCGTGGCCGCCGTGATGTCCGCCGTCGCCTCCGCCACCGGCGGTGCCCTCGCCGTCCGCGACGACGACGCCTACGGCCACCGGCTCTCCCGCCTCGCCATCCGCCGCCGCAGATCCCAGCCGCCCTGCCCGGCCACCCCCGGCACCGTCTTCCTCCAACTCGACGGAGTCGGCCACGACGTGCTCACCGCCGCCGTCGCCAAGGGCCTGATGCCGACGGTGGCCGGCTGGCTGGGAAGGGTGCACGGGGAGCCCACCCACCGGCTCACCCCCTGGCGCACCGACTGGTCCAGCCAGACCGGCGCCAGCCAGCTCGGCATCCTGCACGGCTCCAACTTCGACGTCCCCGCCTTCCGCTGGTACGAGAAGGAGCACCGGGAGGTGATGGTCTGCAACCGGCCGACCAGCGCCGCCGAACTCCAGCGCCGGGCGATCGAGCGCACCGCCGACGGGGGACTGCTCACCCTGGACGGCGCCAGCCGCGGCAACCTCTTCAGCGGCGGCGCCGACGAACAGGCCCTCGTCCTGTCCATAGCCACCCGCCGCCGCGGCCGGGAGAACCGCTCCCGCGCCGGTTACTTCGCGTACTTCGCCGACCCGGCCAACGCCGTCCGCACCGCGCTCTCCTTCTTCGCCGAGGTCGCCCGCGAGATCGGCCAGTCCACCGCGGCCCGCCTCCGCAGGCAGCGCCCGCGCGTCGGGCGCGGCGGCCTCTACCCCTTCGTCCGCGCCTTCGCGACCGTCGTGGAACGGGACGTCGTCGTCGCCGCGGTCATGGGAGACCTGCTCGTCGGCCGCAGCGCCGTCTACGCCGACCTGGTCGCCTACGACGAGGTCGCCCACCACTCCGGCCCGCACAGCCGGGACACCGAGAAGGTCCTGCAACGCCTGGACCGCGCCCTCGCCCTGATCGAGAAGGCCGCTGAGCACGCCCCCCGGGAGTACCGGATCGTCGTCCTCTCCGACCACGGCCAGAGCCCCGGCGAGACCTTCCACACCCGCTACGGCCTCAGCCTCGGCGACCTGGTCCGGGCCGGCTGCGGACTGCACGTGCCGCGCAGGGCCGAGCGCACCCACAGCGGCACGGAGGCGCGGGCCGCGGTCCGTGCGGCGCTGCGCAGGCCGGTCGAGGAGAGCGGCGAGAAGCACCGGCCCACCCGCCGCTCGGAGCCGGTCGTGCTCGCCTCCGGCAACCTGGGCCTGGTCTCCTTCCCGGACGTACCGCACCGGATGACCAAGGAGGAGATCGACGCGCGCCATCCCGCGCTGCTGCCGACGCTCGCCAACCATCCCGGCGTCGGGTTCCTGCTGGTGCGCAGCGCGGAGCACGGTGGGGTGGTGCTCGGCGCCTACGGCGCGGAGATACCCCTCAACCGGCTGGACGGCTCCGCCGGACCGCTCGGCGTCTTCGGGCCGGGGGCCGCGGATGCCGTACGGCGCACGCACTCCTTTCCGCACACCGCCGACATCATGGTCAACTCGTGGTACGACCCGGAGAGCGGGGAGGTGCTGGCGTTCGAGGAGCAGATCGGGTCGCACGGGGGGCTGGGGGGCGCGCAGGGGCGGCCGTTCCTGCTGTCGCCGGTCTGTGTGTCCGAACCGGTGGGGGAGGGGCAGGAGCTCGTGGGGGCCGAGGCGGTGCACGGGGTGTTGCGGCGGTGGCTCATGGAGGCGGACGGGCCGCAAGTGCCGCTGGAGGAAGGCGAGAGAGCCGCGTAGTTCGTTCACCGCGCGGGCCGGTGGGGGCTGGTCGCGCAGTTCCGCCCCCAGCCTTCGGCCGGGGGTACCCCCGGCGCCCCTGACGGGGCGCTCTCGCCGGCCTCCAGATAAATCGGCTGCGTTCGTCATGTCCCCGGCTCACACTGTTCGAGTCCCACACCTCTCGAACACCCCCAAGGAGCAGCCTCTTGCAGGCAGCCGTGACCGTCACGCCCTCCCGTATCCCCGAACTCCTCCTCGGTCTCGCCACCGTCCGGCCCGTCTTCATCTGGGGCGCCCCCGGCATCGGGAAGTCCTCCCTGGTGCGGGAGTTCGCCGAATCGCTCGGGCTGGAGTGTGTGAGCCTGCTGGGTACGCAGCTCGCGCCCGAGGACCTGATCGGGGTTCCGCAGATCCGGGACGGGCGGTCCGTCTTCTGCCCGCCGGAGGCGATCGCGCGGGACGAGCCCTACTGCCTGTTCCTCGACGAACTGAACGCGGCCACCCCTGATGTGCAGAAGGCGTTCTACTCGCTGATCCTCGACCGGCGGATCGGGAACTACGAGCTGCCCAAGGGCTCGATCGTCATCGGCGCCGGCAACCGGGCCACCGACAACGCCCTCGCCCGGCCCATCGCCTCCGCGCTCGTCAACCGGCTGGCCCACGTCCACCTGGAGGCCTCCGCGCACGACTGGCTCGCCTGGGCCGCGGCGGGCGGCATCCATCCGTGGATCCTCGACCACCTCACCGACCGCCCCGACCACCTGTGGTCCAAGCCGCCGAAGACCGAGGAGCCGTTCTCCACCCCGCGCTCCTGGCACATGCTCTCCGACGCCCTGCACTCCTTCGGACCCGGGCTGGACGAGGAGACGCTGAAGGTCCTGGCGCACGGCATGCTGACCCCGGCGCACGCCACCGCCTTCTGCGGATACGTCAAGATCGTGCGCAGCCGGTTCGGGATCGAGGCGATCCTGAAGGGGGACGCGGGGTGGCCGCCCCGGATCGAGGACCGCGACCTGCTGTACTACCTCGCCGAGTCGTTCCGGGGACGGCTGGTCAAGGAACTGCCCGCCGACAGGGAGCACATGTCGGCGAACGGCCGGCAGACCGCCTACCGGGCCAAGTCGCTGCTCGTGCAGCTGGCCGAGATCTCCGTCGAGGTCGCCCAGACCGTCATCGCCTCCGACGCGGACGGCAACCCGGTGCTGCCCGCCTGGTTCCTGATCGAGGCGGCCCGTGACATGCCCCGGCTGGTGGAGGCCCGGCGGTGAGCCGAGCCGCGGCCGCGCGCAAGAAGCAGGACCCGGCCGCCGAGAACTTCGCGGCCGGTGTCGAGCTGCTGCGCGCCAATCCCGCCCTGCGGGCGGTGGAGTTCACGATCTGCCGACACGAGAAGTGCGAACTCGCCCCCCGGGAGGGCCTGGTGCGCGCGGACTCCGACGGGGTCCTGCACGCGCACGCCACCCGGCGTGCCGAACCCGCCGAGTGGGCCTGGGCGTTGGCGCACTGCACCATCCATCTGGGCTTCGGCCACCTCCCCGCCGCCACCGGCCCGCGCACCCAGCCGGACCGCTACGACCTCGCCGCCCGCTGCACCGTCGTCAACCGCTTCCTGGAGACCTTCCCGATCGGTGCGGCCCCCGACCACCTGCCCGCCTCCTACCCGGAGGGCGACGAGGAGCGGCTCGCCGCCGGCTGGCGCCGGACCGGCTCCGTCCCGGCCGCGTACGAGCGCGGCGGGACGAACGGCGGTGAGCCCGACCAGCTCCTCCTCTCCTGGAGCAAGTGGGCCGGTCAGGTCCCCGACTGGCAGGTGGGGTTCGCGCACGCGCTGACCCGCACCATGTCCCGGGCGATGGACCTGGCCGGCGGCCGCCGCGCCTCCATGTCCGGGCCGCCGACCCCGCTGCGCCCCTGGGAACAGGCGCTGAGCTGGTTCGTCTCCTCCTACCCGCTGCTCGGCGGCATCGCGGCCGGCATCAAGCTGGTCGCCGACGCCGAGCTGGCCCGCGCCCACGACATCGCCGTCGCCGCGGTCAACCCCGAGGCCGGCGAGATCTACGTCAACCCGCTGCGGACGATGGACGACGAGGAGTGGCGGTTCGTCCTCGCCCACGAGATGCTGCACGCCGCCCTGCGCCACGGCGACCGCCTCGGGACCCGCGACCCCTACCTCTTCAACATCGCCTGCGACTACGTCATCAACGGCTGGCTGGTCGAGATGCGCGTCGGCACCATGCCCGAAGGACTGCTGCACGACGCCGGGTTGCAGGGGCTCTCGGCCGAGGAGGTGTACGACCGGATCGCCGTCGACCTGAGGAGGATGCGGCGGCTGGCCACGCTGCGCGGCAAGGGGCGCGGTGACGTGCTGGGCGCGCCGCTCGGGCCGCCCGGTGCGTACGTGGACCTCGACGAGTTCTACCGCCGGGGCCTGTGCCAGGGGCTCGACCTGCACCAGACGCAGGACCGGGGCCTGCTGCCCGGCGGGCTGGTCGAGGAGATCCGCGCGCTCAGCCATCCGCCGCTGCCGTGGGACGCCCGGCTCGCCCGCTGGTTCGACGAGTTCGTGCCGCGCCCGGAGGCCGTACGGTCGTACGCCCGCCCCTCGCGCCGGCAGTCGTCCACCCCGGACATCCCGCGGGCCGGCCGGTACTTCCCGCCCGAGGAGGTCGCCCGCTGCACTTTCGGCGTGGTCCTCGACACCTCCGGATCCATGGACCGCACCCTGCTCGGCAAGGCGCTCGGCGCGATCGCCTCCTATGCCGAGGCCCGTGACGTACCGGCCGCACGCGTCGTCTTCTGCGACGCCGCGGCCCACGACGCCGGCTACCTCCCGACCACCGAGATCGCCGGCCGGGTCCGGGTGCACGGCCGCGGCGGTACGGTCCTGCAGCCCGGCATCGACCTGCTCCAGCGCGCGGACGACTTCCCGCCCACCGCGCCGGTCCTCGTGATCACCGACGGCTGGTGCGACGTCCTGCGGGTCCGCCGCGAGCACGCCTATCTGGTCCCGGACGGACGTCGCCTGCCGTTCACTCCCCGTGGGCCGGTCTTCCGGGTGCGCTGAGCCCGGATGTGATCGGATGGGGGCGAGCGAACCGGTTCATTCGCCTTCATCGCCGAAAGGAACAACCGTGGCTACCACGCGCACCGCACACACCGTCTGGGAAGGCAGCCTGACCGAGGGCAACGGTGTCATCACCTTCGACTCCTCCGGTATCGGCGAGCAGCCCGTCACGTGGGCCTCGCGCTCGCAGGAGGCGAACGGCAGGACCAGCCCCGAGGAGCTGATCGCGGCCGCCCACTCCAGCTGCTTCTCCATGGCGCTGTCGCACGCCCTGACCGGTGCCGGCACGCCGCCCACCAGGCTGGTCACCAACGCCGACGTCACCTTCCAGCCGGGCACCGGCATCACCGGCATCCACCTGACCGTCGAGGGCACCGTCCCCGGCCTGGACGCGGACGGCTTCGTCGCCGCCGCCGAGGACGCGAAGAAGAACTGCCCGGTCAGCCAGGCCCTGGCCGGCACCACCATCACCCTGGACGCGAAGCTCGCCTGAGCGCCGTACCCGCCGCGATGCCGCGCCACCCCGTCCGAGGGGGGCGCGGCATCGTCGTTCACGGGGTACCCGGCATTGACAACAGCTCGCTCAAGTTTTGTGCTGGAGTCGGGGCAGCGCCCGGGCGGAAAGGGGACGGACATGGCACGTGCGGTCGGTATCGACCTCGGTACGACGAACTCGGTGGTGGCCCTGCTGGAGGGCGGTGAGCCCACCGTCGTCGCCAATGCCGAGGGGGCGCGCACCACCCCGTCGGTCGTGGCCTTCGCGAAGAACGGCGACGTGCTGGTCGGCGAGGTCGCCAAGCGGCAGGCGGTGACCAACGTGGACCGCACGGCGCGCTCCGTCAAGCGGCACATGGGCGACGCGGCCTGGCGGTTCCCGGAGAGCGGGAGCGTCGACGGCACCCGCTTCCGGGCCCAGGAGCTCTCGGCGCGGGTGCTGCAGAAACTCAAGCGGGACACCGAGGCCTACCTCGGCGAGGACGTCAGCGACGCGGTGATCACCGTGCCCGCGTACTTCGACGACGCCCAGCGGCAGGCCACCAAGGAGGCCGGGGAGATCGCCGGCCTCAAGGTGCTGCGGATCATCAACGAGCCGACGGCCGCCGCGCTGGCCTACGGCCTGGACCGCGGCGAGGAGCAGACGGTCCTCGTCTTCGACCTCGGGGGCGGAACCTTCGACGTGTCGCTCCTGGAGATCGGCGACGGCGTGATCGAGGTCAAGGCCACCAACGGCGACACGCACCTGGGCGGCGACGACTGGGACCAGCGGATCGTCGACCACCTCGTGAAGCGGTTCAAGGGGCAGTACGGCATCGACCTGAGCAACGACAAGATGGCCGTGCAGCGGCTGCGCGAGGGCGCCGAGAAGGCGAAGATCGAGCTGTCGTCGTCGACGGAGACGTCCATCAACCTGCCGTACGTCACCGCCTCGGCGGAGGGGCCGCTCCACCTGGAGGAGAAGCTGACGCGAGCCCAGTTCCAGGAGCTCACGGCCGACTTGCTGGACCGCTGCAAGAAGCCCTTCCACCAGGCGGTCAAGGACGCGGGCGTGCAGGTGTCGGCGATCGACCACGTCATCCTGGTCGGCGGCTCCACCCGGATGCCCGCCGTCACCGACCTGGTCCGCGAACTCACCGGCAAGGACCCGCACAAGGGCGTCAACCCGGACGAGGTGGTCGCGGTCGGCGCCGCCCTCCAGGCGGGTGTCCTCCGCGGTGACGTCAAGGACGTGCTCCTCCTCGACGTCACCCCGCTGTCCCTGGGCATCGAGACCAAGGGCGGCATCATGACCAAGCTCATCGAACGCAACACCACGATCCCGACCCGGCGTTCGGAGATCTTCACGACCGCGGCCGACAACCAGCCCTCGGTGGGCATCCAGGTCTACCAGGGCGAACGTGAGATCGCCGCGTACAACAAGAAGCTGGGCGTCTTCGACCTCACCGGCCTGCCGCCCGCGCCGCGCGGGGTGCCGCAGATCGAGGTGGCCTTCGACATCGACGCGAACGGGATCATGCACGTCTCGGCGAAGGACCTGGCGACCGGCCGCGAGCAGAAGATGACCGTGACCGGTGGCTCGGCCCTCCCCAAGGACGACATCGACCGCATGATGCGGGAGGCCGAGCAGTACGCCGAGGAGGACCGCAAGCGCCGCGAGGCCGCGGAGACGCGGAACCAGGCCGAGCAGCTCGTCTACCAGACCGAGAAGTTCCTCCGGGAGAACGAGGAGCGGGTGCCCGGCGCCACGAAGGCCGAGGTGGAGACGGCGGTCACCGAGCTCAAGGCCCTGCTGGAGCGGGACGCCGACACCGGAGAGCTGCGCCAGGGGGTGGAGAAGCTGGCGAGCGTGAGCCAGCAGATGGGGCAGGCCATGTACGCGAACGCCTCAGCCTCCGGCGGTTCGGCCGACGAACAGCGGGCGCCTGAAGCCGACGAGGAGGGAGTGGTGGACGCCGAGATCGTGGACGACGAGAGGGGTGCGGCCGGGTGAGGCACCGCCGGGCCCCGCCGTCGTGGCCGAACGCCGTCGCGGCGGAGAGAAACCCTAGTTCTGCAGCTGCCTGGGGTCTCTCGACCGGTACACCACGTAAGGGCGGAACAGGTACTGGAGCGGGGCGCTGAACATGTGGACCAGGCGGGTGTAGGGGACCAGGGCGATGAGGACCATGCCGATGACCGCGTGGACCTGGTAGAGGACCGGGACGTCCGCCATCGGCGCCGTCTGCGGCCGGAGGATGAAGAGGCTGCGCGCCCAGGGGGCGACCGTGGCGCGGTAGTCGTAGCCGTCGCCGGAGGCGTGGCTCAGCTTCGCCGTCATGCCCAGCACGATCGCGGCGACCAGGAAGAGGTACATGACCTTGTCGTTCGCCGTCGTGGCGCGGAAGACGGGTGCCCGGGTGCGGCGGCGGGAGAGGAGGAGGGTCAGGCCGGCGACCGCGAGGACGCCGGCGAGCGCACCGCCGTAGAGGGAGAACAGGTGGTAGGTGTGTTCGCCGACGCCCAGCGACCGCGTCCAGGACGCCGGGACGAACAGGCCGACGACATGGCCGGCCAGGACGAACAGGATGCCGTAGTGGAAGACGGGGGAGGCGATGTCCAGCAGCCTCGACTCGTAGACCTGGGAGGAGCGGCTGGTCCAGCCGTACTTGTCGTAGCGGTAGCGCCAGACGAGGCCGGCGACCAGGAAGGCGAGGGCGACGTAGGGCAGGGCGCCCCACAGGAGGGCGGTCATGGGCGGGCTCCGCTGGGTGCGGTCGGCAGGGCGGCGCAGACCGCTTCCAGGACGCATGCGTAGGGCGTACCGAAGTCGGTGAGCCGACAGCGGAGTTGGGCCAGGCAGTCGCGGTGCTCGGTGAGCAGGTCGGTGTTGCCGGTGCGGGCCGTGAACTCCAGGACGGCGGGGAGGAAGTCGGGCAGCTCCTCACCGGTGAACTCCATGCCGTACGCCTTGTAGACGTCCTGGAACCGGACCAGGGACATGCCCCGGCGGCGGGTGTCGCCGTCGCGCCACCAGCTGAGGTAGAGGCTGTGCCGGTTCTTGAAGTCGAAGACCTGCACGTAGTGCGCGGCCAGCTCCTGCGGTGGGGTCACCGTGGCATGGTCGGTGAACTCCCGCAGCTGCGGGGCGGCTTCGCGCAGCAGCGGCAGCCGGGCGACGAAGTCGTCGTCCGGGTAGGTGAGACAGAGCGCCGCCGCCTGGTAGAACACCGCGTCCGAGGGCATCAGTCCTCCTTCGCCTCGTCGGGAGTGTCGGCGGCCTGCCGTCTGCGCAGGATGTGGAAGTTCTCCACCGACACCAGAGGGAGCAGTTTGCGTCCCGAGTCCTGGCCGAACGGGCCGTCGCCGCCCATGCCGGGGCCGCCGTCGAAGTCGAGGCTGCACCCGTCGGGCAGCACCGACTCCTCCAGGCGGCGGGCGTCGCCGACGGCCGCCGTCGGGATCACGTACCGGTCCTCGTACGTGGCGACCGCCAGCAGCCGGTACATCGCCTCGATCTCCTCCGGCCGCATCCCGACCGCGGCGGCGATCGCCGGGTCCGGCTCCTCGCCCAGGTTGAGCTCCCGCATGTGGGAGCGCATCGCCGCGAGCTTCTCCAGGCAGGCGCGGACCGGGGCGGGGTCGCCCGCGCTGAACAGCTCGGCCAGGTAGGCGAGCGGGATGCGCAGGGTGTCGATCGCGGCGAACAGGTTGTCGGCGTCCTCGCCGTCGTGGCCGGTCTCGGAGAGCGCGTCCACGACCGGGGACAGCGGCGGGATGTACCAGACCATGGGCAGCGTGCGGTACTCCGGGTGCAGGGGCAGCGCCACCCGGTACCTGCTGACCAGCGCGTGGACCGGGGAGCGACGGGCCGCCTCCGTCCAGTCGTCGGGGATGCCCGCCGCCGCGCAGGCCAGCCGCACGGCCGGGTCCTCCGGGTCGAGGAAGACGCCCAACTGGGCCTCGTACAACGCCTTCTCGTCCTTGGTCGCGGCCGCCGCCGTCACCTTGTCCGCGTCGTAGAGGACCACCCCGAGGTAGCGCAGCCGGCCCACGCAGGTCTCCGAGCAGACCGTCGGCAGGCCGGCCTCGATCCGCGGATGGCACAGCGTGCACTTCTCGGCCTTGCCGGTGGCGTGGTTGAAGTAGACCTTCTTGTACGGGCAGCCGGTCACGCACATCCGCCAGCCCCGGCACCGGTCCTGATCGACCAGCACGATGCCGTCCTCGGTCCCCTTGTACATCGCGCCGGAGGGACAGGAGGCCACGCAGGACGGGTTGAGGCAGTGCTCGCAGATGCGGGGGAGGTAGAACATGAAGGTCTGCTCGAACTCGAACCGCACCTTGTCCGACGCCTGCCTGCGGGCGCGCTCGACCATCGGGTCCAGGTCGCCGTGGGCGGGGGCGCCGGCCAGGTTGTCGCCCCAGTTCGAGGACCACCCGATCTTCATGGGCTTGCCGTCGAGCAGGGAGACCGGGCGGGCCACCGGGTAGTCGTCACCGAGCGGCGCGTCGGTGAGGTTGCGGCACTCGTACGTCCAGGGCTCGTAGTAGTCCTTGATCTCCGGGAGCCGCGGGTTGGCGAAGATTCCGGCGAGCTTGTGCAGCCGGCCGCCGGCTCTGAGCTTCAGCGCGCCGCGCCGGTTCAGTTCCCAGCCGCCGCGCCACCGCTCCTGGTCCTCGTAGCGGCGCGGGTAGCCCTGCCCCGGACGGGTCTCGACGTTGTTGAACCAGACGTACTCCATGCCCCGCCGGTTGGTCCAGGCCTGCTTGCAGGTGACCGAACAGGTGTGGCAGCCGATGCACTTGTCGAGGTTCATGACCATCGCGATCTGGGCCATCGGACGCATCAGTACTCGACCTCCTGGGCGCGGCGCCGGATCACCGTCACCTCGTCGCGCTGGTTGCCCGTCGGGCCCAGGTAGTTGAAGGCCCAGGACAGCTGGGCGTAACCCCCGATCAGGTGCGAGGGCTTGAGGAGGAGCGGGGTGAGCGAGTTGTGGATGCCGCCGCGCATGCCGGTGGTCTCCGTCCTCGGGACGGCCACCGTGCGCTCCTGGGCATGGTGCATGGAGATCGTGCCGGCCGGCATCCGGTGCGAGACGACCGCCCGCGCCACCACCACGTCGTCCCGGTTGACCGCCTCCACCCAGTCGTTGTCCCCGACCCCGATCGCGTCCGCGTCCTGCGGGGACATCCAGATGTTCTGGCCGCCCCGGGAGAGCGCGAGCATGAACAGGTCGTCCTGGTACTGGGAGTGGATCGACCACTTGTCGTGCGGGGTCAGACAGCGGACCGTCACCTCCTGCTGCCCGTCCGGGCCGAGGCGCGGTTCGCCGAACAGCCGGTTCATGTCCAGCGGCGGCCGGTAGACGGGCAGCGCCTCGCCGAGCTCGTGCATCCAGTCGTGGTCGAGGAAGAAGTGCTGGCGGCCGGTGAGCGTGTGCCAGGGCTTGAGGTGCTCGGTGTTGAGGGTGAACGCCGTGTACCTTCGGCCGCCGGACTCGCCGCCCGACCACTCCGGCGAGGTGATCACCGGCACCGGCGCGGCCTGCGTGTCGGCGTACGTGACCCGCCTGCCCTCGTGCTCGGCGGCCAGCTGGGCCATCCGCTGCCCGGTGCGCTGCTCCAGGGTGCGGAAACCCTGGGTGGCGAGACGGCCGTTGGTGGTGCCGGAGAGCGCGAGGACGGCATTGGCCGCCTTCACCGCCGTGTCGAGAGCGGGCCGGTCCTGATGTCCGGTACCGTTCAACTGCCGAAGCCGGGCCACCTCTTGAGCGGGATCGAGGGCGATTCCCTTCGCCGGCAGACCGAGTTGCTCCACCAGTGGGCCGAGCGCCGAGAACCTGGCGCCGACCGCCGGGTAGTCCCGCTCGACCACCACCAGGTTCGGCATGGTGCGTCCGGGCACCGGCTCGCACTCCCCGCGCTTCCAGTCCCGCACCACCCCGCCGGGCTGCGCGGTCTCACCCGGGGTGTCGTGCTGCAGCGGCGCCGCCACCAGGTCCCTGCGCACCCCGAGATGACGCACGGCCAGCTCGCTCAGCCGCTCCGCGAGCGCCTTGAAGGTGTCGAAATCGGTGCGCGCCTGCCAGGGCGGGTCCACGGCCGGGGTGAAGGCGTGCACGAAGGGATGCATGTCGGTCGACGACAGGTCGTGCTTCTCGTACCAGGTGGCGGCCGGCAGGACGACGTCCGACAGCAGGGTGGAGGAGGTCTGCCGGAAGTCCAGGGAGAGCAGGAGGTCGAGCTTGCCCTCCGGCGCCTCGTCCCGCCAGGTCACGTCCCGGGGGCGCCGGCCCGGGGGTGCCTCCTCGGCGCGCAGGGAGGAGTGCGTGCCGAGGAGGTGCTTGGTGAAGTACTCGGCGCCCTTCGCCGACGAACCGAAAAGGTTTGCCCGCCACAGGGTCAGGACGCGCGGCCAGTTCTCCGGGGCGTCCGGGTCCTCGCACGCGAACTTCAGGGTCCCCGCCCTGAGTTCGGTCACCGCCTCGGCCACGGGATCGCCTGACACCTCGCCGAGTGCGAGCGGATTACGGTCGAAGGTCGGGTACGACGGCATCCAGCCCGAGCGGGCCGACAGCGCCAGGCAGTCGGCGCCGGTCATCCCGGCGAACCTGCCCGCACCGAGCGGCGAGGCCAGGACGTCGGCGCCGAACCGGTCGTAGCGCCACTGGTCGGTGTTGAGGAACCAGTAGGCCGTGCCGATCATCTGGCGCGGCGGCCGGGACCAGTCGTTGGCGGAGGCCAGGCAGGCCCAGCCGGTGACCGGGCGGCACTTGTCCTGACCGACGTAGTGCGCCCAGCCGCCGCCGTTGCGGCCCTGGCAGCCGGTGAGCTGGAGCAGGGCCAGGAACGCGCGGTAGATGGTCTCGGAGTGGAACCAGTGGTTGGTCCCGGCGCCCGTCACGATCATGCAGCGGCCCTTGGAGCGTTCGGCGGTCCGCGCGAACTCCCGGGCGATCTTGACGCACTTGGCGGCCGGAACCGAGGTGTGCCGCTCCTGCCAGGCGGGGGTGCCCGGGGCGTCCGCGTCCTCGTAGTGGGTGGGCCAGGAGCCGGGCAGACCGTGGCGCCACACCCCGTACTGGGCGAGCAGGAGGTCGTAGACGGTGGTCACGAGGGGCCCGTCCGCACCGCCCAGCCGGGTCGCCGGCACCGCCCGTCGCAGCACGTCCCCGCGCCCCTCGCCGTGGTCGCCGCCGTCCGTGTCGAAGCGGGGGAGCAGCACCTCCACCCCGGCCGCGACCGCACTGCCGTACAGGGTCAACTGCGGTTCGATGTCACCCAGTTCCAGGTTCCAGCGGCCCTTGCCCGAGTCCGTCCAGCGGAAGCCGAGGGAGCCGTTCGGGACGACCGCGCGCCCGGAGGCGGCGTCCAGGACGACCGTCTTCCACTCGGCGCCGTCGCCCTCCTGGCCGAGGTCGGTGGCGCGCAGGAACTTGTCCGGCACGTACGCGCCGTCCCGCTCGGTGAGCGTCACCAGGAACGGCAGGTCGGTGAACTTCCGTACGTAGTCCGCGAAGAACGGGGTCTCGCGGTCGACGAAGAACTCCTTGAGGATCACGTGGCCCATCGCGAGGGCCAGCGCGCCGTCGGTGCCGGGGTGCGGGTGCAGCCACTCGTCGGCGAACTTGGCGTTGTCCGCGTAGTCGGGGGAGACCACCACGACCTTCTGGCCGCGGTAGCGGGCCTCCGCCATCCAGTGCGCGTCCGGGGTGCGGGTCACCGGGACGTTCGAGCCCCACATCATCAGGTAGGCCGCGTCCCACCAGTCACCGGACTCCGGCACGTCCGTCCGGTCGCCGAAGACCTGCGGCGAGGCCACCTGCAGGCCGGCGTACCAGTCGTAGGACGACAGCATCGGGGCGCCGATCAGGGAGTGGTAGCGGGCCCCGGCCGCGTGCGACACCATCGACATCGCGGGGACGGGGGAGAATCCGGCGATGCGGTCCGGGCCGTACGCCTTGATCGTGTGCACCTGCGCGGCGGCGACGATCTCCAGCGCTTCGTCCCAACTCGCCCGCACCAGCCCGCCCTTGCCGCGCGCCCGCTGGTAACGGCGGCGGCACTCGGGGTCGTTCTGGAGGTCCGCCCAGGCCAGCACCGGGTCCGCGAGCCGCCGCTTCGCCTCCCGGTACATCTCCAGGAGCACGCCCCGGACGTACGGGTGGCGGACGCGGGTCGGCGAGTACGTGTACCAGGAGAACGCGGCACTGCGCGGGCAGCCGCGGGGCTCGTACTCGGGGCGGTCGGGGCCGACCGACGGGTAGTCCGTCTCCTGGGTCTCCCAGGTGATGATCCCGTCCTTGACGAACACCTTCCAGCGGCACGAGCCGGTGCAGTTCACCCCGTGCGTGGAGCGCACCACCTTGTCGTGGCTCCACCGGTTCCGGTAGAAGGCGTCCGCCTCCCGGCCGCCGGTCAGGGCCACGCTGTGCAGATCCGGCGCGGGCGTACCGGGCCGGAAGAACCTGGCGGCGCTCAGCAGCGCCGCGCCCGGCTCCTTCGGTGGTGTCCGCGTGTCGGTCACGTCCGCTCCCTCGCTCACCCTTTGCTTCGACGCTAGGGGCGGGCGCTGGAACGCACCTGTTCAGGGCACCCGGACGGGTCAGACCTTGCGGGCGACACCGCCGTACACCGGCACGATGCCCTCCGCCTGGACGGCCACGTCCTGCGGCTCCGGACGCCAGCCGGAGACCGGGATCACTCCCGGGCCGAGCAGCTCCAGGCCCTCGAAGAAGCGGGAGAACGCGGGCAGCGCACGCGGGTGGAACGGCGTCCCGCTGCGCCGGAAGTTCGCGGCCGCCTGCTCGATCGCCTGCGGGCTGAGGTCGGGGGTGACCTGGGAGAGGATCAGGTGGCTGCCCGGCGCGAGCGCCTCGACGTACCTGCGCAGCAGGCCGTAGACGTCGTCGCCGTCCGGGTCGTCGTCGAGGTAGTGGGTCAGCGCCACCAGCGACAGCGCGACGGGCTCCTTGAAGTCCAGGGTCTCGGCGGCACGGGCCAGCAGGGTGTCGACGTCACGGACGTCGGCGTGCACGTACGCGGTGCTGCCCTCGTCCGTGCCCCGCAGCAGCGCCTCCGCGTGGCGCAGCACGATCGGGTCGTTGTCCGCGTACACCACCTTCGACTCCGCGGCCACCCCCTGCGCCACCTGGTGCAGGTTCGGCTCGGTCGGGATGCCCGTGCCGATGTCCAGGAACTGCCGGGTGCCGGACTCGGCGACGGTGCGCACCGCCCGCTGCATGAACCGGCGGTTGGCACGCGCCCCGCGCAGCACGGTGCCGTCCACGGCGAGGATCCGCCGGGCCAGCTCCTCGTCCACCGGGTAGTTGTCCTTGCCGCCCAGCCACCAGTCGTACACCCGCGCCGGATGCGGCCGGCTCGTGTCGATCGAGGTCGGGGCGGGCTCGGGTGCGGTCACGGTCTGTGCTCCTCGGATCAGAGTTTGTCGCGGTACTCGCGCAGCAGTTCCTCGGTCCGGTGTGCCGAGGCCGCGCGGGCCGTCATGTGGTCCAGGACCTCCCGGTGCGCCCCGACCTCGTCGCGGGAGTCCAGGTACAGGGCGCCGGTCAGGTACTCGGTGAAGACCATGTCGGGCAGCTCGGGCTCGGCGAACCGGAACAGCGTGAACGGCGCGTACGTCCCCGGGTGCGGGCCGCTCGCGAACTCGGCGATCTGGAGGGTTATCCGGTCCCGTTCGCCGTAGGCGAGAAGCTTGTCGATCTGCTCGCGCATCACCGCGCAGTCGGTGCTCACCGGCCGCCGCAGCACCGTCTCGTCCATGATCACCCACAGGTGGGGCGGATCGTGCTGCTCCAGCAGCCGCTGCCGGGTCATGCGCAGCGCCACGTGCCGCTCGACGGCCGCGGGATCGCTGTGGCCGATCGTCCCGGCCTCCATCACGGCCCGCGCGTACGCCTCGGTCTGCAGCAGGCCGGGCAGGAAGTGCGGCTCGTAGGAGCGGATGACCCGGGCGGCTCCCTCCAGGCTCACGTACAGGCTGAACCAGTCCGGGAGCACGTCGTGGAACCGCTGCCACCAGCCCGGCTGGTTGGCCTCCTCGGCCAGCCGCACGAACGCGGCCTGCTCCTCCTCGGCCACCCCGTACGTCTCCAGCAGCACCTGGAGGTACGGGATCTTCAGCGCGACCTCGGCCATCTCCATCCGCCGCACGGTCGCCTGCGCCACCCGCAGCACCCGTGCCGCCTCGTCCCGGCCCAGACCGGCCGCCTCGCGCAGCTCCTGCAGCCGCTTGCCGAGCACGACCTGCCCCACTGTGGGCGCAGCACGCCGCTCACTCACGCCACGCCTCCCCTACGTGCCCAAGTACGGGGAGCAGTGTGTCACGCGATGCCGCGTCGCACACCTGGTCGAGGTAACAACTTCCGTCAACTTACCAACGAGTTCAAGTACTTGGCGGTCGCCGGGTCCGCGGGCAGGAACGTCTCGATGGCCAGCTCGGCGACCGTCACGTCCATCGGGGTGTTGAACGTCGAGATCGACGACACGAACGACAGCACCCGGCCCGCGTGCTCGATCCGCATCGGCAGCGCGAAGTACGCGACGGGATCGGCGGGTTCACCGTCGTCCGTGCCGGCCGGCACCGGATAGGCGGCGACCTCCTCGTACAGCTCGCGCAGCGCATCGGAGCGATGCAGCGCGATCTGGCGTTCCATCTGTGCCAGCAGATGGCTGCGCCACTCACGCAGGTTGCGGACGCGCGGCGCCAGCCCCTCCGGATGCAGGGTCAGCCGCATCGCGTTCGGGGCGGGCGCGAGCAGCGACTCCGGGACGCCCTCCAGGAGCATGGCGATGCCCCGGTTGGCGGCGACCACCGTGTACGTGGCGTCCACGACCAGCGCCGGATACGGCTCGTAGCCCTGGATCAGCCGCTCCATGCCGTCGCGCAGCGCGTCCAGCGCCGGGTCGTCCAGCGGGGTCTCCGGGTAGTGCGGGGCGTAACCGGCCGCCAGCAGCAGCGCGTTGCGCTCCCGTACCGGCACGTCCAGGTGCTCGGCCAGGCGCAGCACCATCTCCTCGCTCGGCCGCGACCGGCCCGTCTCGACGAAGCTGATGTGCCGGGCCGAGGAGTCGGCACGCAGTGCCAGCTCAAGCTGGCTCATCCGCCGCCGCTCCCGCCACGCGCGCAGCAGGGGGCCGACGCCCTGGCCGTCGGGGGCGGTACGGGAGGCGGCGGGGCCGAAGGCGACGAGGGTCATGCCGACGACCGTAGCCGAGGACCCGGACACGCGACCGGCCTGGCCGCCAGGAAGGCCCGGCCGTGGCAGGCTGACCGCACGTACGCCACTCGCCCGCACCCGGGAAGGAAGCCGCACCATGGCCGTCGCACCGCTGTCGCAGAAGGAGATCGAGGACCGGCTGGCCGAGCTGCCCGGCTGGTCGCTGGCCACCGACCGGCTCGCCCGCGTCTACCGGCTCGACTCGCACTTCGCCGCCGCCGCCCTGGTCGTGCACATCGCCCGCATCCAGGACGAACTCGACCACCACTCCGACCTCACCCTCGGCTACAACACCGTCACCCTCACCGTGAACACCCACAGCGTGGGCGGCGCCGTCACCGCCAACGACTTCGAACTCGCCCACAGGGTGGAGGACATCGCCCCAGGCCACGGCGCACACTGAGCCATGTGCTCGACTACGACAAGGAAGCCGGGACCTACGACGCGACCCATGGCGGCGAGGCCCGCGCCGAGGCGGCCGCCCACGCCGTCCTGTCCCTGATCCCGGACAGCACCGGCAGCCTGGACGGTGCCGAAGACCGCCCCGCCCATCTCCTCGACCTCGCCTGCGGCACCGGCCTCGTCACCCGCAGGCTCGCCGCCGCCCGCCCCGCGCTCCGGGTGACCGGCGCGGACCGCGCACCCGGCATGACGCGGCTGGCGGCGGCCCGGCTGCCGGGCTCGGTCCTGCTCGCCGACAGCCGCCGACTCCCTTTCCCCGACGCCGTGTTCGACGCCGTCACGACCGTCTGGCTGCTCCACCTCATAGCGGACGGCACCGAGGTCCGCGCGGTCGTCGCCGAGTGTGCGCGGGTGCTGCGGCCCGGCGGGGTGTACGTCACCACCGTCGACAAGGCCGCGGCGCACGACGTCGGCAGCGACATCGACGCCGTCCTCGCCGCCCGCCCGCGCCGCCCGGCGTCCGACGCCGCCGCGGACGTGACCGCGTACGCCCTGGCGAGCTGCCTGCTGCCCGCCGGACAGGCCGCCTTCACCGGCGTCGGCCAGGGCCGCAGCCCCCGTTCCACCCTCGCCGACCTGCGGCGCGGCTGGTTCACGATGCTCCCGCCGGACGATCCCCGCGCCGACGGGTTCGCCGCTCGGCTGGCGGCCCTGCCCGACCAGGACCTCTGCCGCCCCGACCCCCGCTTCGCGGTACGGGCGTTCAGGAAACCGGCGGCCCGCTGACGTCAGTCGTCCAGTTCCGTCGCTTCGCAACCAACCAACCGGCCGTGGCGAGGCCGGGACGGCACCGAGGGCGCGTGCCCGGTGCGCACGCGCCCTCGGGTGTGTCAGGCGACGGTGCAGGTCCGGCCGCCCAGTTCGAAGGTCGTGGGTCCGGCGTTGGTGCCGGACCAGGTGCCCGTGAAGCCGAAGGAGACCGAGGAGCCGGCCGCCACCGTGCCGTTCCAGCTCACGTTCCTGGCCGTCACGGTCGCGCCGGACTGGGTCCAGTCGGCGTTCCAGAGCCGGCCGATGGTCTGGCCGCCGGGGAAGGACCAGCCGAGGGACCAGCCGTTCCATGCCGCGGAGCCCGTGTTGGTGAGCTTGACGTCCGCCTGGAAGCCGCCCGGCCACTGGTTGGTGACGGTGTAGGCGACCGTGCAGGCGCCGGAGGGGGTGGGATCGGTGCCTCCGCCACCACCCCCACCCCCACCCCCGCCCCCGCCGCCGCCTCCGCCGGTGTCGGACGTGTCGCCGTAGATCACGCCCCGGCCGTTGGTCGAGACGTAGACCCGGCCGTACACCCGCGGGTCACCCGTGATGGCCGCGCCCGTCCAACCCCACTGGTGGGCGTCGTCGTTGATACGGGTCCAGCTCGCGCCCTCGTCCGTGGAGCGGAAGATGCCGCGCACCGAGCCGATCCTCGCGCTCGTGTAGAGGGTCTGGTACGAGGCTCCCGTCGCGGCCTTCCCGAATCCGATCGTGTCGGCCTGCTCGACGTTCGTGAGCTTGGCGAAGGAGGCGCCGCCGTCGGTGGAGTGCCACAGCCCGTATGCGCCGTCCGTCGCACCGCCCGCCAGCCACACGTCGCCCTTCGTCCCCGGCAGGGCCTTGAAGCGTACGCTGTCACCGCTCGGCAGACCCGTCGCGGCGGAGGCCGTGAAGGTCGCGCCGCCGTCCGAACTGACGTAGAAACGTCCGGACTTGAAGCCGTAGAAGGTCTTCGGGTCGGCTCGGTCGGACTCGACGACGGCGCCCGCCGGGATTCCGCTCGACGCCGACCAGGACGAGCCGAAGCCGGTCGTGTACTGCACGCCGGTCCCCGCCGGACTCCACACGAACCGGCTCCCGTCCGAGGCGGCGGCGACCGTGCCGCCACCGCTCACCCCCGAAGGGTCCGTCCCGCCGAACCAGTCGGCGCCGTTGTCCGTGGAGAAGGCGATGTGCGGCCCGGAGTCCGGATTCCCCACCCGGACCACGGTGCCGGGGTTCGACTCGGCGAAGTCCAGGCTGGTCGTGGTCGTGAAGGTGGGGAAGGTGTACATCATCGACGGGACCTTGGTCAGGTCCGTGTGACGGAAGCCGCCGATGTCACCCAGCGCGCTGAAGAGCTGGGCGCCGCCGGACGGGGGAGCGGCCAGGTCGTTGACCGAGGTCTCCTCCAGACCCCGCACCATGGGCCTGACCGTGAACTGGCCGCCGCTGTCCCACTTCGTCAGGTCCTCGGTGCCGAACAGTGTCGCGCCCGTGCCGTACATCATCCGGTCCGAGTCGAACGGGTCGATCTCCAGCGACTCCGTCATCCACCCGAGTTTCGGGCTCTGTTCGGGCGGCGACGGGTTCGCGCCGAAGGTCAGCCAGGGGGAGGACGAGACGTCGATCGTGTACCGGTTCGAGCGGTTCGGGTACGACGTGTAGTCCCAGGCCCTGGACCAGGTCGCGCCGCTGTCCGTGGAGCGGAAGATCTGGGTGTCCGGCCACCACGAGCTGTACGCCGTCGCCATCACCGTGCCGGGGTGCTGGCGGTCGACCGTCAGGCCGGAGAAGCCGTAGGAGGTGTCGGCCTCCGCGACCGGGCTGATGTCCGTCCAGGTACCGGTCGCCGTCGCGTACCGCCACAACCGGCCCTTGCCGCCGTCGTAGGGACCGCCTTTGTCGCTGTAGGCGAGGTAGAGGTAGCCGTTCTTCGCGTCCAGCACGCCCTTGTGGGCGAGGTACCCGGTCGGCTGACCGGCGAGCCTCGTCCAGGTCGCGCCCGCGTCCGTCGAGCGGTACACCGCGTTGTCCTTGTCGGCGACCCCGACGTAGATCGTCTTCGTCGCCGTACCGGCCGTACCGGTCGACTCGTCGAAGGTGACCCACACGATGCCCTGGTTGTCGGAGGTGTAGCTGGTGGTGTCGGTCGGATCCTGCACGTAGTCGCCGACGTCGGGGAAGTTCGTCACCTGCGCCCAGGTCACCCCGGAGTCCGTCGACCGCCACAGTCCCTTGCCGCTGGGCGCGCCCAGGTACAGCACGCTGTCCTTGTGCGGGTCGATCGCCAGCCGCTCGCCCATGCCCCGCCCCGGCATGTTGCCGCCCAGCTTGAACGGCAGGTCGGTCTTCTGCCAGCTCGCGCCCCGGTCGGAGGAGCGCAGCACCGCGCCGTTCGTCGGGTCCCAGCTGTTGGTGTACGTCCCGACGGCCGCGTACACCTTGTCCGGGTCGACGGAGTCGGAGGCCAGGCTGACGACACCCGTGTGCCCCCACTCGTCCCAGCCGACCGAGTCCAGCAACGGCGTCCAGGTCTTCGTCGACTCCTGCCAGCGGTAGGCACCGCCGATGTCGGTACGGGCGTAGGCGAGGTTCTTCTCGGAGCGGTTGAACACGATGCCGGGGACGAATCCGCCGCCGTCGATCCGCGCGTTGCTCCAGGTGTAGGTGTCGGCGGCGACTGCGACCTGCGCGGTCTCATGCGCGGCGAGCGCGGGCGGGGTGCCCGCGAGCAGACCGGCCGCGAGGGCGAGTACAGCGGTGAGGGTGCGGGTTCTTCGCACGGGGTTCCTTTCCAGGAGGGCAAGCGCTTTCTCTCAGGTGTGGGAGATGCCGGGCGACCCCCTGTGCGGGTGGGGATCGACCGGCCGGTCGGCCCCGCCGTCAGGTGACGGGGCCGCGCACGCGGAACTCTTTCGGGCGGTTCCTGAGGGCACCCCGGCCGAAGGCTGGGGCAGGAACTGCGCGACCAGCCGAAACGGACCCGCAGCCGAACCACGGCCGTACCCTCGTCGCGCCCGGCGGGGACTATTCGAGAAGCTCCGCGTACGACCCCATGGCCAAGGCGATGTCCGCCTGGGCCCAGAACCGGTGGTACGTGAACACGGGCGCGGCCCCGCCCGCCAGATAGCTCTGGATCTTCGACCACGCGGGGTCGTTCTGGTAGAAGCTCCGCAGCGACGCGAACGTCGACGACGAACTGATCGCGTCCCCGTTCGGCATCTTCCCGCTCCACCCGCTCGGCACGTACACGCTGTCGTCGAAGCGGTTGTAGTCGGCCCGCGTCTCCGGCACCGCGATCCCCAGGCTGTCCTGGTAGTTGTTCCACATGCCGTCGAGCAGCGCCTTCGCCGTCGACTTGGCCGCGGCGTCACCGGACTTGGCGGCGTAGTACGTCAGCGTCTTCGCGTACGCGGCGGCGACGCCCACGTCGTTGGTGTAGTCGGAGACCGTGACGTGGAGGCCGCTGTTCGACCCGGGGTTCGACGCGTTCCAGGTGTCGGGCTGCCCCGACCACTGGAGCGTCGACGGGATCAGGTACGTCCCGTCCGGGTTGATCGTGGTCTTGGACAGCGCCCACGCCACCCACTTGTCGAGGATCGCCTTCGCCGTGGCGTTGCCGGTCTGCTGGTAGTACTCGGCGACCCGCTCCATCGACCAGGCCTGGAAACCGAACCACTGGTTGGACGGCGGGTCGTGGTAGACCGGCTCCCAGTCGTAGTACATGCCGTAGAAGGTCGACGTACCGGACGGCGGGCTCGCGTACCGCCCCTGCCAGCTGTTGGTCGCGCCGCCCGCGATGGCACCCTCGGACGACTGCAGCCAGCGGTAGAACTCCAGCTGCCGGGTCAGTGACGTGCCCCAGTCCGCCGCACCCGTGGCCGACTTGGGCTTCAGGTCGGCGTACGAGCTGAGCGCGTAGGCGGCCAACGGGTTCTGGTAGCCGCCGTGCACGTGGCTGGAGCCGATCCGCCAGGCCCACCCCGCGTTGGTGTCGGTCGCCCCGCCCCACGCGTAGTACCAGGAGAGCAGGTAGTCCGAGGCGTCCTTGCCGGTGCCGGCCGCGCAGGTCGTCGGGCCCACGCAGTTGCCGATCTTCTTGAAGTACTTGTCGTACATGGCGTAGCGCAGGTAGTCGCCCATCTTGGCGGCCTTGCCGACGGTCGCCGAGACGTCGCTGCCCTTGCCCTGCTGTTTGGCCCACACGTCCGCCCAGTACGCGGCCTGCACCGCACGCGCGTCGGCGTCCGGGGCGTCGGTGTACTTCCACTGCTTGGCGTAGGAGGAGTCGCCGGTGAACAGGTCCAGGTACCCGTTCTTTCCGCCGTACTTGAAGGCGTCGCAGGTCGGCTGCGGGACCGTCTCCCACACCGACTCCTGCGGACCGCGCTGGAAGGTGTTGATGTACGACGGGCCGTCCGCGGTGGGACCGGCCTCGCATCCGCCGCCCGGCGTGTCACCGTAGCCGTAGACGTTGTCGACGTCCTCCAGCCAGTGCATGCCGTACACGTCGTCCGTCCCGTAGGCGGACTTCAGTTCGGCCGCGATGGGATCCGATCCCACCGACACCGACGTGTCCAGCTTCGCCGGGTACTGGTCCGGCGTGTCCTCCTCGGGTGCGTAGGTGGCCGGTTTGGAAGCGTTGTAGAAGGAGTTGGTGGGCTGGTCGGCGTGGGTGGGGATCATGTACTTCTCCATGAGGGCCCACGCGCCGTTGAACTTGGACCAGTCGCCGGTGACCTTGCCGTACATGGCCTGCAGCCACAGGAGATAGCTGTACGCCTCCGAGGTGGTCTCGTGGCCCTGGTCCGGGGCCTCGACGATGAGCGTCTCCACCGAGTGGTAGGGGATGCCCTCGGGGGAGAAGTAGCCGTTCGCCGGGTTGGTGATCTTCCCGTAGAGGTCCAGGAACCGCGCGTCGTACGCGCTCGACGCGGCCAGCTCGGTCACGGTGACCGTGGCACCGGTGTAGCCGGACGCCGACGCGGTGAAGGTGGCGGTGCCGGTGCCGGCGGAGTCCGCGGCCACCGTCACGTTCTGCGCGGTGCTCCAGTTGGACGGCGTGAAGGTGAGCGACGATCCGGCGCTCACCGAAAGGCCGGTGTTGCCGGCCGTGCGGGCCACGGACACCGTCACGTTGGCGGTCGGCTGCTTCGACAGGCTCACCCCGAACCGGCCCGTCGCGCCCTGCTGGATGCCCAGCTGGGTAGGCGAGGCCACCACCGCGGGACCCGCGGCGACCGTGATGCCCACCGGTGCCGAGGACGCGGACGCGCCCAGACTGTCGTACGCCTTCGCCACCAGGGAGTGACTGCCTACGGCCAAACTGGAGACCGCGAGCGAGTACGGCGCCGACGTGTCGGTGCCCAGCAGCGTGGTGTCGTCGTAGAACTCCATCTTGCTGATCGTCGCGCCGTCGGCCGCCGCCGCGGTCGCCGCCAGCGGGATCGCGTCGCCCTGGGTGTAGACGGCGCCCGCGCTCGGGCTGGTCAGTACGGTGATGGGCGGCTGGTGTGCGCCGGCGCAGGTCGTGCCGTTGACGGCGAAGCCCGTGGGGGCCGCGTTGCCGCCCGTGTACGAGAACTGCGCGCCCGTCGACACCGCCGCGCCGGCCGCGATCGTGCCGTTGTACGACGCGTTCTGCACGGTGACCGAGGTGCCGGACTGGGACCAGGTGCCGTTCCAGCCGCTGACCAGCTTCTGGTTGCCGGTGTACGCGTAGGTCAGCGTCCAGCCGTCGATCGCGTCCGTACCGCGGTTGGTGAGGGTGAGGTCGGCGGTGAAGCCGGTGCCCCAGTCGTTGGTCTTGTAGTCCACGCTGCACTGGACGGTCGCCGCCTGGGCGGGAGTCGTGCCCGTCGCGAGCATGGACAGCGGCAGGGCGAGGGCCGCGACGACGGCCGTCCACAACCGTCGCACGGCTCCGCGCCTCCGCTCGGGATGCATGGCATATCCGGGTCGCATGTGCTGGTTCCTCCTTGCGCTTGCGGCTCGGGGAGAAGTCAAGGCTTGAACCAGTGGGAGCGCTCCCATAGTGGGGACGTGGCATGGTGCGGTCAAGGCCGTTGAAGAGTCGAAATGATTCGACGATCCCATTGCGGAAAAGGCAGGCAACTCCCCTGTTCTTCGCCCGCACTTGGCGCTACCTTCCTTCGCACCAGTGGGAGCGATTCCGTTCAGTCGACGCGTCCGTCACGACGCGCCCGAGCTGCAAGGAGTCGCTCATGCGACACCCCCCACGTTCAGTTCTTTTAGCCGTCACCGGTGCGGTCGCGCTCGTCGGCGCCGCACTGGTGCCGGTGGTGTCGGCGTCCGGTGCGACGCCGGCCTGCACCGTGGAGTACACGGTCACCAGCCAGTGGGACAGCGGTTTCCAGGGCTCCGTGACCATCACCAACAACATGGCCGCCGTGAGCAGTTGGAGCCTCGGCTTCGATTTCGCGAACGGTCAGAAGGTCACCCAGGGCTGGAGTGCCAAGTGGTCCCAGTCCGGTACGACGGTCACCGCCGTCAACGAGAGCTGGAACGGCTCCCTCGCCACCGGCGCCGGCGTCAGCGCAGGGTTCCTCGGCTCCTGGTCGGGGAGCAACGCGGTACCGACGGCGTTCAGGCTCAACGGCACGACCTGCAACGTCGATTCCGGGCCCACACCCACGCCGACTCCGACGCCGACGCCGACCGAGCCGCCCACCGGCGGGGCGGCCCCGGCCCTGCACGTCTCCGGGACCAAGCTCGTGGACGCCGCCGGCACGGCCCACCGCCTCCTCGGCGTGAACCGCTCCGGCGGCGAGTTCATGTGCGTGCAGGGCTACGGCATCTGGGACGGGCCGGTGGACGACGCGGCGATCAAGGCGATCGCCGACTGGAAGGCCAATGCCGTCCGCATCCCGCTCAACGAGGAGTGCTGGCTGGGCCTGTCCGACGTCAAACCGGAGTACGCGGGCGCCAACTACATCGACGCGGTGAAGGACCTGGTGGCCCGGGTCGAGTCGTACGGCCTCACGCCGATCCTCGAACTCCACTGGTCCTACGGGCAGTACACCGGGAACTCGGCCGGCTGCTCCGACGTGCACGCCACCTGCCAGAAGCCGATGCCGGACGCGCAGTACAGCCCGTCCTTCTGGTCCTCGGTGGCCGGCACCTTCAAGGACGACCAGGCGGCCGTGTTCGACCTGTTCAACGAGCCCTACCCGGACCGGGCGACCTCGACGGTCTCCCAGGCCTGGCAGTGCTGGCGGGACGGCGGCACCTGCCCCGGGATCGGCTACGAGGTGGCCGGGATGCAGGACCTGGTGGACGGCATCCGGGGCGCCGGCGCCAGGAACGTCATCATGATCGGCGGGCTCGCGTACTCCAACGACCTCAGCCAGTGGCTGGCGTACAAGCCCACCGACCCGGCCGGCAATCTCGTCGCCGCCTACCACGGCTACAACTTCAACACCTGTGCCAGTGAGAGCTGCTGGAACTCCACCCTCGCCCCGGTCGCGGCCCAGGTTCCGCTGGTCGCCGGGGAGATCGGCGAGAACACCTGCTCGCACGCGTTCGTCGACCAGGTCATGAAGTGGTTCGACGACCGCGGCCTCTCCTACCTGGGCTGGACCTGGAACACCTGGGACTGCTCCGCCGGCCCCTCCCTGATCTCCGACTACAGCGGTACGCCCACGGCGTACGGCGTCGGACTGCGCGACCACCTGCGGGCCATCAACCCGTGACCACCGCCACCGAAGAAGCACCTCCATCGAAGAAGCACGTCCACCGAAGAAGAAGGATCCCGCACTCATGAGTCGTACCAGAACAGCGGTTTTCGCCGCCCTGGCGCTCGTCGCCGGGGTGTCCGGGCCGGCCGTCGCCGTGACCCCGGCCGCGGAGGCGGCGATCTCCGCGATTCCCTGCACCGTCGACTACAAGATCCAGAACGACTGGGGCTCCGGCTTCACCGCCGCCGTCACGGTCACCAACAACTCGGCGGCGAAGTCGAGTTGGTCGGTGAAGTGGTCGTACGCCGGAAACCAGCAGGTGAGCAGCTACTGGAACACCAAGATCACCCAGAGCGGCTCGGCCGTCACCGCCGGCAACGAGTCCTACAACGGCACACTGGCGACGGGCGGTTCCGTCAGCTTCGGGTTCAACGGGACCTACAGCGGCACGAACGCCATTCCGACCTCCTTCACCCTCGACGGCGTGACCTGCAACGTCGACGACGGCACCGGAAGCGGTGGCGGCGGAGGCGGCAACGGCGGCGGCTCCGGGACCCGTGTCGACAACCCGTACTCCGGCGCCAAGGTGTACGTGAACCCGGAGTGGTCCGCGAAGGCCGCCGCCGAACCCGGCGGCACCCGCGTCTCCAACCAGCCCACCGGCGTCTGGCTCGACCGCATCGCCGCGATCAACGGCACCGGCACCAGCATGGGCCTGCGCGCCCACCTCGACGCGGCGCTCGCCCAGAAGGGCAGCGGCGAGGAAGTCGTCCAGCTGGTCATCTACGACCTGCCCGGACGCGACTGCGCGGCCCTCGCCTCCAACGGCGAGCTCGGCCCGACGGAGATCGACAAGTACAAGACGCAGTTCATCGACCCGATCGCGGCGATCCTCTCCGACAGCAAGTACGCCTCGCTGCGGATCGTCACCACCATCGAGATCGACTCGCTGCCCAACCTGGTCACCAACACCGGCAGCCGCGCCACCGCCACCGCCAACTGCAACACCATGCTGGCCAACGGCAACTACGTGAAGGGTGTCGGCTACGCCCTGGCGAAGCTCGGCGCGATCCCCAACGTCTACAACTACCTCGACGCCGGCCACCACGGCTGGCTCGGCTGGGACGACAACTTCGCCCCCGCCGCCCAGCTCTTCTACCAGGCCGCCAACGCCGAGGGCGCGACCGTCGACGACGTCCAGGGCTTCATCACCAACACGGCCAACTACAGCGCCCTGAAGGAGAACAACTTCACCGTCGACGACACGGTGAACGGCACCTCCGTCCGCCAGTCGAAGTGGGTCGACTGGAACCGCTACGTCGACGAGCTGTCCTTCGCCCAGGCCTTCCGCACCGAGCTGGTCTCGGTCGGCTTCAACTCCGGCATCGGCATGCTGATCGACACCTCCCGCAACGGCTGGGGCGGCAGTGCGCGGCCGACCGGCCCCGGCGCGAAGACCAGCGTGGACACGTACGTCGACGGCGGCCGCTACGACCGCCGGATCCACGTCGGCAACTGGTGCAACCAGGCCGGAGCTGGCCTCGGCGAGCGCCCGCAGGCCGGCCCGGCCGCCGGGATCGACGCCTACGTCTGGATGAAGCCGCCGGGTGAGTCCGACGGCTCCAGCAGCGCCATCCCGAACGACGAGGGCAAGGGCTTCGACCAGATGTGCGACCCGACGTACACGGGCAACGCGCGCAACGGCAACAACATGTCCGGCGCCCTGCCGAACGCTCCGCTGTCGGGGCACTGGTTCTCGGCGCAGTTCCAGCAGCTGATGGCGAACGCGTACCCGCCGTTGTCGTGACGGCCGGCTGAGGTGAGATCGCCGACTGCGGGCCGTGTGTGGCTGGTCGCGCAGTTCCTCCCCCAGCCTACGGCCGGGGGTGCCCCCAGCGCCCCTTTGGGGCGCGGGGGTTCAGGCTTCGGCGGATCGTGTGCTCCACCGCCGAGTAGTCGCCGTCCGCCCGCTCCAGCTCGTAGGGGACGGCCGGCATCAAGGGCGGCTGTGCCATGAAGCGGGGGCGGGTGCCGTGGTGGGGCTGGGCCGCGTGCACCAGGAAGGGGTGGCAGAGGTAGACGTCGCCCGGGCGGCCGGTGGCGTACGCGAGGGGGCGGTGCGCGGAGGCCTCGACGACCTGCGGGGCGATCTCCAGCATCGAGACGCCGTCCTCGCCGTACGGCTCCAGGACCGCCGGGATGTCGAGGTGCGAGCCGACCCGGATCCGGGTGGGCGCGTCCTGCTCGGTCACCTCGGAGAAGAGGAAGAGCATCAGCAGCGCGCGGTCGCGGGAGCGCAGGTTCGTGTAGTACCAGCGGGTCTCGACGCCGTCCGGGAGGTAGCTGCCCTCTATGTGCCACCCGGCGTCGTCCGGCTCCTGCGGGTGCGGGAACCGCAGCGGAAAGCTCCCCAGCGAGTACCGGGGGACCCAGCGGCCCTCGCCGACCAGCAGATCGAACGCCCTGTGCAGTTCCACGGAGTTGGCGGCCGCCGCGAACGGGCCCTGCGCCATGCCGCCCACCCACACCACGGGGTCCTTCCAGCTGCCCGGATCCTCCGGGTCGTACCCCGTCTCCCGCCACAGCAGCCGGGCGCAGTCCTCGGCGACGCGCGGCGGGAACGCGCCCTCGATCTTCACGAAACCGTGCGTCGTCGCACCCTGGCGGCATCCGGACGAGAGGCTGATCCCATGGCGCACGACCACCACCACGCGGACACCCGTAAGCACACCCACTCCCACGACCACAACCACGCCCACTCCGGCACCGACCTCGACTGGGCCGAGATGGCCGGGCACCTGGAGTCGCAGGCGGAGCTCTTCGCGCCCCTGTACGAGAGCGCGTTGAGCTGGCTCGGCAAGGAGGTCACCGAGCCGGGGCTGATCGTCGACGTCGGCAGTGGGCCGGGGGTGGTGTCGTGCCTGTTCGCCGAGGTGTTCCCGGGCGCGCGGGTGCTGGCCGTCGACGGCAGCGAGCCGCTCCTCGACCGGGCCCGGGCCCGCGCCGAGCGGTTGGCCGTGGGTGACCGCTTCGGTGTGCTCGCCGGTGAACTCCCGGAGGTGCTGGAAGAGTTGGACTACCCGGCGGACCTGCTGTGGGCCGGGCACAGCCTGCACCACCTCGGGGACCAGCGGGCCGCGCTCACCGCCTTCGCCGAGCGGCTGGCGCCCGGCGGCACGCTGGCCGTCCTCGAAGGGGGCCTGCCCAGCCGCTTCCTGCCCCGCGACATCGGCATCGGCCGGCCCGGGCTCCAGGCGCAGCTGGACGCGCTGCAGGAGGAGTGGTTCACGCGGATGCGCGCCGAACTGCCCGGCTCGGTCGCCGAGACCGAGGACTGGCCGACGCTGCTGTCCGCCGCCGGCCTCAAGTACGCCCGTACCCGCAGCTTCCTGCTCGACCTGCCCGCTCCCGCCTCGGACCGGGCCCGCGCCTACGCCGTCGAGATCTTCTCCCGGTTGCGCGACACCTTCACCGACGGACTCCACGCCGAGGACCGCGCCACCCTGGACCGCCTCCTCGACCCGGCCGACCCGGCGAGCCTGCACCGCAGGTCCGACCTGTTCGTCCTCGCTGTCCGCACGGTGCACACGGCGGTACGGCCCGTCTGACCGGAACGGCCCGGTACCGCACGGTACCGGGCCGTCCGCCCTCCCCGGGCTGTGGCGCGGCGCAAGCGCCTCGGTCAGTTGTTCGCCAGGAACTGCTTGGCCAGCGAGTCGCCGAGGGTCACCGCCGCGCTGTGACTCTCTATGGGGGACACCTTGGAGTTCTTGAACAGGATGTAGGTCACGCCGGAGTCCGCGCCGCCGGTCGCCGGGTCGGGGTCGATGCCGAGCGCCTTGGCGGTGGCGTACGAGGCCTCGCCGATGATCTTCGTGGGGCCGGTGTCGCCGACCACCGCGTACTCGACCTTGTTGTTGTAGATCACGGCGACCACGCCGCCGCCCTTGATGCCGGCACTGGAGTAGTTCCAGATGCTGCTGGAGCTGGGGACCACGATGTACGGCAGCGACTCGGCCTTCAGCGGCTTGCCGTCGGACTGGTGGAAGGCGGTGTCGTCCTGGTACCAGGGGTCGCGGTCCTCGTTGCAGTTGGTCGTGCGCTGCCCGTCGCAGTCGATGTCCATGTCGGCCTTCCAGAAGACCGCGCCGTTCTTGCCGCAGACGGGAATCGTGGCCGACGTCTCGTCGTCGGTCTTGTACTTGCCGCTGGAGATCTGGGAACAGGACTTCACCTTGGCGAGCAGGTCGGCCGCGCTGACCGAGCCCTCCTGGGCGGACTTCGGTGCGACGGCGCCGGACGCGCTCGCGGGCAGCACTCCGGCGGCGAGCAGTGCGGCCCCGGAGGCCGCGGCGAGGGTCAGTGTTCGGATGCGCAGTGTGGGGGGCCCTTCTGTTAGGAAAGTTTCCTGACCGGGTCGCGTACAAGGTGGACCCGGCTGCATGTCCGCGTCAACCCCTGGATGTCCACTCGGTGATTTCTCGCGCATTGCGGTGATATGAGCCCCGCGGAACACTGGTGGGGCAGGACATTCCGGATATTTGCGCAGGAGCCGTGCGGAGGTCGAGCGGTGGCTCCCGTGGCTCCTGGGAGGCGAGGGGTCATGTTCGTACGCACGGTGTACGTCACCGGCGATCCGGCCAAGCTCGAAGCGGCCGTCAGGGCACTGAACAGCGAAGGGCGCGAACTGCTCGAAGAACGTCCCGAGTACCGGGGCGCGGGCGTCTTCATCGACCGGGAGCTGGGCAAACTGCTCGCGGTGAGCTGGTGGGGCACCGAGGCGGCCCGGCGTAACAGCGACCAGGTGATGCGCCAGCGGCGCAGGCCGATGCTGGAACCGTTCGCCGGCACCGTCGCCGTCGAGAACTACGAGGTCGCCGTCTTCCACGCCGTGCAACAGCCGAGAACGGCCGGTGGCATGCGCTCCACCCGGGTGGAGTTCGACCCCGCCGACACGGACCTGTTCGCCGAGACCTTCCGCTCCTCGGCGGTGCCCCGGCTGGAAGCGCTGCCCGGCTTCGCCCGGTGCTCCTTGTTCGTCGCCCGGCAGCGGGGCCGGGGCATGGTCGGCTCGATCTTCGTCGACCGCGCGTCGATGGCCGCCTCACGCGCCGGCCAGGCCGAGGCCCGGCGCGCGGACGCGGCCAAGGCGCGCGTGACCGTGGTCGGCCTGGAGGAGTTCGAGGTCCTGCACGCGGACGTCCGCCCCGACTGACGGGCCCCGCGGGGGAGTCGGGAAACACGAACGGCCGCCCCGCCGTGTGGACGGCGGAACGGCCGCTCGCGGGCCGGGCTCGGGCTCAGCCCACGTCGAAGGTGGCCGGGTCCGGGCCGATGCGCCGGTCCTCGTTGAGCGCGCTGATCGCCGCGAGGTCCTCGGTGTCCAGGCTGAAGTCGAAGACCTGGATGTTCTCCCTGATCCGGGACGGGGTCACGGACTTCGGGATCACGACGTTGCCGAGCTGGACGTGCCAGCGCAGCACGACCTGGGCCGGAGTGCGGTTGTGCTTCTGCGCGATCGCGACGATCGCCGGCACCTCCAGGAGGCCCTTGCCCTGGCCGAGCGGTGACCAGGCCTCGGTGGCGATGCCCTGCTCCTCGTGGAACTCCCGGGACGCGTGCTGCTGCAGATGCGGGTGCAGTTCGATCTGGTTGACCGCCGGGATGACCGACGTCTCCGCGATCAGCCGCTCCAGGTGCTCCGGAAGGAAGTTGGAGACGCCGATCGCCTTGATGCGGCCGTCGGCGTGCAGCTTCTCGAACGCCTTGTACGAGTCGATGTACTTGCCCCGGCCCGGCAGCGGCCAGTGGATGAGGTACAGGTCCAGGTAGTCCAGGCCCAGCTTCGCCAGCGACGCGTCGAAGGCGCGCAGGGTGGCGTCGTACCCGTGGTCGGCGTTCCAGAGCTTGGTGGTGACGAAGATGTCCTCGCGCGGCACGCCGGACGCGGCGATCGCCTTGCCGGTGCCTTCTTCGTTGCCGTAGATCGCCGCTGTGTCGATGCTGCGGTACCCGGCCTCCAGCGCCGTGGCGACGGCCCGCTCGGCCTCGTCGTCCGGCACCTGCCACACGCCGAAGCCCAGCTGGGGCATCTCGACGCCGTTGTTGAGGATTTTCGGGGGGACCTTGCTGCTCACGAGCTCTCGATCCTTAGGTTGTCGACAGGTGGTACTCCCATCGTCAACGATCACCGGGCCCGACGCATTCCTGACCGCGGAATCTGCCGGAACTGGCCGGTGGCTCAGCCGCCGCGGGTGGAGATTGGCCGGAAATGCATCCGACGTTATGGGTCCGGACCATTGACCGCGGCCCGTCTCTGCCGAGACTCTGGTGCGCATCGTCGGACCTATCACTGAACCCGGTACAGGGATGTGAACATCCTTGTGGGTTTTCCGATCGATCCCTGTGAGAGGAGACCCCTCTCTCTGCACTCTGAGATCCCCCCAACCTCAGGAAAGCAGGTATCCACCCCATGAACGAGACGACCTCCGAGGACCGTCAGTCGGAGCCCGCCGCCCCGCAGACATCGGATGAAAAGGTCTGGCGAAGCCCTGGTTACCAGGTCGTGGAGACCGCCCTGGAAGTGACCGGCTACGCCCTCGGCGACCGCTGATCCGTCCTGGGTGAGCCATCATGACCGTCACCGCCGTCCACGCCGGGACGGCCGCCGACCCCTGGCCGGTCCCGGAGTTCACCGAACGGCTGCGCGCCGTCACCGCCGACCGCTACCACGACCGGCACCCCTTCAACCAGCGCATGCACCGGGGTGAGTTGACCCCGGCCGAACTGCGCCGCTGGATCACCAACCGCTTCCACTACCAGCGCCACATCCCCGTCAAGGACGCCCTGATCCTCGCCAAACTTGACCGGCCGGCACTGCGCCGTCCATGGCTGCGGCGCATCCGCGACCACGACGGCAACGCCGAGGGCGAGGGCGGCATCGAGCGCTGGCTGCGCCTCGGCGAGGCCGCCGGGGTCCCCCGCGAACAACTGTGGGACAGCTCCCGGGTGCTGCCCGGGGTGCGCTTCGCGGTCGAGGGGTACGTCACCTTCTGCCGGCTGCGCCCCGCCCTGGACGCGGTCGCCGCCTCCCTCACCGAACTGTCCGCGCCCGGTCTCATGCGCACCCGCATCACCGCCTTCGAACGCCACTACCCGTGGATCGACCCGGCCGGCCTCGGCTACTTCCGCACCCGCGTCGACCAGGGCGCCCGGGACGGCGCGGAGGCCCTCGCGCTGGTCCAGGCCTGGGCCCGCACCCGCGAGGAGCAGCAGCGCGCCGTGGCCGCGCTCGCCTACAAGTGCGAGGTGCTGTGGGCACTGCTCGACGCCGTCGACCGCGGGGACACCGGTGGCTGGGGCGACGCCCGGGACGGCGGCGGGCCATGACCTGGCGGCCCGTCCTCGCCCGCGCGGTCGTACTGCGCCACGACCGGGTCCGTGGCACGGACCTGTTGCTGCTGCCCGAGCGCGTGGTCGTGCTGCACGGCCGGGCGGGCGGGGTGCTCCGGCTGTGCGACGGCAGCCGGGCGGTCCCGGAGATCGTCGCCGAACTGGCCGAGGCGTTCCCGGGCGCCCCGGTCGCGGCCGAGGTCCCGGAGTTCCTGACGGCGTTACGGAAGGAGGGATGGCTGCGATGACGACCCCGGAGCCGGGCAGACCGGCGCCGCCCTGGGCGCTGCTCGCCGAACTCACCCACGCCTGTCCGCTGCGCTGCGGCTACTGCTCGAATCCTGTCCGACTGATCGGTCGGTCAGCGGAGCTGGAGACCGGGCAGTGGAGCGAGGTGTTCCGGCAGGCTGGTGAACTGGGCGTCGTCCAGACCCACCTGTCCGGTGGCGAGCCGCTGCTCAGACGTGATCTGACCGAGTTGGTCGGCGCCGCCGACACCGCCGGCCTGCACACCCAGCTCGTCACCAGCGGACTCGGGCTGAGCGAGCGGCGGCTGGCAGAGCTGGTCGGCGCCGGGCTGCGCGGTGTGCAGCTGTCCGTGCAGCACGCGGAGCCGACCGCCGCCGAACGCATCGCCGGCGCCCGCTCGTTCGCGGCAAAGGAGCGCGCGGCCCGGCTGATCCGGGCGGCGGGCCTGCCCTTCGGCCTGAACGTCGTCCTGCACCGGGGCAACCTGGACGCCGTCGAGGACCTGATCGCGCTCGGTGTGGCCTGGGGCGCGGACCGGATCGAGCTGGCCAACACCCAGTACCACGGCTGGGCGGCCCGCAACCGCGCCGCGCTGCTGCCGCTGCCCGGCCAGGTCGAGCGGGCCCGCGAGGCGGTCCTGCGCTGGCGCCGGCGCCTGGACGAACCGGAGCTGGTCTGGGTCGCCCCCGACCTCCTCACCGGCACGGCGAAACCCTGCATGGGCGGCTGGGGCCGGATCTCGCTCACCGTCACCCCCGACGGCACCGTCCTGCCCTGCCCGGCCGCGGCCACCCTGCCCGGCCTCGACCCGCCCCATGTCAGGGACCGTGAACTGGCCTGGATCTGGGCGGAGTCGAAGGCGTTCAACGCCTACCGGGGCGAGTCCTGGATGCGCGAGCCCTGCCGTGGCTGCGCCCTGCGCACCACCGACTTCGGCGGCTGCCGCTGCCAGGCGTACGCGCTCACCGGAGACGCCCGCAACACCGACCCGGCCTGCCGCCACGCCCCCGCCCACCACCTCGTACCCCGGCGCCGGACCTCCGAGGCCGCCGCCCCCAGAGAAGCCCTTGCAGAAGGAGGACCATGAAACGCCTGCGAGTCGCCCTCGCGGCCGTCGCCCTCACCACCGCCCCCCTGGTCGCGCTCCCTGCGGCCGTCCCCCCGCCCGCCCTCGCCGCGGCCGTCGCCCCGGCCAGGCCGGCCGCGGCCACCGACTGGTCCACCGCGGTCGTCGACTCCACCATGGCCCGCTACACCCCGAGCACCATCGGCGGCTGGTCCTACCCGGTCGGCCTCTACCTCTACGGCCAGTACCTCACCTACCGGCGCACCCACGACCCCCGCTACCTCACCTACATCAAGAACTACGTCGACCGGTTCGTGAAGAGCGACGGCTCCATCGACCAGTCCTTTAACAGCCTGGACAGCATGCAGGCGGGCCGGCTCCTGGTGATTCTGCACCACGAGACGGGCCAGGACCGCTATCGCAAGGCGGCCAAGAAGATCCGCGACCGTCTGAACACCTACCCGCGCACGAGCGACGGCGGCTTCTGGCACGCCGACACCAGCAGCCGCGCCCATCAACTCTGGGCGGACGGCGTCTACATGGTGAACCCGTTCCTCGTCGAGTACGGCAAGGAGTTCGGCGACAGTGCCTACACCGACGACGAGGCGGCGAAGCAGCTGTACGTCTACGGCAGTCATCTGCAGGTCGCGAACGGACTGCTCAAGCACGCCTACGACGAGTCGAAGACCGCCAGTTGGGCCGATCCGCAGACCGGCCTCGCCCCCGAGCACTGGTGCCGGGCCGTCGGCTGGTACTCCATGGCGATCGTCAATGTCCTGGACGCCATTCCGGCGAACCAGGCCCGGCGTCCCCAACTCCTGGCCATCTTCCGCAAGCTGGCCGCCGGTCTGGAGAAGTACCAGGACCCGGCGACCGGCCGCTGGTTCCAGGTGATGGACAAGGGAAACCGGTCCGACGACTGGACCGAGACCTCCTGCTCCAGCATGTTCACCTACGCCCTCTCCCGCGGCGTCCAGCAGGGCTACCTCGACCCGCACTACGCCACCGTCGCGCACCGCGGCTACCAGGGTGTGCTGGCAGAGCTCTCGGTCGGCTCCGACGGCCGCACCAACCTCGCCGACATCTCCATCGGCACCAACGTCGGCGACTACGCGTACTACATCGCACGTGACCGGGCCACCAACGACTTCCACGGTCTGGGCGCCTTCCTGATCATGAACGAACAACTGCGAGGTGACTGAGTGTCATGAGCACAACATCGAGGAGGGCTCTTCTCGGAGCCGCGCTCGCCGGAGCCGCGGGAGCGGCCGTCGGTCTGCCGGCCACCGCCGCACACGCGGCGTCCTGGCAGCTGAAGTGGCAGCCGTCGGCGAGCAGTGACGGCCTGGGCGCGTTCGAGACCGTCGAGGACGACCGCGCCGACTCCCACCCCGCCGGGCATCCGCACATCTTCGCCACCGGCAACAACTGGCGCTTCAACATGCACATGGTCGACCGCGACACCTCGACCGACCGCCAGCGCCAGGAGGTCACCGGCCTGCGCACGAGTTCCAGCAGCTACCTCAAGTGGAACCAGGGCCAGACCTGGCGGGTGACGTACTCGATGTACATCCCGAGCTCGCTGAAGGCGACCACCACCTTCACCCACATCATGCAGATGAAGCAGCCCGGCTCCGGCACCTCGCCGATCGTCACGCAGTCGCTGCGCCGGGTGAACGGCAAACAGACCATCGAGCTGAACCTCGCCACCGACGGCATCATCGTCGGCCGTGCCGACCTCGACCCGCTGCACGACACATGGACCGACGTCGACTTCCAGATCAAGGTCGGCAACGGCTCCGCGGGTTCGGTCCGCTGGATCCTCAAGTCCGGCGGCGCCACCGTGATCGACGTCTCGAAGACGGGCGTGGACACCTTCCTGGCCGACCGGGTGCGTCCGAAGTGGGGCATCTACCGCTCCCTGGGCGACACCTCGGGTTCGCTCCAGGACACCTATCTCCTGCTCACCAACCTCCGCGGCTACCAACAGGTGTGAGGAACCGCCACCATGAAACCCCCCACCGCCGAGCGGCGCAGTGCCGCCGCAATCATCCTGTTCGTCCTCGCCGTCGTCCTCGGCCTCTCCCACCCCGCGGCCCTCGCCGCCCCGCAGACCGCCGCACCGCGTGCCGGCGCCGTCTACGACGTGCGTGACTACGGCGCCAAGGGTGACGGTTCCACCAACGACAGCCCTGCCATCGACAAGGCCATCACGGCCGCGAACGCGGCCGGCGGCGGCACCGTCCGCTTCACCGCCGGCACCTACAAGTCCAAGAACACCCTCCACATGAAGAGCCATGTGACGCTCCAGCTCGACAAGGGCGCCACCCTCCAGGGCTCCAGCGCGGACACCTACGACAAGGCCGAGTCCAACCCGTACGACTCCTACCAGGACTACGGGCACAGCCACTTCCACGACGCGATGATCTACGGCGACAAGCTCACCGACATCGGCTTCGTCGGACAGGGCGTCATCGACGGCGCGGGCAACCTGATCACCGGCAACCCGAAGACCGGTGAGGCCGACAAGATCATCTCGCTGACCCGGTGCGACGGCCTGCGGCTCGGCGACGGCCTCACGCTGCGCCGCGGCGGCCACTTCGCGGCCCTCATCAACGGCTGCACCAACGTGACCTCCGACCACCTGACGATCGACACCGCGAGCGACCGCGACGGCTGGAACGTCATCTCCACCACCAACGCCACGATCACCAACGCCACCATCCACGCCAACGACGACGCCCTGGTCTTCAAGAGCGACTACGCGCTCGGCGCCAAGCTGCCCAACGGGCATGTGCGGGTGAGCGATTCGCTGCTCGGCGCCAAGTGCTGCAACGCCCTGATGTTCGGCTCGGAGACCTGCGGCGACTTCTCGGACTACCAGTTCGAGAACATCCGCATCGACGGCGCCGACAAGTCCGGTCTCGGCATGGTCTCCATGGACGGCTCGAAGATCTCCGACGTCCACTACCGCGACATCACGATGACGAACGTGCACTCGCCGATCATGGAGAAGATCGGCACCCGCAAACGCTGCGGCAACAGCCCGGGTGTCGGATCGATCAGTGATGTCACGTACGACAACATCACCGCCACCGGCAACAGCCCCTCCTTCAGCCCGACCCTGTGGGGCGAGTCCGGGCACCGCATCAACGGCGTCACCTTCAACAACGTCAACATCACGGTCCCCGGCGGCAACGGCACCATGTCCACGGGCGTGCCGAGCAACGACTCGACCGACTACAACCCGAAGAGCATCGGCACCCGGCCCGCCTACGGCTGGTACCTGCACAACGCAGACAACGTCCAGTTCACCGACAGCTCGGTCAAGTTCGCCTCGAACGACGGCCGGCCCGCGTTCGTCGCCAACGCGGCAAGCGGCATCCGGCTCACCCGGTTCACCGCGCAGAAGGGCAGCAACTCGCCCTTCGACGTGGGCTTCCAGGACGTCACCGGCGGCTGCCTGACGGACAGCCACAACACCTCCGGCGGCGCCCTGCGGGTCTCGGGAGGCCAGGACTGCGGCAGTAGTGCGGCAGTGAAGCCGCTCGACCTGGAGAACCCCCGCCAGGACTTCCTCCGCGCCTCCGTCGGCGGCCTGTTCCTGCACTGGGGCCTGCGCACCGCACCGGCCCACACCAGCTGCACCGCCTGGGAGAACGACGTCACCAACGGCGGCTGGACCCCCGACTACTGGGTGAAGGAGGCCCAGAAACTGCACACCCAGTACCTGGTCCTGGCCACCTTCCACAGCCGGCTGGGCTACGCCCGCCCCTGGCCCTCCAAGATCCCCGGCTCCTGCTCCACCAAGCGGGACTTCCTCGGGGAGCTGATCACCGCCGCCAAGGCCAAGGGCATGAAGGTCATCCTCTACATGACCAACGACCCGCAGTGGCACGACGAGGGCGGCCACGAGTGGCTCGACTCCGCCGCGTACTCCGCCTACAAGGGCAAGAACGTCGACCTGACCACCAACGACGGCTTCGGCCAGTTCAGTTACGACAACTTCTTCGAGGTCATGGACCGCTATCCCGACCTCGGGGGCTTCTGGATCGACAACGACAACTCCTACTGGGAGAGCCACAACCTCTACCAGCAGATCTACGACAAGCGCCCGAACTACACGCTCAGCAACAACAACGAAGACACGCCGATCATGGACATGATCAGCAATGAGCAGAAGACGGGCATGACGCCGTCCTACGACTACCCCCAGGCCGTCTACACCGCCCAGCCCCGCCTGACCGAGGCCGACTTCAAGCTGCCCTCGACCGGCGCCTGGTGGTACGACGGCTCCGACCCGTCCGTCGACAAGATGCTGACCCTCGGCCGCCTCGTCACCAACGTCGGCTCCTCGGTGAAGGCCCTGATGGCCGAGACCGCCCAGGTCAACGGGAAGTTCCCATCGAACCAGGCCGCCTTCAACAACTTCGCCGACTCCTACCTCGACCCCATCTGGGAGTCGTTGCACGGCACCGAGGGCGGCGGCTACATGTACGGCGGCCTCAAGCCCGGCGCCTGGAACGACGGCGCGTACGGCGTGACGACCATCGCCAAGGACGACGCGAACCGGCAGTACATCCACGTCCTGACCCCGCCCAGCACCAGCACGCTGCGCGTGCGGGACAACGGCTACCGCATCGCCTCCGTCACCAACCTCCGCACGGGAGCGCCCGTGTCGTGGTCGCAGTCCGGCGGCGTGCTCACCCTGAACGGGCTCGGCAACTGGGACCCGTACGACACGGTCTTCAAGGTCACGACGGCCGGCCGCCAGGGCATCCTCACCGGCGTCAAGGTCAGCGCGAGCGCCTCCGCGAGCGGGCACGCCGCGTCGGCGGCCGGTGACGGCGACTACCTCACCTACTGGGACAACAACAAGACGCTGCCCGTGAACCTCACCTTCGACCTCGGCTCGGCCAAGAAGGTGCAGTACATCGGGCTCAACCAGCGCGAGGACTCCGTGGCCTACGCCCGCTCGGACACCGAGCAGTCCGCGCGGATCAAGGACTACAAGGTGTACGTCAGCAACGACGGCACCAACTGGGGGAGCGCGGTCAAGACCGGCCAGCTGCCCAGTCGCCGGGGCATCCAGGGCATCGACCTGACCGCGGCCAACGCCCGCTACGTCCGGCTCGAGGTCGACACCACCTGGGCGGCCTCCAGCGACACCACCCGCTACAAGCGACTGCGGGTCGACGAGGCGTGGATCGGCACGTCGTACGCCACACCCGAGAACGGGGGACAGTCGTGATCCGGTTCAGATCGCTCACGGCCGCGGCGGCGGGCCTGCTCATCGCGGCGGCGGTGCCGCTCGTGGGTACCGCCCACCCGGCGGCCGCCTCCGACAACGGCCAGTCCGCACGGCCCGCCATGGGCTGGTCCAGCTGGAGCTTCGTGCGCCGCACGCCGACCGAGGCGAAGATCAAGGCGCAGGCCGACGCGCTGGTCTCCAGCGGCCTGAAGGACCACGGCTTCGTCTATGTCAACCTCGACGACTTCTGGCAGAAGTGCGACTCCAACGGCTTCACCGTGGACGGCTACGGCCGCTGGGCCGTCGACACCGGCAAGTTCCCGGACGGCATCAAAGGGGTGGCCGACTACGTCCACTCCAAGGGCCTGAAGTTCGGCTTCTACGTCACCCCCGGCATCGCGAAGAACGCCGTCACCAAGAACACGCCGATCGAGGGCACCTCGTACCACGCGAAGGACATCGCGGACACGTCCACGACCGAGAAGAACTACAACTGCAAGAACATGTACGCCATCGACTACTCCAAGCCGGGCGCGCAGGACTTCGTCAACTCCTGGGCCAAGCAGTTCGCGTCCTGGGGTGTCGACTACCTGAAGATCGACGGGGTGGGCAGCGCCGACATCCCCGACGTCCAGGCCTGGGACAAGGCGCTGCGGGCGAGCGGACGGCCCATCAACTTCGCCCTGTCCAACAACCTGCCGATCGCCGACGCCGCCACCTGGCGGAAACTGGCGAACAGCTGGCGCACCCAGGGTGACGTCGAGTGCTACTGCGGGCCGGGGAGCAACGGCAGCGGCTATCCGCTGACCGACTGGTCCCACGTCTCCAAGCGCTTCGACTCGGCCGCCTCCTGGCAGCAGTACGCCGGCCCCGGCGGCTGGAACGACCTGGACTCGCTGGAGATCGGCAACGGCGACCAGGTGGGCCTGACGGCGGACCAGCGCCGCTCGCACTTCACGCTCTGGTCGATGGCGGCGGCCCCGCTGCTGCTGGGCACCGACCTCACCCAGCTCGACCCCGTCGACAAGGCGATGCTGACCAACGACCGGCTGATCGGCGTCGACCAGGACGGGGTCGCCGCGAAGCGGATCGTGAGCAGCGGTGTGAAGCAGGTCTGGAGCAAGAAGGAGAGCGACGGGCAGTACGTCGTGGCCCTGTTCAACACCGGTACCTCGGGCAACGCCACGGTGAGCGTGAACTGGTCGCAGGTCGGCTTCAGCGGCTGGGGCGACGTGACCGACCTCTGGTCCGGATCCCACAAGGGCGTGATCGCCGACTCCTACAGCGCGACCCTGCGTCCGGGCGAGACCAGGCTCATCCGGGTCAAGCCCGTCAACTCCCTGAAGACGGCGGCCGCTTCGCCGGGATTCGCCGTGGCCCCCTACGAGTACCTCGGCTGGGGCAGCCCCCAGAACCCGACCTCCGTGATGTCCGCGACCGGCGTCAAGTGGTTCACGCTCGCCTTCATCCTCTCCGACGGCACCTGCAACCCGAAGTGGGACGGCTCCCGCCCGCTGACCGGGGGCAGCGACCAGTCCACCATCAACGCGATCAGAGCGGCGGGCGGTGACGTCGTCGTCTCCGTCGGCGGCTGGAGCGGGAACAAGCTCGGCGAGAAGTGCTCCAGCGCCTCCGCGCTCGCCGGCGCGTACCAGAAGGTGATCAACGCCTACAAGCTGAAGGCACTCGACATCGACATCGAGAACACCGAGTGGTCCAACGCGACCGTGCGGCAGCGGGTCGTCGACGCGCTGAAGACGGTGAAGGCGAACAACCCGGGCCTGAAGACCGTCATCACCTTCGGCACCACCTCCAGCGGCCCCGACTCCACCGGCACCGACATGATCAAGCGGGCCGCGAACTCCGGTCTGGCGAACGACGTCTGGTGCATCATGCCGTTCGACTTCGGCGGCGGCACCACGAACATGGGCAGCCTCACCACCAAGGCCATGGAAGGCCTCAAAGCGCAGGTGAAGTCGGCGTACGGCTACAGCGACGCCACCGCCTACACGCACATCGGGCTGTCGTCGATGAACGGCAAGACCGACGACTCCGGTGAGCGGGTCAGGGTGGCCGACTTCAAGACCATGCTCGCCTACGCCCAGCAGCACCACATCGGGCGGCTCACCTACTGGGCCGTCAACCGCGACCGGGCCTGCGGCTCGGGCACCGACGGCGACGCCTGCAGCGGCGTGACGCAGCAGCCGTACGACTACCTCAAGGTCTTCACCCAGTACACGGGCTGAGGGGAACATCCGTGAACATCAGAAGAGTTCTGCCGTACGGCGTCGCGGCGGCCCTGGCGCTGCCGCTCGCCGGACTCGGCCAGGGCACCGCGCTGGCCGCCCCCGACTACCAGGCCGAGGACGCGACGATCTCCCAGGGCACCGTCGCCACCAACCACACCGGGTACACCGGCACCGGATTCGTCGACTACACCAACGTCAACGGCTCCTACGTGGAGTTCACGGTGAGCGCGGCCTCCGCCGGCACCTCCGCCCTCACCCTGCGCTACGCCAACGGGACCTCCACCGACCGGCCGATGGACATCTCCGTCAACGGCACGGTCGTCGCCTCCGGGGTGTCCTTCCCGGCCACCGCCGACTGGAACACCTGGGTCACCAAGACCGTCAACGTCCCGCTGAGCGCGGGCACCGACAAGATCAGGGCCACCGCCACCACGGCCAACGGCGGCCCCAACCTCGACCGCGTCAGCCTCGACGCGGCCGCCGACACCCAGGCCCCGTCCCGCCCCGGGCAGCCCAGCTGCTCGGACATCGGCGAGGACGCGCTCACCCTGGCCTGGGGCGCGGCCACGGACAACGTGGGCGTGAGCGCGTACGACATCTACGAGCACGGCAACAAGATCAGCGAGGCGCCGGGGAGCTCGACCTCCAAGGCGCTGACCGGGCTCACCCCCAACACCGACTACAACCTCACCGTGATCGCCCGCGACGCGGCCGGCAACACCTCGCCCGCCAGCCCGGTCGTCGACTGCACCACCAAGCCCAGCTCCGACACCATCCCGCCGAGCAAGCCGGGCACGCTGTCCGCGAGCAACGTGACCGCGAACAGCGCCGACCTCAAGTGGGGCGCCTCGACCGACGACAGGGCGGTCGTCGCCTACGACGTGCGCAGCGACACCACCGTCTACGACACCGTCACCAGCGGCACGTCCACCACGCTCACCGGACTCGCGTGCAACAGCCCCTACAGCCTGAACGTCGTCGCCCGGGACGCGGCCGGCAACGTCTCCGAGCCCGGCAACACCGTCACCTTCACCACGAAGGCGTGCGCGACCGACGGTGGCGTCCCCTCCTCGATCGCGACGCTCTCCAGCGGCTGGACCATCCCCTGGGGCACCTACTGGATGCCCGACGGCAAGACCGCCCTGGTCACCGAGCGGGACGACTTCAAGGTCTGGAAGGTCACCAAGGACGGCACGAGGACCCAGGTCGGCACCGTCCCGAACGCCGTCACCACCAACGGCGAGGGCGGCCTGCTCGGCGTCGCCGTCGACCCCAAGTGGGAGACCAACCACTACGTCTACTTCATGCACACCGCGGACGAGGGCAACCGGGTCGTGCGCATGACCTACGACGGCACCAAGCTCAGCGACTACAAGATCCTCCTCCAGGGCATCAAGAAGAACCGCTACCACAACGGCGGCCGGCTCCTCTTCGGCCCCGACGGCTACCTCTACGTCTCCACCGGGGAGGCCCAGACACCCGACCTGGCCCAGGACAAGAACTCCCTCAACGGCAAGATCCTGCGCATGACGACCGACGGGAAACCGGCCCCCGGCAACCCCTTCGGCAACTACGTCTACAGCCTCGGCCACCGCAACCCGCAGGGCCTCGCCTTCGACCGCAACGGGCGCCTGTGGGAGGCCGAGTTCGGCAACAGCTCCAAGGACGAGCTGAACCTGATCAAGCCGGGCGCCAACTACGGCTGGCCGACCTGCGAGGGCACCTGCTCGGTCGCCGGGATGACCAACCCCAAGGCCACCTGGAACGTCTCCGAGGCGTCCCCGAGCGGTATCGCCATCGTCCGCAACGTCGTCTACATGGCCTCGCTGCGCGGCGAACGGCTCTGGCGCATCCCGATCAACGGCGACACCGAGAACGTCGGCACCCCGACGGCGTACTACGTGGGAACCTACGGCCGGCTGCGGACCGTGACCAAGGTGCCGGGCGCCGACCAGCTGTGGCTGTCCACCACCAACTGCGACAACAACGGAAACGAGCCGGACGGATCCGACAAGATCTTCCGGGTCAACATCAGTTGATCGGATGTCAGGCCCGGTACAGGGCCTCGACCTCGTTGGCGTAGGCGTTCTCGATCGCCTTGCGCTTCAGCTTCAACGACGGGGTCAGCAAGCCGTGTTCCTCGGTGAACGGCTGGGCGAGGATACGGAACGTACGGATCGACTCGGCCTGCGAGACCAGGGTGTTGGCGGCCACCACCGCGCGCCGCACCTCGGTCTCCAGGTCGGCGTCCCGCACCAGCTGGGCCGCGGACATCTGGGGCTTGCCGCGCATGGTCAGCCAGTGCTCGACCGCCTCGGTGTCGAGGGTGACCAGGGCGGCGATGTACGGGCGGTCGTTGCCGACGACGATGCACTGGTTGACCAGCGGGTGGTCCCGCACCCGCTCCTCCAGGACGCCGGGGGAGACGCTCTTGCCGCCGGAGGTCACCAGGATCTCCTTCTTGCGGCCGGTGATCGTCAGATAGCCGTCCTCGTCGAGGGAGCCCAGGTCCCCGGTGGCCAGCCAGCCGTCGTGCAGGGTGGCGTCGGTGGCCTTCTGGTTGTTCAGGTAGCCCTGGAAGACGTTGCCGCCGTGCAGCCAGATCTCCCCGTCGTCCGCGATGTGCACGGTGGTGCCGGGGATGGCCTGGCCGACCGTGCCGTACCGGGTGCGCTCGGGCGGGTTGGCGGTGGCGGCCGCCGTCGACTCCGTCAGGCCGTAGCCCTCGTAGATCTGCACGCCCGCGCCGGCGAAGAACAGGCCGAGCCGGCGGTCCATGGCCGAGCCGCCGGACATCGCGTTGCGGATCCTGCCGCCCATCGCCGTGCGCACCTTGGCGTAGACAAGCTTGTCGAAGAGCTGGTGCTGCATGCGCAGCGACGCCGACGGTCCGGGACCGGTGCCCCAGGCCTTCGCCTCGACGGCGTCCGCGTACTTCACCGCGATCTCGACGGCCTTCTCGAACGGCCCGCCCTTGCCGTCCTTCTCCGCCTTGCGCCGCGCCGCGTTGAACACCTTCTCGAAGATGTACGGCACGGCGAGGATGAACGTCGGCCGGAACGCGGCCAGGTCGGGCAGCAGCGCCGCCGCGTGCAGCTGCGGCTGGTGGCCGAAGCGGACCCCGTGCCGGATCGCCGCCACCTCCACCATGCGCCCGAAGACGTGCGCGAGGGGCAGGAAGAGCAGGGTGGAGACCTCCTCGCCCTTCTTCGCGCGGAACACCGACTCCCAGCGGGCGACGACCGTGTCCGCCTCGTACATGAAGTTCCCGTGCGACAGGACGCAGCCCTTGGGGCGGCCCGTGGTGCCCGAGGTGTAGATGATCGTGGCCACCGAGTCGGGCGTGACCGCCTGCCGGTGCCGTTGCACCACCTCGTCGTCGAGGTGCGCGCCCGCGTCGTACAGCTCCTGGACCGCACCCTCGTCCAGCTGCCACAGCTGGCGCAGCTGCGGCAGCCGGTCGATGACGGTGGCGATCGTCATCGCGTGGTCCTCGTGCTCCACGATCGCCGCCGTGCACTCGGCGTCGTACAGCATCCAGAAGCACTGCTCCGCCGACGAGGTCGGGTAGACCGGCACCACCTGGGCACCGATGGTCCACAGCGCGAAGTCGAACAGCGTCCACTCGTAGCGGGTGCGGGACATGATGGCGACCCGGTCGCCGAAGCGGATGCCCCGGGCCAGGAGCCCCTTGGCGAGGGCGAGGACCTCGTCGCGGAACTCGGCCGCGGTCACATCACGCCACTGGCCGAGCTCGTCCTTGCGGCCCAGCGCGATGTGCAGCGGGTCCGTCTGGGCACGCTCGAACACGCTGTCGGCCAGACCGCCGACCGGCGGCGCCGACGCCAACGGCGGGTTGGTGAACTCGCGCAAACCCCGCTCCCCGCTCCTCGCTCCACAGTGACGGTAGTAGTGACGCTCTGCACGGCGCCGTGAAAGCTACCCCACCGGAAGACCGTTCGGGAGGGGGTGCGAAAACGAGCATTGCTCTCGTATGACCGCGTTCACGTCCGGAAAATACGCCCACATGGGGAAGGGCCGGACAGAATCCCTACGGTTCAGTAAGTTCCGCCTCCGTAATCTCCACGGAATCTGTACCACCCGATTACGGCCTCCGGCCCCTTACCCGCCGGTCACGTCCGGGGTGGAACAGCCCCCTGTGACGACTGCGCCGGGGTGGCCGATTCCGTTACTCCGTGCGTCCCGTCGCGCGAACGGTGCAGGCGGCGGGAAGCGGCCGTACGGCGGAACCCGGCGGGAGTGGCCGTGCTGGAGCTGGAATCCGACACGCTGGACCCGTTGGACGTGCAACTGCTCAGCGCGCTGGAGGTCGACGGCCGCGCCTGCGCGGCCGGGTCATGCAGGCGATCTCCGTGCCGCCGCAGGCCAGCCCGATCTCAAGCGGGCTCCGCTGGTCAGGATTGCCGCTGCCAGGGCGTCCGCCGCTGCCTGTGCCGGTGATCGCCTCGGGCCGTGTACGAGCACGAAGTCGACCTTGCCCAGTTCCGGCAGGCCCGCGCGGTCCGGGACGCGGAACAGGCCCGGGGGGATCAGGCCCTTCGAGTGGGCCATCACGCCCAGGCCCGCCTGGGCCGCCGCGAGCAGGCCGTTGAGGCTCCCGCTCGTGCAGACGATGCGCCATTCGCGGCCCTGGCGCTCCAGCGCCTCCAGGGCCAGCGCGCGGGTGATGCCCGGCGGGGGATAGACGATCAGCGGGACCGGGCGGGCGGGGTCCAGGCGGAGCCGTTCCGCGCCGATCCACACCAGGTCGTCGTGCCAGACCAGCTCGCCCGTCGGGTCCTCGGTGCGCCGCTTGGCCAGTACCAGGTCCAGCTTCCCGGCGGCCAGCTGCTCGTGCAGGGTGCCCGAGAGCTCCACCGTCAGCTCGAGGTCGACCTCGGGGTGGTCGTGGCGGAAGCCCTCCAGGATCTCCGGCAGCCGGGTGAGGACGAAGTCCTCCGACGCGCCGAAGCGGAGCCGGCCGCGGACCCGGGTGCCGGTGAAGAAGGCCGCCGCCTGCTCGTGCACCTCCAGGATCCGGCGGGCGAAACCGAGCATCGCCTCGCCGTCCTCGGTCAGCTCCACGGAGTGCGTGTCCCGGGAGAACAGCTGGCGGCCGGCCGCGTCCTCCAGGCGGCGCACATGCTGGCTCACCGTGGACTGGCGCAGCCCGAGCCGCCGGGCGGCCTGGGTGAAGCTGAGCGTCTGGGCGACCGCCAGGAAGGTGCGCAGCTGTGAAGGGTCGTACACTCGGACATGTTATCGCGGATCGCGATGGCAGTCAGAGCGGTATGCCGGATTCCCGATCAAGTGTCGGAGGAGGACGATGGAGGGGGCCCTTCCGGCCCCGGCGAGAACCCGGCCGTACCGGCCGGCACGACACCCTGACCGACCCGCAAGTGGAGCACCGTGAAACGCCTGACCTGGCCCAGTCGGATGCCGATCGACCCGTACGTCCTGCTGTTGCTCGGGACGGTAGGCCTCGCCGCGCTCCTTCCGGCCCGGGACACGGCCGCCGACGTGGCCTCCGGCGCCTCCACGGCCGCGATCGCCTTTCTCTTCTTCCTCTACGGCGCCCGTCTGTCCACCCGTGAGGCCGTCGAGGGGCTGCGGCACTGGCGGCTCCACGTCACGGTCCTGGTCTGCACCTTCGTGATCTTCCCGGTGCTCGGCCTGGCGGCCCGCGGCCTGGTGCCGGTCCTGCTCACCCATCCGCTCTACCAGGGCTTGCTGTTCCTGACCCTGGTGCCCTCCACCATCCAGTCCTCGATCGCCTTCACCTCCATCGCCCGCGGCAACGTGCCGGCCGCGATCTGCGCCGGCTCCTTCTCCTCGCTGGTCGGCATCGTCCTCACGCCGCTGCTCGCCGCCGCGCTGCTCGGCAACAGCGGCGGCGGGTTCTCCGCGGACTCGATCGTGAAGATCGTGCTCCAGCTGCTGGTGCCGTTCGTCGCCGGGCAGCTGCTGCGCCGGTGGATCGGGGACTTCATCGCCCGGCACAAGAGGATCCTCGGCCTGGTCGACCGCGGCTCCATCCTGCTCGTCGTCTACACCGCGTTCAGCGAGGGCATGGTCCGGGGCATCTGGCACCAGGTCAGCGCAGTCCGGCTGGCCGGGCTGCTCGCCGTCGAGGCCGTGCTGCTCGCCGTGATGCTCCTGCTGACCTGGTACGGCGCCAAGGCGCTCGGCTTCGGCCGCGGGGACCGCATCGCCATCCAGTTCGCCGGGTCGAAGAAGTCCCTCGCCTCCGGGCTGCCGATGGCCAGCGTCCTCTTCGGCGCCCACGCCTCGCTGGCCGTGCTGCCGCTGATGCTCTTCCACCAGATGCAGCTCATGGTGTGCGCGGTGATCGCCAAGCGTCGCGCCCACGACCCGGAGGCCCAGGAGGAGGCCGCGTCGCCGCCCGCCCCGGCGGCCCAGTCACGTCCGGCGGTCGGCACGGGGACGACCGGCCGCTGAGCCACCGGTCAGGGGATCGGCCCGACCCTGACCGGGTCCGCCCCGGGTCCCGATCGCCCGGCGGGGCCGAAGCCCCCTTCCCCCGACACGCCGCCCGCCCCGCTGTCGGCTGCGGAACGCGACCCGTTCACGGGCCTGTTGATCCGGATTTCCGGTACGGACGGCTCATGAAGGCTAACGTTCCGTCATGACCGCACCCCTGACGCTCGATCCGGCGCGCACCGCCCTCGTCCTCGTCGACCTGATGGACCGCATCGTCGCGCTGCCTCTGGAGCCCCGCAAAGGCACCGACGTCCTGCACACCGCCGAGGAGCTGGCCCGCGCCTTCCGCGCCGCCGGCGCGCCCGTGGTGCTGATCCGCGTCGAGCGGCCCTCCCTCGCCGAGCAGCCGCCGGGCAGCGGACTCGTCGCCGGACTCCGGAAGGAGGGGGACGTGGAGATCGTCAAGCGGACGATCGGCGGCTTCCAGGGCACGGAACTCGACGCCCGGCTGCGCCGGCTCGGCGTCACCCGGCTGGTGTTCGGCGGTATCGCCACCAACCTCGGCGTCGAGTCCACCGCCCGCGCCGCCGCCGACCTCGGCTACGACCTGGTCTTCGTCGAGGACGCCATGGCCGCCCTCACCGGCGCCGAGCACGAGGCCTCCGTCCGGCTCGACTTCCCGCGCCTCGGCACGGTCGTCACCGCCGCCGACGTCCGCCTCGGCCCCGCCTGACCGCCCGGTCGCTCAGACCAGCGTCCCGCCGCCGTCCACGACCACCACCGACCCGGTGCTGTACCCCCCACGCATCAGGTACAGGTACGCCTCCGCCACATCCGCCGGCTCGCCCATCCGCCCCACCGGCAGCGACTCGGCGGACGACCGGAAGAGCTCCTCGCGGACCGGCTCCGGCAGGTCCCGCCACAGCTCGGTCCGCACCACCCCCGGCGAGACCACGTTGACCCGCACCGGCGCCAGCTCCACGGCCAGCGCCCGGGTCAGCGACTCCATCGCCCCGCACAGCGCCGACGCGACACTCGAACCGGACAGCGGCCGGCGCCCCGCCGTGCCCGTGGTCAGCACCACCGACCCGCCCGGGCGGAGCGACCCGGCGCCGTACTTCACCGCCGCGTACGCGCCCCACAGCCGGGTGTCCAGGAAGCTCCGGGCCGCCGCGATGTCCGTGTCGGCCAGCGTCTCCAGCAGGATCGAGTCACCGGCCGTGTACACCAGGTGGTCGAACGCCCCGATCCGCGTGAAGAAGCCGCGCACCGCGTCCTCGTCGGACGCGTCCAGCACCTGTCCCTCGGTGCCCTCCGGCAGCACCTTCAGCGCCGCGTCGACGCTCTCCTGCCGGCGCGAGGCGACGACCACCCGTGCGCCCTCCCGCGCCGCGCCCTCCGCGACCGCGAGCCCGATACCCGAGGTACCCCCGATGACGACGACGCGCTGTCCCTGCAGAGCCATGGCTGATCCCTTTCCAAGCCGGTGTTTCCGTCCCGTTCGGACGTCTCCAGCCTGCGGTCCCGCTCCCTCGGCCGTCCAAGACCTCTTTCGGCGTCGGCGATACCCTGAAGACATCGCCACCGGGAAGGAGCCGCGGTCATGGACCTGGATCTGCGCAAGGTCCGCTACTTCACGGCGGTCGCCGAACTCCTCCACTTCGGCCGGGCGGCGGAGCGGCTGCACATCGCCCAGCCCGTGCTGAGCCGACAGATCCGCGCCCTGGAGAAGGACTTGGGGGCCGAGCTGTTCGTACGGGACAGCCACGGCGTGACGCTGACCGACGGCGGGTACCAACTCCTCGAAGAAGCCCGTCAGTTGCTGGCCGCAGCCGACGGGGCCCGGCGCCGGGTCGTGCAGGCGGCGCGCGGCCGGCGGCGGCTCGTCGTCGGTTTCCGCGCCGGTGTCGTCGTCACCCGGGCCCTGCGTGCCTTCACCGCGGCACATCCGGACGTCGAGGCCAATGCCCGCCGGGTGGAATGGGACGACCAGGAGGACCTGATCCTCGACGGCACGGTCGACATCGCCTATGTACGGCTGCCGGTCCGGGAGGCGGGTCTCGAACTGCGGCCCCTTTACAGCGAGCCCCGCGTGGCCATGCTCCCCGACCGGCACCGGCTCGCCGGGAAGCAGGAGATCTCCCTCTCGGACCTCGACGGCGAGCGGTGGCTCCGCTACAACGACCCCCGGCCCGGCGACCTGCCGCTGCGTACCATCGAGGAGAAGTTCGAGTGCGTGGCCGCCGGCACCGCGATCACGATGGTGCCGCGCTCGGCCGCCGAGCAGTACTCCCGCTCCGACATCGTCTACGTCCCGGTCGTCGACGCAGAACCCGACCGGGTGCTGCTGGCCTGGGCGGCCGGCCGTCGCTCCCCGCTGGTCGCCGCCTTCGCCGAGGCGGCGGCGCGCGTCGCGGGAGCGGGGGCCGACTCCGGCTGAGGCGCGTTTCGCGGCGCCGCGGGACACCGGACCGAGGCGGGGCCCCTGCGGCGCAGGGGGCGCTCCCCGCCGGTCGGGGCCCCGCCGCCGTGCCGCGGGGAACCGGTCAGCCCTGGGCGGCCGCGGCCCGCAGGGCGATACGGTCCTCGCCCGCGTACACGTTCATGTTGCTGCCGCGCAGGAAACCGACCAGGGTCAGCCCGGTCTCCGCCGCCAGGTCCACCGCCAGCGAGGACGGCGCGGAGACCGCCGCGAGCATCGGGATGCCGGCCATCACGGCCTTCTGCGCCAGCTCGAAGGAGGCGCGCCCGGAGACCAGCAGGATCGTCCGGGACAGCGGCAGGTCGCCGTTCTGCAGGGCCCGGCCGACCAGCTTGTCCACCGCGTTGTGCCGGCCCACGTCCTCGCGGACGTCCAGCAGCTCGCCGTCCTCCGTGAACAGGGCCGCCGCGTGCAGCCCCCCGGTCCGGTCGAAGACCCGCTGCGCGGCGCGGAGCCGGTCGGGGAGGCTCGCGAGCAGCTCGGGCTCCACCCGGACCGGGGGAGTGTCGGCTATCGGCCAGCGGGCCGTCGTACGCACCGCGTCGAGGCTCGCCTTGCCGCACAGCCCGCAGGACGAGGACGTGTAGACGTTCCGCTCCAGGGTGAAGTCCGGGAGCGTGACGCCCGGCGTGGTCCGCACGTCGACCACGTTGTAGGTGTTGGACCCGTCGACGGTGGCGCCCGCGCAGTACACGATGTTCTGCAGGTCGCCGGCGGCCGCCAGCACCCCCTCGCTCACCAGGAACCCGGCCGCCAGCGCGAAGTCGTCGCCGGGCGTGCGCATGGTGATGGCGAGGGGTTTCCCGTTGAGTCTGATCTCCAGCGGTTCCTCGGCGACGAGCGTGTCCGGCCGGGCGGAGACCGCTCCGTCGCGGATGCGGATGACCTTGCGTCGTTCCGTGACTCGTCCCATGTCCTGATCAGCCCCGGTTCTGTACGTGCTGGTAGCCGAAACGGCCCTTGATGCAGAGGTTGCCGTGGGTCACCGGGTGGTCGTGCGGCGAGGTGACCTTCACTATCTCATTGTCCTGCACGTGGAGCGTGAGGTTGCAGCCCACACCGCAGTACGCGCACACGGTCGTCGTCTCCGTCTGCCGCGACTCGTCCCAGGTACCCGCGGCCCGCATGTCGAACTCCGACCTGAACGACAGAGCCCCGGTGGGACAGACCTCCACACAGTTCCCGCAGTAGACACAGGCCGAGTCGGTCAGCGGCGCGTCGTGCTCGACGGCGATCCGGGCGTCGAAGCCGCGGCCGGAGACGGAGATCGCGAAACTGTTCTGCCACTGGTCCCCGCAGGCGTCCACGCACTTGTAGCAGAGGATGCACTTGGAGTAGTCGCGCACGTACAGTTCGTTGTCGACCCTGGGCTCCTCGTTCAGGCGGGCCGCGTCGGGGCCGAAGCGGTCCGGTTTCGCCTCGTACTCCTTGATCCACTCGGCGGCGCGTGGGGTCGTCGACATGTCGACCGAGGAGGCCAGCAGTTCCAGTACGATCCTGCGGCTGTGCCGGACGCGTTCGCTGCCCGTCCGTACGACCATCCCCGGCTCGGCCTTGCGGGAGCAGGCGGGCACGAGGGTCCGGGCCCCTTCCACCTCCACCACGCACACCCGGCAGGCGTTCTTCGGGCGCAGCGTGTCGCCCTCGCACAGGGTCGGTACGTCCTTCCCGGCCGCGCGGCAGGCGTCCAGGATCGTCGAGCCCTCCGGGACCCGTGCCTGATCGCCGTCGATCGTGAACTCCAGCAGCCGGCGCGGGATCCCCAGCGGTGTCACGGTCATTCGTACGCCCCCAGACGGTCGATGGCGGATTCCACGGCGTTCCAGGCGGTCTGGCCGAGACCGCAGATCGAGGCGTCCCGCATCGCCCGGCCCACCTCGCGCAGCAGCACGACGTCCCCGGCCGCGTCGGCGCCGGTGCGCGCGACGATCCGGTGCAGCGCCTCCTCCTGCCGGACCGTCCCGACCCGGCAGGGCACGCACTGCCCGCAGGACTCGTCCCGGAAGAACCTGGCTATCCGGAGCAGGAGTTGCGGGAGCGGGACGGTGTCGTCGAAGGCCATGACCACACCCGAGCCGAGCGTGGTGCCGGCCTCCCTGGTGCCCTCGAAGGTGAGCGGGATGCCGAGTTCGTCCGGCCGTACGAAGCCGCCCGCGGCACCGCCGAGCAGGACCGCCCGCACGTTCTCGCGCACGCCCGCCAGTCGGAGGAGTTCGCCGAGCGTGGCGCCGAAGGGGAGTTCGTAGATTCCGGGGCGGGCCACGCTCCCCGACACGCAGAAGAGCTTCGGGCCGGTGGACCTCCCCGTGCCGATCGCCGCGTACGCCGGGGCGCCCATGGTCAGGATCGGCAGGACGTTGACCAGCGTCTCCACGTTGTTCTCGACCGTCGGCTTCCCGAACAGCCCCTTCTCCACCGGGAACGGCGGCTTCGAGCGCGGCTCGCCCCGGAACCCCTCGATGGAGTTGAACAGGGCCGTCTCCTCACCGCAGATGTACGCCCCGGCACCGCGCCGGATCTCGATGTCGAAGGCGAAGCCCTGCCCGAGGACGTCGTCGCCGAGGAAGCCCCGGGCGCGGGCCTGGTCGATCGCGTGCCGGAGACGGCGGGTCGCCCGCGGGTACTCGCCGCGGAGGTAGACGAAGCCCCGGTGCGCGCCGATCGCGTACGCCGCGATCGTCATCGCCTCCACCAGGGAGTACGGATCGCCCTCCATGATCACGCGGTCCTTGAAGGTGCCCGGCTCCGATTCGTCCGCGTTGCAGACCAGGTAGTGCGGGCGGTCCGGCTGGGACGCCGTGGCCTGCCACTTGCGGCCGGTGGGGAAGGCGGCACCGCCGCGCCCGACCAGGCCCGAGTCGGTGACCTCGCGGATGACCCCGGCGGGGCCGAGCGCGAAGGCGTGCCGCAGGGCGGTGTAGCCGCCGTTCGCCCGGTAGTCGTCGAGCGAGGCCGGGTCGACCACGCCCACCCGTCGCAGCAGGGTCAGACCTTCCCGTCCCGCCTGGGGTACGGCGCTCGCCGCCGGCGGCTCCTCCGGGGCCGAGTCGGGCGCGGTGGCCGCGAGGACGGCCGTGGCGACCGCCGCCGGGGCCGCCACCGCCGTACGCACCGGGTCCCCGGCCCTGATCGCGAGGGCCGCCGGGGCGCGCTCGCACAGGCCCAGACAGGGGCTGCGCTCGACGTGCACCCCGGGGCCGAGACCCTCCTCCACCCCGGCGCACAGGTCGGACGCCCCGGCCGCCATGCACGCCAGGTCCGTGCAGACGTGCAGGACGGTCGCCGGACGGGGCCCGACGGAGAACATCGCGTAGAAGGTGGCGACCCCGTAGGCCTCCGCCGGGGGGACCGTCAGGCGGCGGCACAGGTAGCCGAGGGCGCCCTCGCTGATCCAGCCGATCCGGTCGTTGATCGCGTGCAGCCCCGGCAGCAGCAGGTCGCGGCGGTCCCGGGCCTCCCGGCCGCCACGCGCCCACCGCAGATCGGCGTCGGAACGGTCGGCGCCCTCCCAGGAGGACTCCGGAGGGCCCAACAGGGCGTCGACGGCGGCCCGTTCGTCGTCCGTCGGTTTGCTGTCGCCGAAGTGCAGGTCCACTTGGTCACCTCACGATGGTCGCGACCGGGAGCTTCTCGATACGGATCGCCGACGCCTTGAACTCCGCCGTCCCCGCGATCGGGCAGTTCGCCTCGATCGTCAGCTGGTTGGTGTCCACCTCGTCGGGAAAGTGCATGGTCATGAAGGCCAGACCGGGCCGCAGCGCCGTGTCGATCCAGACCGGGGCCACCACCGCGCCCCGCCGCGAGGACACCCGGACCTCCTCGCCGACGGCCACCCCGTACCGCTCGGCGTCCTCCGGGCACAGCTCGATGTACTCGCCGCGCCGCAGCGGGGAGGCGTAACCGCCGCTCTGCACTCCGGTGTTGTAGGAGTCGAGCCGTCGCCCCGTGGTGAGCCGGATCGGGAAGTCCTCGTCGGTGAGGTCCACCGGCGGATCGTGCCGGACCAGCCCGAAGGGCGCCGGCATCCCGCGCCGGTCCGGGTCCGTCTCCCACAACCGGCCGTGCAGGTACGTCGGTTCGAGGCGCTCGGTGCTCGGGCACGGCCACTGGATGCCCTGGTACTCGGTGAGCCGGTCGTACGTCATCCCGTAGTGGTCCGGGGAGAGGGAGCGGAGCTCGTTCCAGACGGCCTCCGCGTCCCGGTACTTCCAGTCGTGGCCGAGCCGGGCCGCCAGCTCGCAGATGATGTCGATGTCCTCGCGGACCTCGCCGGGCGGGGTGACCGCACGGCGCACCCGCTGGACCCGGCGCTCACTGTTGGTCGTCGTGCCCTCGGTCTCCGCCCAGCCGGCGGTCGCGGGCAGCACCACGTCCGCCAGCTCCGCCGTCCTCGTGAGGAAGATGTCCTGGACCACGAGGAAGTCGAGGGCCTGGAGCCGCCGTACCGCCTGCTCGCTGTCGGCCTCGGACTGGGCGGGGTTCTCGCCGATGCAGTAGACGGCCCTGAGTGTGCCCTCCTCCATCGCCTCGAACATCTCGGTGAGGTTCAGCCCGTAGTGCGGCTGGATGACCGTGTCCCAGGCCGACTCGAACTTCAGCCGCGTCTCGGGGTCGAGGATGTCCTGGAAGCCGGGCAGCCGGTTGGGGATCGCGCCCATGTCGCCGCCGCCCTGCACGTTGTTCTGGCCGCGCAGCGGCTGCAACCCGGCACCCCACCGGCCGACCTGACCGGTGAGGAGGGAGAGGTTGATCAGGGCGCGGACGTTGTCGGTGCCGTTGTGGTGCTCGGTGATGCCGAGGGTCCAGCACAGCTGGGCGCGCTCTGCGCGGGCGTAGGCGTGCGCCAGCTCCCGTATCGCCCGCGCCGGTACGCCCGTCACCTTCTCGGCGAGGGACAGCGTCCACGGCTCGACCAGCGCCCTGTACTTCTCGAATCCGGTGGTGGCCCGCTCGACGAACGCCTCGTTGACCAGCCCCGCACGGATGATCTCCCGGCCGATCGCGTGCGCCATCGGGATGTCGGTGCCGACGTTCAGCCCGAGCCAGCTCTCCGCCCACTCGGCGGTGGAGGTGCGGCGCGGGTCGACGGCGTACATCCGGGCGCCGTTCCTGATCCCCTTCAGCACGTGCTGGAAGAAGATCGGGTGCGCGAAGCGGGCATTGGAGCCCCACATCACGATGACGTCGGTGTGCTCGATCTCCTCGTACGAGGAGGTGCCGCCGCCGGAGCCGAAGGCGGCGCTCAGGCCCGCCACGCTCGGGGCGTGACACGTCCGGTTGCAGGAGTCGACGTTGTGGGTGCCCATCACCACCCGGGCGAACTTCTGGGCCACGTAGTTCATCTCGTTGGTGGCACGGGCACAGGAGAACATCCCGAACGCGTCGCGGTTGCGCTCCAGGCCGCGGGCCGCGCGGTCCAGGGCCTCCTCCCAGCTCGCCCGCCGGAACGGCTCGTCGCGGGAGTCCCGGATCAGGGGGTGGGTGAGCCGGGTGTAGGTCTTCGGCTGCCGTTTCCCCGGGCGGTTCGTGCGGCTCGTGCGGTTCGTGCGGCTCGTGCGGCTCATGCGGCGCTCCTCAGTGCGAGCAGGTCCGAGATGGCGTGCACGGTGCGCAGGGTGGGCACCGCCACGCCGGTGATCTCCGCCAGCTCGACGACGGCCGCGAGCAGCACGTCGAGCTCCAGCGGCCTGCCGCGCTCCAGGTCCTGGAGCGTGGAGGTGCGGTGGTCGCCGACCTTCTCGGCGCCCGCCAGCCTGCGTTCGATGGAGACCCCGACCTCGCAGCCGAGCGCCTCGGCGACGTCCAGCGTCTCGCGCATCATGATCTCGATGACCCGCCGGGTGCCGCCGTGCAGGCACATCTGCCGCATGGTGGCACGGGCCAGCGCGCTGATCGGGTTGAAGGAGATGTTGCCCAGCAGCTTGAGCCAGATGTCGTTGCGCAGGTCCGGCTCCACGGGGCACTTCAGCCCGCCGGACTGCATGGCCTCGCTGAACCGCAGGCAGCGCGTGGAGACGCTGCGGTCGGGCTCGCCGACCGAGAACCTGGTGCCTTCCAAGTGCCGTACCAGGCCCGGGGCTTCGAGCTCGGTGGCCGCGTACACCACGCAGCCGAGGGCGCGTTCGGGGGCGAGGACGGCGCTGACCGTGCCGTCCGGGTCGACGCTCTCGACGCGGTGGCCGTCGTAGGGGCCGCCGTGCCGGTGGAAGTACCACCAGGGGATGCCGTTCTGGGCGGCGACCACCGCCGTCCGCTCGTGCAGCAGCGGCTCGATCAGCGGCCCGCACGCCGCGTACGAGTTGGCCTTCAGGCCCAGGAAGACGTAGTCGACCGGGCCGACCTCGGCCGGGTCGTCGGTGGCGTGGGCGTGCGCGGTGAAGTCGCCGCGCGGGCTGAGCACCCGGACTCCGTACTGCCTCATGGCCGCCAGATGGGGTCCACGGGCGATGAGGTGCACGTCGGCGCCCGCGCGGTGGAGCGCGGCACCGACGTAGGCGCCGATCGCACCGGCGCCGAGGACTGCGACTTTCACGGAACGCTCCGTTCGGTTTGAGGGATACCGCGGAGGCGGCCGACGGGCGGCCGAATCGTGTCGACGAAATATTGTCTACAGTATGGACTTGAGCGCGGCAAGAGTCCCGGCCATGACCGTTCAGCGCATTCTGGATACCGCTCATCGCATACGATCGACCCGTCGGGTTCTCAACCACCGTGCGGGGCCCTACCGTTCGGGATTCATGAGCAGCCCCCCCTGTAGCACCGCCGGGCTGGAGCCGCTGGCTCGTCCCGCCCGCCGCCCTCGCCGTCCATCTCTCCATCGGCCAGGCCTACGCCTGGAGCGTGTTCAAGCCGCCGCTCGAATCCGCGCTGAACCTGAGCGGCACCGAGAGTGCGCTGCCCTTCCAGCTCGCGATCGTGATGCTCGGCCTGTCGGCCGCGTTCGGCGGCACCCTCGTCGAGCGCAACGGACCGCGCTGGGCCATGACGGTGGCCCTGATCTGTTTCTCCTCCGGCTTCCTGATCTCCGCACTCGGCGCCGAGACCAAGCAGTACTGGCTGATCGTCCTCGGCTACGGCTTCGTCGGCGGCATCGGCCTCGGCATCGGCTACATCTCCCCGGTCTCCACGCTGATCAAGTGGTTCCCGGACCGGCCCGGCATGGCCACCGGCATCGCCATCATGGGTTTCGGCGGCGGCGCGCTGATCGCCTCGCCCTGGTCCGCACAGATGCTCTCGTCCTTCGGCAGTGACAACGATGGCATCGCCCTCGCCTTCCTGGTGCACGGGCTGTCGTACGCCGTCTTCATGACCCTCGGCGTGCTCCTGATCCGCGTCCCGCGCACCGAGAAGCCGGTCGTGGACGCGCCGAGCGCCTTCGGGGGCGTGCAGGTCTCCGCGAACAGCGCGATCCGCACCCCGCAGTTCTGGTGCCTGTGGGTCGTGCTGTGCATGAACGTGACCGCCGGCATCGGCATCCTGGAGAAGGCCGCGCCGATGATCACGGACTTCTTCGCCGACAGCTCCACGCCGGTGTCGGCGTCCGCGGCGGCCGGGTTCGTCGCCCTGCTGTCCGCCGCCAACATGGCGGGCCGGATCGGCTGGTCGTCCACCTCGGACCTGATCGGGCGCAAGAACATCTACCGCGTCTACCTGGGCGTGGGTGCCGTGATGTACCTGCTCATCGCCCTGTTCGGCAACTCCTCGAAGCCGCTGTTCGTCCTCTGCGCCCTGGTGATCCTCTCCTTCTACGGCGGCGGCTTCGCGACCGTGCCCGCCTACCTGAAGGACCTCTTCGGCACCTACCAGGTCGGCGCGATCCACGGCCGGCTGCTCACCGCCTGGTCCCTCGCCGGTGTGCTCGGCCCGCTCATCGTCAACTGGATCGCCGACCACCAGAAGGAGGCCGGCAAGCACGGCTCCGACCTCTACACCCTGTCCTTCGGCATCATGATCGGACTGCTCGTCGTCGGGTTCCTCGCCAACGAGCTGGTCCGCCCCGTCCACGCCCGCCACCACATCCCCGCCCCGAGGGAGGCCGTCGATGTCGAACGAGAGCAGCCGGCCTGAGCCGGACCGCCGCTGGCTGATCGCCGTCGCCTGGATTTGGGTGGGCGCGCCGTTCGCCTACGGCGTGTACGAACTCGTACAGAAAGCGACACAGCTGTTCAACGGCTGAGCCGGGAGATCGGCCGGGCGTCCGAGGGTCTGCAAGAAGCCGACAACTCGTGCGCCCGTTTCCTGTGGCCTCACATGCCGTCGTACCCGTGAGTCACTGAACAGACTGGTGGACCCAGACCGAGGCAACGAGGGGGCTCCACCACCCATGAACGGCTCGCGCATCGCCGCCGTCGGCCACTACCAGCCCGCCAGGGTACTCACCAACGAGGACCTGGCGGGCATGGTCGACACCAGTGACGAGTGGATCCGCAGCCGGGTGGGCATCAACACCCGGCACATCGCGGGCCCCGACGAACCCGTCGACGAGCTGGCCGCGCACGCCGCGGCCAAGGCCCTCGCCGCGGCCGGCCTCACCCCCGCGGACGTCGACCTGGTCCTGGTCGCCACCTCCACCGCGATCGACCGCTCCCCGAACATGGCCGCGCGCGTCGCCGCGCGGCTCGGCATCCCGCAGCCCGCCGCGATGGACGTCAACGTCGTGTGCGCCGGTTTCACTCACGCGCTCGCCACCGCCGACCACGCCGTCCGGGCCGGCGCGGCCACCCGGGCGCTCGTCATCGGCGCCGACAAGATGTCCGAGGTGACGGACTGGACCGACCGTACGACGTGCGTCCTGGTCGGCGACGGGGCGGGTGCGGCCGTGGTCGAGGCGTGCGGACCGGGCCAGGAGGCCGGGATCGGACCGGTCCTGTGGGGTTCCGTCCCCGAGATGAGCCATGCCGTACGGATCGAGGGCACCCCGCCCCGGTTCGCGCAGGAGGGGCAGAGCGTCTACCGCTGGGCCACCACCCAGCTGCCGCCCATCGCCCGGCGCGCCTGCGAGAAGGCCGGGATCGCCCCCGCCGACCTGGCGGCCGTCGTCCTGCACCAGGCCAACCTGCGGATCATCGAGCCGCTCGCGGCGAAGATCGGTGCGGTCAACGCGGTCGTCGCCCGTGATGTCACCGAATCGGGGAACACGTCGGCCGCGAGCATCCCGCTCGCCCTCTCCAAGCTGGTCGAACAAGGCCGGGTGTCGGGCGGCGACCCGGTCCTGCTCTTCGGCTTCGGCGGCAACCTGTCCTACGCGGGTCAGGTCGTGCGGTGTCCGTGAGAGCGCGTTCCGCGGTGTGGACGTGGTCGACTCCCCCTCCCACGGGCACCTGTGCGCCGTAGACTGTAGACGAAAGACAATCGATACTGAGTCTCCGCTCGTAACGGGTGTCTGCCGAAGGGGGACCCGATGTTGTCAGCCGGACTGCCGCAGGGCGCGGTGCCCAAGCTCGAACGCCCCGGACCGCTCCGCGACCGCGTGTACGAGGCGCTGCTGGAACTCATCACCACCCGTGCCCTCCAGCCCGGTCAGCACCTCGTCGAGAGCGAACTCGCCGGCCACCTCGGCGTCTCCCGGCAGCCGGTGCGCGAGGCGCTCCAGCGACTGAACACCGAGGGCTGGGTGGACCTGCGTCCCGCACAGGGCGCGTTCGTCCACGAGCCGACGGAGGCGGAGGCCGACCAACTCCTCACGGTGCGCACCCTGTTGGAGGCGGAAGCGGCGCGGCTGGCGGCGGCCGGCGCGGGCAGTGCGGGCGTGGCCGCCCTCGAATCCCTCTGCGCCGAGGGCGAGAAGGCCGTCGCCGCGGACGACGTGGACGCAGCCGTCGCCCTGAACGCCGCGTTCCACGCCAAGATCATGGACCTGGCCGGCAACACGGTCCTCGCCGAACTCGCCGCCCAGGTCGACCGCCGGGTCCGCTGGTACTACACGCCGGTGGCCCGGCAGCGCGGCCACCAGTCCTGGATCGAACACCGTGAACTGATCGCGGCGATCAGTTCACGGGACGAGCAGCTGGCGACGACTCTGATGCGCGAACACACGGAGCACACCCGGCGGTCGTACCACGAGCGGGCACAGGCCTGAGCCGGGTGACGGTGCGGAGCGCGTCTGCCCCGGCCGGGCGGTTCACGGCAGCGTGATGAGAGCGATGCTCTCCGCCGTCGCGACGGCCAGCCGGGTGCCGTCGGGGTGGAGGGCGGCGACGGGGGTGGGAACGCGCCGGTAGCCGAAGCAGGTCGGCTTGACGGGCACGGCGACCTCGGGCCACTCCGCGACGATCCGCCCGGTGGCCGGGTCGAGCAGCCGCGGGTGGCCCAGGAACGAGATCACCTGGTCGCCACGGGGCAGCAGCAGGACACCCGGGTCGACATCGGCGACGGGGCTGCGGTGGAGCCAGCGGCCCTCTGACACCGACCACACCCCGAGGTGGCGCGGGGGCAGCCCGGCGGCCTCCTCCTCGTCCCACTCCTCGGCCCCCGTCGCCAGGACCAGCCGGTCGGTGTCGAGCCAGCAGCCTGCCGTCACCTCGGCGCTCATGACCGCCGATATCGGCAACAGACCCTCGCCGTCCAGGGTGCCGGGGTCGCTGAGCGCGAGCGCGGTGTCGTAGACCAGGGCCATCCCGAAGGGCTGCCAGACCCAGCCGACCGAGAGCAGGTAGCGGCCGTCCGGGCTCAGGCTCAGCCTGGAGTGGAAGACGTCCTCCGGCTCACGCCCGCCGGCGGTCAGCCGCTCGCCGCTCGCCGCATCCTCGATCTGGAGGACGTTGTATTCGTCGGGGCAGTGCACGACGACCTCACGTCCGTCGCCCAACGCGCCCAGGGCGAGCGGGTAGTCGTAGTTCGGCGCGTGGTAGTAGCTGCGGTTCAGCTCCCGCACGGTCCGTTCGCCTCCGAGCAGCACCGCCTTGGTACCACGCTCCTGGTACACCGCGGAGTAACGCCCCGAGGCCGAGGCGGTCCCGGCGTCGAACGGAAAGCTCCACGCGAAGGGCGCCGTCCGCTCCACCCCGTCGGGGCCCCAGCGCCGCCCACCCCCGGTTGCGGAGACCAGTTCGTCACCGTCCCACGCCAGCGACCTTGGCGCCGACTTCACCGGTATCGACTCGACGGTCATGGATGCCCCCAAATGCGGAGCACCTCGGGCGGGCCTCCGACGGGAATCTACGGGACCCTGCTCGGTCCACGCGTACGAATTTCGCGCATCCCGCGCCTGCCCGTCGTCCCGGCACAGGCAGAAGGGATGACCGGTGGGATCGAACAGCACGCGCACGTTGTCCTGCGGCTGATCCGGCGCGAGTACCGCCCCCAGGCCGACGACCTCGGCCACCGTGGCGTCCAGGCCGGCCACCTGGAAGTCGAGGTGCATCATCGTGCGCTGCTCACCGTCGACCGGCGGCCAGGTGGGCGGCCGATATCCGGCGGCCTCCTGGAAGACGAGGTACACGGCCCCCTGGGGCGGGGCGACGACAGCAGTCCCCAGCTCCTCGTGCGCGATCGGCCACTCCAGCAGCCCCGCGTAGAAGCGGGCCAGGAGCGCGGGGTCCGGTGCCTCGATGGCGGTTCCCCACCACATGGCGGTTGTTCGGGATCGCATGGTCGACGCTGCCGCGGCGCTGCGCATCCCGCGTTGAACAGACCGACGAGCCGCTGGTCATTGGCCTGCCCGGTCCTATTGCGGGGGGTACCGCTTCTTCCTCGATCCCCTTCACGATCAGCCTGGCCGCCTGGCCGCCTGACCCCCTGTGAGCCCCGGAGGACCCTCCCCGGGGTTCACGCGTGCCTAGCCGCCCCGAGGGGCCCAGGCGCTCTCAGGCTCTCCTGGGGTCCGTCGGAGCCCGGAGCAGCCCGAAAAGCCGGGGCCGACTGTCAGTCGCCGTCAGTACGATGTTCGTCACCTTCGTGGCACTTGTGATCGGATGACCGTTGACCAATTTGCTTGCCCCACTCAACCCCCACCAGTCCAGACTGCTCGCCACGATGGTGGAACCCTTTACTCGGACGAGGGAGTGGCCAGTGTGGCACTACGTCCGGGAGAAGCTCAGTCGCGATGGTCTGGACGCCGACGAGCTGATCCGGTCCCTACCTCGGGTGGGACCCCCGCCAGGTATGGGGGTGTCCTATGGTCTGGCCTGGTACCCCAGCGTCGGCCATATCCAGGACGAAGAGAAGCCGACGCTGACTGTCGCAGCTGCGCTTCATCTTCCAGTTCTCCTACCCGCGATGGCGGACCCGTTTCTCGCTGTCCTTCGGAAACTGGTCGAGTTCCACCGCGGGGTGCGTCTGGAGCCAGACAAGGTCGTACGGGCCACCTACACGGCCAAGAGGATCAGGCAGGAGCTGCCTGGGGTCAGTGGCAATTTCATGGTTCGTTTGCCCGAGATCCTGAACCATGAGCCCCCCACGTGGGGCGGCTCGAAGTGGAACGAGGATGGCGAGTGGATTCGAGAACTGAGCCGTGACATCTACCGTTACGCCGGTTGCACGATGTGAAGTCGTATGTAGGCCTGCTGAATACGCTAATGTTGCAACCGGCGAGGACTGATGTCGAGCCGCTGCAGGTTCCCAGCCGTATCTTTTCTCAACCACGTATTGTTCGCCCGCTGCCCACCTCGGTCACGGGTAACTCTGCCCCAGAGGCTCAGCCCGTCTCTGATCCGCAACCCCCAACGCCGGTCTACGTCAAGGATGCGTTGATCAAGGAGTTGGAGGACAAGAACGCCAGCTCCCAGTGGGACGTGACCAAGCTGGTCCAGCTCGCGCGTGAGCTAAACAGCAACTTCGCGCTCGACAACCCGTACGCCTGCCACGCGCTGATCCGGGCGATCCTCGACCACACGGCGCCCGCGTTCGGTCAGAAGACCTTCGAGCAGGTCGCCAGTAATCCGCCGCAGGAGTGGACGAAGACCGACAAGGACTACCTGCGATTGTTGAAGGATTTCAAGGCGCAGGGTCACGACGCCCTGCACCGTCACATCCGGAAGTCGGCAGACCTGATCGACATGCACGACGTCCCGTCAAAGACGTGGCTGAACGCGTTCCTGCGCCTTGTGATCGACGCCCTGTGACGAGGTCTCCCGCCCGTTGAGGCGGGAGGCCCCGCACGGGCTATGCGGCAGCGGGCGGCTCCTGATCATCCGCCGGGGGGACGGTCACCGGGGGCGGCTGCTCCTCGGTCTCGTCCGGCTGTGGGACCTGGTCGTTCTTCTTGGTCAGCTGTTCCCATGCCTCCCGCGCCCGACGTGCGGACTCGAAGAGGTCGGGGAGCTGATCGAGCACGCCCTTCAGGACGTAGATCAGCACGGTGACCACGCCAGCGATGGCGAGAATGATGATGGTGATGGCGGTGCCGTCCACCGATCCTTACCTTCCCTGTCATGGGTCGGATCGGGTGCGCAGGCAGCCTCGATCCGAACCCTTCGGTTCGGACCGAGACACCTGTGCTGACGCACGAAAGCGCAAATGTTCTCGGGTGACTGACGAAGCCGTCAGCCCTTGTGGCAGTTAACGGGTGTGCCTACGTCTTCTCGCTGAGACTTGGCGTGCATCGGGTCTCCCCTAAAGAGACCCCGCAAGTCTACGAGTGCGTGGGCAGAGGAACCGGCGTTGCGCCGGGTTTCCTCGATGGGGATCAGTAGGCCATTGCGACCCCTGAACACTTCGAGCATAGCGCATACCGGCGTGATCTTGGTCAAGACGCAACTAAGCCCCACCCCGGTCGAGTTGGGGTGAGGCTCAGCGGCTGGTCAGGGCGTTGGTGAGGGGGCGTCACCTGCCGGGCGTGTAGCGGTGGTGTGAGCAGGTGCAGCGGGGTATCAGGAGGATGCCCCGGCCGTGGGGGAGAGGGACGTCCCTGGTCTGGCGGCAGTCCTGGTGCAGCTTCGCGTAACCGGGCTGATGGGCGAGGGCGCATTCCGCGGACATGGTCGAGGTGTCGTCGGTCGGTGCAGTCACCGGAAGTACCCGCCACTGCTGAACGAGTTCATGGCGCGGGTCCGTTCGGCCACGGCGCGCAGCCGCTCTTCGTCCGTGGCGCGCCGGACGTGAGCGGGGTCGGCGTCCCACTCACGCCCTCCGGCCACCGGCCGCAGCTGGACGTACGGACCCTCGTGGCCCATGACATAGCCGAGCTGGTCTCTGGCCGTGTCGATGACCAGGGTGCCGGCTGGCGGTTCGACCTCCTCGGCGGTCACTCGCGAATCCCCGAACGGAGTGCCCTGGCCAGGCGGACGGCAACGTCCGCGCGCACCCGCCCCAGCTCAACCAGCTGCAACCCGGGTGAGGCCGGGTCGAGCCTCAGTGAGGGGAACACGATCCCCACGCGGTCCAGGGCGGCTCTCACTTCCTCGACCGCCGCTTGAGTGTAGGTGACGTCCTGCACTTTCTTCTGTGCCATGAACCCGAAGCTAGGAACCGGCCACCGCTGATCGCTACGCAAGTTGCGCGAAGTTGCTTGACGACTCCCTCGGGTTGCGGAAGGTTGCTGATAACGGCCGACGGAACCCGGTCGGGAAGCCGCCGGACTCAGGGAGGCTTGGTAACTCAGTCCCCTGACGAAAGGAACTGATCATGGCGCGTCGACTGCGCTTCAATGGCACGGGCAGCGGCGTCAACGGGTGCCCCGCCGTGCATGAAGATCTCGACTCGGGTGAGGTCATCGTGCACGGCCCGGCTCTCACCGACCCCGACGACATCGACCAGCTCCGGCACCTGAACGAGGGCGAGGTGCCCATCGTCGTACCGCGTGAACTGCTCGTTGACTTCGGCCCGAAGGAGGTCACCCGGGTGCCGGACATCATCGGCCTGGACGAGTTCGACCGGCTCTTCACCCAGTTCAAGCACACGGCCTGGCGGCTGGAGACGCGGCGCCGGTACGCCTCCGACGAGACCACCGGCACCTATGCGCAGTTCACCCGTGGTGAACCTGTGAACTGGGACGGAGTCGACGCCGCATGGTGCGCCGAACGCCGGGAACAGACGGCGCTGGGCAAGCGGTTCGAACGCGTCCGCGTCATCGACAGCCCGCCAACGGCCGGTCAGCTCTACCTGCTCGACAACGCCCGCCGTAACAGCGCCGTCGGTGAGCGGATCTTCAACCTGTGGCGACAGGACGCCGACCGGCTCGCCCTGCCCGCCGAGGACTTCTGGCTGTTCGACTCGCGGCTGGTTGCCCGCCTGAACTTTGACGCCGCCGACAACCTGCTGAACGTCGAGCTGATCACCGAGCCCGCAGCGGTCCTGCGGTATGTCCAGGCACGGGACGCGGCCATGCACCTCGCCGTCCCGTACGACCAGTTCGCGGCGCAGCTGACCGCGAAGGAGTAAGGCAGGTTGTTGACCGGTGAGCACGGACTACCAGCAGGCTCGTGAGGCCCTGGGCATGCGGTTGCGCGAACTCAGGTTCTCCAGCCCCGGGTGCCGGCTCACCGGTGAGCAGCTCGCTGGGAGGTACGGCTGGAACAAGTCGAAGGTCAGCAGGCTGGAGAACGGCAGACAGACTCCCACGGCCGACGACCTCAGGAAGTGGGCCGAGGCGTGCGGCCAGCCCGGTGCGTATGGCGAGCTGCTGGCCAGGCTCCGAGGGTTCGAGTCACACATCCGTTCGTGGCGGCGGCAGCTGGCTTCCGGGCACAAGCCGGTCCAGGACACCCACCTGGGCGCGCACGCCGACGCGTCGGTGTTCCGGGGTTGGGAGTCCTCCATGATCTTCGGCATTCTGCAGACACCGGACTACGCCCGGTCAATCTTCACCCGGTACGCGGAGCTACAGCGGTCGCCGCGCGACACCGAGGAGGCCGTGCGCTCCCGCATGAAGCGGCAGGAAGCCCTGTACGACTCGTCGAAGCGGTTTCACCTCATCCTGTGGGAGTCCGCCCTCCATGCTCTGATCTGTCCGCCGTCGGTCTTGGCCGCCCAACTGGATCGCCTCTCAGGGGCTGTCGGCCTGGACACCGTCGAGCTGGGCATCGTCCCTCTGTCCGCGTCGCTGAAGATCCCTCCGGCCACCGCCTTCTGGATGTACGACGACCGCCAGGTAATCGTGGAGAACTGGCACGCCGAACTCTGGATCGATGACGAAGTCAGCGTCGACACCTACCTGCGCACTTGGCGCACCCTGCGCGAGTCCGCCGTCTACGGCTCTGATGCCCACAACCTCATCAGTTCGGCCAGACGCGCCCTCAACCCTCGGAGCTGACACGGACCACCAGCCGTTGTCGCCAGGCAGAAGGTCAGAATCCCGGGCCTCGCTGGTGGGTCAGGTTCCGCTGATCCAGTCTGTGCGTTGGTCCGCCGCCCTCCGGACCGGCCACGGTGTTGTCCGGGAAGGCGGAGGGGACCGTCCCTGGTACGGGAGCGGCTGAGTCCCGGCCCCTGGTCCGGGACCCAGCATGCCGACGGTCAGGTCGCCGTCTGTGGTTGTACCACGCCCACCTTCGCCCTCGTCCCCCGCCCCGGCTGCCGCAACAGCAGCGCCACCCCCGCCGCCACCATCGAGACCCCGCCCGCCAGGGCGTACGCGCCGTTGTAGCCCCAGGCGCCGACGACCATGGAGCCGAGGCCGCCGCCGAAGAGGCCGCTGATGAGTTTGCCGCTGTAGACGAGGCCGTAGTTGGTGGCGTTGTAGTTCTCGCCGAAGTAGTCCGGGGTGAGGGCGGCGAAGAGCGGGTAGAAGGCGCCGCCGCCGAAGCCGGAGAGGAAGGCGAAGAACAGGAACAGCCACTCGCTCTTGATGTCACCGGCCCAGATCACCCCGAACTGGGCGAGGCCGAGGACGACGATGACGAAGACGAGGGTCGGCTTGCGGCCGAGGCGGTCGGAGAGCCAGCCGACCACCCCGCGGCCTATGCCGTTGATGACCGCCATCACGCCCATGGACGAGGCCGCGACCAGGGGGCCGAAGCCGACGTCCTTCGCGAAGTCCACCTGGAAGGAGATACCGAAGATCGAGACGCCGGCCGTCATGACGATGGAGATCCACATCAGGGGGAGCATGCCGGTGCGGATCGCCTCCTTGGGGGTGAACTGGCGTACCGCGGGCGGGTTCTTGACGAGAGCCGTGGCGGTCCGGGTGCCGGCCGAGTGGGTGAGCGGGTCGACGTCGGCCGGCCACCAGTTCTTCGGCGGGTCCTTGAAGAAGAACGCGGTGACGAGGACCACGACCATCACGTAGGCGCCGATGAGGTCCAGGACTCGGTGGTAGTTCGCCGTGTCGAAGGCGTAGTTGAAGATGAAGATGAAGGGGAGCGAGCCGTAGGCGAAGCCGCCGTTCACGAAACCCGTGCGGGCGCCCCGGCGTTCGGGAACCACTTGCCGACCATGTTGATGCAGGTCGCGTAGACGAGGCCGGAGCCGAGGCCGCCGATCACGCCGAAGCCGATGATCGCCAGCCAGATCTCGCTGATGTGGGAGAGGGCCAGGAAGCCGATCAGGCACATCACGGAGCCGGTGTACATCGCCCGGCGGGCCGTGAGGATGCCCTTCTCGCGCAGCCAGCCCGCCGGGAAGGCGATGCCGGCCTGGAAGAACACCCAGACGCTCAGGATCCAGAAGGTGTTGGACTGCGTCCAGCCGTGCGCGTGGGACAGGGTGTCCTCCGCGGAGCCGTACGCGTACTCGAAGACGCTGATGGCCATCATGGCGATCCAGGGGAGGTACACCATGATGTTGCGGGAGTGGCCGAGGATGTCCCGGTCGGTCTCGCCGATCCGGTAGACGCGGCCGCGGGCGTCCGTGACCTCGCGGTACGGGCGGTGTCCGGCACCGGTGCTGTTCGTGGCTACAGGGTCTGCCGACATGTCACGCCATCTCCTCGCCGAGCGGATGCGGGTTGGGGACGATGCGCCGGGCGTTGGGCCTGCCCGGTGCCTTGAGGAAGAGGGCCAGCACTGCGGAGGCCAGGCCGACGGAGCCCGCGAGCACGAACGCGCCGTGGTAGTCCCACTCACCGACGACGACCGCGCCCAGACCGGAGCCCACCAGGCCGGAGATCAGCTTGGAGCTGTAGACCATTCCGTAGTTGGTGGCGTTGTTGTTCTCACCGAAGTAGTCCGCCGTCATGGCCGCGAAGAGCGGGAAGATCGCCCCGCCGCCGAACCCGGAGACCATGGAGCAGAACAGGAAGAACGGCATGCTGTGCATCTGGCCGGAGACCAGCACGCCGAACTGCGCGGTGCCGAGCACGATGCACACGATGATGAGCGTGTTGCGGCGGCCGTACCGGTCGGAGATCCAGCCGATGACGCCGCGCCCGGTACCGTTGACGATCGCCTTCAGGGACATGGCCGTGGCGACGATCCCGCCCGCGAACCCCATGTCCTTGCCGAACGGCACCTGGAAGGCGATTCCGAAGATATTGATCCCGGCCGTGCAGAGCAGACAGAACCACATCATCCACAGGACGGGCGTACGGGCGGCCTCCTTGGGGGTGTACTGCTTGATCGCCGGCGGGTTCTTCTCCAACGCCCGCCGTATCTTGGGGTCCTGGGTCGCCTTCAGCGGATCGACGTGCGGCGGCCACCAGTTCTTCGGCGGGTCCTTGAAGAACCAGCCGGCCGACGCCACCACCAGGCACAGCCCGATACCGACCGCGGAGAGGACGACCCTGTAGTTGCTCAGGTCGAGCACCGAGGTGAAGAGGAAGACGAAGGGCACGGATCCGTAGGCGAAACCGCCGTTCACGAAGCCCGTCTTGCCGCCCTTGCGCTCCGGATACCACTTGCCGACCATGTTCACGCAGGTCGCGTAGACGAGGCCGGCGCCGATACCGCTGCACATGCCGAAGCCGAGGTAGGCGACGACCACGTTCGGTGCGAACGCCAGCGACAGGTAGCCGAGCAGCGTGCCCACCGCGCCGAGCAGCATGGCGGTACGCGCGGGGAGCCGTCCGCTCTCCCGCAGTTGCCCGGCCGGGAAGGCCACGGCCGCCTGGAAGAACACCCAGACGCCCATCAGCCAGAAGATGTGCCCGCTGCTCCACAGGTGCGCCTCGTGCAGCGTGTCCTCCGCCGACGTGAACGCGTACTCGGCGGAGCTGATGCCCATCATGCCCACCCAGGGCAGGACGACCATCCATTTCCGTGTCCGGCCCATGAGATCGACGTCGGTCTCGCCGATCCGGTACCTGCGGCCGTTGCGGTCCGTCACCTCCCTGAAGGGGACGGATGTCGGTAGATCGATGGATGACATGTTCGCTCAGCACCCCTTGCGTCGAAAGTTCTGGCCAGCGCCCCCTGTCCAATGCCTTTCGTGCGCGCACGGGTCCCGGGGCCGGCCGGGGACGCGCTCCGCCGACCGGCCCCTTCCTCGGTCACGTCATGACCCGCCCCCCGACAGTCGGTCCCCCAGCAGCCCCGCCGCCCGCGCCCAGCGGTACTTGGCGCCGAGCACGGCCACCGGCCGTTCGGTCGTGTACGGGTAGGCCACGACCCCCCGCTCGTACAGGTACTGGCAGGCCTCCTCGACCTCGACGTCCCCCGCGAGCGAGGCGACGACCGGCTTCTCGATGCCCCGCTCCCGGAACTCCGCGACCACTCGCGCGGTCAGCTCCGCGAACACCATCGGCGGGGTGACGATGGTGTGCCAGTAACCGAGGACGAGCGCGTGGATGCGCGGGTCCTCGAGCCCCAGCCGGATCGTCGCCTCGTACGTCGACGGCGGCTCGCCGCCCGTGATGTCCACCGGGTTGCCGGCGGCGCCGAAGGGCGGGATGAAGCGGCGGAACGCCTCGTCCAGGTCCGGCGGGATCTCCATCAGGGTCAGTCCGTTGTCCGTGATCGCGTCGGACAGCAGGACACCGCTGCCGCCCGCGCCGGTGATGATCACGACGTTGTCGCCCTGCGGGGGCGGCAGCACCGGCAGTCCGCGCGCGTACTCCAGCATGTCGTTGAGGCCCGGCGCCCGGATGACGCCCGCCTGACGCAGGATGTCGTCGTACACCGCGTCGTCGCCCGCGAGCGCGCCGGTGTGCGAACCTGCCGCCCTGGCGCCGGCCGCGGTACGGCCCGCCTTGAGGACCACGACCGGCTTCCTCGGTACGGTCGCCCGCGCGGCCTCCACGAAGGCGCGGCCGTCCTTCAGGTCCTCCAGGTGCATCGCGATGCACTCGGTGTGCGGGTCCTCACCGAACCAGGTCAGCAGGTCGTCCTCGTCCAGGTCCGACTTGTTGCCGAGGCCGACGATCGCCGACACCCCCGTCTTGGTGGTGCGCGCGAAGCCGAGGATCGCCATGCCGATCCCGCCCGACTGGGACGTCAGGGCCACGCCGCCCTTCACGTCGTACGGCGTGCAGAACGTGGCGCACAGGTCCTGCCAGGTGGAGTAGTAGCCGTAGATGTTCGGGCCGAGGAGGCGGATGCCGTGGCGCTCGCCGATGGCGACGATCTCCGCCTGGAGCTCGTCCTCGCCGGTCTCCGCGAAACCGGACGGGATCAGGACGGCGTTGGGGATCTTCTTCCGTCCCACCTCCTCCAGCGCGGCTGCCACGAACTTCGCTGGAATGGCGAAGACGGCCACATCCACCTCACCGGGAACGTCCGTGACACTCTTGTACGCCTTGCGGCCCAGAATGTCATCGGCCTTGGGGTTCACCGGATGGATCTCCCCGGCGAAGCCGCCGTCCACGAGGTTGCGCATCACCGAGTTGCCGATCTTGCCCTGCTCGTTGGAGGCACCGATCACGGCGACGGAGCGGGGCTGCATCAGTCGGCGCATGGAGGTGAGGATCTCCTCGCGCGAGTACTTCCTGCGCGCCACAGGCTGCTTCTCGGCCAGGATGATCCTGATGTCCGCGGCGACCGCGCCCTCCGCGGTCGCGATCACCGGGTTGAGGTCCACCTCGGCGATCTCCGGGAAGTCCGCGACCAGTTGGGAGACCCGGCGGATCTGCTCGGCGACCGCCCACCGGTCCACCCCGGCCTGCCCGCGCACCCCGCGCAGCACCTCGGCCGCCTCGATGGAGTCGAGCATCGACAGCGCCTCGTCGGCGGTGACCGGCGCGAGCCGGAAGGTCACGTCCTTCAGCACCTCGACCAGCACCCCGCCGAGGCCGAAGGCGACGACCTTGCCGAAGGTCGGGTCGGTGACCGCGCCGACGATCACCTCCGTGCCCTTCGGCAGCAACTCCTGGACCTGGACGCCCTCGATGCGCGCACCGGCGTCGTAGGCCTTCGCGTTCCCGACGATCCGGTGGAAGGCCGCCCGCACGTCCGCCGCGCCCGCCACCCCGACGACGACCCCGCCCGCGTCGGTCTTGTGCAGGATGTCCGGCGACACGATCTTCATGACGACCGGTCCGCCGAAGCGTGCCGCGTACGCCACCGCCTCGTCGACGTCGGTGGCCAGCTCCTCGCCCGGTACGGCGATCCCGTACGCGTCGGCGACCACCTTGCCTTCCGGCGCGGTGAGCGCCGTACGGCCCGCCGCGTGCACGGAGTCGAGGAGCTCGCGGACCCGCAGCTCCCGGTCCTCTGCCATCATCTCAGATCACCCCGTCCGACTTGAGCAGGCGCAACTCCTCGTCGCCGAGACCGAGTTCGCCGATGTAGACCGCTTCGTTGTGCTCGCCGAGCAGCGGCGAGCTGGTGACGTCGACAGGGGAGTCGGAGAGCTTGAGCGGGCTGCCGACGGTGACGAACTCGCCGCGCTCGGGGTGCGGGACGGTGACCACCATCTCGTTGGCGACCAGCGACTCGTCCTCGATGATCTCCTTGGTGGAGAGGATCGGCCCGCACGGGATGTTGTGCGCGTTGAGCTTCTCCAGTACCTCCCACTTGGGGAGCGTCGAGGACCATTCCTCGATCAGCTGGAACATCTTGTTGAGCTTGGGCAGGCGGGACTCCGGGGTCGCCCACTCGGGGTCGTCCGCGAGCTCGGGCCGGCCGATCAGCCGGGTGATCGGCTGCCAGCCGACGGGCTGCACGATGACGTACACGTAGTCGTTCGGGCCGCCCGGCGCGCACTTGACCGCCCAGCCGGGCTGGCCGCCGCCGGAGGCGTTGCCGGAGCGGGGCACCTCGTCGCCGAAGTCCTCGTTGGGGTACTCGGCGAGCCGGCCGTGGGTGAGCCGCTGCTGGTCGCGGAGCTTGACCCGGCAGAGGTTGAGCACGGCGTGCTGCATGGCGACGTTGACGCGCTGGCCGCGGCCGGTGCGCTCCCGCTGGAAGAGTGCCGCCAGTATTCCGGCTACTGTATGCACTCCGGTGCCGGAGTCACCGATCTGCGCGCCCGTGGCCAGCGGCGGCCCGTCCTCGAAGCCGGTGGTGGCCATCGACCCGCCCATCGCCTGGGCGACCACCTCGTACGCCTTGAAGCCGGTGTACGGGCCGTCCCCGAACCCCTTGATGGAGGCGTAGACGATCCTGGGGTTGATCTCCTTGATGCGGTCCCAGGTGAACCCCATCCGGTCGACCGCGCCGGGACCGAAGTTCTCCACCATCACGTCCGAGCGCCGGATCAGCTCGGTCAGGAGTTCCTTGCCGCGCTCGGTCTTGGTGTTGAGGGTGATGCTCCGCTTGTTGCAGTTGAGCATCGTGAAGTAGAGGGAGTCGACGTCCGGGAGGTCGCGCAGCTGCTTGCGCGTGATGTCACCGGTCGGCGCCTCCAGCTTGACCACGTCCGCGCCGAGCCAGGCGAGAAGCTGGGTGGCGGAGGGTCCCGACTGGACGTGGGTCATGTCGAGGACGCGAATGCCCTCAAGTGCCTTGGCGGTCATGGGCGTTCCACCTCACTTGTACATGGTCTGGTTCATGGTTCCGGGGGCGTACGCGTCCGGGTCGACCCAGACGTTGATCAGCGACGGCCTGCCCGACTCGCGGGCCCGGCGCAGCGCGGGGCCGATGTCCGCGGGGTCGCGGACCTCCTCGCCGTAACCGCCCAGCATCTGGGCGAACTTGTCGTAGTGGACGTCGCCGAGGGTGTTGCCGACCCGCTCGCGCTCCTTGCCGTACTTGGCGGCCTGGCCGTAACGGATCTGGTTCATCGAGGAGTTGTTGCCGACGATCCCGACGAAGGGGAGGTCGTAGCGGACCAGGGTCTCGAAGTCCCAGCCGGTGAGCGAGAAGGCGCCGGCGCCGAAGAGGGCGACCACCTCCTTGTCGGGGCGGGCCTGCTTGGCGGCGAGCACGAAGGGGACGCCGACACCGAGGGTGCCGAGCGGGCCCGGGTCCATCCAGTGGCCCGGTGACTTGGGCTGCACGACCTGCCCGGAGAAGGTGACGATGTCGCCGCCGTCGCCGATGTAGATCGAGTCCTCGGTGAGGAAGTCGTTGATCTCGCTGACCAGGCGGTACGGGTGGATGGGCGAGGCGTTCGACGTGAGGCTCGGCAGCCGCTTCTCCAGCGCGGTCTGCTCGGCGGCGCGCAGCTCGTCGAGCCACTCCTTGCGCTTGGAGGCTCCGCCGTCGACGCGTCCGGAAGCGGCCTCGGTCACGGACTTCAGGACGAGCCCCGCGTCCCCGACGATCCCGAGGTCGATGTCCCGGTTCTTGCCGACCGTGCGGTAGTCGAGGTCGATCTGGACGACGGTCGCGGTGGGGGAGAGGCGCTTGCCGTAGCCCATGCGGAAGTCGAAGGGCGTGCCGACGATCACGATGACGTCGGCGTTGGAGAACGCGTACCGGCGGGAGAGCTGGAAGTGGTGCGGGTCGCCGGGCGGCAGGGTGCCGCGTCCCGCGCCGTTCATGTACGCCGGGATGTTGAGGGTCCGTACCAGCTCGATGGCGTCCGCTGTGCCGCGGGTCGTCCAGACCTGGCTGCCGAGCAGGATGGCCGGCTTCTCCGCGTGCACGAGCAGGTCGGCGAGCTTCTCGATCGCCTCGGGGTCGCCGGCCGACCGGGTCGAGGCCCGGTAGGCGCCGGCCTTGGGGATGCGGGCCTGTGCGGCCGGGACCTTGGCGTCGAGGACGTCGCGGGGTATCTCCAGGAACGAGGGGCCGGGCGCGCCGTGGTAGCACTCGCGGAACGCCATGGAGACCATGTCGGCGGCGCGGGCGGTGTCCGGGACGGCCGCCGCGAACTTGGTGATCGGCGTCATCATGTCGACGTGCGGCAGGTCCTGCAGGGACCCCATCTTGTGCTGGGTGAGCGCCCCCTGGCCGCCGATCAGCAGCATCGGGGACTCCGCGCGGAAGGCGTTGGCGACCCCTGTGACGGCGTCGGTCGTACCCGGCCCGGCGGTGACTACCGCGCAGCCCGGCCTGCCGGTGATGCGCGCGTAGCCGTCGGCGGCGTGCGCTGCCACCTGCTCGTGGCGAACGTCGACGACTTCTATGCCCTCGTCGACGCAGCCGTCGTAGATGTCGATGATGTGGCCGCCGCACAGCGTGTAGATGCGGTCGACCCCCTCGGCCTTCAGCGCCTTGGCAACGAGATGACCACCGGAAATCACGTCCTGGGTGTCGTCGGGCATGGCGAAGTCCTGTCCCTTCGTAGGGGGTTGGAAGGCTCTCGCGGTACATTGCATACAGTCGACGAATACTGTATGAACCTTGTTATCCCGCATCCGGTGGGTGGTGTCCAGGGGGCGTGCGGCACTTTCAAGACGGGAGCCGAAATGGACCTGTACGAACACCAGGCAAGGGAACTCTTCGAAGATCACGGCATCGTGGTGCCGAGGGCCGAGGTCACCGACTCGCCCAAGGAGGCCCGGGAGATCGCCCGCCGGCTCGGCGGCAGGGTCGTCGTGAAAGCACAGGTGAAGACCGGCGGCCGGGGCAAGGCGGGCGGCGTGAAGCTCGCCGCCGACCCGGCCGCGGCGGAACTCACGGCACGTCAGATCCTCGGCATGGACATCAAGGGGCACCCGGTCGGCAAGGTGATGCTCGCCCAACCCGTGGACGTCGACAGCGAGTTCTACGTCTCCTACGTCCTCGACCGGGCGGCCGGCGGCTTCCTCGCGATCGCCTCCGCCGAGGGCGGCACGGAGATCGAGGAGGTGGCCGCCACCCGGCCGGAGGCGGTGGCACGGGTGCCCGTCGACCCCGCGGCCGGCGTCACCTCCGCCAAGGCCCAGGAGATCGCCGCGGCCGCCGGACTGCCGCCGCAGACCGTCGACGTCCTGGTACGGCTCTGGCAGGTACTGGTCCGCGAGGACGCGCTGCTCGTCGAGGTGAACCCGCTCGTGCGCACCACGGAGGGACGGATCCTGGCGCTCGACGGCAAGGTCACCCTCGACGGCAACGCCCGCTTCAGGCAGGCCCGTTGGGGCGCGGAGGCGGGTGAGTACCACGACCCGCTGGAGGCGACGGCCGCCGCGAAGGGACTCAACTACGTCAAGCTCGACGGCGAGGTCGGCATCATCGGCAACGGCGCGGGCCTGGTGATGTCCACCCTGGACGTGGTGGCCGGCTGCGGCGCACGGCCCGCCAACTTCCTGGACATCGGCGGCGGGGCATCCGCCCGGATCATGGCCGACGGACTGTCGGTGATCCTCTCCGACCCGTCGGTGAAGTCGGTCTTCGTCAACGTCTTCGGCGGGATCACCGCGTGCGACGCGGTCGCCGACGGCATCGTCCAGGCCCTGGAGACCGTCCGGCTGACCAGACCGCTGGTGGTCCGCCTCGACGGCAACAACGCGGCCCGCGGCCGGGCGATCCTCGACGGCCGCGCGCACCCCCTGGTCGAACAGGCCACCACCATGGACGGCGCCGCCCGCCGCGCCGCCGAACTCGCCGCCACCGCCTGAGGAGTCCTGTCATGGCGATCTACCTCACCAAGGAGAGCAAGGTCCTCGTCCAGGGCATGACCGGCGGCGAGGGCATGAAGCACACCCGGCGGATGCTCGCCGCCGGGACCGACGTCGTCGGCGGGGTCAACCCGCGCAAGGCCGGCCGTACCGTCGACTTCGACGTCCCCCAGTGCCTGAACGGCCTGGGAGGTACCCCCATTGCCGTCCCGGTCTTCGGCACGGTCGCCGAGGGCATGGCGGCGACCGGCGCCGACGTCACCGTCGTCTTCGTGCCGCCCGCCTTCGCCAGGGCCGCGGTGCTGGAGGCGGCCGACGCCGGCATCGGCCTCGCGGTGGTGATCACCGAGGGCATCCCGGTCCACGACTCGGTGGCCTTCACGTCGTACGCCAGGCGGACCGGCACCCGGATCATCGGGCCCAACTGCCCCGGCCTGATCACGCCCGGCCAGTCCAACGCCGGCATCATCCCCGCCGACATCACCAAGCCCGGCCGTATCGGCCTCGTCTCCAAGTCGGGCACGCTGACCTACCAACTCATGTACGAGCTGCGGGACATCGGGTTCTCCACCTGCGTGGGCATCGGCGGCGACCCCGTCGTCGGGACCAGCCACATCGACTGCCTGGCCGCCTTCGAGGAGGACCCCGACACCGAACTCGTCGTCCTCATCGGGGAGATCGGCGGCGACGCGGAGGAGCGGGCCGCCGCCTACGTCCGGGACCACGTCACCAAGCCCGTCGTCGGCTACATCGCCGGGTTCACCGCGCCCGAGGGCCGCACCATGGGCCACGCGGGCGCCATCGTCTCCGGTTCGGCCGGCACCGCGCGGGCCAAGCGGGAGGCGCTGGAGGCGGCCGGGGTGCGGGTGGGGAGCACGCCGACCGAGACCGCGGGGCTGGTCCTGGAGCTGCTCGACACCCGTCAGCCGGAAGGGAGCTGAGCGATGGCCCTCGACTCTCCGGCTCCTTCGGCCCCTCTGGTCCAGAAGCCCGGCACCGGCTGGCACGACGCCTGGGCGCGCTGTGTCGACCTCGCCCCCGAAGCCTTCCGCGACGACCGTGTCCTCAACCTCTGGGCCGCCGGCTGGCAGCCCGACGGCCGCCCGCTGCCGGCCACCAGTCCCGTCGACGGCAGCCCGATCGCCGGCGCGCCCCGCCTCGACCGCGCCACCGCGCGCAGGGCCGTCCGCGCCTGCCTCGACCAGCACCGCGCCTGGCGCCACATACCGCTGGAGGAACGCCGGGCCAGGGTGGCGGCCACCCTGGACGCCCTGACGGAACACCGCGAACTCCTCGCCCTGCTGCTCGTCTGGGAGATCGGCAAACCCTGGCGGCTGGCCCAGGCGGACGTGGACCGCGCGATCGACGGGGTGCGCTGGTACGTCGACGGGATCGGGCCGATGCTCGCCGGGCGCGGTCCGCTGGACGGGCCGGTGTCCAACATCGCCAGCTGGAACTACCCGATGAGCGTGCTCGTTCACGCGGTACTGGTCCAGGCCCTGGCGGGCAACGCGGTGGTGGCGAAGACGCCGACCGACGGCGGGGTCGCCTGTCTCACCCTGGCCTGCGCGCTGGCCGCCCGCGAGGGCCTGCCGGTGACACTGCTCAGCGGCAGCGGGGGCGAGCTGTCGGAGGCGCTTGTGCGGGCGCCCGAGATCGGCTGCGTCTCCTTCGTCGGCGGCCGGGACACGGGGGCGGCGGTGGCCACGGCCGTCACCGACCTCGGCAAGCGGCACGTACTCGAACAGGAGGGACTCAACACCTGGGGCATCTGGGACTTCACCGACTGGGCCGCGTTCACCGCCGTCGTCCCCAAGCTCTTCGACTACGGCAAACAGCGCTGCACCGCCTATCCGCGCTTCGTCGTCCAGCGCGAGCTGTTCGACGAGTTCCTCACGGTCTACCTCCCGGCGGTGCGCCGGCTCCGGATCGGCCACCCCCTCGCCGTCGCCGACCCCGCCGACCCGCCGCCCGAGCTGGACTTCGGCCCGTTGATCAACGCGGCGAAGGCCAAGGACCTGACCGACCAGGTGGCCGAGGCCGTCGACCGGGGCGCCGTCCCGCTGCACCGCGGCAGCCCGGCCGACGCGCGCTTCCTGCCCGGCCAGGACACGTCGTCGTACGTCCACCCCGTCACCCTCCTCAACCCTCCCCCCTCCTCACCGCTCCACCACGCGGAACCCTTCGGCCCGGTCGACACGATCGTCCTGGTCGACACCGAGGCCGAACTGCTGGCCGCCATGAACGCCTCCAACGGTGCACTGGTCGCCACCCTCTCCACCGACGACGAGGCCACCTTCGCGCGCCTGGCCCCGCAGATCCGCGCCTTCAAGATCGGCCACGGCAGGCCACGGTCTCGCGGCGACCGCGACGAGCTCTTCGGCGGCTTCGGCGCGTCCTGGCGGGGCGCCTTCGTCGGCGGGGAGCTGCTGGTGCGGGCGGTGACCCAGGGGCCGGCGGGGGAGCGGCTGCCGGGGAACTTCCCGGAGTACCAGCTCATGCCGTGACGGCTAGCACGGGGGCGATCACCTCCTCGGCGAGCCGTCGGGCAACGCCCTGCGGATAGGGGCGTGGCAGGCTCAGCACGATGTGGTTCATCCCGGCGCGTACCAGGGCGGTGACCGTGGCACGGGTCGCCGCCGGGTCGTCGTACGACACCAGGACCTGGACCGAACGGATGATCTCCGCCGGATCCCGGCCCAGTTCGGCGCAGTGCGCGTCCAGCACCCTGGCCCGCTCGGCGACGAACTCCACGGTGTTGTGCGGCGGCCCCGGCACGTTCCAGGCGTCGGCGTGCTCGGCGACCAGCCGCAGCAGGCGGGTGCCCCAGCCGCCGATCAGCAGCGGGGGCCCCGGGCGCTGCACCGGCTTGGGTTCGTTGCGCGTCCCCGTGAGCCGGTAGTACTCGCCCTCGAAGTCGAAGACGTCCCGGGTCCACATCAGTCTCAGGATCCGCACCGTCTCCTCCAGCCGGGCGATTCCCTCGGCCGGCGGCACGAGGGTGAGGCCGTACGCGTCGTACTCCGCGACCGCCGGGTTCTCCCCGGGGATCCCGCCGGCCCCGGGCGGCTGGTGTGTCCCGCCCACGCCCAGACCCAGGACCAGCCGCCCGTCCGAGACCACGTCCACCGTGGACGCCATCTTGCCGAGGAGCGCGGGCGGCCGGATCCGGTTGCTGGTCACCAGCAGCCCGAGGCGCAGCCGCCCGGTCTGCGCGGCCAGTGCGGCGAGCAGCGTCCAGCCCTCGTGCACGGCTCCGCCCTTCGGCCCCGCCACGGGCAGCAGGTGGTCCCAGAGCCAGGCGTCGGAGATCTCGGGTACGGCGTCGGCCTCCTGCCAGACGCGGCGGATGTCGCTGTAGGGGACATGCATGGGCGTGGTCTTGATTCCGAAACGCACGGTCGTCGTCATGACCGTCAGCGTATTAGATCGTCAGTCTTGCTGACGATCAATTCGCGATATCGTCTCTCGCATGGTCAGTGACCCCCTCGAATCCCGGCTGGGCTATCTGCTCAAGCACGTCCAGGCCGAGCTGGCGCGGACATCGGCCGAGGCTCTCGCGCCCTATGGCATGGACGGGCATGACCTGGCGGTGCTGGTGGCGCTCGCCGGGCCCGAGCCGCTGTCGCAGATCGAGGTGGCGGGGCGGATGGGGGTGGACCGGACGACGATGGTCGCGCTCGTGGACGGGCTGGAGCGGCGCGGGCTGGTCGAGCGCCGGCGCAGCCCGCAGGACCGGCGGCGCAACATCGTGGAGCTGACCGAGGCCGGGCGTGAGCGGATGGGGCGCGCGGAGGAGGCGCGGCGGGCCGCCGAGCGCCGCTTCCTCGCACCGCTGGACGACGCGACGGCCGCGACCCTCGTCCGGGCTCTGCGTGCGCTGCTGCCCGATCGGTAGCGGCCCCGGTACGCACGGTGAGACGGCGCCCACCTGCGGGTATGTCGACGGAAACGCAGGTGAAAGGCACTCCGAAAGCTTGGTATTGTTGTCCATGTCGCCGCGGGGAACACCCCCGGTCAGGCGGCAGACACCTGGTCCGGGTGGCGGAATGGCAGACGCGCTAGCTTGAGGTGCTAGTGCCCTTTATCGGGCGTGGGGGTTCAAGTCCCCCCTCGGACACCAATGAAACCCCAACTTGTGCGAGCCAGGGCAGCCTCAATGCCCTGGCTCGCACAAGCTGTTTCCGGGGTGGTAGGTGAGCTGGTCCAAGGTCCTGGTAGACGTCCGCCCTGTCCTGGGGGCCGGCGCCGGCGAGCACGTCGCGGACGCTGCCGAGTGATGTGATCACCCTTGTGGCCGGTGGGTCGGGTGAGCGACTGGCGATCAAGAGGTTCCGAAGGCAATGGCCAGTTTGTCCGGCTTGACGGTGATGGCCGTCTGAGGGCGGGGAGGGCGGGAGCCGAGGCGGAGACGGGGCCAGGTCTGCAGGATGGTCGCCAGGATGATCTGCATTTCGGTCCAGGCGAAGTTCTCTCCGATGCACTTGCGGCGGCCGTCTCCGAAGGCGAAGAGGGAATCGCGGGTTGTGGGTACGCGATCGGGGGGCCAGCGGTCGGGGTCGAAGGTGGCCGGTTCGGGGAAGTGGGCGGGGTCGTTCTGGTGGAGGTAGGGGCTCCACACGATGTCGGCGCCCTGCGGGATGTGGTGTCCGCCGAGGTCGAGGTCCCGGGTGGCGGTTCGGGTCACCATCCAGGCCGGCCCGTACTTGCGGACGGCTTCCTGTAGGACCTGCCGAACATACGGGAGCCGGTCGAGGTCTTCCTGGCGCAAGGGCCGGCCGTTGCAGACGGCGGCGAGTTCGGCGCGCAGACGCTGTTCGATCTCGGGGTGTCGGGTGAGCTCGTACAAGGTCCAGGCGAGGGTGGTGGCCGTGGTCTCGATCGCCGCGTTCATCAGGGTGATGGCTTCATCCTGGAGCTGCCTGCGGGTGAACTGATCCCCGGCTGCCGACAGCGTTTCGAACAACCCGGTCTCTTCGTTGCCGGCGGCGGCCTTGTGGGGGCATCCTGCAGCTTCGGCCGGATCGTGGGCGATGGCGGGGGGGTGGGCCCGCCGACCGGGTGGAGTGATGGTCGATGGCCTGGTCGATGAGGGCGCGCAACCGGGCGACCCGACGGAGGTAGGTGCGGTTCGCGGGCAGCGGGAGCCGGGTCACCCAGGGGGGCAGGAGGATCTGCCGGATCGCCCCCTTCGTGATGACGGGCATGAGGACGGTGAACTCCCTCTGCAGGTTCGCGGGTAGATCCATGCCGAAGAGAGCGACGAGGAAGGCGGCGAGCGTGACGTCGTTCATGTCCGCGAACACGTCGCGGAGTTGATCCTCTTGCCATGCACCGACCATGGGCCTGACTTGGTCGATCATGGCGTTGCCGCGGGTGGTGATATGGGCCTTGTTGAACATGGGCTGCATCAGGCGGCGGTTGCGCAGGTGGGTGTCGCCGTCGGCGATGGTGGCCAGGCCGTCGCCGAAGACACCCCTCAGGACGTCGAAGACCTTTCCGCCCTTCGCGAAGTGCGCCGCCTCGGTGACCAGTACGGTGCGGGTGAGCACAGGGTCGGTGACCACGTATGCCGGGGTCGGGCCCAGACGTATGCGGACGACGCTGCCCTGGCCGCGAAGCGAGGTGATGAACGGCAGCGGGGCCCGTGCCAGATGATGGGCGTGCCCGATCAGCGGGAGCCCGCCGGGGGCGGTCGGGACAGGGGCAGGTGTCACGGGTGAGGTGGTCACGGCCTTGACGCTCCTGATGTCAGGGTTGATGCGACCGAGTTATCTGCCCAATATCACCCGGCAGGATGCGCCTTGTGACCATCACGTCACTTCACGCATCGCGCGTCGGTCCAGCCGCCGGGCTCCGTCGGACGACCGGCGAATTCGGCGACTGAACCGCTACGTGAAGCCGGACAGGTACCCGATGACGCGGCGGTACCTGTCCGGGCGCAGCCACGCTGCGGTAAAGGCGCGGTTGCCACCGCTGACGCCCGGCCGTCCGGGAGGGATGGTTCACCCTGCGGGATCGAGCACGACCGGAAGCTCCGCGAGGCCGCGGAAGGCCGGGAAGGGAACCTCCAGCCACCGGGCTTCGGCCCGAGGGTCGGCCAAGGTCATCCTCGGGAACCGGTCCAACAGGGCGGTGAGCGCCAGCTGCGTCACCAGCCGGGCCAGCGGGGCTCCCAGGCAGTAGTGGCTGCCGTGCCCGAACCCCAGATGCGCGTCCTGCGCACCGCCCGGACGCAGCACGTTCAACTCGTCCGGGGCGTCGAACTTCCGCGGATCGCGGTTGGCCGAACTGAGCGCGACCTGGACCAGGGCGCCCTTGGGAATCCGGGTCCCGCTGTACTCCACGTCCTCGGTCGCGTAACGGAACGTCCCGCTCTCCACGGAGCCGTCGTAGCGCACCAGTTCCTCGACCGCGGCACGCATCAGCTCCCCGTTCTCCCGCACCGCGCGCAGCTGCTCGGGATGGGACAGGAGGTGCTGCACGGCGTTGCCGATCAGGTACGCGGTCGTCTTGTGACCCGCGAACATCAGCAGGAACGCCGTGGACACCAGCTCGTTCTCGGTCAGGCCGCCGTCATCGTCCCGGACCGCGGTGAGCGCGCTCAGGAGATCGTCACCCGGACGCCTCCGCTTTGCGGCGATGAGATCGCAGAAGTACGCGTGCAGATCCTCCTCCGCCTTCTGCTGGGCCCGCTTGGCCTCCTCGTCGAAGCCGCTCTGAGCCACCGTGGAGGACAGGTTCTGCATCCGCGACCGCTCCTGGGGCGGTACCCCGAGCAGATCGCAGATCACGATGATCGGCAGCGGGAACGCGAAGGCGGGCAACAGGTCGAAGGGCTCCCGGGCCGGGCACTGGTCGAGCAGGCTCCGGACGACGTCCTGGATCTTCGGCCGCAGAGCCTCCACCCGCCGCGGGGTGAACGCGGAGCTGACCAGCCTGCGCAGCCGCGTGTGCTTGGGCGCGTCGGAGTTGAGCATGTTGTCGTCCAGCGCGACGGACGAGTCACCGAAGATCCTCCGGTAGGCGTCCATGGCCCCGTACATGTCCTTGCTCAACCGCGGATCCGCCAGGGCGGCCCGCGCGTCCTCGTACCGGGTGATCAGGTACGTCTCGTTGCCGTGCGGCGGTCTCATGGGGCAGACCGGGGCCGCGTCGCGGAGATGGCCGTAGACCGTGTGGGGGTCCCGCCGGAACTCCGGGGTGCAGCGTTCGGCCGCGGCGACGGCCTCTTGCGTGGTGGTCACGGACGACTCCTGAGGTCGAAGAGGGCCTCGGCGTTGCCACCGAGGATGAGCTGCTGCGACGCCCTGTCGACCGGCAGCTTCTCGATCATGCGGATCTGCTCCTCCAGCGGCACGGCCAGCGGTGGTGAGTCAGTACCGAACAGCATCCGCTCGGGCCCCAGCACCTCCGCGTTCAGGCTCAGATGCGCCGGACTGACCGGGCTCGTGTCGACGTACATGCGCTGCAGCGCCGCTGCCGGGTCGACCGCCGGTCCCCGGTCCGCCGACTGGTTCGGGGCCGCCCCGGGCCGGCCGGAGGGCGGCGCGCCCCCGGCCCAGTGCCGGGGGCGCGCCGCCGTCTGCAGACGCTCCGGCAGCAGCGCCATCGCGCCGCCGCCGGTCGCGCCGATCAGCCGCAGATCCGGGTACTTGTCCAGCCACCCCGCGAAGGCGATCATGGCCATGCCCATGGTGACGTCGCCGAACCGGCCGATCTGCTCGACGAAGCCCATCTCGTCGACCCGTTCCGTGCCTACCGGTTCGGCCGGGGCATGCACCAGGACGGGTACGCCCGCCTCCGCGGCCAGCGCGAAGAACGAGTCGGCGCGCGGGGAGCCGAGCAGCTCCCCGTGGACGCTGGACGTGGTGATCAGACCGACGAAGGCCGGGTCCGCCAGGGTCTCCCGCACCCCTTCGAGGTGATCGTCGTCGCCGAACGGGTTGGCGTACACATAGCCGCGCAACCGGTCGGGGTACCTGGCGATCAGCCCCGACATCCAGGCGTGGAATCCGCGCAGCCGGTCTCGTGGTTGCGCGTAGTTGTCCACGCCCGGTACCCGCGCCATCGCTCCGGCGCCGACGGGGCTGCCGATGATGGTGAGGTCGATGCCGGCCTCGGCGCGAGCGGCGAGCATGCCGTCGACGTCGGTCAGGCTCGGAGGCATGGGGAAGCGTTCGGCCGCCTCCGGCGGGGAGAGATGCCCGTGGATGTCGATGATCACGTGTCGCTGCCCGGTTTCGGTGTGAGTGCGCGGGTGACCGCTGCACAGTCCTGGTCGCCCAGTCCCTGCTCGGTGGCACGGACGTGGGTCTCTGCCGCGGCGGTCGCCAGCGGCAGACTCAGGCCCACTGCGGCCGCCTGTTTGGTAGCGAGCATGAGGTCTTTCGCCATCAGCCGCAGCCGGAAGTCCGGCTCCTCGAAGCGGCCGGAACCCAGGCGTCTCGACTTGAACGCCATGACCGGAGAGGCGAAACCGCTGCCCGCGATGGTCTTGAGGACCGCCTGACGGTCGAGGCCGCAGGCGGTCGCCAGTTCGCTGACCTCGGCCAGGGCCTGCACCTCGATGCCCATCAGGACGTTGAGGCACAGTTTCATCCGCATGCCGGAACCGAGTGCGCCCAGATGGACGACCTCCTTGCCCAGCGCCTCCAGCAGCGGGCGGCAGGCGCTGAACGCCCGCTCCTCGCCGCCGACGAAGAGCCGGAGCTCGCCGTCACGGGCATGGTCGCGGTTGCCGAGCATGCCCACGTCCACGACCGACGGGATGTCCCCGGCGATCTGGATGACCTCTTCGGGAGAGACGGTGCTGGCGCAGACGAGGACACCCGGGTAGGAGCCCTTGGACAGGATGCCGTCGGGTCCGTGCAGCACGGAGCCGAGGGCATCGCCGTCGGCGACGACGCAGACGGCGGCACTCGTGCCCGCGACGGCGTCGGCGGGGTGTGGGGCGACGACGGCGCCTGCCTCGGCAAGCGGTTCGGCCCGCTCCCGGGTGCGGTTCCAGACCCGGACCCGCATTCCCCGGTCGAGGAGGCGGGCGGCCAGGCCGGAGCCCATCGTGCCGAGCCCGAGTACGGCGACGGGGCCGTTCGTGGCGCGCGTCATGACGTCACCCCCGTGGTCTCCTTCACGACTCGGAACCGCAGCGACTGCGTCGAGTCGACCCACTGGCGCAGCGGGGCCACCAGCGCGCGGTGCTCCGCGCTCTGCTGCCAGGCGAAGAAGTGCTCGGCCGTCTGCCACTCGCTGGTGATGACCCACTGCCGGGAGTCGTCCACGGGCGCTCCCAGCCTCTCGACGATGTGGCCGGGGGTCCGGGCGACGGACGTGCGGAGCTGGTCGTACACATCCAGGAATCCCTGCTCACCGCCCTCGATCACTCGGACGGTGAAGACGACGTTCAGCTTGTCGGCCGGCTGGCCGTTGTTCCTCGTGCCCATGTCTCCTCCTGAGGGTGAGATCCGGCAGGACACGACTCCCACGGCCTCATGTCCCCCGTGCGGACGCAACTCCGAACGGGGGACGGGCCAACGGGGACAAGGGGTTGACGGACCGTGATTACTCTTTCCAGGTGAGTGACGAGGCGCTGTGCGTCGCCGGCGTTCGGGCGCGGACGGCCGCGCCCGAACGGGGGTCTGCACCCCTGATGCGTGTCGGGGGATCCGTCAGCCGGTCGCGCTGCCCGAGACCCACTCGGTCCACGGCATGTTCCAGTCGCTGAACCCGTTGTCGGGGGCGAGTGCGGTCTTGTCCGCGGAGTTCTTGACGATCACGACGTCACCGATCATCGAGTTCTCGAAGAACCATGCGGCGGGCTGCCTGCCGTCGCCGCCGCCCTTGACGTCGTTGAGCCCCACGCAGCCGTGGCTGGTGTTGACCTTGCCGAAGATCGAGTCGGCACCCCAGTAGTTGCCGTGGATGAACGTGCCCGAGGCGGTCAGGCGCATGGCGTGCGGTACGTCGTCGATGTCGTACGCGGGCTTGCCGTCCTTCGTCAGGCCGACGGTCGCACCGTTCATGTGGGTCTGCGTGAACTTCTCCGAGATGACCATCGTGCCGTTGTGCGTCGGGTGCTCCGAGCTGCCGGACGAGATCGGGATGGTCTCGATCGTCTTGCCGTCCCGTACGACGGTCATCTGCTTGGTCCTGGCGTCCACGGTGCTGATCTGGCTCCGGCCGATGCGGAACGTGACCGTCTTCTGGATGCCGTTTCGGGTGAGCTTGACCGTGACGGTGGAGCCGGGCTTCCAGTAGCTCTCGGGGCGGAAGTCCAGGCGGGTGTCGTTGAGCCAGTGGCCGACGACCCGCTGCCCGCTGCTGGAGCTGACCTGGATCTCCGACTGCACGGCGGCCTTGTCGCCGATCGCCTTGTCGAAGCCGACCGTCACGGGCATGCCCACCCCGACGGTCGAGCCGTCCTCGGGGGAGAGGTGCCCGAGGAAGTCGTTGGCCGGGGAGACCGTGGTGATCGTGGCGTTCCCGGTGACGGAGCGGCTCTTGGCGTCCTCGGCCTCTGCGGCGATCTGGTATCGGGTGGCCCGCTCCAGCGGGCCGTTCGGCTTCCAGGACGTGCCGTCCGCGGACAGGATGCCGGGAATCTCGGTACCGGTCGCGACGACTGTCATGGTCACCTTGGTGAGCTTCCCGTTGCTGACGGTGACTCCGACAGGGCCGTTGATTGCGACGCTGTAGGCGCCCTGCCTGGGCGTGATCTTTATTCGGGCGTCGGAAGCGTCCTGGGTGCCCGCCCGACCTGCCTGCGCCTGCGCCTGCGGTTTCGGCTGACTCCCGGTGCCGTTCCCGCTGGTGGTGGCAGCGTTGCTGGTGCCGCCGAGGACCGTGAGCGCGAGCACACCGCCCAGTACGCCGGCCGTAGCCATCAGCCCGGTGGTTCGCTTACGTACCGTGATCAAACGCTTCTCCCGTGACGCGGGTCGTGAATCCCTGGAGCTGGTTCCCCGCCGAGTGCAACCAGCTGTAAAGAACTACTTTTATGGATTCATCCGCGCTGAAGATAGGAATTGTGGCGAATTCCACGCGTTGCGAGAGCGCCGCCGAGGTTCTGGCCGAGGTTCTGCCGGACGGCCGGACGGGCAGGCCCCTGAGCGCAGGACCGCAGCTCAAGGGAATCTCCTGGCTGCTCACCTGTCGGTGATCTCGGAGAGCCATGCGGTGTCCTCCGGACCCGGTGCTTCGAGGCCGGGTGCGGGCAGCCAGCGGACCTCTCCCGTGCGCAGGGCGACCGTGGCCCGCGGGTGCATCGGCTCGTGGCCCCTGCGAGACAGAAGGACGAGTTCCCACACCGTCGCCGTCATGGCGTCGAGCCGGGTGGCGCAGTCGGTGCTGACCCGCCGCAGGTCCTGGGTCCGCCCCAAGGACAGGTGCGGGGTGAAGTTCCCGGCGGGCCCACGGCAGCGCGGGAACCGCTGCTCCAGTACGTGGTGCAGGTCCGCCCAGGGCGTCTCGCCGGCTGCCGTCGGGTCGAGCCACACGGTGGAGTACGCCCTGTGCCGGAAGGCGCGCACCCCGTCCAGCCGTGCGGTGAAGACCGGAATCCCGGCCGTCGCCGCGGCGAGCAGCGGGGCGGCCTGCTCGAAGTCGGACTCCGGCACGAAACCGAAGAGCACGTTGACGTGCGGCGGCCAGCGGTGGATCTGCGGATCGTAGTCCCGGCGGACGTCCTGGATCGGCGGCCACAGCTCCGCAGGCGGGATCCAGGCCACCGCCGTGCGGGCCGTCGGTGGCACGTCGAGGCCACCGGTGGGCACGCCCCCGCCGGAGTTCGTGTCGAAGCTCGGGTCCGCTTGCGTGGCCCGCAACCGACCGACGCTTGACGCGTCGACGCGGTCCACGCCCGTGGCCCGGTCCCGGACCACCTCGCCGTCCACCTCGATCTCGGCCGCCGTGACACCCCCTCCTCCAGGGTGTTGGCCCTGTTGTGCCTGGTCAAGGGAGCTTGTGAACGTATCCATGCCAGGTGCCTCGTACTGCCGCGTCGCTACGGGTCAGCGGCAGAGCGGGTACGGGCCAGGAGGAGGGCGATGTCGTCGTCCGCCGGCCCGTCAGGGGCGAGAGTGTCGAGGACCGACGTGCACAGGTCGTCCAGACTGGAAACAGGGCCGGTGAGCGCGGTGCGCAGCCGCTGCAGTCCGCGGTCGATGTCGTGGTCCCCCTCGATCAGGCCATCGCTGTACAGCCCGATCACGCTACTGTCCGGTAGCTCCACTTCGGTCGATTCGTAGGAGCCCAGTCCCACCCCGATGGGGGCACCTGGCGGTACTTCGACGAACTCGACCGATCCGTCCGGGAAGATGATCGCGGGTGGGGGATGGCCGGCACTGGCCATGGTGCACCGCTGGGACTGTGGGTCGTACACACCGTAGAGACAGGTGGCGTTGAACGCCGGCACCGTGGAGGTGCCCTCGTCGGAACGCTCCCGGGCGACGTCGACGGCGAGCTCATCCATGAGACGCAGCAATTCGTCGGGCGGCAATGCCACCTTGCTGAACGCACGGATCGTGGCACGCAGGCGTCCCATGGTCACCGCTGCCTTGACGCCGTGACCGACAACGTCTCCCACGACCAGGGCCACGCGGGCATCGGACAGTTGTATGACGTCGAACCAGTCGCCGCCGACGCCGCCCTGTGTGTCCGCGGGCAGGTAGCGGGTGGCCACCTCCACCGTGTTTCCTCCTGACAGACGGTGCGGCATCAGGTCGCGTTGGATGGCGAGCGCTGCCGTGCGCCCTCGTGTGTATCGCAAGGCGTTGTCGATGATCAGTGCGGCCCGGGCCGCGAGTTCCTCCGCCAGGGCCAGGTCCGCTCTGCTGAACGGGACCGGATTCTGGCTGCGCACCAGGACGGCGATGCCGAGCATCGCACCGCGGGCCTGCAGCGGGACGATCATGAGGGAGTGCATTCCGGTCAGGTGAATGACCCGGGCCCGGTCCGAGTCGTCGTCCAGCCAGGTGCCGGGGGAGGTGTCGAGAACGGGCTCGAAGTGAGACCTGCGCTCTTTGAGTACGGTGGTGAACGGCGAGGCCGGTGGTACGTAGACCGGCGTTCCGCGCGCCCAGAGAGACTCGCGAAGGTCGTCGTGGATGGATGCGGTGCCTGCGCGATAGAAGCCGGGGATGCTCGTATCGGTGGACCTGAGGCGTCTCAGCGGCTCCTTGTCCATCGGCACGGCCTGCACGAGGTCGATGGTGACGTAGTCGGCGAGGTCCGGTACCGCTGTCTCCGCCAGTCTCTGACTGGTGACCAAAGGGTCCAGATCCGTCCCGATGCGGCTTTTCGCTTCGTTGAGCAGGCGAAGTCGTCCGCTTTCCCGCCCCGCGTCGGCCTCCACGGCCGCAGAGCACACGCCCAGCGGCCGTCCGTCCGCTCCGTCGAGACGAATCAGGGCGACACGGTAGTACCGGTCGGGAGCCTGATCCTTGACGGGCCACAGTTCGTGTCCGAGGAGCGGCAGGCCGTTGCGGAAGACGCGTTCCATGGCTCGTTCCAGGAACTCCGGGTGACGAGCCCGGACCATGTCGGTGACATGGCCGCCCAACTCCGGCTCGGAGTGGTAGATGTCCCGGTTGTGAACGCTGTCGTTGAACCAGACGCAGCGCAATCCCCGGTCCCAGATGGCCAGACTGATCGGCGAGTGGTGGAAGAGCGCATCCACCGCAGCCGGATCGAGGGATGGCCGGCCGAACGTGTTCGGCCCCCATACGAGCCAACCCACTCCCCCGTCAGTGCTCAGCGGGGTGACCCGCAGGTCCACCGTGGCCTCATGGCCGTCGCGGCGGCGGATTCGCACCCGCCCCGACCACGGGCTGCCGGCTAGGACACCGGCGATTTCAGGGGTGCCCGGAACCAGCAGCCCCCCGGCGGGACTGTGAAGCACCTGGTCAGCCGTGTAGCCCCACAGTCGCTCGGCCGCGCCGGTCCACACGGAGACCGTCATGTCGGCACTGAGCACTGCCAGGACGTCGCTCGGTTCCGCAGCCCACTCTTCGGCCGAGGGCTTGGCGCCATCGGTGGACATAAAGTAAATATGCCGCACATGTGCCGGTCCCTCCAGTGCAGGGGACAGCTGACAGCCCGGCGCGCTGAAGTGAGGGCTCCCGAGTAGGGTGGGCCGAACCGTCGGGCAGCGGAGTCCTACCCCCGCGCCCCGCCTGTCCGGATTCGGGTGACTCATGGCCAGGACCGAGGCGGAGATCGCCATCACGAACTTCGGGGTGCTGACGGACGTGCCGGGTCTGGGCCTGGACGAGCTGGACCGCAGCCAGGTGGACGAGATCACCGCCGTCCACCCGCTGGGCGACTTCAAGAACGAGTTCTTGCAGGCATTCGTCGACGGACTCAAGTACCGCCCGGAGACCACCGACGGAACCGTGAACGCGGACGTACTGAAGCACTTCGTGCCCGGCTTCCGACGCACGACCACGGTCGAGCGCCTCGTCGGCTCTCCCCGGCCGAGCTGATCAAGACGTCGAAGGGCGGTATCGGCACGGTCCCGGCCCGCCCTCCTGCTAGCGTCCTGCGGTGATCTCTCTGGGGGAACCCGCGTTCTTCACCCGCCTGCGCGACGCACGACGGGTGCTCGTCGCCGGTGCGGGCGGCGGCTTCGACGTGTACGCCGGGCTGCCGCTCGCACTCGCGCTGCGGTCGGCCGGCAAGGAGGTGCACCTCGCCAACCTTTCCTTCGCCGACCTGTACGGCCTGGACCTCGACGTGTGGGTGGACCAGGACGTCGCCGCTGTCGGGCCCGACACGCCCCTGCGCGGGGACTACTTCCCCGAACGGACGCTCGCCCGGTGGCTCGCGGCGCAGGAACTGCCGGCGACCGTGTACGCGTTCCCGAGTGTCGGGGTCGCCCCGCTGCGGGCGGCCTACCGGACGCTGATCGCGCATCTCGGCGGTGTCGACGCGGTCGTGCTGGTGGACGGCGGGACCGACATCCTGATGCGCGGCGACGAACACGGCCTCGGCACCCCGGAGGAGGACATGGCGAGCCTGGCCGCCGTGAGCGGGCTCGACGAGGTCCCGCACCGGTTGGTGGCCTGCCTCGGCTTCGGGGTGGACGCGTACCACGGCGTGAACCACTCGCTCGTACTGGAGAACCTGGCCGCCCTGGACCGGGACGGCGCCTATCTCGGGGCGTTCTCGCTGCTCGGGGCGGCACGGGAGGGCGCGCTCTACCTCGACGCGGTGGCGCACGCCCAGCGCCACACCGCGAGCCACCCGAGCATCGTGAACGGGTCCGTCGCCGCCGCCGTGCGGGGTGACTTCGGCGACGTCCGTTTCACGGAGAGGACCAAGGGCGGCGAGTTGTTCGTCAACCCGCTGATGGCCCTCTACTTCTGCGTGGACCTGCCCGGACTGGCCCGCCACAATCTCTACCTCGGTCTGCTGGAGGGGACTTCTCTGATGCGGCAGGTGAGTTCCGTGATCGAGGAGTTCCGCAGCACGCTGCCCCGCCAGCGTCCGCCGCGGGCGTTCCCGCACTGAGCCTTACGCTGCTCAGTCGACACAGAACTCGTTGCCCTCGATGTCCAGCATGGGAATGCACGACTCGTTCTCCTCATCGGCATACAGCGTCTGCACATGGGTCGCACCGAGCGCGACCAGTCGCGCGCACTCGGCCTCGAGAGTGGCGAGGCGCTCGTCGCCCACGAGCCCGGTGCCGACCCGGACGTCGAGATGCACCCGGTTCTTGACGGCCTTGCCTTCGGGCACGCGCTGGAAGAACAGACGCGGCCCCACCCCCGAGGGATCACTGCACGCGAACCATGCACCCCGCTTCTCAGGGGGCAGGGTGCCGTTGTAATCCTCCCAGGTGGCGAACCCCTCCGGCGGCGGCGGTGTGACGTACCCCAGCACCTCGCACCAGAAGCGGGCGAGGCGCTCGGGGTCCGCGCAGTCGAAGGTGACCTGGAACTTCTTGATCGCTGACATCGGCGCACCGTACCGCGCACCAGGGGGACCCTGCCGCCCGTTTCCCGGGACGAAGCGCATCGTGGTACGTCGCCGGCCCGATCCGTTCGGCGACAGCACGCCGGGCCGGACCGTACTGGCCCATACGAATGATTCCCCGGCGCCGCAGGGTGAACGGAGGGCCTCTGTGCCCCGAGTCGACGGCCGGCAGCCGCTCGCGGCCATACGTTGGCTCGTGTGTCGCTGAGTTACGCCTTCGTGAACCTGAAGCCCGGGGTGGGAAAGACGACCAGCGCGGTCTGGTTGGCCCATGCACTCCACGAGTCGGGCATCCCACCGCTGCTGGTCGACAGTGACCCCGCTTCCTCCGCGCTGCGCTGGAGCGAGCTCGCAGGCGGTTTCCCGTTTCCGGTGGTCGCCCTCCCGGTGGGCGATGTGCACCGGCGCGTGAACGACTTCCTGGGCGACCGGCGGGCCGTCGTGTTCGACGCTCCGCAACTGGAGGACCACGCACACATCGCCCGCAGCATCATGAGATACGCCGGCGAATGGATCGTGCCGGTCACCCCGGCCCCCATCGAGCTGGACCGCATGGCACCCATCGGCGGCGAGATGGGCGACGTACAGTCCCTGCGCGCCCAGCCCGCCCACGCCGCCGTGCTGCTGAACCAGACGAACCGGGCCGAGGCCACGCGCACAGGTCCCGACGCCGACGCCCGCGAAGCTCTCACCGAGCGGGGTTTCGACGTGTTGTCCACCCACATTCCGCGGCTCGACCTGTACGCCCAGTCGTTCGGAAGCCAGGTGCAGGTCAAGGGCACGGCGTACATGGACCTCGCGGACGAACTCATCAAGCGACAGGACACGGCATGAACCAGCGCAAGGACACCTACCGAGCCGCATTGAAGCGCGGGCCGGACGCGGTCGTACCGCGTCCCGTGAAAGTCACCCATCTGCACACCCGTTACGTGCGGTTGACCATCGAGCTCGACACCGGCCTGCCGCGCGACCTCGTGCAATGGGCGAGGTCACCGGTGTCCGCGATGGTACGGGCAGGCGCCGCCGCTCTGCGACCTCCGACAAGCGCCTCGTAACAAGGCCCCGGGTGAAACCGTTGCCGACGGCGTCCGGCCTCGGCGTCAGGACGCCTTGCCCCGGCGCCTGAGGGGCTCTCCCACCCGGTGCAGGTGGGTGAGGGCTTCGCGGTAGGACTGCAGCAGCCCGGTCTCGTGGTACGGCACACCGATCTCCGCGCAGTACCCGCGCACGATCACCTGGGCGCGCCGCAGATGAGGCGTGGGCATGCTCGGGAACAGGTGGTGTTCGATCTGGTAGTTGAGCCCGCCGAGCAGCACGTCCGTGAACCGGCCGCCCCTCACGTTGCGGGAGGTGAGCACCTGACGCCGCAGGAAGTCGGGCCGCTCGTCGCCGGTGAAGGTGGGCATGCCCTTGTGGTTCGGGGCGAACGTACAGCCGAGATAGACACCGAACAGACACTGGTGCACGGCGAGGAACGCCACGGCCTTGCCGGGGGAGAGCACCAGGAACAGCGCGGACAGGTACGCCGCGAAGTGCAGGAGGAGCAGCGCGCCCTCCGTCGCCCGGCTCTTCATGGACGGCGAGCGCAGCGCCCGCACGCTCGACACATGCAGGTTGAAACCCTCCAGCGTCAGCAGCGGGAAGAACAGGAACGCCTGGTGGCCGCCGATGAGCCGGGCCAGGCCGCTGCTGTCGCGTGCCTGGTCGGTGGACCACACGAGGATGTCCGGAGCGACGTCGGGATCGAGCTCCTCGTGGTTGGGGTTGGCGTGGTGCCGGGTGTGCTTGTTCATCCACCACCCGTAGCTCATGCCGATGGCGAGGTTGCCGAAGAGGCGGCCCCACGTCTCGCTCGGGCGGCGCCGGCGGAACACCTGACGGTGAGCCAGGTCATGGGCCACGAGCGCCACTTGGCCGAAGACGAGGGCCATGGCGGCGGCGAGAGCCAGCTGCCACCAGCTGTCGCCGAGCGCGAAGAAGGCCGCCGCGCCACCGAGCAGGGCCACGATCACCATGCCGAGCCGCACGGTGTAGTAGCCCGGGCGCCGGTCCAGCAGACCTGCCTCGCCGATGCGTCGGGAAAGCCTGGCGAAATCGCTGCCGGGACCGGAGGGCCGCCCGGGGACGGCGGGCGCGACGGGAGCGTCGATGGAGAGCGTCATGCCGCCGAGTCTTGTCGTGGCCGCACCGCGTCGACAGCGGGCCAGCCACCGGATCCGCAGGGGGACCGCCTCCGGGCCTCCCGGGGGTTACCACCCCTTCCCAGGACTCTGACCTGGGCTTCCGGGTGTCGTCCCGACGCCGGTGCGGCCCCCCGGGCGGGCGGGTCAGCGCAGTCCGGCGAAGAGGTCGTTCTCGGGTACGGCCGCGCCGGTGGTGTCCTGGACCCGGACGAAGGTCTCCACGCCCATCAGCTCGGTGAACCTCTCCCGGCCCATCTTGAGGAAGAAGATGTTCTCGCCCTGGCTGGCATGCGCGGCCAGCGCGTCGAACTTCTGGCCGCCGAACGCGGTGGTGTCCACCCAGGTGGTGATCTCGTCGTCGGGGAGCCCGATCTCCGCGAGCGCGGCGGCCTCCTCGGGATCCGGCTCCGGTACGTCCGCACCGAACTCGCGCATGGCCTCCCCGAACCGCTGCATCATCGAGCGCGGAGCCGTCGTCCAGTACACCTTCGGCGTCGGCTCGGTCATCGCCAGCGCCGCCATCGTGATGCGGTGGGCCTGGATGTGGTCGGGGTGGCCGTAGAAGCCGTTCTCGTCGTAGGTGACGACCACGTCGGGGCGGTAGCGGCGCAGCAGCTCCGCGAGCCGGGCAGCGCCCTCCGCCACGGGTGTCCGCCAGAAGGACCCGGGGGCGTCGTTGGCCGGCCAGCCCATCATTCCGGAGTCGGCGTAGCCGAGCGTCTCCAGATGGCTGATCTTCAGGACGTCACAGCTCGCCTCGAGCTCCTGACGGCGCATCGCGGCGACGGCCGCCGGATCGTGCCCGGGATCGCCCGGTTTGACACCCCCCGGTCCGTCGCCGCAGGCGCCGTCGGTACACGTCACGAGGACCGTGCGCACGCCCTCCGCCGCGTACCGCGCGAGGACGCCTCCGGTTCCGGTGGCCTCGTCGTCGGGGTGGGCGTGTACCGCCATGAGCGTCAAGGGCCGGTCGTTCATGAAGCAGTCCTCCTGTGTGACAAGGTCTGGGTCCGGGTCCGCGGCGGGCACCTGAGCGGGCGTCTCTGAAGAGCAGCTCACCGTGTACGGTGCGGACCCGAGGGCGCGCGCGGTGCCGGCCCCCCGGCCGGTGCAACAGCGACGGCCGACCAGACTGTTCCCACAGCGCGGGGCAACATCCTTCCCCTTGCGGTGCCCGGTGGGTCATCACCACCCTCCGTCTCCCTTCCCGCGCCCCTGGGGGTGTCGGCGGAGCAGTTCGGGCATCCCGTGACGAAAGGAAGTAGTCGGGCGCGGCGAAGCGGGTCTCGAGTGTGCAGGGTCCCCCGGGCGGCGAGGGCGCATGCGGGAACGGCGCGGCGGGTCGGACTCGCACGCCGGACTTCGGGGACCGGTGGTCCCGGTCGCACGGTCCCGGTCTCCCGATGCGATGCCTTCGCGGATGCCTGGGCGCCTCATGGACCGGCACACCGTCGCCCTATAGTTCGTCCCATGAGTCGCTGGCAGGAGCTGACCGGTGGGACGTCCGGACGTGAGTACGCCGCACGGTTCGCCGCCGTCGCCCGCAGCGGCAAGGACGTGCACGGTGAGGCACGGCTCTGCGCGGCGCTCGTGCCCGCCGGAGCGCGGGTGCTGGACGCCGGGTGCGGTACCGGGCGGGTCATGATCCGGCTCGCGGAGCTCGGGTACGACTGCGTCGGTGTGGACCTCGACGCGTCGATGCTGGCGGTGGCGCGGGAGCAGGCGCCGCAACTGCCGTGGATCCAGGCCGACCTGGCCGAGTTCGAGCCCCGCCGGCTCGGTGTCGCGACGGACTTCGATCTCGTGGTCGCCGCGGGGAACATCTTCCCGCTGCTCGCCGCCGGCACCGAGGCCGCCGTGGTCGGGCGGCTGGCCGCGGCCCTGCGCCCGGGCGGTCTGCTGGTCGCCGGCTTCGGCCTGGACGAGGCCCATCTGCCCGTGCCGCCCGGCCTCACCCTGCCGGAGTACGACGACTGCTGCGCCGCGGCCGGCCTCGCCCTCGTCGACCGGTTCGCCACCTGGGACGCGGACCCGTACGACGGCGGCGGGTACGCCGTCAGCGTCCATCGTCGCTGAAAGGCGTCCATCGCCGCCGAACCCGCCGTCGCCGCTGAAACCCCTGTCGTCGCGCCCGGTACGCGGCAGTTGGGGACCGGTACTCGGCCGGCGGGACCGGTCTCCGTGCGCCCCCGGTGAAAACTCTGTGGAAACGATGTCAGTGGGCCCCCTTATGCTGCACCGGAATGATCACGCGGAACCTGGGGAGGGCGCGGCATGTTCGGCAGGCTGTTCGGCAGGGGCGGGGAGAGACCGGCGGCGGACCCGCACGCGCTTCCCGCGCCGCGCCGGCAGAACGGGGTGTACAAGCTGCAGTTCCTCGGGGACACCCGGGTCATGGCGCTGCTGGTGGCCGCGGAGTCGGGGGACTGGGACGCGGTCAAGATGGCGTCGGCCCACTTCGATCTCGGACGCGACCACCAGGTGCTGGGTGAGCTGTCCGACGTCGACGGCCTGCAGGAGTGGATCGGCCGGGCCGCCGAGGAGGACAAGGAGCACCGGGCGACGGCCCTGCTGATATCCGGGGCGCGGCACATCAGCTGGGGCTGGGAGGCGCGCACCTCCGCGCGTGCCACGGACGTCTCGCGGGATCAGTGGCGCGTCTTCTACGAGCGGCTCCGGATCGCGGAGGAGCACCTGCTCGAAGCCGCCGAGCTGCGGCCGGAGTGGATCACGCCGTGGCGGCGCCTGCTCACCTCGGGCCGCGGCATGTCGGTGGGCACCGCCGTCAACGAGGCCCGGCTCGGCGCCGCCCTGCGCCGCGACCCGCTGGACCTGGCGACCCACATCGAGTGGGTGTCGCACCTCCAGCCCAGGTGGCACGGCGAGCCGGGCCAGGCCCTGGAGTTCGCGCGCGAGGCGTTCGCCGGCGCTCCCGACGGCCATCGCCTCGGCTGCGTGGTCGCCATGGCCCACATCGAGGACTGGGTGGAGTCGGACGACAAGAACTGCCTCGACACCCCGGAGATCCAGGGCGAGTTGAGGGACGCGGCCAAGCGCAGCATCCTCCACCCCGGCTACCGGCGGCGCCCGGGCTGGCAGGAGGACTTCAACATCTTCGCCATGGCCCTGTCCCTGTCCGCCGAGAGCGTCGTGGCCCCGCGGGTCTACCACGAGCTGGACGGCGCCTACACCCGGTGGCCCTGGACCTACATGGCGCAGCCGGAGAAGACGTACGCCCGCTTCCGGAGCCGCGCCTGAGCCGGCCGCCGTCCCCGGTGCCTCTCGCGCCGCCCGGCACACCTTCCGCCCGCCACCCCTCGATCACCCCACCCCGGACTCTGTGATGACTCTGCCCCACACCCCCGCGAGCCCGGCCGGCGCCGACCGCACCTTCCAGGTGGACCTGCGCGGCCTCGTCGACCTCCTCTCCCACCACCTCTACTCCAGCCCCCGCGTCTACCTGCGCGAACTCCTGCAGAACGCGGTGGACGCGCTGACTGCCCGGCACGGCCTCGAACCGGGCGCCGCCGCCGACGCGTTCGGCATCCGCCTGTACGCCGACGGTGCGGTGGTCCGGGTGGAGGACGACGGGGTCGGTCTCACCGAGGCCGACGTGCACACCTTCCTCGCCACCATCGGCCGCAGCAGCAAGCGGGCAGAACAGGTCGCCGAGCAACGGGCCGACTTCATCGGCCAGTTCGGCATCGGCCTGCTCTCCTGCTTCCTGGTCGCCGACGAGATCCACGTCGTCAGCCGTTCCGCCCGCACCCCCGACGCGCCCGCCGTGGAGTGGCGGGGCCGCGGCGACGGCAGCTACACCGTCCGCGCCCTGCCCGCCTCCGCCCGCCCCCGGCCCGGCACCACCGTCACGCTCACGCCCCGCGCCGACGCGGGCGAGTGGACCCGGCCGGTCCAAGTACAGGAACTCGCACGGCACTTCGGCTCCCTGCTGCGCCACCCGGTGACCTTCGACGACGGCTCCGGCGGCCCGGCCGCCCCCGTCAACCCCGAGCCCGCACCCTGGGCGCGCAGCTATCCCACACCGGGGGCACGCTCCCGTGCGCTCGCCGCGTACGGCGAGGAGATCTTCGGCTTCACGCCGCTGGACACCATCGACCTGGACCTGCCGGCCGTGGGCCTGAAGGGCATCGCGTGCGTGCTCCCCGAGGCGGTGCCGGCCGGGCGCCGCCACGGCCACCGCGTGCACGTCAAGGGCATGCTGCTGTCCGAGCAGGCCGAGGAGATCCTGCCCGAGTGGGCGTTCTTCGTCCGCTGCGTCCTCGACGCCGAGAGCCTGCGCCCCACCGCCTCCCGGGAGTCCCTCTACGAGGACGACACCCTCGCCGCGGTCCGTGACGCGCTCGCCGAACGGCTGCGCGCCTGGATCGCCCGGACCGCCGCCAGCGATCCCGACCTCCTCGGCCGCTTCCTGCAGACCCACCACCTGGCCGTGAAGTCGCTGGCCGTGCACGACGACGAGATCCTGCGGATGCTGCTGCCGTGGCTGCCGTTCGAGACCACCGACGGACACGCCACCCTCGACGAGTTCGCGCGCACCCACCGCACCGTGCTGGTGACCTCCAGCGTCGAGGAGTTCCGGCAGGTGGCGGCGATCGCCGGGGCCGCCGGGCTCGGCGTCGTCAACGGCGGCTACACCTACGACCGCGAACTGGTCCACCGGCTGCCGGAGATCAGGCCCGAGGTCGCCGTCGCCGACCTCGACCCGGGCACCCTCACCGCCCACCTCGACCCCGTCGACCGGGAGACGGAACTCGCCGCCGCGGCCTACCTCGCGCAGGCCCGCGACGCCCTCGCCGTCTTCGACTGCGACGTCGCCCTGCGCACCTTCCAGCCCGCCTCCGCCCCCGCCCTCCTCCTCGACAGCCGTGAGGCCCGGCACGAGCGCACCCGCTCCCAGCTCGCCCGCGAGCAGCAGGGCGGCGTGTGGGGCGACATCCTCGGCCACCTGCGCCAGGAGGCCCCGCGGGCCCAGCTGATCCTCAACCAGCTCAACCCGCTGGTCCGCACCGCGGTCACCATCGACGAGCCCGAACTGGCCCGCACCAGCGCCGAAGCCCTCTACGGGCAGGCCGCGATGCTGTCCCGGCGCCCGCTCAGGCCCGCCGAGTCGAGCCTCATCAACCGCTCCTTCCTCGATCTCCTCGCCCACGCCCTCCGCAAGGACAGCTGACGATGCCCTCCGCACCCCACCCCCAGAACACGGACGAGCTGTACCAGGCGCTTCAGGAGAACGACCGGCGCCCGTACGGCCGTACCCGCACCGTCACGGCCGAGGAACTCGCCGAGGCCGCCGAGCAGTTCGCGGAACCCCGCGCGCTCGTCCACGCGCTCCTCGAACTCCAGGAGGCCTACACCTACGGCTCCGAACCCCGTAAGTCGCCCGTCGTCTTCGCCCGCCTGCTCACCCTCTTCGACGAGCAGCCCGACGTCTTCGACGAGCGGCTGCGGCACATGCTGTTCTGGCGGTTCAAGTGGGTGGCCAACGCCCTGGTCGCGCTGCCCGAGATACCCCTCGCGAGTCTGCGCCAGTGGCTGACCGAGATGCGCGACCGGTACGAGAAGGCCGGCCTCGAGCTCCAGCCCTACTACGCACAGGCCTACCGGCTCGCCGCCCACGTCGGCGAGGACACCGGCCTCGCCTACGAACTGTGGGCGGGGCGCACCCGCACCCGGCTCAGCGACTGCGAGGCCTGCGAGATCTGCGACCGCGCCCTCTACCACCTCGCCGCGGACGACGACGAGCGGGCGCTGCGCACCTGGGAGCCCGTCCTGGACGGGACGGAGTCCTGCCAGGAGGAGCCCGCCCGCTCCGTCTCGTACGCGCTCCTCCCGCTGCTGCGCGCCGACCGCGCCGACCAGGCCCGCGCACTGCACCTCAGCGGCTACCGCGCCTGCCGCCGCAACCCCTCGATGTCCGGCGAGGTCGGCCGCCACCTGGAGTTCTGCGCGCTCACCGGCAACGAGGCCCGCGGTCTGGAACTCCTCGCCGAGAACCGCAACCTGTTCGACGAGGTCGACTCCCCGCTGGACCTGCTCGCCTTCCTCACCGGCGTCGAGGTCCTCCTCCAGCGCGTCGAACTCCTCGGCCACGGCGAGCTGCCCGCCGCCGGATTCGCGGGCCGCACCTGGACGGTGGCCGGCCTGCGCGCCGAGGTGCGCGGCCGCGCCGACGAGCTCGCCGCCCGCTTCGACGCCCGCAACGGCACCACGGCCCACACCGACCGGCGCCGGGCCCGCCTCGAGTGCGCCCCCCTCCTGGACGCACTCGAACTGACCCTGCGCACCCGCGCCCTCGACGACGTGGCTCCGCCGTCCGCCCCCACCGCCGCCGTCCGCCCGACCGCCGCCGTCCCCGAGTCGCTGCCCGAACTCATCGTCCGGGCGCGGGAGCTGGACGAAGCGGGGCACCCGGACGCGGTGGCCTGCTGGGCCCGGCTGCGCACGCTCGTCGCCGACCCCGGCTACGCCCACCCCGACGACCCGGCCGTGGGACCGCTCGTACGGCTGCGCGCGGACCTGCTGGAGGACGAGGCGGGCCGGGCGGGCGAGAAGGAGAAGTTCGACGAGGCGGCCGCCCTGTACGAGGCGGCGGCGGCCCTGTACGACGAGGCCGGCGCACCGGGCCACGCGGCGCTCGCCCGTGCCTGCGCGCTGCTGCCCGCGGGCGGCCTTCCCGGCGCGCACGGCGACGGGGCCGAGGCGCAGGCCGCCGCGCTGACCGCCGCCCACGAGGCCCTGGTCCGGCTGCACGAGGAGTCGACCGGCCTCGCCCCGTACCAGGAGGCGCGGCTGCTGCGGCTGCGGGCGACCGCGCTCGGCATGCGGTTGCAGGCGTCCAGGAGCGAGGAGCACAGCGCGCCGGTCGTCGCCGAGGTGGACCTGCTGCTCGCCTTCGCCACCCGCCACGACATCGCCGGACAGGTCTCCGGCGCCCACCTGCTGCGGGCCAGTACGTACGCGGTCACCGGCGACCTGCCCGCCGCGGTCACGGAGCTCGACGCCCTCCTCGACCTGCTGAAGGCACACGGCCCCGCCTGGCACGTGGCCCGCACGCTCGCACTGCGCGGCCGCGTCCGGCTCGGCCTCAAGGACGACCGGGCCGCGCACGCGGACCTCAGCGAGAGCCTGCGACTGGCCGCCGACTGGCCGGCCGACGCGGCCGGCACCGCGCGCCTGCACGCCGATCTGGCCCAGGCCTGCATGCGCCTGGGCCGCCCGGACGAGGCACTGCGGCACCTCACCCGCTCCGCGGAGCTGGAGCTGCGCAACGGCAGCCGGTTCGACGCGTTCTGCACCTACAACAACGCCGCCCAGCTCAGCCTCGACCTGGGCCGCGTCGAGGACTGCATCGCGCTGCTCGACTCCGTGCTGGCCGAACCGGACGTCGCCACCGGGGAGCTGGACGACCGGCTCACGGCCCAGCTGCGTCTGATCCGCGCCCGCGCGCTGCACGCGGGGGAGGACCTCAAGGCCGCCACCGCCGAGTACGCCGCCCTCGCGGCCGAGTCGGCGGGCTGGGACGACGACCCCGGCAGCCACGCCATGATCGCCGCGGAGACCGCCGTGGTCCTCGCCGAGTCCGGCGAGTTCGGCCGGGCCCGCGAGGCCGCCGACCAGGCCCTCGCCGCGCACGCCCGGGACCCGCGCTACGAGCAGCTCAGCAGCTGCCTGCGCGAACTCGCCCGCCTCCAGGCCCAGCACCAGGGGGCCGAGGGCCTGGCCGACGCGCTCGCCCTGCTCGCCGAGGCGGGCCGGATCGCCGACGCGGCCCGCGAGGCGGGGTACCAGGCCCGGGGCCGCGACCTGGACAGCGCCCTCGCCTACGAGCACGGGCGGGTCAACGCCTACGCCCACGAGTACGAGACCGCCCTGACCGCCCTGGACGAGGCGCTCACCCTGCTCGGCGAACCCGAACCCGGGTCCCACGACAGGGACCACGTCGGTGAGTGGGCCGAGTGCGTCCGGCTCTCGGCCGTCGTGGAGGGCCGCTACCTGGAACGCCCCGCTCCGGCCCTCGCCCGCCTGGACAAAGCGGTCTCCCGGCTCACCGCCCTCGGCCACACCGAGGAGACCGAGGCGCTGACCAGCCTGGCGGCCCGGCTGCGCGACGAGGGATGACCCGGCGGGCGTGGCGCGGCCCGGCCCCACGGCCGGTCCGCACCACGCCCCTGTCCGGGCGGTGCCTCACCAGGTCACGGGCAGCTCGCTGACCCCGCCGGTGAGGGTGGTGCGCATGGCGAGGTCGTCGACGTCCTTGGCGAGCCGCAGACCGGGCAGGCGCTCGGCCAGGGCGGCGAAGACGATGCGCAGCTCGGTGCGGGCCAGGCTCGCCCCGATGCAGAAGTGGGGGCCGTGGCCGAATCCGAGGTGGTTGCGTTCCGGACGGTCGGGGTCGAAGGTCTCGGCGTCGGTGTAGACGGACGCGTCGCGGTTGGCCGAGTTGACGGAGAGGATCACGGCGTCGCCGCTGCGGATGGTCACCCCGGCGACGTCGACGTCCGCGTGGGCGTAGCGCAGCAGGCCGAGGTCGCCGGGTGCGCCCAGGCGCATGATCTCCTCGACGGTGGCGTTGACGCGGCCGGCCGGGTCGGCGGTCAGCGCCCGCCACTGGCCGGGGCGGGTGAGCAGGAAGAGGGTGCCGAGCCCGATGCGGTTGACGGTGGTCTCGTGGCCGGCGAACAGCAGTCCGACGCAGAGCCTGATCATCTCGGAGTAGTCGAAGTCCGCGTCGGCGCTCTGGGCGCGTACCAGGTCGGAGATGACGTCCTCGCCGGGCCGGTCGCGTTTGGCCTCGGCGAGCGTCGTCATGTACTCGTTGAACTCCTCCCGGGCCTGTTCGGCCGCGTCCCCGATGGCGTAGTCGGCCATGCGCGCCGACAGTGAGGCGAAGTGCTCGCGGTCGGTCTCGGGCACGCCGAGGAGCCGGCAGATGACCGCGACGGGCACCGGGAAGGCCAGCCCGGCATGCAGGTCGACCACCCCGTCCGGCGCCGTGGCACGCTCGGCGAGCAGCCGGTCGATGCAGCCGTCCACCAGCTCCCGTACGTGATCGGAGAGCATCACCATGCGCCGGGCGGAGAAGGCCGGGGTCAGCAGCCGGCGCATCCGGGTGTGGTCGGCCTCCTCGGTGGCGTAATTGCCCGAGGGGCCCTCCTGCACCGCGGCGCTGGTGATCCGGGACGCCCGCTCCGGCTCGGGATGGGAGCGGCCGAGCCGCTTGTCGCCGAGGAGGTCGCGGACCTCCTCGAAACGGGTGACCAGCCAGGCCGGATCCCCGGCCGGTGTGGTGACCGGCGTGATCGGCGCCTCCCGGCGCAGCACCTCGTAGAGGGGGGCGAGATCGAGCACGTTCGGCCGTGCGAAGGGCAGTCGGGAACGCTCGGCGGCACCGTTCATGGTCCTCCTCCTGGACCTCGGAACGCGATCTTCCGGCATTTCGACCGTAACACTTTATTGTCAGTCACTGCCAATAATGTTTTCGGCCAGTCGCCCCACGGCTCCGGCGTGGTTGGATCACCCGATGGAGGACGTGACGGCGGACAGTGGCCCGATGGCGCCCCGCCGGGGACGGCCCCCGGTCAGCGACCGGCAACGGCAGCGGCAGCGCCTGGACATCTCCCGTCACGCGGTCCGGCTCTTCGCCGCACAGGGCGTGGCCGCCACCTCCGGCGAGCAGATCGCGCGGGCGGCCGGCGTCTCGGAGCGCACGCTGTGGCGCTGCTTCCCCAGCAAGGAGGGCTGTGTGGAGCCGCTGCTCACCCAGTCGATCGAGGCCTTCCGGGCGGTCCTGCGCGCCTGGCCGCCCGGCGTCGACCTCACCGACCACCTGCGCACCGCCTACCGGCCCGCCCTCGACCCGTCGTCCGGCAGGGACGCCGAGGCGGTTCTCACCGTGATCCGGCTGACCCACGACGAACCGGCGCTGCGGGCCGTCTACCTGGTGCTGCGGGAGCGTGCGGAGGACACGTTCGCCGAAGTGCTCGCCGAACGCGCGGGCGAGTCCGCCGACTCGGTCGACGTCCGGATGCGGGCCGCCACCATGAGCGCCGTGCTGAAGGTGGCGACCGACGGTGTCGCCCGGGCCGTGGCCGGGCAGGGCGTCACCCCCGAGGCGCTGCGCAGGCACCGCGAGCAACTCGCCGGCGCACTCGGCCTCGTCACCCGGGGGCTGTAGGGGCGTTGCCGGGGAGCCGTAACTCGCGCAAGCAACACGGGCATCGAGCCCGGCGTACGACTCTTCGTGAACTTCGCGACCAGAAAGTCTTGTTGACCTCGTTGACACGCCGCAAGCACAGGCGTTTCACTCAACTCTCGTGCATGGCAACGTTGTCAGGCCGTGGGAGCGACCGGATTCGTTGCCTGTCGCCGGCATTCCGGTGACTTTCGGCGCGCCGACACCTGATGTGCGAAGCACGAACCGCTGCGGAGGCAACCGATGGTGAGACCCCGACGTTCAGCCGCACCACCCTCCACCCGAGCCAGATTCCGCCGACGCCTTGCCGTGGTCTGCGTCCTGGGCATGGCAGCCCTGCCGCTCTCGGCGACGGGAAGCGCCCTGGCCGCGAGCGCCGGGACGCCGGCCCTCGTGACCGACCCCGCGTCCCTCGTCAACCCCCTCATCGGCACCTCCGGTGCGGTGGACACCTTCCCCGGCCCCGACATGCCGGCCGGCATGGTCCAGTGGGGTCCGGACACGACGCCGAACCGCCCCGACGGCGGCGGCTACGAGTACGCCGACAAGAAGATCTCCGGCTTCAGCCTCACCCACGTCTCGGGCCCGGGCTGCCCGGTCGCGGGCGACCTGCCCGTGCTGCCGGTGACCGGCGCGCTCTCGGGCGACCTCGGCAGTACGTCGGTCGGCTTCAGCCACGCCGACGAGCAGGCCGCCGTCGGGTCCTACAAGGTCACCGACGCCAACGGCGTGAAGACCGAGCTGACCGACACCACCCGCGCCGGGCTCGGCACCTTCGCCTTCCCGGCGGGACAGCAGGCGAACCTGCTGTTCAAGCTCAGCGGGGGCGCCACCCAGGTGGACGGGACCCGCGTCCAGGTGGTGAACAGCAAGGAGATCAGCGGCGCGATCGACAGCGGCCACTTCTGCGGCGCGAGCAACCGGTACACGCTGCACTTCGACGTCAAGTTCGACCGGCCGTTCGCGGCGAGCGGCACCTGGGTCGGCGGCACCATCAACCCCGACGCGAAGTCACTGAAGGCGGGCAAGGTCGTTCCGGCCCCGCAGGAGTCCACCTCGAAGCCGCTGAAGGAGAAGCACTTCACCGTCCCGGCGAAGCCGGCCCCGACGGTCCACGGGACGCCCGCCAAGGCCTCCGCCAAGGCCTCCGCGACCCCGGGCGCCAGTGCCGCCTCCCGGCTGTCCAAGGCCGCCGAGGCCGCCCAGCCGCCCACGACCGGCGCCAACGGCATGTACCTGACCTTCGACACCTCCGCGAACACCACGGTCACGGCGAAGGTCGGCATCTCGTACACGAGCGACGCCAACGCGGCGGACAACCTCGGCAAGGAGATCAAGAACTGGAACGTCGGCGCCGTCGCGAAGGCCAACCACGACGCCTGGAACGCGGTGCTGAAGAAGATCGAGGTGGGCGGCGGATCCGCCGACCAGCAGACGCAGTTCTACACCGCGCTCTACCACGCCCTGCTGCACCCGAACGTCTTCTCCGACGACAACGGCCAGTACATGGGCATGGACAACCAGATCCACAAGCTGGCCAAGGGGCAGCAGGCCCAGTACGCCAACTACTCGGGCTGGGACACCTACCGCTCCCAGACCCAGCTGATGGCGATGGTCGAACCCAAGGTCGCCAGTGACGTCGTCACCTCGATGCTCAACGGCTACGACCAGACGGGCCTGCTGCCCAAGTGGGCCTCCAACAACGGCGAGAGCTACGTGATGGTCGGCGACCCGGCCGCCGGCATCATCACCGACGCGTACGCCTTCGGCGCGACGGACTTCGACACCGCCAAGGCGCTCGCCGCCCTCCAGCACGAGGCCACCGTCCCGAACAACGACCGCCCCGGCGAGTCGGTGCGGGACGCCAAGGGCTACCTCCCGCTGGACGAGAACGACTACAACTGCTGCAACTTCTACGGCCCGGTCTCCACCCAACTGGAGTACGACAGCGCCGACTACGCTCTCGCCGCGTTCGCGAAGTCGCTCGGCAGGACGGCCGTCTACCAGAAGTTCGCCACCCGTGCCCAGGACTGGATGAACGTCTTCAACCCGCAGACCGGCTACATGCAGGCCAGGAACAAGGACGGCCAGTTCGCGGGCGGCTTCACCCCCGGCACGTCCAACGGTTTCGTGGAGGGCACCTCCGCCCAGTACACCCCCATGGTCCCCTTCAACCTGCAACAGCTCATCCAGGCCCGCGGCGGCACCAAGGCGTACTCGGACTACCTGGACAGCCTCCTCGACGACATCACCAGCCCCGGCGGCACCGACGCCGACCTGAGCAACGAGCCCAGCGTCGAGATCCCGTGGGAGTACGACTACACGGGCCAGCCCTGGAAGACCCAGGCAGCCGTCCGCGCGGCCCAGCAGGGCCTCTACTTCAACGCCCCGGTCGGCTCGTTCGGCAACGACGACCTCGGCGCCATGAGCTCCTGGTACGTCTGGTCCGAGCTCGGCATGTACCCGGAGACCCCGGGCACGGACACCCTGGTGCTCGGCAGCCCCGCTTTCCCGGTCGCCCAGGTGACCCTCGGCAACGGCAGGACGGTGCGGATCAACGCGCCGCAGGCCGCGCCCGACGCGCCGTACGTGCAGTCCCTGCACGTCAAGGGCAAGGCCTGGAACACCTCCTGGCTGACCTACCAGCAGTTCAAGGGCGCGGGCACGCTCGAATACACGCTCGGCACCCAGCCGAACACCTCCTGGGCGTCCGGACCGTCGGCGGTGCCGCCGTCGGACACCACGGGCGGCGGCCGGGTGCTGGCGGCCACCGGTCCCAGCAACGGCCTGGTCCTCCAGCCGGGCAAGGGCGATGACGCCACCCTCGACCTGACCAACCTCGGCAGCAAGGCCGTCACGGTCGACTGGACGGCGACGGCGCCCTCCGGCGTCACGCTGGACACGGCGTCCGGCTCGCTGACGGTGCCCGCCTCGGGCAGCGCCGAGGCCAAGGTCCATGTGACGGCCGGTGCGAGCGAGGGGACGTACCCGGTCACCTTCGCCCTCACCGACCACGGCACGGGTGCGGCACTGTCCGGGGCGAGCCTCCGCGTGGCCGTCGCCAAGCCCGGTGCGCTGTGGCCGTACGCCACCAACGAGGGCATCTACCCCGACGGCACCACCTACTCGGGCGGCTTCGACGGCGGCGGCTGGGCCTACTCGCAGAACGCGCTGTCGGCCGCCGGCGTCACGAGCGGCTCCACCCTCACCGTCGACGGCATCTCCTACACCTGGCCGACGGTGACGTCCGGTCAGCTCGACAACCTGGAGATGGCCGGGCAGACGATTCCCATGCCGGCGGGCACCTCGGGGTCGTCGCTGGGCCTGCTGGGCGCCGCCGTCAACGCCCCGACCGACGGCAGCGGGGTCTCGGGCACGCTGACCGTCACCTACACCGACGGCACCACCTCCCGGGCGACGGTCGGCTTCTCGGACTGGACGCTCAACGGCGGCCCGAGCAAGCCGCTGCCGGGTGACACGACGGCCGTCACCACCACCTACCGGAACACCGGGAGCGGGGGCCGGGACGGCGTGAAGACCTACGTCTTCGCGACGAAGGTCGCGCTGGATCCGGCGAAGCAGGTGGCGTCGGTGACGCTGCCGGTGACCGGCTCCACGGGTACCGACCACCTGTTCGCCTACGGCTTCGGGCAGTAACTCCGGCAAAGACAGGGCCGGTTCCCCGGGCGCGTGCCCGGGGAACCGGCCCTCCTCGATGCCTGCCGCTACTGGACGTAGCAGTTCTTGACCGTCCCGGCGGAGGGGTCGCCGAAGACAGCGTTGTCACAGGGGGTGCCGCCCGTGAAGCTGCCGTAGGCGTAGTGGCCGTCGGCCCCGTAGGCGACCTCGTGGGTGCCGGTGAACGAGCAACTGCCGTTCTCCGCAGCGCAGGTGGTCCACGTCGTGAACGTGGGCGGCGGTGCCGTCAGGTAGCAGGACTTGGCGGTGCCTGGCGTGGGGTCGGGGAAGGCCGTGTTGCTGCAGGCGGTGCTCGGCACGGTGGCATAGGTGTACGTGCCGTCGGCGCCGTAGGCGACGGTCATCACGCCGGCGTAGGAGCAGGTGCCGCCCTCGGCTGCGCACGGGGCCCAGACGTTCGTCGTGGGCGGCGGGGGCTGGACGTAACAGGCCTTGGCCAGGCCGCTGATCGGGTCGTCGCCGAACGCCGTGTTCGTGCACGCGGTGTTTCCGGTGGCGGTGAGGTAGTCGAACCGGCCCTGGGCGCCGAAGGCGAGGGTCTGCGTCCCGGAGACGGCGCAGATGCCGTTCTCCAGCGCGCACTGTGCCCAGGTGCCCGGCAGAGAGGTGTGCTCGGCGGGAGACACGGTGCCCGTGGTGGGGTAGGCGACGGTGTACGAACCGGGTTGCACGCCGCGGAAGTAGATGTAGTCGGCGTCCTGGTCCGCGCTCGCGACGCCGGTGGCGCCGGTGAGGGCGGTGCCGTTCCAGGCGGTGGTGCCGTTGATCGTGACCGTGTGGCTCCGGCCGAACCTGGGTACGGCGATCACCCCGGTGGAGCCGGTGTCGGGGCCCGTGTCGACCTGCAGGGTGAAGTTGCCGGCGGCGGGGTGGCCGTAGCTGACGTGGACGGTCTTTCCGGCGGCGACGGTCAGGGTGCCCTCGACGTGGGTGAGATCGCCGGGGTGCGGGACGACCTGGTAGGCGGTGCCGCCCGTGCTGGTCGGCTGGATGCCCAGGACGTCGGAGGTGAGCGCGCCGGGGGGACCGGTGGACCAGCCGTGCGCCATGCTGGTGAAGGAGCCGCCGTAGGGGCCGACGTCCCCCTGGTTCGAATACCCCTCCCAGAACGTGCTGTCGGTGCCGATCGGGGAGTCGAGCATGAAGCCCCACTCGGTCCTGATGAGGTTCAGGGCGTTGGTGTCGTCACCGGCGGCGAGGTGGGCGTAGACCTCCATGGAGCCGGTGAACGGCGAGATGTTGTTGTTCCACTCCGGGGTCTGCGAGCCGCGGCTGCCCCAGCGGGTGCGCAGGTAGGCGGTCACGTTGTCGGCCTGTGCGGCGGAGGAGGTCACGCCGTACCAGACGGCGAGGGAGTTCCCGTCCTGCGGGTGGACGGTGCTGGTGGGGTTGTCCTGGTAGGCGCCGGTGGACGCGTCCCACAGCCGGGAGTTGATCTGCGTTCTGAGCGCCGCGGCCTGGTCGCCGTAGCTGGTCGTCAGCGTGCTGTCGCCCTCGGTGCGGGCCAGGGACGCGCCGGTGGTCAGGACCCGGTAGAGCATGGCATTGGCCGCGATGTTCTCCCCGCCCTGGCCGGTGCGGGCCCAGTCCAGGGTCCCGGTGACGTCGAGCAGGCCGTTCGAGTCGACTTTGCCGGTGATGAAGTCGACGCCGCGCTTGTACCGCGCTCAGATGCCGTCGAGCCAGGTCCGGTCGGCGGTGTCCAGGTAGTAGGTGTAGGTGCCGAGCAGCGTCCACATGTGGTAAGTGTCGGAGCCGAAGAAATTGAACTCCGGTCCCGCCCAGAGGAGTTCGCCCGACGACTGTTGCATCTGGTACACGGTGGCCAGCGAGTTGCGGGCGGCCGTCATGTCGTCGGTGCTGACGTAGGCCGTGGGCAGGGAGATGCCCATGTCGCCGGGCCACACGGAGCGGTCCCGTTTGGCGCCGTCGGTCAGGACCTCGCTGCCCACGCCCACCACGCCGTTGTTCTCCCAGCCGGAGGAGGGCAGCGGCCACACCCGGCCCTGGACCGGGTCGATGGTGTCCATCTGGACGGTGTAGGCACCCGCGTACCAGATGCGGTTGAGCAGCGTGTCGTTGGAGTAAAAGCAGTCCGGGTAGGCCGCCGGATTCGTGGCTCCGGGGGCGGCCGAGTACGCGAGCGAGACGCCGTTGACGTCCACCCAGCCACCGGAGTCGAGGAAGAGCGTCAGATAGCGGAAGCCGCCGCGCAGCTTGTCGGCGGGCATGGCGTAGCTGCCGGCGCCGTTGACCGGCGCGTAGATCGCGCCGTCCGTACCGCCGCCCGAGTTGTCGCTGCTGTTGGCGACGTACAGCGACGACTCGCTGAAGGCCAGCCCCACGCTCCGCCCGGCACTGCTCGCCCCGGAAAAACTGAGGATGACGATACCGCCGACCTCCTTGCCGAAGTCCAGGGTCACGGCCGAGCCGCTGCCGTTCAGCCGGGCGGCCTGGTGCGACAGCACATGGGTGGGGTCGCTCACCGAGCCGGCGGTCCGGTACACCGAGACCGGTGCGAGCGTCCGCGAGGTGGGAGCGAGGAGGTAGGGGTCGCCGGGGGTGGCCCCCGCCGACGTGGCGGCCGCGGCCGGCGGCGACTCGAAGGGTGCCACGCGGCCGAGGGCCAGGGCGAGGCCGACAGCGAGCGCGATGCGGAGCGCGCCTTTGAGCGGATGGTTCACGGGATGACTCTCCTCGGTCTCGTGAGGGAGGGGGCTTGCGGGTGTTGAAACGGTTCAATCATGGGCAGGTCGATACGGTTGCGAGCCTCCTCGTCCGGGCCGGAGTGCGAAACGCGCCCCGTCGGCTCGCCGGGGGATGAGACCCGAGGCCGCCGCCGGGGCGCGCATGGAGAGGCCGTCAGCCGAGGGCGAAGTCGTCCGCGTCGACGTTTGACTGGCCGTACCAGCCGTGCACGTAGACGGTCACCGCTCCGCTGCTTCCGGTGGTGAAGCTGACCGTGAGCTGGTTCCAGCCGGTGCTGTTCGACCAGGTGCTCGCGGTGGCGCCGCCGCTGACCCCGACGTAGGCGTACGGGCCCTGTACCCACGCGGTTAGAGTGTAGGTGTGGTTGGCGGCCAGGGTGACGCTCTGGTCGCACTCGCCGGTGCTGCTGGAGCTCGGCGTGACCTGGAGGCCGTGGCTGCCGCTGTGGACGGGGCCGGCGACCACCGAGCTGCCGCCGGTGCACGTCCAGGGGGTCAGGCTGCCGGTCTCGAAGCCCGCGTTGGTCAGCGAGCCCCCGCCGCCTCCGCCGCTGCCGGAGGACGTGACGGTGAGTGAGTAGGTCGCGCTGTGGCTGCCGCTCGCGGCCGTACCGGTGACGGTGATCGGGTAGGTGCCCGCGGCCACGGACGAGCCGACCGTCGCCGTCAGCGTCGAACTGCCGCCGGACGTCACGGAAGCGGGGTTGAAGGAGACGCTGACGCCGGACGGTGCGCCGGAGGCGGAGAGGCCGACGGACTCGGCGCTGCCGGAGGTGACGGCCATGCCGACCGTCGCGGTCGCCGAGCCGCCCTGGGGGACCGAGGCGGACCCCGGCGACAGGGAGAGGGAGAAGTCGGTGGTGGTGCCTCCGCCGCCACCGCCCGTGCTGCCCGCGTAGGGCACGAACGCGTCGGTGAAGGCGAGCGTGTTCTGGCTGATCTCGCTGCACGTGGAGAGCGAGTTGGCGCTTCCGCTGCACGGCTGGTCCCGGTTGGCCGACCAGAACGACAGCCGCCCGACGCCGTTCTGCGCGGCGAAGGACTCCACCGTCCGGGCGTCCGCGAGGGTGAAGGTGGACCCGTCGTCGTTCTTGCCGATCATCGGCGTGATGCCGAAGTTGGCGTAGGTGTAGCCGGAGTCGACGGACTGCATCTGGGCCAGCGTGGCCTTGGCCGCGGAGACCGCGCCCTGGCCCATCTCGGTGCCGGTGCCCGCGTAGTAGTCCATGGCCATGATGTTGACCACGTCGATCCTGATGCCCGCCGTCTTCGCGGCCTTGAGGATGTTGACGCCGTCGCCGGTGAGCCCGCTGGTCAGCACGGGCAGGGTCATGGAGAACTTCAGGTTCGGGTTGGACGCCTTGAGGTCCTTCATCGCCTGCATCTGACGGGCCGCGGCCGCGGTGTCCGCGATGGCGGCACCCTCGACGTCGAAGTCGAGCTGGGTGACGCCGTAGTCGTTGATGATGGCCTGGTAGCCGGCGTCGATGCTGCTCTGGGTCGAGCACGTCCAGGCGAGCGGCTCACCGCTCGCCCCGCCGGAGGAGATGATGACGGAGGCGCCCTCGGACTTCGCCCTGGCGATCTCGGGGTCGGTGTAGGAGTCGTTGCCTATGGGGAGCGTGTCGCCCCAGATCTGCGTGCAGCCCTCGCCGAGTACGAAGGCGGCTGTGTAGGCCTTGAGTCCGTGTCCCGTGACGGCGGTGTCGAGCAGTCCTTCCTGACCGTTCGACATGTCGACGTAGGGAGCCACGGAGTAGACGCTGCTGCCCGCGGCGCTGCCGGCGGGGGCCAGCGCGACGGTGACGCCGGTGGCCGCGAGTGCGAGCGCGCATGCGGAGGCTGCAAATCTTGCCAGGTGCATGACAGTGGCCCTTTCGGGATGCCCATGGGGGGCGGTGAGGGTGGGCCGAGATTTGGTACATACCAAACCGTCGTCATGCCCTTCAGTCAAGAGGACTAGACCAACTCCATACCATTCCGGGATGTCTCCAGTCCCCGGCGGGCGGGCCGGGGGCGGGAGACGCCGCTCATCGCGCCGTCAGGAACTCGTCCGTGGCCAGGGGGCGGTTCACGATGCGGATGTCGCCGATGCTGCCGTGGAACACCATGTCGACGGCGCCCGCGTACTCGTGGCCGCCCACCATCCACGGCAGCCCGAGCGAAGTGAGGCCGACCGACCGGCGGTCGGGGTTGTCGACGACCGGGGCGCCCTCGACGTACAGCCTGGTGCGACGGCCGTCGTTGACCACCGCGAGGTGCCACCACTTGAGTTCGGCCAGGCCGTGCCCCCAGTTGGTGGTCGGCCAGGTGTCGTTCAGCGGGTAGTGGTTGAACTGCGGCTCGCGGCCGTTGTTCGAGACGGAGAGCTGGAGCACCGGCTCGCCCGGGTCGGTGTTCCTGCCGTGCTTTCCGGCGTCCCCTGCCGAGCCGCGGCGGCTGAGTACCGACGCCCAGCCGTTCTTCCCGGCGTCCCAGTCCAGCGCCAGCATCACGAACGTCTCGATGGTGTACCCGAACCTGAACGTCTCGTCGTTCAGCGGTGCGTGCGCCTCGGTGGTCAGGTACGAGCCGTGCAGCGGGTTGCGGCCCCCGCTGAACTTCAGGCCGGCGTGCGCGGGCTGGTCGGGGTGGTGGTCGGAGGACCAGGTGAGCGCGTCCGCCGCGGTGCCCGGCAGGGTCACCACGGTCAGGTCGTTGCCCTTGCCGGACAGGTCGCGGACGATGTCGCCCGCGGCGAGTGCGGTGCCGGGCGCGCCCTGCCCGTCGAAGCGCCAGTACGCGAGCGTGCTCTTCACCAGTTCCCGGCCGGCCGGCCGGGCGGGCCGGTCCGGAACCGGGGCGAAGCCGGAGAAGCGCTGCTCGAAGTCGATCGGCACCGAGAAGTCGTCCACCGGGCCGGTGATCCGGGCGTGCTCGGCCGCGAGTTCGGTACGGGACTCCGGCTTCTGGGCCAGGATCCACGGGTTGATCGTCTCCACGTCGATCGTCTTGCGGGCCAGGTCGAAGTGGTAGAGCCGGATCATGCCGCCACCGCCGAAGTAGCGGTTCTGGTAGTTGGTGATGTGCAGGTGCACATCGTTGCTGGCGGCGTTCTTCGCGGTCGTCCGCGCGGGCGGCCAGTAGTGGCCGTTGAGGGTGAGGAAGATCTGGTCGTTGCCGTCGATCAGCCGGTCCCAGACTGCCCGGCCGTGGTCGGAGAGCACGGCGTTGTCCTCCGGGTCGCCGGAGTCGTATGGGAAAACGTTGTCATCGTAGTTCGAGTAGACGAGGTCGTGGGTCGTGAGGATCACCGGCAGCTTCGGGTGGGCCCTGATGACGCTCTCGGCCCACGCGAAACCCTGCTCGCTGGTCCGCCAGTCCAGGGCGAGCAGCAGCCAGGAGCGCCCGGCGGCCCGGAAGACGTGCGCGGTGTTGTAGCCGGTCGCGTCGGCCCCGGCGAACGTCTTCGCGTGCGCGAACCGCTGTGGGCCCATGGTCCGCAGGTACGGGGTGTCACCGCGGCTGTCGTCGCCGCTCACGTCGTGGTTGCCGGCCAGCACGTTGTACCCGGCGCCGTGCGCGTCCAGCAGCGCGAACGCCTTGTCGACCTGCTGGAACGAGGACGGGTCCGCGTCCTGGGTCAGGTCGCCGAGGTGCGCCATGAACACGATGTTGTCGCCGTTCGCGTCTCCGCTGTGGTCGATCACGTAACGGAACGACGCCTCCTGCGGCGCCCGGTTGACGCTGTCCTGGCTGTCCCAGTACAGGAACTGGGTGTCCGGCATCACCGCGAGGGTGAACCGGAGGGCGGCCGGATCCGGTCTCCAGGTGCCGCTCCCGGCGCTGCCGTTGGCCGCCGCGGCGGTGGCGGGCGCCGTGCCGAGCATGGTCGCGCCGGTTCCCGCTGCCGCCGCTCCCGCGCCGGCCAGCGCCGTGCTGCGGAGAAAACCGCGCCTGCTCTGTCCGGTGTTCTCTTGTGCCGGGGTGTCGTCTCGATGGGACATGGGGCCGCCTTTCCCGTGCCGATGGCTCGACGCGACGACGCTACCCAGCGGCGCTCCCGGTCGGGCGGCCGAGAGGTGACAGTCGAAGCGCAGTCGTCTGTCCGGGACTTGAAGGATCGAGACAGCCGGTCGAAAACCGGGTGCCGTGCCCCGCGCCTCCTGCCTACACTCGTCCACTGTCACGCACCGTAGCCGCGAACCGCGGTCGCGGTGCTGTGCCGTGACGAGTTCGGACGAACGAGGGGGAGAGGGCCATGCGGGATCGCACCGCTGTTGTCCCCTTCCTTTCCCGTTCCCTTTCCCGCTTCGACGTGATCCTCGTGTCCCCGTCCCTCCGGTGCCCGCTGCGCGGCCGGCACCGGACTCCGTGACGCGCGACCGGATCAGTCGACCACCGGCACATGTACGTACTGTGACGTGCCGTCAGGCCGGACCGGTGGACTTCGCCGCACGGGAAATCGCGCTGCCCCTTCCGGGAGCGATTCCGGGAACCGTCATCCGAAAGGCACCGGGCCATGCGCACCGAACTCCACCCGAACTCCGTCAACCCCCTTGCCGCCGTTCGCAACCTGGGCATCCTCGCCCACGTCGACGCCGGGAAGACCACCGTCACCGAACGCATCCTGTTCGCCACCGGCACCATCCACAGACGCGGCGAGGTCCATGACGGCACCACTGTCACCGATTTCGACCCCCAGGAACGCGACCGCGGCATCACCATCTTCGCCGCGGCCGTCAGCTGCGCCTGGCGCGGCCACCGCGTCAACCTCATCGACACCCCCGGCCACGTCGACTTCGCCGACGAGGTCGAACGCTCCCTGCGCGTCCTCGACGGCGCGATCGCCGTGTTCGACGCGGTCGCCGGCGTCGAGCCGCAGAGCGAGTCGGTGTGGCGGCAGGCCGACCGGCACGGCGTCCCCAGGATCGCCTTCGTCAACAAGCTGGACCGCGCGGGCGCCGACCTCGACCGGGCCGTCGCGTCGATCCGGGGCCGGCTCCACCCGGCCCCGCTCGTCGTCCAGTTGCCCATCGGCACGGAGGACGGCTTCACCGGCGTCGTCGACCTCGTACGCATGCGGGCGCTGGTCTGGGCGGACGACGGCGGTACGGCGACGGAGGGACCCGTTCCCGAGGAGTTGCGGGAGCCGGCCCACCGGCGCCGGCACGAGTTGGTGGAGGCGGTGGCCGCGCTGCACCCGGGCGCGCTGGAGGAGTTCTGCGCACCGCCCGGCCGGCTGTCCACGGCCACGCTGACCGGCGCCCTGCGCGACCTCACCCTGAGCGGTGAGGGCGTCGTCGTCCTGTGCGGCTCCGCCTACCGCAACCGGGGCGTCGAACCGCTCCTGGACGCGGCCGTGGCCTATCTGCCCTCGCCGCTCGACGTCCCCGCCGTGCGCGGTACCCACCAGGGCGCCGAGCAGCGGCGGGCCGCCGACCCCGAGGGGCCGTTCGCCGCGCTCGCGTTCAAGGTGACCGCGACCGCCACCGGGCGCCTCACCCACGTCCGGGTCTACTCGGGCACGATCGAGAAGGGAGACACCGTGTGGGACCCGGCGACGCGCCGCACCGAACGCGTGGCGCGCATCCTCCGCGTCATGGCCGACCGGCACGAACCCCTCGACCGGGCGGTGGCCGGTGACATCGTCGCCGTCGTCGGGCTGAAGTCGGCCCGCCCCGGCGCCACGCTGTGCGCCCCGGACGCCCCGCTGCTCCTGGAGCCGCCGGCCGCCGCGGAACCGGTGGTCTCGGTCGCCGTCGAGGCCCGCCGCCGTACCGACACCGACCGGCTGGCACAGGCGCTCGCCCGGCTGGCGACGGAGGACCCCTCACTGGTGGTGCGCACCGACGCCGAGACCGGGCAGACCGTGCTGTCCGGGATGGGTGAACTGCACCTGGAGGTCGCGGTGGAGAAGATCCGCCGGGACGGCGGCCCCGAGGTGACGGTGGGCCGGCCGCGGGTCGCCCTCAGGGAGACCGTGGCCCGCGGGGTGACCGGCTTCGTCCACCGGCACGTCCACCAGACCGGCGGGGCCGGGCAGTTCGCGCACGTCGTCCTCGACGTCGAACCGCTCGGGCGCGAGGGCGGGTGCGAGGGCGGGTGCGAGGGCGGCCTTGAGGGCGGTCACGACGGCGGGTGCGAGGGCGGCTTCGTGTTCCGGTCGGCGGTCGCCGGCGGCCGGGTGCCGCAGGAGTACGTCCGCGCGGTCGAGGCCGGCTGCCGGGACGCCCTCGCCGAGGGCCCCCTCGGCGGGCATCCGGTGACCGGGCTGCGCGTCACGCTGACCGACGGCTCGACGCATGTGAAGGACTCCTCCGACAGTCGCCGAGGTCACGGTCACCGTGCCCGAGGACGCGGTGGGCGGCGTGCTCGGCGACCTGGCGGCCCGGCGCGGCCGGGTCACCGGTTCCACGGCGCGGGGCGGCGCGGCGGTGCTCACCGCCACCGTGCCGCTGGCCGAACTCTTCGGCTACGCGACCCGGCTGCGCGGCCGCACCCAGGGCCGCGGCACCTTCACCATCCGCCCGGTCGGCCTTGCACCGGCTCCGACCGCCGTATCCGCCCACTGACACCGGGCGGGGGGTGGGGCCGGGGACAACCTCCCCGGCCCCCATCCCCGCAGCCGACGTCCGATGTCCCGACCCGTCCTCCGAGGCGCCGACCGACCCTCCGGCGCCGCTCGCCCCCCCGATCGCCGTCCGTCCCCTCGCCGTTCACGCCTTTCGCGTCGCCGTTCTCCCGACGCCCGTCGCTCCACCTCCGGCCTCCGGCCGCCCGCAACCGGCCGTCGAAACAGAACCGTTGTGGAACGGCATACGCCCGCTTTCCGCGCAGGTCATCCGGCTTCGGCCCAGGTCACGCCGTCGGCGTGGGCGTACCCCCGCTCCGGAACCGGCTGTTCCCCGGCCCGCCTGCGCCGATACCCGTGCCGGATCCCTTGACGAGCCACTGTTCGGGGGATTAACTCACGTCCTAAATTAAGCCATGAGGGGCTTCGGAAGCCGAACGTCGGTCCGGCCGTCCGCACGCGCGGGCGCCGGCCTTCGCGAAGCCCTCTCGGGGTTAACGACTCCCGGAAAGGCACAGCTGGAGCCATGCGCAGCATCCGAGCCGCGGCCGTAGGCGCCGTCACCATGTCCCTCGCCCTCGCGGCCACGGCCTGCGGTGGCGGTTCGTCCACCGGGGGCGGGTCCAACGACTCCCCGAAGACGCTCACCTACTGGGCCTCCAACCAGGGCGCCAGCATCGAGGTCGACAAGAAGGTCCTCCAGCCGGAGCTCGACAAGTTTCAGAAGCAGACCGGCATCAAGGTCAAGCTGGAGGTCGTGCCCTGGTCGGACCTGCTCAACCGGATCCTGACCGCGACCACCTCGGGTCAGGGCCCCGACGTGCTGAACATCGGCAACACCTGGAGCGCCTCGCTCCAGGCGACCGGCGCGCTGCTGCCCTGGGACGCCAAGAACTTCGGCAAGATCGGCGGCAGGGACCGGTTCGTCGACTCCGCGCTCGGCTCCACGGGCGCCGAGGGCAAGGACCCGGCGGCCGTACCGCTCTACTCGATGGCGTACGCCCTCTACTACAACAAGAAGATCTTCGCCGACGCCGGCATCCCCAAGCCCCCGGCCACCTGGGACGAGCTGATCGCCGACGGCAAGAAGATATCGGCGAAGGGCAAGTCGGTCCTCGGCGCCGAGGGCGGCAACGTCTCGGAGAACATCCACCACGTCTTCGTCTTCGCCAAGCAGCACGGCGCCGACTTCTTCACCTCCGACGGCAAGCCCAACTTCACCGACCCCAACGTCGTCGCCGCGGTCAAGCAGTACGTCGACCTGATGGCCAAGGACAAGGTCATCCCGACCGGTGACGCCGAGTACGCGCAGAACCAGTCGGTCAGCGACTTCGCCAAGGGCAAGCAGGCCATGCTGCTGTGGCAGTCGGCGTCCGCCAACCTCAAGTCGCAGGGCATGAGCGACAGCGACTACGGCATCGCCCCGGTGCCCGTGCAGTCCGGCACCCCCGGCACCGGCGCCCAGGTCAACTCGATGGTCGCCGGCATCAACATGGCCGTCTTCAAGAACACCAAGAACCTCGACGGCGCGACGAAGTTCGTGAAGTTCATGACCAGCGACGACGAGCAGAAGATCCTCAACACCGCCTACAGCTCCATCCCGCCGGTCAAGACCGCCCAGGAGGACGCGGCCTTCAACACCCCGGCCAACTCGGTCCTGAAGAACACCCTCGCCACCAGTGCCGCGGCCCTGCCCCAGGTGGCCTCGGAGTCGCAGTTCGAGACCACGGTCGGTACGGCGGTCAAGAACCTGTTCGCCGACGCCGCCGCCGGCCGCGCCATCACCACCGACTCCGTGAAGGCCGAGCTGGAGAAGGCCCAGCAGCAGATGCCGGCGGCCTGAGCACCATGACGACCACCACCACCGCCGTACAAGAGCCGGTGCGTGCGAACTCCCCCGGGACGGCGGGCGGCTCGGGCCGCCGTCCCGGGCGGATCCGCCGGATCGGACTGCCCTACCTGCTGCTCCTGCCCGCCCTGCTGCTCGAACTCCTCGTCCATCTCGTCCCGATGGTCATCGGCGTCGTGATGAGCTTCAAGGAGCTCACCCAGTTCTACATCCGCGACTGGACCACCGCCCCCTGGGCCGGATTCGGCAACTACAAGCTGTCGGTCGAGTTCGACGCCCCGATCGGCAAGGCCCTGCTGCACTCGTTCTTCGTCACCGTCGGCTTCACCCTGCTCTCGGTCGGCCTGTGCTGGCTGATCGGCACCGCGGCCGCCGTGTTCATGCAGGACACCTTCAAGGGCCGTGGCCTGCTGCGCGCGCTGTTCCTGGTGCCGTACGCGCTGCCGGTCTACGCGGCCGTCATCACCTGGGTGTTCATGTTCCAGCACGACAACGGCCTGGTGAACCACGTGCTGCACGACCAGCTGCACCTCACCGACAAGCCGTCCTTCTGGCTGATCGGCGACAACAGCTTCTACGCCCTGCTCACCGTGTCGGTGTGGAAGGGCTGGCCGTTCGCCTTCCTGATCGTGATGGCCGGCCTCCAGAACATTCCGCGGGAGCTGTACGAGGCGGCCGCCCTGGACGGCGCCGGCATGTGGCAGCAGATCCGCCGGATCACCCTGCCGTCGCTGCGCCCGGTCAACCAGGTGCTGATCCTGGTCCTGTTCCTGTGGACGTTCAACGACTTCAACACGCCGTTCGTCCTGTTCGGCAGGTCCGCCCCGGAGGCCGCCGACCTCATCTCGGTGCACATCTACCAGGCCTCCTTCGTCACCTGGAACTTCGGCACCGGCTCGGCCATGTCCGTGCTCCTGCTGCTCTTCCTGCTGGTGGTGACCGGCGTGTACCTGGTGCTCACCTCGCGCGGACGGAGGACCTCGGATGTCTAGCTCGCCCATGGCCCCGCCGCGGTCCTTCCTCTGGTCCCGGCGGGTCTTCCTCACGCTGCTCACCGGGTTCGTGCTGGTCCCCGTGTACGTGATGGTCTCCAGCTCGCTCAAGCCCCTCGCGGACGTCACCGGCGAGTTCCGCTGGCTGCCGAGCGGCCTGACGATCCGCCCGTACATCGACATCTGGTCGACGATCCCGCTCGCCCGGTACTTCGTGAACTCGCTGATCGTGTCGGTCGCGGCCACCGTGTGCTCGGTCGTCGTCGCGGTGTTCGCCGCCTACGCGGTGAGCCGCTACGAGTTCCGCGGCAAGCGCGTCTTCACGGTCACCGTGCTGTCCACGCAGATGTTCCCGGGCATCCTCTTCCTGCTGCCCCTGTTCCTCCTGTACGTGAACATCGGCAACGCCACCGGCATCGCCCTGTTCGGCTCCCGCGGCGGCCTGATCCTCACCTACCTGACGTTCTCGCTGCCGTTCTCGATCTGGATGCTGATCGGGTACTTCGACTCGGTCCCGCGGGACCTGGACGAGGCGGCGCTGGTGGACGGCTGCGGGCCGCTCGGCGCGCTGCTGCGGATCGTCGTACCCGCCGCGATCCCCGGCATCGTCGCGGTCGCCGTCTACGCCTTCATGACCGCCTGGGGCGAGGTGCTGTTCGCGTCGGTGATGACCAACGACACCACCCGCACCCTGGCCGTCGGCCTCCAGGGCTACTCCACGCTCAACAACGTGTACTGGAACCAGATCATGGCCGCCTCGCTCGTGGTCAGCGTCCCCGTCGTGGCCGGCTTCCTGCTCCTCCAGCGCTACCTCGTCGCCGGGCTGACCGCCGGCGCCGTCAAGTGAACCCGCTTCGCAACGAAGCCAGTTCCGAAGGGAATTTCGTGACCATCGACCTCGCCGCCCTCCCGCACGACTTCCTGTGGGGCACGGCAACCGCGGCGTACCAGATCGAGGGAGCCGTCGCCGAGGACGGCCGTGCACCCTCCATCTGGGACACCTTCTCGCACACCCCGGGGAAGATCGCAGGCGACGACAACGGGGACGTCGCGTGCGACCACTACCACCGCTGGCGCGAGGACATCGACCTGATGCGGCAACTGGGCGCCAACGCCTACCGGCTGTCGGTCGCCTGGCCGCGCGTGCGGCCCGGCGGGGACGGCCCGGTCAACGCCAAGGGTCTCGACTTCTACGACGAGTTGATCGACGCCCTGCTGGCGGCCGGCATCACCCCGTCGGTCACCCTCTACCACTGGGACCTGCCGCAGGCCCTCCAGGACCGGGGCGGCTGGCCCGAGCGGGCGACCGCCGAGCACTTCGCCGCGTACGCCTCCGTGGTCGCGGAGCGCCTCGGTGACCGGGTCAAGCACTGGACCACCCTCAACGAGCCGTCCTGCTCCGCCTGGATCGGCCACTTGGAGGGCAAGATGGCCCCCGGCTGGACCGACCTCACGGCCGCCGTCCGGGCCTCCTACCACCTGCTCCTCGGCCACGGCCTGGCCGCCCAGGCGATCCGTGCCGCCGCGCCCGGCGCCGAGGTCGGCATCGTCAACAACCTCTCCACCGTGTTCGCCGCCTCGGACCGGCCCGAGGACGCGGCCGCCGTCCGCCGCCACGACGGGCACGTCAACCGCTGGTGGCTGGACCCGGTGCACGGCCGCGGCTTCCCGGCCGACATGGTCGATACCTACGGCGTCGAACTCCCCGAGCGCGCCGGCGACCTGGAGACCATCGCCACCCCGCTCGACTGGCTGGGCCTGAACTACTACTTCCCGGCCTACATCGAGAACGACCCGAGCGGCCCCGCGCCCTACGCCCGTTCGGTCCACCGCCCCGACGTCCCGCGCACCGGCATGGACTGGGAGATCGACGCGAGCGGCATCGAGACGCTCCTGCTGCGCCTGACCGAGGAGTACGGCGCCCGCAAGATCTACGTCACCGAGAACGGCTCCGCCTACCCCGACGTGGTCCGCCCCGACGGCACGATCGACGACCCCGAGCGCCAGGCCTACCTGGTCAGCCACCTCGCGGCCTGCGCCTCGGCGGCCCGCAAGGGGGCCCCGCTGGCCGGCTACTTCGCCTGGTCGCTGCTGGACAACTTCGAGTGGGCGTACGGCTACGCCAAGCGCTTCGGCCTGGTCCACGTCGACTACCGCACCCAGGTCCGCACGATCAAGGGCAGCGGCCACCGCTACGCGGACATCATCCGCGACCACCGGGGACAGGCCCGCCGGGCGGCCTGACACAGACCGCGGTGGGCGCGGACCAGGGGAGTACCGCGCCCACCGCACCCGCGCCCACCGCACCCGCGCCTACCGCGCCGTGCCAAGCCCCGGACGCACGAACCCCCGGACCCGGCTCGCCGGCAGACGCTGCGGGCCGGATCAGGGTTGGCCTCGATGCTGCCCAGGACTACGCCGGCCCCAGGACTCCGCGCTTGCCGAGCTTAATCGAACGAACTAGTCTGTCCGATTAAGGAGGCCGAGCCATGGTGACACGGGTCAGGAAGACGAAGTCCGAGGAGAGGATCCTCACGGCGGCGGCGGAGCTGTTCTACGCGAACGGGCTGCGCGGCGTCGGTGTCGATCAGGTCATCGCGGCGTCGGGCGTCGCGAAGTCGACGCTGTACGTGCACTTCCGCACCAAGGAAGAGCTCGTCGCGGCGTACCTGCGCAGGACCGACGACTCCTGGATGGCACAGCTGCAGGACGCCGCCGCGCGCAGCGGGGACGACCCTCGAGAGCAGCTCGTCGCACTGTTCGACGCGCTGACGGATGCCTTCGACCGGCATGGCTTCTTCGGGTGTCCGTTCGTCAGCGCGGCGGTCGAGGCGGACCTGGACTCGGAGGCCCGGTCCATCACCGTGCAGCACACGCGGCGTCGTCAGGCCTGGCTGACCGAACTGTGCGAGCGCGCCGGGGCAAAAGCCCCCGGCGCGCTCGCCCGGCAGATCGGGCTTCTGATCGACGGCGCCCTGACCTCGGGACGCCTCCTCCAGGACCGCTCCGTCGTGGAGGAAGCGAAGTCGGCGGCACACCTGCTCGTCGGCAGTCACATCTGATCGCGGCCGGTGCACCACCGTGCCGACCGCGCACATCCACCCGGCAAGACAGGAAAGAGGCGCAGTCATGCGCGCAGTGGTCCTCCGGGAGTTCGACACTCCGCTGGTCCTCCGTGAGATCGACGAGCCCGACGCCGGCCCGGGGCAGGTGCTTGTCAGGATCGGGGCCAGCGGCGTCAATCCGCTGGACACCAAGATCCGGGCCGGCAAGGCCGCCCACGCCCGGCGCACGCTCCCGGCCGTCCTCGGCCTGGACCTGGCCGGCGTGGTCGAGGAGGCCGGCCCCGGCGTCACGGACTTCGCCGCCGGCGACGAGGTCTTCGGCATGACCGGCGGCGTCGGTGACGTGCAGGGCACGCTCGCCGAGTACGCGGCCGTCGACGCCCGTCTGCTGGCCCGCAAGCCGGCCGCGCTCAGCATGCGCGAGGCGGCGGCGCTGCCCCTGGTCTTCATCACGGCCTGGGAGGGACTGGTGGACCGGGCGCAGGTCCACGCGGGACAGAAGGTCCTCGTCCACGGCGGAGCCGGCGGCATCGGCCAGGTGGCCGTCCAGATCGCCCGGGCCCGCGGTGCCGAGGTCTTCGCCACCGCCTCGTCCGCCCGACGGGAGGTCGTCCAGCGCCTGGGCGCCACCCCGATCGACTACACCACCACCGCCGTGCAGGAGTACGTCGCCGAGCACACCGGCGGCGAGGGCTTCGACGTCGTCTTCGACACCGTCGGCGGCTCCGTCCTCGACGACTCCTTCGCCGCGGTACGCACCTACACGGGGCACGTCGTGAGCGCCCTGGGCTGGGGAAGCCACAGCCTCGCCCCCCTGTCCTTCCGCGGCGCGACCTACTCCGGTGTCTTCACCCTGCTGCCCCTGCTGACCGGGCGCGGTCGGGAACACCACGGCGAGATCATGCGCGAGGCGGCCGCGCTCGCCGACGCCGGGGCACTCAAGCCGCTGCTCGACCCGAGGCACTTCACGCTCGCCGACGTCGCCGACGCCCACGCCGCGGTGGAGAGCGGCACCGCCCGGGGCAAGGTCGTGATCGACATCAGCTGACCGGCGCCGCCGCCGCGAGGCCCGCGACGACGTCCGTGTCAGCCGGTCCTGCGCGCCCCACGACCGAGCCTCGTAAGCCTGATGCAGACTTGTCGGTCAACGGAGTACCGCAGCACCGCATCTGAGGCGGAGCCCACGTCGCCTCTGCCGTCAGAAGACTGCTGGGCCATACGCGCGGGAGGTGGCTCGCTCGGTGGGCGGAACTCCTGAGTGCTTTCCATCGCGGCTCAACGGGCGGTGGCCGAGGCCGGCCCACATATGTCGCGCTCCGACCGGGGACCGGCGCCCTGCTGGAGGTCGGGGCGGTGTCGCGGTACGGCCGCAGCCGACCACCGCCCTCGCTCAGCAGGCCACGACCGTCGCACCGGAAATCCCCAGCCACGAGTGAACGGGGCGTCCGTGCCTCGCGTATCCCCCCATCGTGGGAGGATCGCTCACCATGAGTGCGTCACCGGCGGTACGGAGCCTGCGTGCCGCGGTGTTCGCCGCGGTGTGCGTGCTGCTGGCTGCCGCCGGGCACGGTCTGACCATGGGCGACATGCCGCCGCTGTGGGCTGACGCGGCCGGGTTCGTGGTCGTGTTCGCCCTCGGGCGGGCCCTCGCGGAGCGTGAGCGCGGGTTGCCGGAGATCGGTGTCGGCATGCTGCTCACCCAGGCCGGTCTGCACTTCGGCTTCGACGCGGCCCGTGCAGTCACTCCCGCTGCTCCCGCGCCCGCCACGACCATGGCCCCCATGCGCATGCACGGTCATGTCACGGCCGGCATGTCTGCTGTGACCGGCATGGCGAGCATGGCCGGTATGCGCGGGCCGGCGGAGCAGCACCCGCACGTCCACGTCCTGACCGCGCACGCCACCCTCGCCCACGTCGTCGCCGCGCTCGTCGCCTCCTGGTGGCTGCGGCGCGGTGAGGCCGCGCTGTGGTCGCTGCTGAGGCGGACCGCCACGCTCGTCCCGGGCCTGGCCGCCTGGTGGCACGACGCCCCCCTGCCCGCCCCGGCCGGCGGGCCCCGCCTGGCCCCGGCCGGCCCGATACGGCCCCGCCCGCTGCTCGCGCTGCGGCACGCGGTGAGCCGGCGCGGCCCCCCGAACCCGGTCCCGTACCCCGCCTGACAGTCGTCAGACACGCCAGCAGACCTCACCCGTACGGAGATCGACTCACCCATGTCCACCACCCGACTGACCCTCCGCCGCGCCGCCACCGTCACCGCGCTCACCACCGCGTCGGTCCTGGCCGCCGCCGGCATCGCCGCCGCGCACGTCACCGTCCACCCCGAGAGCTACGCCAAGGGCGCCACCGACGGCGTGCTCACCTTCCGCGTGCCCAACGAGGAGGACACCGCCGCCACCACCAAGGTCCAGGTCTACCTGCCCACCGACCACCCGGTCCTGGGCGTCCTCGTGACCCCGCACGACGGCTGGACCGCCAAGGTGACCACCACCAAGCTCAAGACGCCCGTGAAGACCGACGACGGCACCATCACCGAGGCCGCCTCCGAGATCACCTGGACCGGCGGCAAGATCGGCGCCGGCCAGTTCGAGGACTTCGACGTCGCCTTCGGGCAACTGCCCGAGGACACCGACCAGCTGACCTTCAAGACCCTGCAGACCTACTCCGACGGCAAGGTCGTCCGCTGGATCGAGGAGGCGCAGAGCGGCGACGACGAGCCGGAGAACCCGGCGCCGACGCTCAAACTGACCGCCGCGGGCGACGACTCCGCCGCGCCGGCGGCGCCGGCCACCGAGAGCAGCGGGAAGGCGACCACCGCGGCCGCCGGCTCCAGTGACTCGACCGCCCGCGGCCTCGGCATCGCGGGTCTGATCGTCGGCGTTCTCGGCCTGGCGGCGGCCGCCTTCGCCGTCGTACGGACGCGGGGCGCGAAGTCGTAGACCGACATCCGTCGCTGCGTCGGTGAACGGCGAAGGGGCCCGGACCGCTCCCCGGTCCGGGCCCCTTCGCCGTGCTCGGTTCAGCGCACCGCCAGCTCCAGGATCTCCAGCTCCTCGGCGGAGTCCGGCACGCGCTCCGATGCCGCCGCCGCGGGCGCCGCCGCCAGGGCAGCCGGCCGCGCGTTGCGCCACAGCCACCGCACGTCCCGGCCGAAGGACCAGACCAGGGAGCCGAGCGCCAGCAGCACCACGCCCAGGTTGGCCACGTAGGGCAGCAGGTCCGCGCCGGCCAGCAGCAGGCAGATGCCCTGCATCGCGGCGACCGTCTTGCGGGCCATGGAGTGCGGCAGCGGGGCGTTCAGCCAGGGCGCGGCCTTCGCCGCCGCGACGAACGCGTAACGCATCCCGCCGATCAGCAGCACCCAGGGCCCCAGCTGCGTCGAGACGTACACGCTCAGCACCAGGATCAGGAACGCGTCGACCTCCATGTCGAAGCGGGCGCCCAGCGCGGTCGACGTACCCGTCCTGCGGGCCACCTTGCCGTCGACGCCGTCGAGGATGAGGGCCACGGCCGTCAGGCCGACCAGCAGGGTGACCGGCGGCGAGCTCTCGAAGGAGTCGGCGACCAGGGCGGTCACGCCGCCGACCAGGATCGCGCGGCCGAGGGTCACCCGGTTGGCGGGGCCGAAGGAGCGCGGCCGGGCGCGGTGCAGGGCCCGGGAGAGCACCGCCCAGGTGGCTATCGCGAACGCGAGACCCACAAGCCAGCCGGCCGGCCCCATGCCGATCGCCGTCCCGAGCAGGGCCAGCAACAGGATCTGCACGCCCGCTCCCACAGCGGTCTCCTGCTGGACCAGCCTGGCTTCGTAAGTGTTGTTCAGGGCCACCGCACGTCCTCCGGCCGAGTGACAGAGTCGATCAACGCCGCGTACTGTGCGCGGCCTGTGCACCTCTCGCTGTGCACATCTCCGTACGTGAACCACTTCCCGATCGTTCAGGAGGATGCCGATGAACTCCTCGGCCCGCGCGTTCTGGCTCCGCTCTCCGGGCCACGGAGAGCTCCGTGACGTCCTGCTCGCGGAGCCCGCCGAGGGTGAGGTACTGGTGCGCGCGCTGTACTCGGGGGTCAGCCGGGGCACGGAGACCCTGGTGTTCCGGGGCGGGGTGCCGCAGAGCCAACACGCCGTGATGCGGGCGCCCTTCCAGGAGGGCGAGTTCCCCGGTCCGGTGAAGTACGGCTACCTCAGCGTCGGCCAGGTCGAGCAGGGCCCCGATGGGCTGATCGGGCGAACGGTCTTCTGTCTGTACCCGCATCAGACGCGTTACGTCGTTCCGGTGAGCGCGGTGACGGTGGTACCGGAGCGGGTACCCCCGGCACGTGCGGTACTCGCGGGCACGATCGAGACCGCCGTGAACGCCCTCTGGGACGCGGCGCCGCTGCTCGGCGACCGGATCGCGGTCATCGGCGGCGGCATGGTCGGCTGCTCGGTCGCCGCCCTGCTCGCCCGCTTCCCCGGCGTACGGCTCCAGCTGGTGGACGCCGACCCGGCCCGGGCCGAGACCGCCGAGGCCCTCGGCGTGGACTTCGCGGCCCCCGAGGACGCCCTCGGGGAGTGCGACCTGGTCGTGCACGCCAGCGCCACCGAACAGGGCCTGACCCGCGCGCTGGAGCTCCTCGCGCCGGAGGGCACGGTCCTCGACCTGAGCTGGTACGGCGACCGGCGGATCGCCCTCCCGCTCGGCGAGGCCTTCCACTCCCGCCGGCTCACCGTGCGCAGCAGCCAGGTCGGCACCGTCTCCCCGGCCGCCCGCGCCGGCCGCACGTACGCCGACCGGCTCGCCCTGGCCCTGGAGCTGCTGGCCGACCCGGCGCTGGACGCCCTCATCACCGGGGAAAGCGCGTTCGAAGAGCTGCCGGAGGTGCTGCCGAGACTCGCCTCCGGGGAGCTTCCGGCCCTCTGCCACCGGGTCCGCTACGGCGACAACGGCTGACGGAACGTCCAATTACGGCCGGTGCAGGCCCCCAGGAGGTCCTGACCTGAGAAAAGAGTGAGAGTGGACTGAACACGGGGAAGCCAAGAGCCGTATTAAGGGCATCCCCCGGCAGGGATCAGCCGGGGGACCAGACGCGCCGCACCTGGAGGGTCGTCCGTTGTTCAGCATCACCGTCCGCGATCACATCATGATCGCCCACAGCTTCCGCGGCGAGGTGTTCGGGCCCGCGCAGCGCCTGCACGGCGCAACGTTCCTGGTGGACGCCACCTTCCGCCGCGAACAGCTGGACGACGACAACATAGTCGTCGACATCGGTCTTGCCACCCAGGAACTCGGCGCCGTGGTCAGCGAGCTGAACTACAGAAACCTGGACAACGAGCCCGACTTCGCCGGGATCAACACCTCCACCGAGTTCCTCGCGAAGGTCATCGCCGACCGGCTCGCCGAGCGCATCGAGAAGGGCGCACTCGGGGAGGGCGCCCGGGGCCTCGCCGGGCTGACCGTCACCCTCCACGAGTCGCACGTCGCCTGGGCGAGTTACGAGCGTGCCCTGTGACCGACATGACCGTCGGCCACAAACCGGCCCTCACCTTCGTGCCCGCGCAGCGCGCGGCCACCACCGACAGCAACGCCCCGGCGAACATCGGGATCCTCCCCATGTCCCTGCGCACCGTGCACTTCGTCATGCCGGGCGGTGTCGACGACCCGGCCAACCCGAGCGGGGGCAACGCCTACGACCGGCGGCTCTGCCTGGATCTGCCCGGCTTCGGCTGGCAGGTCACCAGACACGCCGTGCCCGGCTCCTGGCCGCGCCCCGACACCGCCGCCCGCGACACCCTCGCCCGCACCCTGCGGGAGCTGCCCGACGGCACGGTCGTGCTGCTGGACGGCCTGGTGGCCTGCGGGGTCCCGGACATCGTCGTACCGGAGACGGAGCGGCTGCGGCTCGCCGTCCTCGTGCACCTCCCGCTCGGCGCCGAGACCGGGCTCGACGCGGCCGTGGCCGCCGACCTGGACGCCCGCGAACGCACGGTGCTGCGCGCCGTGCCGGCCGTGATCGCGACCAGCGACTGGGCCGTACGACGGCTGGTCTCGCACCACGGCCTGGCCCCCGAGCGGGTCCACGTGGCCGCCCCGGGCGCCGACATCGCCCCGCTGGCCGCCGGCACCGACGGCGTCTCGCACCTGCTGTGCGTCGCCGCCGTCACCCCGCGCAAGGGCCAGCACCGGCTCGTCGAGGCGCTCGCGGCGGTCCGGGACCTGCCGTGGACCTGCACCTGCGTCGGCGGTCTCGACGCGGCTCCCGAATACGTCTCCCATCTGCGGTCGCTGATCGCGGAACACGGGCTGACGGACCGGCTGCACCTGGCCGGCCCGCGCGCCGGCGCCGACCTGGACGCCAGTTACGCGGCCGCCGACCTGATGGTCCTCACCTCGTACGCCGAGACCTACGGCATGGCCGTCACCGAGGCCCTCGCCCGTGGCATCCCGGTGCTCGCCACCGACGTCGGCGGCCTGCCGGAAGCGGTCGGCCGCGCCCCCGACGGCGGGGTACCCGGCATCCTCGTGCCACCGGAGGACCCCGCCGCGCTCGCCGCCGAACTGCGCGGCTGGTTCGGCGAGGCGGACGTACGCCGCCGCCTCAAGGCCGCCGCACGCGGCCGGCGGGCGGCGCTCGACGGCTGGGCGACCACCGCCCGCAGCCTCGCCGGAGTCCTGCTGCGGCTCCCTGACGAACCCCGGAGGGCGGCATGACCAGCGAAACCACGACCACTGCTCCGGTCGGCGCGATACCCGCGCAGCCGGGACCGATGGATGTTACGGATGCGGGAATGGGACGAGAACGCGAACAGGCGCCCTCCGAGGTGATCGCCGGGGCCGGTCCCGTCGACCGTCCGGGCGAACGGGCCACCGTACGGCTGCGGGAGACCGGGCCCGAGGAGCCGCCCCGGTACGCCCCCGAGTGGCTGGAGCTGCGGGAGAGCGCGGACGCCGCCGCCCGGGCGCACGACCTGCTGGACCCGCTGCGGATCCGGCTGGCCAACCTGCCCGGCAAGGCGGGCGGGGTCGTCGTGCACGACCTGGGCTGCGGCACCGGCTCGATGGGCCGCTGGCTCGCGCCCCGCCTCGACGGCCCCCAGCACTGGATCCTGCACGACCGCGACCCCTACCTGCTGCACTTCGCCGCCGTCGCCTCGCCCCGCGCGGCGGCCGACGGCAGCCGGGTCACCGTCGAGACCCGGCGCGGCGACGTCGCCCGGCTCACCCCCGACGCGCTGATCGGCGCCTCCCTGGTGACCGCGTCCGCACTCCTCGACGTCCTCACCCGGGAGGAGGTCGACACACTCGCCGAGGCCTGCACCGGGGCCGGCTGCCCCGCGCTGCTCACCCTCTCGGTCGCCGGGCGGGTCGAACTGACCCCCGCCCACCCGCTGGACGCGGAACTCACCGAGGCGTTCAACGCCCACCAGCGGCGCGGCGGACTGCTCGGCCCGGACGCCGTCACCGCCGCCTGCGAGGCCTTCGCCGACCGGGGTGCCACCGTGAAGGTGCACCCCAGCGCGTGGCGGCTCGGCCCCGACGAGAAGGCGCTCACCGAGCAGTGGCTGCGCGGCTGGGTCGGCGCGGCCGTCGAGGAGCGCCCCGAACTGGCCGGCCGTGCCGACGCCTACCTGGCCGAACGGCTCGCCGCCAACGCGGCCGGCGAACTGCGGGTCGTCGTGCACCACAGTGACCTGCTCGCGCTCGCCCGGCCGACCGGAGGCACCGCATGAGCACTCCGACCCTCGTCCGCGGGACCGCGCCCGTCGCCCCGATCGCCGTGCCCCGGCGGCTCGACCTCCGCGCCGTCCGCACCCACCTGGGCACCGTCGCCGGAGCCGCCATCATCGCCGTGCTGCTGTGGCGGCTCGGCACCGGCGTCTTCCTCGACGGACTGCGCCGGATCGACGCCCCGACCCTGCTCGTCGGCCTGGCGGTCGGCGCGGTCACCACCGTACTGAGCGCCTGGCGCTGGCAGTTGGTGGCCCGCAGCCTCGGCCTCCGGCTGCCGCTCGGGCCCGCCGTCGGCGACTACTACCGGGCGCTGTTCCTCAACGCGGCCCTGCCCGGCGGGGTGCTCGGTGACGTGCACCGGGCGGTCCGGCACGGGCAGAGCGAGGGCGACATCGGGCGCGGGGTCCGCGCCGTCGTCCTCGAACGCGCCGCGGGACAGATCGCGTTGACGGTGTTCGGCGCGGCCGCGCTGCTCATCCTGCCCTCGCCGGTCCGCGACGAGGTGCGCAGCTTCGCCCCGCTGGCGGCGGCCGGGCTGGCCGGCGCCTGCGCGATCGTGGTCGCCGTCCGCATGAACAAGGCCCCGGGCAAGCGCGCCGGTGCCCTGCGCGCCACCCTCGGCGAGGCCCGCCGCGCGCTGCTGTCGCGGCGGAACGCGCCGGGCGTCGCACTGTCCTCGGCGATCATCCTCGCCGGGCACGTCGGGATGTTCGTGGTGGCCGCGCGGGTCGCCGGTTCCGCCGCCTCGGTGGCGGTGCTGACGCCGATCGCGGTCCTGGCGCTGGTCGCGATGGGCCTGCCGCTGAACGTCGGCGGCTGGGGCCCGCGGGAGGGCGTCACCGCCTGGGCGTTCGCCGCGGCCGGCCTCGGCGCGGACAGCGGGCTCGCCACCGCCGTCGTCTACGGCGTCCTCAGCTTCGTGGCCGCCCTGCCGGGTCTCGTGGTCCTGGCCGTCCGCTGGTACGCGGGGCTGCGCTACTCCCGCCCGGCGGTGAGCAGTTCGAAAACCGCGCCGAAGGAATCCGCGAGGCTCGACAGGAGTTCCTTCCCCTTTTCCGCCGACCCCAGGGAAGGACGGCCGATGACGCCCGACTCGGTATAGGCGGACATTCCCAGGGTGAGGAGATGACGACGGTCGTCAGCGGTGAAATCGGCGGACTCGTGACCAGGGCGGACCAATTCGGGATGAGCATGCAGCAGAATGGAGGTCTCGATTTCTCCGGCATGCATGTCGGTGAGCGCCGAGGTCTCCACCCCGGCGCGCTCCAGGGCTGCCTCCCAGTCCTCCGCGGCCGGGTACAGTGCCATCCCCTCGCCCCGCGCGGACGCCTCCTGCACGACGTTGCCCAGCACGTAGTTGCCGCCGTGGCCGTTGACCACGACCAGCGCCCCGACGCCCGAGCGGCGCAGCGAGTCGGCGATGTCGTTCACCACCGCGTGCAGCGTCACCGCGGAGATGCTGACGGTCCCCGGCCAGGCCGCGTGCTCGTGCGAGCAGGAGACCGTCACCGGCGGGAGGAGGTGCACCGGGTACGCGGCGGCGATCTCCCGGGCGACGGCACAGGCGACGAGGGTGTCCGTCGCGAGCGGAAGGTAGGGGCCGTGCTGTTCGAAGCTCCCCACGGGAAGGACGGCGACCTGTGTTGAAACGCCCGCCCCCCTGGTCCGTACCTCTTCCGTAGTGTCCGCCGGCAACAAGCCGTAAGCCGCCGTACGCGCGCCCGAACCACTCATCTTTTCACGGCCTTTCGTCTCTGCTTAGGAATCAGATCATGACAGAAAACATCGGCGTACTCGGCAAGAAGTCCCCACGGCGTTCGGGCGTGGAACGCGTCGTGAATGCACCGCTGCCCACCGTCTACGGGAAATTCCAGGCGATCGGCTACCTGGACCACGACCGCGGTGACGAGCAAGTCGCCCTGGTGTACGGGGACATCGGCAGCGACCGGGTGCTGACCCGGCTGCACTCCGAGTGCCTGACCGGGGACGCGTTCGGCTCCCAGCACTGCGAGTGCGGCGACCAGCTCGCCGCCGCACTGCGCGCGGTCGTCACCGAAGGCAGCGGCATCGTCGTCTACCTGCGGGGCCACGAGGGCCGCGGCATCGGCCTGCTCGCCAAGCTCCGTGCGATGGCCCTGCAGGCCGAGGGCCTGGACACGGTCGAGGCCAACCTCGCGCTCGGACTGCCCGTCGACGCCCGCGACTACGGCGTCGCCGCCGGCATCCTGAGCGACCTCGGGGTGCGTTCGGTACGCCTGATGTCCAACAACCCGCGCAAGCGCGAGTCCTTGGTACGGCACGGCATCGAGGTCGCCGAAACGGTCCCGCTGCTGATCGAGCCGTGCGAGAACAACATCACCTACCTGCGGACCAAGCGCGAGCGACTCGACCACGTGCTGCCCCACCTGGACGCGGTGGCGCACTGGTCCTGAGGTACCGGGCGGCCTCCCGGGGAAGGATCGGGGAGACCGACAGGAGGTACACGCGTGAATCTTCGGGCCCAGGTCGTGATCATCGGCGGCGGGGTGATGGGGACCAGCATCGCCTGCCATCTCGCGAGAGCGGGCGTCCGCGACGTCGTCCTCGTCGAACGCGACGAACTCGCCGCCGGATCCACCTCGAAGGCCGCGGGCGGGGTGCGCGCCCAGTTCTCCGACGAGCTCAACATCCAGCTGGGCGCGCGCAGCCTGGAGGCCTTCGCCCGCTTCGGCGAGGAGACCGGGTACGACATCGGGGTGCACCGCGCCGCCATCGAACAGCCGGGCAGGATCTCACCTTTCAGGGTGAGGGAAGGCGTCCTCCCCTGTTCGCGGCTCGGCGGAGCGGTGCACTACTGCTAGGTTTCTGCTGTCCGGCAACGGAGTTGACGGACCTACCGCCGGGCGGGCGGAAAGTGACGCCTGTGGAGGCTCATGTAAGACCGATCTCCCCCGGAGACCGGCAAGGGCTCGTGAAGCAGGAACCCGTGGTGGTATCGCGAAGCGGTACGGACCGGAATCTCCTGCCTCATGGACCGGAGAGGACGTCAACTCTTCCTCCTCTCCACCTGAGGAAGTCGCCTCCTTCGAGGTTGGTGTCCGGCCGCGGAGCCGCCTGGGCGTGCCGGGCCGAACGCTCACCTCGAAGGAGGCGCCGCACTCCCGGCTGATCAGCACCGAGCCGGTCCCGGGACTGCCGCCGACACTCCCGATGACGATCGACTTCACCACCAGCCTGTACTTCCACGCCGAGGGCCCGGGACTGCTGCTCGGCATGTCCGACCCCGACGAACGGCCGGGCTTCGCCACCGACACCCACGACCGGTGGATACCGCGCCTGTACGCGGCGATGGAACGCCGGGCCCCGGCCCTGCTCGACCTGCGCCGCACCGGCGGCTGGGCGGGCCTGTACGAGAACACCCCCGACCACAACGCCCTGATCGGCGAGGCGCCCGCGGTCTCCCGGTTCCTTTACGCCACCGGGTTCTCCGGCCACGGCTTCCTCCAGGCGCCGGCGGTCGGCGAGGTGGTGCGCGACCTGTACCTGGGCCGCGCGCCCTTCCTGGACGTCCGCCCGCTCGGCGCAGGCCGGTTCGCGGCCGACGCCCCACGCCCGGAGTCGAACCTCGTGTGAGGGACGCTCAGTCCTGGATCGCCTCGTGCACCAGCCGGCGCAGGTCCGGGAAGACCTTCAGGGTCTTCGGCCGGAGCTGGGTGTGGAACTGCACGGTCAGGTCGTGGGTGGGGTCGACCCAGAACGCGGTGGTGGCGGCGCCGGTCCAGCCGTAGGCGCCGGGGCTGCTCGGGGAGAGGGTACGGTCCGGGTCGATCACCACGGAGACGCCGAGCCCGAAGCCGAGCCCGTCGTTGCCGGGCTCCTGGTGGACCGGGGCGCCGTAGGTGCGCAGGTCGGCCCCACCGGGCAGATGGTTGCTGGAGAGCAGCCCGACCGATGCGGGGGACAGGAGCCGGACGCCGTCCAGTTCGCCGCCCCGGCGCAGCATCTCCATGAATCGGTGGTAGTCGTACGCCGTGGCCGCCATGCCGCCGCTGCCGGACAGGAAACGGGGGCGGCCGCGCAACGGCAGCCCGGGGATCGCCTCGATGCCGCCGTCCGTCTCGCCGTACAACTCGGAGAGCCGGTCGGCCTGTTCGGGCACGATGTGCAGGCCCGCGTCCGGCATGCCGAGCGGACGGAAGATCCGGCCCGCGAAGAACTCGTCGAGCCGCTGCCCGGAGACCACCTCGACGACCCGGCTGAGCACGTTGAAGCCGACGGAGTAGTTCCACTGGGTGCCCGGCTCGAACTGGAGCGGCATCCGGGCGTACACCGCCATCGCCTCGGCGAGGTCCGCGCCCGAGGGCACCGAGAACTCCAGGCCCGCCTCGCGGTAGCAGGCGTCCACGGGGTGCGTGTGGTAGAAGGCGAAGGTCAACCCGGCGGTGTGGGTGAGCAGATGGCGGATCCGGATCGGGCCGTCGGCCGGCCGGGTCACCATGTCCTCGCCCGAACCGGAGACGTGGACCCGCGGGGCGGCGAACTCCGGCAGGAAGCGGTCGACCGGGTCGTCCAGCGACAGCAGCCCGTCCTCCACGAGCAGCAGCACGGCGACCGCGGTGACCGGCTTGGTCATGGAGTAGATCCGCCAGATGGTGTCCGCCTCGACCGGCAGCCCGGCCGCGCGGTCGCGGTGGCCCTGGGCGGTGAGGTGGGCGACCCGGCCGCCGCGTGCCACGGCCACCAGGTAACCGGGCAGCCGCCCTTCGTCGACGTAGTGGGCGAAGTGCTGGTCGAGGCGGTCGAGCGCCTTCACGTCCAGCCCCACCTCACCGGGGTCGACTTCCTGTCGCAGCTGTGCCATCGCTCTCCTTGGGTCGTGTCGTCCGCGGTGCGGTCCGACCTCGGACCTCATCGTCGCGCAGGAAGAGGGGAACGGTCCCGCTCATCCACGTGTGGTGTGACGGACGCTATAGCGGAGACACCGGGAAGCGGACGCGTCACCGCCACCCTTCCGGTGCCGGATCCCCGCGCCTGCCGGCCCGAACCCGCCGTACGACGCGACCGCGGCCCGGAGGCCGGAGTCGTGCGGCAGGTCGTGTCGGCTCATCAGTTCGTCACATGCCCGCGATGTGCCCCGCCGACTCCGGGCACACCGGGATCGGCGCGGCGAATCGCGCGCCCGGCGCGACCCGCCGTGGCAGGGCGGCCACTCTCCGCGCGCGGCCGGCTCGGTGCGGCCCCGGCGTGCGAGGGCCGGGAGCCGTGCGGGAGGGCCGGGAGCCGTGCGGGAGGGGCGGGGAAGCGGAGGCGGGAATGCGTGCCGCCGGGGTGCGGTTGCGCCTGACATGACCCAGGACGCTCTGCTGAAGCTGCTCGGCGAAGGACACGACGGGGTGCTGGTCACCCTCAAGAGCGACGGACGGCCCCAGCTGTCCAACGTCAACCACGCCTACTACCCCGACGAGCGGACCGTGCGGGTGTCGGTCACCGACGGCCGCGCCAAGACCCGCAACCTGCGCCGCGACCCCCGCGCCTCCTACCACGTCACCAGCCCGGACCGCTGGGCCTACACGGTCGCCGAGGGCATCGCCGAGCTGTCGCCGGTGGCCGAGGACCCGTACGACGCGACCGTCGAGGAACTCGTCCGCCTCTACCGCGACGTCCGCGGCGAGCACCCCGACTGGGACGACTACCGCGCCGCCATGGTCCGCGACCGCCGGCTGGTGCTGCGGCTGCGCGTGGAGCGGGCATACGGCATGCCGCGCGCCTGACCGCCGGGGTGGCGGGGCCGCGGATCCGGCGGACACCGGCTGGGGCTCTGCTAGCCTCCGCGCGTGATCAATGGTGCACATGTGGTGATCTACACCCGCGACGCCGAGGCGGACCGGACCTTCCTGGGGGACGTGCTGGGCTGGCCGCACGTCGACGCCGGACACGGCTGGCTGATCTTCCGGCTGCCGCCGGCCGAGGTCGCGTGCCACCCGGCCGACGGCGAGCCGTCGCACGAACTGATGCTGATGTGCGACGACCTGGACGAGACGGTCGCGGAACTCACGGGCAAGGGAGTGGAGTTCAGCCGACCCGTCCAGATCGCGGCCTGGGGCCGGGTGACGGGCTTCCGGTTGCCGGGCGGAGGCGAGGTCGCCTTGTACGAGCCGCGTCACCCGCGCGCCTAGCACCGCTCTGCTCCCGCACCCAGCTCTCCAGCCACTGTGTGAACTCGGCCGCCTTGTCGGGCCAGTTGAAGTGGGTGAGGGCCGCCTCGCGGCCGCGCTGGGCCGCGGTGTGACGCAGGATCGCGTCGGTGCTCAGCCTGCGGATCGCCTCCGCCGCCGCTCGCGGATCCTCGTACGGGACGACGATTCCGCAGCCGTGCCGCTCGACCATGTCCGCGGCCAGCGGAGTGGGCGTGGTGATGACGGGGACCCCGTGGGCCATGTACTCGACGACCTTGGTGGGCCGGGAATGGCGGTAGTTGGGCTGGTCGTGCAGGAGGGAGAGACCGGCCAGGGCGCCCGGGAACAGGGCGAGGGCCCGGTCGTTGGGCAGGAATCCGTGCCAGCGCAGGACGCCGTCCCGGTCGGCGGCCGTGAGCGCGTCCCGGACGTCGGGGTCGGCCGCGCCGGCCACCTCGACGCGCAGGCCGGGGCCCAGGTGCCGGGCCGTCGCTATCAGGTCCAGCGCGCCGCGCGCCCGTGACAGGTGGCCGACGTAGACGACCCGTTCGGTGCCCGGCGGTTCCGGTGCCGCGATCGGGGCGGTGGTGAAGTTCGGCACCACGGGATGGCTGCGGCGGAACCGCTCCTGGTAGGCGTCCTCGGCGAGCAGCAGCCGCAGATGGCGCTCCGCCAGCCGTTCCGCCGCGCGGACACCGAGCCGCAGCGGTGGCCGCAGCGCTCTCGGCACCCAGCGCTTCATGGCGAGCGCGGCCGCGGTGTCCTCGTGCACGTCCCAGACGACCACCGGACCGGTGCCGGACCGCCGCCAGCGGCGCAGGGTGCCGGGCAGGGCCAGCAGCAGTTCCGGGTCGTGGAGCAGGATCAGATCCGCCTCGTGGCCGCGTCGGGCCAGCAGGGTCCGGGCCGCGCCGACGGCCGCGCGGCGGCTGCGGCCCGCGGCCCGGGGCAGGTCGATGCCTTCGAGGTCGGGGCGGGGCCGCACCTCGCGGGCCGAGAACGGCGCCGCGTAGACGACGTGGTGCCCGCGGTCCCGCAGCGCGGTGATCTGCCGGTGCAGGATGCGCGCGTCCTCGGGGTGGTGGACGACGGTGACGACGAGTATCCGCATCTGGGCGCCTTTCGACTCCGTGGCTCGGAGCCCTTCGACTCCGAGCCACGGAAAGGGAGTTGCTACAGAGGTCGGCTACAGCACCTCGACGCCGGGCCGGAAGATCCGCCCCCGGGTGTCGAAGAGCAGGCGGGCCTCGTCGCCGAGGGCCGGCAGATCGTACGCGGAGTGGTCCTGGAGCAGGATCGTCAGGTCGTGCGAGCGCACCGCGGCCATGACGTCGGCGACGCGTGGCACGGCCTGCCCGTCCACGAACCAGGCCGGAACGAACGGGTCGTGGAAGGCGATCTCGGCCTCCCGCTCCCGCAGCAGCCGGGCCACCGGCACCGCCGGCGCCTCACGCTGGTCGGCGACGTCCGGCTTGTAGGTGACGCCGAGGAGCAGCACCCGGGAGCCGTGCAGCGCGCGGCCCTCGTGGTTGAGCAGGTCCTGGGCGCGCCGCACGACGTACTCCGGCATGTGCGCGTTGATCTCCCGGGCGAGTTCCACGAAGCGGAACTCGTAGCCGAGCGAACGCACTTTGTAGGAGAGGTAGTTGGGGTCGATCGGGATGCAGTGCCCGCCCACCCCGGCGCTCGGCCGGAAGGGCTGGAACCCGAACGGCTTGGTACCCGCGCAGCGGATCGCGTCCCACACGTCGACCTGCAACTCGCGGCAAAGGATCGCCAGTTCGTTGACCAGAGCGATGTTGACGTGCCGGTAGGTGTTCTCCAGGAGCTTGGCCATCTCGGCCTCGCGGGTGCCCTTCGCCTGCACGACCGTGTCGACGAGCTTGCCGTAGAAGGCGGCGGCCTTCGCCGCGCACGCCGGCGTGCAGCCGCCGACCACCTTGGGTGTCTCGCGCAGCCCGTGGGTGGCGTTGCCGGGGTCGATGCGCTCCGGTGAGAAGGCCAGCGCGAAGTCCTCGCCGGCCCGTAGCCCCGACTCCTCCAGGATGGGTCGGACGATCTCCTCGGTGGTGCCGGGATAGGTGGTCGACTCCAGGACGACGAGCCGCCCGGGACGCAGCCGGCCCGCCACCGCCCGTGCGGCGGAGGTCACCGCGCTCAGATCGGGGCCGCCGTCCTCGCTGAGCGGGGTCGGCACGCAGATCACGACGGTCTGCGCCCGGGCCAGCCACTTGTCGTCGGTGTACGCGGTGAACCCGGCCGCCCGCATCCGCGCGACGTCCTCGTCGGAGACGTCGTCGACATGGGAATGGCCGGCGTTGAGGCCCTCCACGACCCGCGGGTCGAGGTCGAGCCCGGCCACTCTCAGGCCGACCAGTGACGCCTCCCGCGCGAGCGGGAGCCCCACGTAGCCGAGCCCGATGACGGCCAGTTCGTAACTGTCGGTCTGTTCCTCATCCCCGAGCGATGCGCTCGATTCCCCGAGCGGTACGGCCTTTTCGACCTGCATAGGGATTCACTCCGCCCTCGACGGCAGCAACGGCAGACGCCGTTCGGATCCGAAGAGCCCGGACGGTGAGCGGTTCCGGGCGCGGGGTCTCAGACACATCCAAGAGCGCGGTACGCCTCTCGGGTCGTGGCAGCGACCCTTTTCCAGGTGCGTTCACGCGCCACCAGCGCGCGGGCGGATGCTCCCCATTCATGCCGCCGATTTCGACTGTAGAGCAATACTTCGAGAGCTTCTGCCCAAGCCTGCGGAGATTCGGGCGGGATCAGCCGCCCGTTCACTTCGTCTTGCACCAGTTCTCGCAGGGCTGTGACATCACTGGCCGCCACGGGAAGACCGCTCGCCATCGCTTCGACCGGCTTGAGCGGGGTGACCAGATGGCAGACCCGTTCGTCGGTGCGCGGCACCGCGAAGACGTCCAGAACAGCGTGGTAGGCGCGCACTTGGCGGTGCGGCACGCGACCGGTGAACAGGGCGGCGCCGGCGCCGAGACCGAGCCGTGCGGCCAGTGCCTCGAGGCTGCCGCGCTCCGGCCCGTCACCGACGATCAGCAGCCGCAGCGGGACCCCCCGGCGGCGGAGTTCGGCACCCGCATGGAGCAATGTGCCGATTCCCTCGTGTGGAGTAAGGCTGCTCACGGTGCCCACCACGAAGTCGTCCGCCGCGATGCCGAGCCGGGCGCGCAGCTGTGCCCCGTCCGGCGGCGGGGCGAGGAAGGCGTCGTCCACCGCGTTGGGCACGATCAGGACCCGCTCCTCGGGCACCCCGCGGCCCGCGATCTCGGCCTTCATCGCCGCGCCCAGCGTCAGCACCAGGTCGGCCCCGCGCATGCAGTACGTCTCCAGGGCGCGCCGGGCCCGGTACGACGGGTCGTCCGCACTACGGCCGGGCGCCTGGGTCAGCCAGGTCTCCTCCAGGAAGCCCCGCACCTCGTAGACGACCGGCAGCCGGTAGGTCTCCCGCAGGGCCAGCGCCACCCGCCCGTTGCCGTGGTCGGTGGCCGCGTGCAGCACGGCCGGGCGCAGCCGCTCCACCAGGCGCCCGGCCAGCTCGGCGTTGCGGGCCAGGACCGCGCCCTGGCCGTAGGGCAGCCCGTACGGCAGCAGCCGGTGCTGCGGCACCCCGTTCACGACCTGCGACGGGCGGGCGTCCAGGACGCCCTGCGCCACCGGGAACCCGATCCGGGTCACGACGTGCGGGTCCAGCCCGGCGGCCCGCTGGGCCTCGGCGAGGGCCTGGGTACGCACGGTGTAGCCGGCGTGCTTGAACGGCAGCCCGTTGGTGACCAGATGAAGCACCCGGCCGGGCTCCGGCCGCACCGCCCGCCCGGGGGGCGCCGGCACCCGGGCGGCGGACGGGGCGGCGGTGGGCCCGGCCGTACGGGCCCGGGCGGCGAGCCGCTTCTCCACGGGCCGCAGCCCGCGCCGCGCCCGCCCCGGCAGCAGCCGTACGCCGAGCAGCGCGGCCCGGGCGGGGTCGTGCCGCAACTCGCCCCAGGCGACGGATGCGGCCAAGCTGAGTGCACGGGGGAACCGCAGAACACCACGCGGCAGGTACCGGGACGGACGTCGGGCCATGTCGCCAAGGTAGGCCGACAGAGCGGAGAACGTACGACATGAACGGCCGCGTACTCCATGTCGTAGGGACCAGGCCGAACTTCGTGAAGGCCGCGCCCGTCGTCGCCGCCCTGCGCGCGACCGGGCACGACCAGGTCCTGGTGCACACCGGTCAGCACTACGACGAACGGATGTCGCACGTCTTCTTCCGGGAGCTGGGCCTGCCCGCCCCGGACACCGACCTCGGCGTCGGCTCGGGCAGCCACGCCCGGCAGACCGCCGACCTGCTGGTGGCCCTGGAGGGCGAGCTGCTCGCCCGTGCCCCGGCCCTGGTCGTCGTCTACGGCGACGTGAACTCCACCCTGGCCGCGGCCCTGGCCGCCGCCAAGCTGGGCATCCCGGTGGCCCATGTGGAGGCGGGGCTGCGCAGCTTCGACATGGCGATGCCGGAGGAGGTCAACCGGCGCCTGGTCGACCAGCTCGCCGAGCTGCTCTTCGTCACCAGCCCGGAAGCCGTCGGCCACCTCGCCCGCGAGGGCGTCGACCCGGGCCGGGTGCACTTCGTCGGCAACCCCATGATCGACACTCTCCTCACCCATCTGGAGCATTTCGACCCGGCTTCCGCCCGCGCCGCCCACGCGCTGCCCGAGCGGTACGGCGTGGTCACCCTGCACCGCCCGGCCAACGTCGACGACCCCGAGGCCGCCGCGGCCGCCGCCCGCGCCCTCACCGAGGCCGCCGGACACCTCGACCTCGCCGTCCCCCTGCACCCGCGCGGCCGCGAGGCGCTGCGCAAGGCCGGCCTCGCCGACGCGCCCGGCATCCACCTCCTCGAACCGCTCGGCTACGTCGAGTTCATGGGCCTGGTCCGCGGGGCCGCCGCCGTGATCACCGACTCGGGCGGCGTCCAGGAGGAGACCACCGTGCTCGGCGTGCCCTGCCTGACGCTGCGCACCACGACCGAACGCCCGGTCACCGTCACCCACGGCACCAACCGCCTGGTCCGGCACGGCGAACTGGTGCCCGCCCTGCGCAAGGTCCTCGACGGGCAGACGGCGGCCGACCCCGAGGGACCACCGCTGTGGGACGGCAAGGCCGGCCCCCGCATCGCCCGCGTGCTCACCGAGTGGCTGGAGCGCCATGACTGACGCCACCCGTACCTACACCGAAGCCCCCCTCACCTACTGGGACACCCGGCACCGCGAACGCGACGACCTCGCCTCCGGCGGCCACATCGGCCTCGACCGGCCCGGCAACGAGATCTTCTACGCGATCCGGCTCGGCCAGCTCCTCACCCTGATCGGTGACCTGTCCAGCCCCGCCTCCCCGCTGTTCGTCCTCGACGCGGGCTGCGGCAAGGGGCACTTCGCCCGCTCCCTCGCCCGCTGCGGCCACCACGTCGACGCCTTCGACGCCAGCGAGGAGGCCGTCACCCACGCGCGGGCCGAGGGCGGCGGCCCCCGCTTCACCGTCGCCGCCCTCGACGAGTGGCGCAGCCCCTGGCTCTACGACGTCGTGATGTGCGTGGACGTCCTCTTCCACGTCCTGGACGACGCGCAGTGGCGGGCGAGCCTGCGCAACCTCGCCTCCCTCGTCCGGATCACCGGCCGGCTGATCGTCACCGACGAGAACACCGACGAACCCGTCCCGCGCGGCGACTACATCCTGCACCGGCCGATCGCCGCCTACCTCGAAGAACTCGAACCAATGGGCCTGAGCCACACCCTCTTCCGGCCGTACGGCTTCCGCGAGAACCGGGTCGGCTTCCATGTCTTTACGAGGAACCGCTGATGCGCCTGACCGATCTGCTCCACCCGCACCTGGACGACGTGACCTCGGTCGTGGACGCGACGGGCGGCGGCCTGCGTCTGGACCCCTATCTGCACCTGCCGCCGGGCGTCGAACTGCGGCGGCACGCGGAACCCGTCGGCGAGGGGGAGCTGATGCTCCTCTGCTACGGCCCCGACCTGGCCCTGCACGGCGCCGAGGCGGACTGCCTGGCCGCACTGGAACGGATGCGGCCCGGCGGCCGCGGCCTGATCGTCTTCGGCCACCCCGGCACCGACCTGCCCTACCACCGGCTCCTCGACGCCCTGGTGGCACACCGCTGCCAGGTGCTGCACGCCGCCGCGCTCGGCTACACCCACCTGCACGCCGGCGCGGTGTTCGCATGCACCGAGGAACTCCTGCCCCCGCACGACTGGTTCGGTCACCCGCTGCCGGCCGACGGCTTCGCCACCGCCCTGAGGATCGCCGACGAGTACGTCCTCGCCGACTTCGTCTCCCGCTCCCAGCGCGCCCGCCTGATCGACCTGGAGCGGGCCGCCGAGGAGACCGCCCGCGCCCTGGAGACCGCCCGCGAGGACGGCCTCGCCGAACGGCTCGCCGCCGCCCTGCGGGACAAGGACCAGCTCTCCGCCGAGCTGCGCCGGGCCCGGGAGCGCACCGGCGTGCTGGAGTCGCGGGTGACCATGCTGGAGGGCTCCACCTCGCTGCGGGTCGGCAAGGCACTGGTGTCGGCGGCCCGGTCGCCGAAGCGCCGCGCGGCCCGGCTGCCGGGCGAGCTGTACGGGCTGTGGCGGCAGCGGAAGGCCAAGGGCGGCCGCCCGTCCGGCGCCCAGGTCGCCGCCCCCGCGCCGGAGCCGCACACCGGCGACCGCTTCCACCTCTCCCACCGCGCCCTGTCCGTGGCGCCCCGCGACCGGCTGGTGATCACCGGCGTGCTCACCGACCGCACCGCAGCGGACTTCGCGGCGGACGCCGTGGTCAGCAGGGTGCTGCCGCACGACGGGCGGCTGCTGGTCGAGCGCACCGACCCGGACGTCTTCCTCGTCCAGTCGAGCGCGTGTGCGGCCCAGGACGGGCCCTGGTCGCTCACCGGCACCGGCCTAGCCCCGGACCTGGACCGGCGGCTCGCCGAACTCGTCTCCCGGGCAAGGAGCCTGGGCCGTGTCGCGGTGCTGTGGCGGGACGGCCCGGCGTCGTCCGCCCCGGGCCTGTCGCTGCTGCCCTGGGACGCCGTCCTCGACGGCGACACCGGGACGGCGCTTCGTCGCCTCGACCCGGTCACCGACGGCCGGGACCGGCTCCGGGACGTCTTCGTGCAGGACAGCACCCGGGTCCGGCTGGCCCGGCTGGCCGCCCTCACCGGCGGCCCCGACCCGCTCGCCGAGCGCCGGATCGCCGTCCTCGCCGCCCCCCGGGACGCCACCGACGTGGCCCGGCTCGTCGCCCAGGCGCTCGGCCAGCTGCACCGGCCGGCCGAGGTGGTCGTCGCCGACCCGGCCGGCCTCGCCCTCGACGAACTCACCGCCGCCTCGGTCGCCGTGCACGCGGGACCGCCCACCGCACCCTGGGTCGCCGACTGGACGGACCTGACCGAGGACCGTCCGGACACCCTCCTCCTCGACCTGCTCTGCGCCCAGGAGTACTCGGGCGCCGACGTGGTGGGCCACACCCCCGCCGCCGACGACTACGCCTTCGTACCGGCTCTGAAGCCGCTCCTCGTGCGCCGGTCCCTCCTCGACACCGGCACCCCGCCGGACACCTGGTCGCGGGCCGGGCACCGCCTGTTCGCCGTGCGTGGAAAGGAACCGTCATGACCCGCACCCTCAGGGCGCTCGTCTACGGCGACGTGGACCTGAACCTCATCGACGGCTCCGCCGTCTGGGCCCAGTCGACGGTCCAGGCACTGTCCCGCGCGGGCTGCCGGACGCGCCTCGTCCTCAAGGCCCCCGTCGAGACGGGCAGGCTGACCGACCCCCTCGCGGGCCTGCCCGGGGTCACCGTGGTCCGGCCGTACGAGGAGCATCTCGTCCCCGGCCAGGGCGCGCACCCCCTCTCGCCCTTCCAGGCCTCGCGGCTGCTCGCCCGGCTGGACGCGGAGGAGCCCTGCGACCTGCTGGTGCTGCGCGGCCGCCGGCTGGTCAAGCAGATCGTCGGCGACGGCGCCTTCGAGGGCCGGATCTGGGCCTACCTCACCGACATCCCGCAGTCCCCGGCCGACATGACCGAGGAGGCCCGCGCCGACCTCGCCCGCATCGCCGCCGCCTCCCGGTACCTCCTCTGCCAGACCGAGGAGTTGCGCTGCTTCCTGGAGGCCTGGGTGCCGGAGGCCTGCGGCCGGTCCGTGCTCTGCCCGCCCGCGGTGCCCGAGCCGGGCTTCCCGGTCCCGGCCCGCAACGGCCTGCACGATCCCGTACGCCTCGTCTACACCGGCAAGTTCGCGCCCCGCTGGAACACGCTGCCCATGACCCGGCTGCCCGCGATGCTCGCCGAACGCGGCATCAGGACCGAACTGCACGCCGTCGGCGACAAGATCCACAAGGATCCGGGCCACCCCGGCTTCGACACCGCCATGGCCGAGGCGCTGCGCACCACCCCCGAGGTCGTCCACCACGGCGGCGTACCGCGCGAGGAGGCCATGCGCCTCGCCGCCGACTGCGACCTCGGCCTCGGCTGGCGCGCCGCCTCCCTCGACGCCAGCCTCGAACTCTCCACCAAGGTACTGGAGTTCGGCTCCCTCGGCCTGCCCGTCGTCCTCAACCGCACCCCCGCCCACGAGGCCCTGCTGGGCGCCGACTACCCCCTGTTCGTGCCGGGCACCGCCACCCTCGCGGACGCGGCGGACGTCGTCTGCCTCGCCGTACGCGACACCGCGGCCCGGCAGCTCGCCGCCGACCGGTGTGCCGCGGCCGCCCGGGAGTACACCCTGGAGGCCGCGGCCGCCCGCTGGCGCGGCCACCTCGACCGCGCCTTCCCGGCCGCACCCGCCGCCGTCGCCACCCGGGCCCGCCCGCTGCGGGTCGGGGTCGCCGGCCACGACCTGAAGTTCCTCACCCGTCTCCTCGACCACCTCAGCGCGCTGCCCGGCCTCGACGTCCGGATCGACGCCTGGCCCGCCCTCGCCCGGCACGACGCCGCCGCCAGCCGCGAACTCGCCGCCTGGGCCGATGTGGTGGTCGTCGAGTGGTGCGGCCCCGCGGCCATCTGGTACAGCCGCCACAAGCGGCGCGGCAGCAGGCTGATCGTGCGCCTGCACCGCTTCGAACTCGACGCCGGCTATCCGCGCCAGGTCGACATCGACGCCGTCGACCGGGTGGTGTGCGTCAGCCCCTACTACGCCCGCGCCACCCGCGACCGCACCGGCTGGCCCGCCGCGAAGATCACCACGATCGGCAACTGGGTGGACGTCGACCAGCTCGACCGGCCCAAGGCGCCCGGCGCCCGCCACCGGCTCGGCATGATCGGGATCGCACCCAGCCGCAAACGCCTCGACCTCGGCCTCGACGTCCTCGAAGCACTCCGCGCCCGCGACCGCCGCTGGCACCTGTCGGTCAAGTCGAAGCCGCCGTGGGAGTACTGGTGGATCTGGAACAAGCCCGAGGAACGCGAGCACTACGACGCGATCCTGCGCCGCATGCAGACCTCACCGCTCCTCGAAGGGGCCGTCGTCTTCGACCAGTTCGGCCCCGACGTCCCCAACTGGCTGCGCCGCATCGGCCACGTGCTCTCCACCAGCGACGACGAGAGCTTCCACCTCTCCCCGGCCGAGGGCATGGCCTCCGGCGCCGTACCCGCGCTGCTGCCGTGGCCCGGCGCGGACGAGATCTACGACCGGCGCTGGATCCACGACACCCCCGAGGCGATGGCCGACGCGATCACCGGCCTCGCCGAGCAGGAGGACTGGCGGTCCGCCGGGGCGACGGCCCGCGAACAGGTCCGGGAGGGGTTCTCGCTGGAGCGGGTGGCCGGGGAGTGGACGGAGCTGCTGGTGTCGAGGTGAGACCCGCGGCGGCTGCCGTGCCGTCAGCTCGTGGCTGGTGCACCGTCAGAGGGGCGTCACGCCGCCGACTCCGGGCGGCCGGCCGGCCCGGGCAGCAGGCGGGCGCCGAGGCGGTCCGGGCTCGGCCAGCGGACGTCGTAGGCCCAGCCCAGCTTCTCGAAGATGCGGATCAGGCGTGCCGACGGGTCGATCTGGCCGGACAGTACACCGTGGCGCGCGCCCGTGGGGTCGGCGTGGTGCGAGTTGTGCCAGCTCTCCCCGAAGGACAGCAGGGCGAGCGGCCAGAAGTTGGTGGCCTTGTCCCGGCTGGCGAACGGGCGCCTGCCCGCGACGTGGCAGACCGAGTTCACCGACCAGGTGACGTGGTGCAGCAGGGCCATCCGCATCACGCCGGCCCAGAAGAACCCGGTCAGCGCACCGGCCCAGGTCCCGGTGACGAGCCCGCCGACCAGCGCGGGGGCCAGGAGGGAGACGACGGTCAGCGGCCCGAAGAGCCGGCCGACGAGCCGCAGATCGCGGTCGGCGTCGATGTCGGGCGCGAACCTGGCCCGGTTGCTCAGCTCCCGCTTGAGCATCCAGCCGATGTGCGCGTGCAGCAGCCCCTTGAGGAGCGCGCGCGTGTCGGTTCCGAAGCGCCAGGGGGAGTGCGGATCGCCCTCGCGGTCGGCGAAGGCGTGGTGGCGGCGGTGGTTCGCCACCCACTGCACCGGCGAGCCCTCGACCCCCAGCGAACCAGCGACCGCCAGAGCGATGCGCAGACCCCGCTTCGCCTTGAACGAGCGGTGCGTGAAGAGGCGGTGATAGCCGACCGTGAGCCCGAAGCCGGACACCAGGTAGGCGACCACGGCCATGGTGACGTCCAGCGCCGACAGGCCCCGCCCCCACAGCAGCGGCACCGCGACGGCCAGGCAGACCACCGGGCCGACCACGAAGATCCACATCGCGACGCCCGCCGCGGCGTTCTGCGGGGCGTCGAGCAGCGGCCTGACTCCGGCCACGGTGTCGGCGTCGCCTCCGGCGACGGTCTGTTCGGAACGGTCAGCTGTGCTCGGGCTCATCGGTTCCCCGCCGTTGCTCGAGGGTGTCGGACATGGTGCCGCCTACGGCACACCATCGCAGGGAACGGCATCCCCGCAGGTCATCGCTCATGTCCAGGGTGTGAACGGCGTGGGACCAAATCTCCTTCAGAGCGGCGGCGACGGTCCGCCCGGGCGCCGGCCCGGGCGGACGTGTGCCTGCCTCGCGGAACGGACGGGGCCTCAGGCGGTCACGGTCTCCGGCCGGGACGCCTCGCGGGGGGTGCGGGACCCGAGGTCCTCGGTGGCCACCGTGTGGGTCTCGCGGGCGGACAGCGCGGCGATCACCGGCGGCACGCACAGCGCGGCCGTGAACAGCGCCACCGCCGACCAGTCGTCGCCGCCCGGACCCGCGATCCGCGCCGCGAAGGTCACCGCGAAACCGGCCACCGCGAACCCGATCTGGGTACCGATCGCCATGCCCGACAGCCTCACCCGGGTCGAGAACATCTCGCCGTAGAAGGACGGCCAGACCCCGTTCGCCGCGCTGTAGACGACACCGAAGGCGACGATCCCGAGGAGCATGACCAGCGGGTACGAGCCGGTGGAGATCGCCCACAGGTAGCCGAACATCGCCACCGCGCTGCCCACCGCACCGATCAGGTAGACCGGCCGCCGCCCGATCCGGTCCGACAGCGTCGCCCACGCCGGGATCGCGCCCAGCGCCACCAGGTTCGCCAGCGCGCCCACCCACAGCATCGAGGTCCTGGACATCCCGACCGGGTCGCTCGTCGCGTAGGCCAGCGCCCACACCGTGAAGATCGTGCTCACCGAGGCGATCAGCGCGCCCCCGATCACCCGCAGCACGTCCGCCCAGTGGTACCGCACCAGCGTGACCAGCGGCAGCCGTACGACACCCTCGGTCGCCGCCTGCTCGGCGAAGGCCGGGGTCTCCTCGAGCCTGCGCCGGATGAACCAGCCGACCACGGCCACCGCGACACTCAGCCAGAACGGCACCCGCCAGCCCCAGGACATCAGCTGGTCCTCGGGCAGCTGGGAGACCGCGATGAAGACCAGGGTGGCGATCAACTGACCGCCCTGGGTGCCGCCGAGGGTGAAGCTGGTGAAGAAGCCGCGCCGGTTCGGCGGCGCGTGCTCCAGACTCATCGAACTCGCGCTGGCCTGCTCGCCGGCCGCCGAGATGCCCTGCAGCACCCGGCACAGCACCAGCAGCACCGGCGCCAGGCCGCCCACCTGGGCGCGGGTCGGCAGACAGCCGATCAGGAACGTCGACAGGCCCATCAGCAGCAGCGTGAAGACCATGACCTTCTTGCGGCCGATCCGGTCCCCGAAGTGCCCGAGGAACAGCGCGCCGACCGGGCGGGCCGCGTACGCGACGCCGAACGTGGCCAGCGAGAGCAAGGTCGCGTTGGCCGGGTCCGACTCGTCGAAGAAGACCTTCGGGAAGATCAGCGCGGCCGCGCTGCCGTAGATGAAGAAGTCGTAGTACTCCAGGGCGCTGCCGATCCAGGCGGCCAGGGCGGCCTTTCTCGGCTGGCCACCGGGTGGTACGGCGGTGGCAGCGGGCTGGGCGGGGACGGACACGGCGGTGCTCCTTCGGGGAACTCCAACGTAGGCGGAGTGAGCGGCGGGGGAGAAGGCCGGTTCCCAGGGATGACGGGGTCGGCGGGCCAGGGGCCGGGGTGCTAATTAACCCACTGGATAGTTAGTCGCGATGGGTACGGATGTTGCGCTCGCGTTTCCCCGGTGTCAAGAGGTCGTGCCGGTCCCGTCCGGTTCCGTCCGGTCCCTTCCCGCGCCCGGCGCCCGGCGCGGTCAGTCCGCCGCGCGCTCCGCGGTGAGGTAGGCGATCACCATGTCGCCCAGCATGGCCCGGTAGTGCGCGCGCTGCGCCGGGTCCACCAGGTCGCGGCCGAAGAGGGCGCGGAAGGTGGCCCGGTTCGCCACCCGGAAGAAGCAGAACGAACTGATCATCGCGTGCAGGTCGACGGCGTCCACGTCGGCCGTGAACAGGCCCGACTCCTGCCCGGCGGCCAGGATCCGGCGGATCACCTCCAGTGCCGGCGAGCCGATCCTGCCGAGCTTCTCGGAGGCCGCGATGTGCTCGGCGCCGTGGATGTTCTCGATGCTGACCAGCCGGATGAAGTCCGGGTGCTGCTCGTGGTGGTCGAAGGTCAGCTCGGCGAGCCGGCGGATCGCCGCGACCGGGTCCAGGTGCTCGACGTCCAGCTGCTGCTCCGCCTCGCGGATCACGCCGTACGCGCGCTCCAGGACCGCCGTGAACAGCTGCTCCTTGCCGCCGAAGTAGTAGTAGATCATCCGCTTCGTGGTGCGGGTGCGGGCCGCGATCTCGTCGACGCGGGCCCCGTCGTAGCCGGCCCGGGCGAACTCCTGGGTGGCCACGTCGAGGATCTCGGCCTGGGTGCGGGCGGCGTCACGGAGCCGCCCGTTGGTCTGTGCCGGTTCGTCGACGCTGGTCATCGGGTTCCTATCGGGTTCCGTCGGGGAGACAGCCGGTGCCGGAGATTGTAGAAGCCCGTGGCGGAGCGTTCCCGGAGAGGTCTTCCCACGCGGTCACCCCGGGTGCTATAGCTAACGTACTAGTTCGTACATTAGTGATGCCGCTCGGGAGGGCCACGTGGCCAAGGACTCGTATCTCGTCGGACTGATCGGCTCCGGCATCGGCCCGTCGCTCAGCCCGGCCCTGCACCAGCGCGAGGCCGACCGGCAGGGGCTGCGGTACCTGTACCGGCTGATCGACATCGACGTGATCGGCGTTCCGCCACAGGCCGTGGGGGAACTCGTGCGGGCCGCGCGGGACCTCGGCTTCGACGGGCTGAACATCACGCACCCCTGCAAGCAGCTCGTCATCGAGCACCTCGACGCGCTTGCCCCGCAGGCCGAGGCGCTCGGCGCGGTCAACACGGTGGTCTTCGAGGCCGACGGCAGGGCGGTCGGCCACAACACGGACGTGACCGGGTTCGCGGCGTCGTTCGCGCGCGGGCTGCCGGACGCTCCGCTGGAGCGGGTGGTGCAGCTGGGCGCCGGGGGCGCCGGGGCCGCCGTCGCCCACGCGACGCTCACGTTGGGGGCCGGGCGGGTCACTGTCGTGGACGCGGTGGCCGAGCGGGCCGTCGAACTCGCGGGCTCGCTGAACCGGCATTTCGGCGCGGGGCGCGCGGTGGCCGCGGGCCTGGACCGGCTGCCGGACCTGCTGACCGGTGCGGACGGGCTGGTGCACGCGACGCCGACGGGGATGGCCGCGCATCCGGGGCTGCCGGTGCCTGCGGAGCTGCTGCATGCAGGGTTGTGGGTGGCCGAGGTGGTGTACCGGCCGCTGGAGACGGAACTGGTGCGGACCGCTCGGGCGGTGGGGTGCGCGGTGCTGGACGGGGGTGGGATGGCCGTGTTCCAGGCCGTGGACGCGTTTCGGTTGTTCACGGGGAGGGCGGCGGACAGTGGGCGGATGCTTGCCGACATCGCGGAGTTGGGTGAGAGGTCGGCGGGGCAGGTCGTGTGACGAATGCGGGCCGGTTGTGGCTGGTCGCGCAGTTCCTCCCCCAGCCTTCGGCTGGGGGTACCCCCAGCGCCCCCAAGCAGGTGCAGTGCACGTAAGGAAAAAGGCCATGCGTACTTCCATCGCTACCGTCTCGCTCAGTGGGTCGCTCACCGAGAAGCTCACCGCCGCCTCCCGGGCCGGGTTCGGCGGGGTCGAGATCTTCGAGAACGATCTGCTCGCCAGTCCGCTCTCGCCCCGTGAGATTCGGACTCGGTGCGCCGATCTCGGGCTGACCATCGATCTCTACCAACCCATGCGGGACATCGAAGCCGTCCCCGACGACGAGTTCGCGCGCAATCTGCGGCGCGCCCGGCACAAGTTCGGACTCATGCGGGAACTGGGCGCCGACACCGTCCTCGTCTGTTCCTCCGTCTCACCGCTCGCGATCGACGACGATGGTCTCGCCACCTCCCAACTTGCTCGACTCGCCGACCTGGCACAGGACTTCGGCATCCGCGTCGCGTACGAGGCGCTCGCCTGGGGGCGGCACGTCAGTACGTACGACCGTGCCTGGCGGATCGTCGAGGCGGCCGACCACCCCGCCCTCGGCACCTGCCTCGACAGCTTCCACATCCTCTCCCGGCGGTCCGACCCCAAGGGCATCGAGGACATCCCCGGCGAGAAGATCTTCTTCCTCCAGCTGGCCGATGCCCCGCTGCTCGCCATGGACGTGCTCCAGTGGAGCCGGCACTACCGGTGCTTCCCGGGGCAGGGCGGGTTCGACGTGGCCGGGCTCGTCCGTCACGTACTGCGGACCGGGTACGACGGGCCGCTCTCCCTCGAAGTCTTCAACGACGTCTTCCGGCAGGCGGAGGCCGGCCCGACCGCCGTCGACGCGCACCGTTCGCTGCTGGTGCTGCAAGAGGCCGTCGGAGTGGGGGAGTTGCCGCCACCGGTCGTGCCGACGGGGGTCGCGTTCGCCGAACTCGTCACGCCCGACGCCGAGCCGGTGTCGGCGCTGCTCGGCGCCCTCGGCTTCGCCCGGACCGCGCGTCATCGGAGCAAGCCCGTCGACCTGTGGGAGCAGGGCGAGGCCCGGATCCTGGTCAACACCGGTCCCGCCGCCCGCCGCGAGGGCACGGGCCTCGCCGCGATCGGCCTCGGGTCACCGGACCCGCGGGCCGCCGCCCGCCGCGCCGAGGCCCTGCTCGCCCCCGTGCTGCCCCGCCGCCGCGCCCCGGGGGACGCCCCGCTCGACGCGGTCGCCGCGCCCGACGGCACGGAACTGTTCTTCTGCGCCACCGACCATGGCCCCCAACTCCCCGACTGGCGGGCCGACTTCGCCGGGGTGCCGCACGAACCGGCGCCGGGCCCGGCGCACATCGACCACCTCGCGCTCACCCAGCCCTGGCACCAGTACGACGAGGCGGCCCTCTTCCACCGCAGCGTCCTCGGCCTGCACGCCCAGGAGAGCGTCGACGTCGCCGACCCCTACGGGCTGCTGCGCTCCCGCGCCGTCACCAACGCCGACGGCAGCGTCCGGATCGCCCTCGGGGTCGGCGCAGCCCCGGCCGACGACACCCTGCACGCCCAGCACATCGCCCTGGCCGTCGCGGACGTGGCCGCCGCCGCCCGTGCCTTCCGGGCGGCCGGTGGCGGTCTGCTGCCCATCCCCGCCAACTACCACGACGACCTGGCCGCCCGGTACGAGTTCGCCGACGGTGAGCTGGAGACGTACCGCGACCTCGGCATCCTCTACGACCGGGACGCGGGCGGGGTGTTCCGGCACTGCTACACCCGGACGGTCGGACGGGTGTTCTTCGAACTCGTCGAGCGGGAGCCCGGGTATCGCGGCTACGGCGCCCAGAACGCCCCGGTACGCCTCGCGGCCCAGCACGCCGGGCGGTGAGGCACAGGCGGGGTCCAGGATTCTTACAGGTTCCATGACCGATCCTCACGAACATCCTGAATGTTCCTTGACAACCGGGACGTGACGTTCGCCGGAATCCAGTCGTCCTACAGGCCGTAGCACTCCGGGGCGCTCTGGAAGCCCCGGACACCGGGAGTCCTGGAGGCCGTCCGCGATGCCGAGCCCTGTCAGCGCCGAGCCGCTCGTCCGTGCCGAGGGGCCGCCGCCCTCGCCGGCCCGGGCACGGAGCCGTACCCAGCGCTACGAGCGCCCGATCCTCGCCGGCATCGCCACGGTCGCCGCGCTGCTCTTCTTCTGGGGCATCTGGCACAGCGCGTACCACACCTTCTACGCGAGCGCCGTCCGCAGCATGACCGACAACCCGGTCGCCTTCCTCTACGGCTCCTTCGACCCCGGCAACTCCATCACCCTGGACAAGCTGCCCGGCTTCCTGTGGCCGCAGGCCCTGTCGGCGCTGGTCCTCGGCTTCCACCCGTGGTCCCTGGTGGTCCCGCAGGCCCTGGAGGGCGTGGCCTCGGTGGTCCTGCTCCACGTGGTCGTACGGCGCTGGGCCGGTGTGCCGGCCGGGCTGCTGGCCGCCGCCTTCCTCACGCTCACCCCGGTGACCGTGGGTCTTGGCCGTTCGGTCACCGAGGACGCGCCGTTCGTCCTGCTGTTGCTGCTGGCCGCCGAGGCCACCCAGCGGGCCACCGCCCGCGCCCGGCTGCGCACCCTCGTCCTGGCGGGCTTCTGGGTCGGAGCCGCCTTCCAGTGCAAGATGCTGGAGGCCTGGGCGGTGCTGCCCGCGCTGGCGGTGACCTATCTGGTGGCCGCGCCGGCCACACTGCGCCGCCGGATCCGGGACCTCGCCGTGTCCGGGACGGTCATGCTGGCGGTGTCCCTCTCCTGGATGCTGGCCGCCGGCCTCACCCCGGCCGGCGCCCGCCCCTACCTCGACGGCACGACCGACAACTCGCCGATCGCCCTGGTCGTCGGCTACAACTTCCTGACCCGCTTCCAGACGCTGGGCGTCGACGCGGCCGGCACCGGGAGCATCGTCGCCGACCGGGCGCACAGCAGGGCGTCCGTGGGGATGGGGGACAGCGTCTGGAAGATGTTCAGCCCCGGGCTGGCCAGCCAGACGGGCTGGCTGTACCCGCTGGCGGCGCTGGGCCTGGCCGCCGGGCTGTACGGCCTGTGGCGCCGCCGTCCGCCGCGCACCGACCCCTTCCTGGCCGGGTACCTGCTCTGGGGTACCTGGCTGGTGACGTTCTTCCTGGTCTTCAGCTTCGGCAGCGTGACCGGGCACACCTACTACATGGGGGTGGTGGCGGTCGGCCTGTCGGCCCTGGCCGCCGTGGCCGTGACCCGGGTGCGGCGGCGGGGCGTGCTGTGCGCGGTCCTCGCCGTCAACGTCGGCTGGTGCGCGGCGCTCACCCTGCACTACCCGCGCTTCTTCGCCTGGTCCGTCGGCGTCGCCGCGGTCCTCGCCCTGCCGGCGCTGGTCCTCTTCGCCCTGGGCGGGGCGCGTCCGCGCAGGACCGCCCTGGCCGTCGCCCTCGCCGCGGTCCTGGTCGTCCCCACGGTCTGGTCCGCGTCCGCGACCTCCCTGCGCTACAACCAGCCCGGCGGGTTCGGCCGGATCGGCCCGGGCAGCATCGCCACCCGCAACGGCGCCTCCGCCCTCGACCCGGCCCAGCAGCGCGTCCTCGCCTACCTCACCGCCCACCGCGACGGCGCCCGCTACCTGGCCGCCGTGCCCCGCTGGCAGATGGCGGCGCCGTACATCCTCTCGGACAACGCCTCCATCCTCCCGCTCGGCGGCTTCACCGCCCACGTGCCCTACCCCGCGCCCGGCACCTTCCACAGCCTGATCGACACCGGCAGGCTCCGCTACGTCCTGCTCTCCGCGGCCGACCTCACCCACCGCGCCCGGGGCGCGAGGACCCCGGGACGGGCCCTGGTCCGCTGGGCCATCGGCCACTGCACGCCGGTCCACGTCGCGCGCTACACCCTCTACCGGTGCGGGGCCGCCGGGCACGGCCGCTGAGCGGACCGAAGGCCCCGGACCATGCACGGTCCGGGGCCTTCCAGGGCGCCGCGGATCAGCCGATGTCCGTGAACACGAAGGAGAACTCAGCCGGCTCGGCGTGGAGTTGGTACTGCGGCAGGACGCCCGGGCCGCAGGACTGCGAGCCGATGCCGTGCTGGCCGTGGTCCAGGTTGACCCACACCGTGTCGCCGGGGGTGAGGTCGCTGCGGTGCGTGGCCGCGTCCAGCTGTTCGGTGGTCCACCGGCGGGCCGTGAACCAGAACTCCGGGTCGCCGTCGATCCGCAGCCCGCCGAGCTCCGCCCAGCGGACGTCGGCGCGGGCGCCGTTCTCCTGCGGGCGGACGTACGGTGTCTGGAGGTCGTCGACCGTCGACTCCCAACGGCTCACCAGCGAAGCCGACCTGGTGTCCGGGTAGGCCTCCTCGGGTCCGCCGCCGAACCACCGCACCCGGTCGGCGGCCGGCAGCCCGAAGCGGATGCCGAGCCGGGGCAGCGGCACCGTCCAGTCGCCGTCCGGGCTGACGGTGACGGTCAGCCGCAGGCGGTCGCCGTCCGAGGTCCAGCGGTAGACGGTCGCGAGACCGAACTCCCAGGCGGCGGGCGCGACCCGGGTCCGCACGGTCAGCGCGCCGCCGTCCTGCTCCACCGCGTCCAGGCGGTGCCGCATCCGGTGCAGACCGAACTTGCGCCACAGCTCGCCGTAGCGCAGGTCGCTCTGCCAGGCGGCACCGTCGTCGTTGTCGGTCGGGGCCCGCCACACGTCCAGCCGCAGTCCGGTCACCGCCACCGAGCCGATGCTCAGCAGCGCACCGCTGCGGGCGTCGAACGCGGCCGGGCCGAGGGTGATCGACCCGTCGCCGGACACCACCGGTCCGGCGGAGGCCACGAACGACGGCAACTGCCGTCCCGAGACGGGGAACTGGCCCCAGGCGACCACATGCCCCCGCGGACCCCAGCCGGCGTCGGCCGCCAGGACCGCCTGTACCGTCCACTGCGTCTCGCCGCTGCCGGCGGCGACCGGCGGCTCCGGCAGCTTCACCTCCGCCGAATCGCCGGCCGCCAGAGCCGGTACGGCCAAGGTGCCCGACTCGACGGTCTCGCCGCCGACCTGGTACGACCACTCGAATGCCAGCGCCGACAGATCGGCGAAGTCCTGCCTGTTGGTGACACGGACGGTGGCGCCGTCGCCCTCGATGCGGACGGGCTCGACCACCTTCTTGTACTCCGCAAGCCCCGGAGAGGGCCGTCGGTCGGGGAAGACCAGTCCGTCGCAGACGAAGTTCCCGTCGTGCAGCTCCTCGCCGAAGTCGCCGCCGTACGCGAAGCCGTAGCGCTCGTCCTTGATGCCGTGGTCGATCCACTCCCAGATGAAGCCGCCCTGGAGCCGGTCGTACGACTCGAAGATCCGCTGGTAGTCGGCGAGGCCACCGGGGCCGTTGCCCATCGCGTGCCCGTACTCGCACAGGATGAAGGGGAGTTGGCGACGCCGATGGGTGCCGCCGTCCAGTTTCCGGCCGATCCGCTCGACCTCGGCGTGGTCGGCGTACATCCGTGAATAGAGGTCCGTGTCACGGCAGTCGATGTCACCCTCGTAGTGCACGAGCCGCGACGCGTCCCGGCCGTGGATCCACTCGGCCATCGCGGTCAGGCCCCGCCCGGTGCCCGCCTCGTTGCCCAGGGACCAGATCACCACCGACGGGTGGTTCTTGTCGCGCTCGACCATCCGGGCGGCCCGGTCGAGCAGCGCCGGGGTCCAGCGGTCGTCGTCGACCGGGTTGTCCCGCCAGGCCTGCTCGGTGAAGCCGTGGGTCTCCAGATCGCACTCGTCGATCACCCACAGGCCGTACTCGTCGCACAGGTCGAGGAAGGCCGGGTGCGGCGGGTAGTGGGAGGTGCGGACCGCGTTGATGTTGTGCCGCTTCATCAGCAGCACGTCCGCGCGCATCGTCTCCAGGTCGAGGGCCCGGCCCTGCTCGGGGTGCCACTCGTGCCGGTTGACGCCCTTGAAGAGGACGGGCCGCCCGTTGACCTTGATCAGCCCGTCCTCGAGGACGACGGTCCGGAAGCCGATCCGCAACGGAACCCGCTCGCCCTCGGTGGCCAGCACACCGTCGTACAGCCTCGGGGTCTCGGCCGTCCACGCCTCGACCGGGACGGTGACCGGCTCGCCGGTGGCGGTGTCGACGCCCAGTTCCGGCACGGTGACCCTGCCGTCCACGTCGGAGTCGACGCGCAGGGTGCCGGTGCCGTCGACGTGGTCGTAGGAGGCGTGCACGAAGAAGTCGAGGGCGCTCCCGGCCGGGCGGTGCAGCAGGGTCACGTCGCGGAAGATGCCGGGCAGCCACCACTGGTCCTGGTCCTCCAGGTAGGAGCCGGCCGACCACTGGTGGACCCGGACGGCGAGCACGTTGCCGGCCGGCTTCAGGAGATGGCCGACCGCGAACTCGTGCGGCAGCCGGGAGCCCTTGAACTCGCCGATGTCCGTGCCGTTCAGCCAGAGGCGGGCGCAGGACTCGACGCCGTCGAAGCGCAGGACCGTCCCGCCGTCGGTCAGGTCCCAGTCCTCCGGCAGGTCGAAGGCGCGCAGGTGGTCACCCGTGGGGTTCTCGGTCGGCACCCTCGGCGGGTCGACCGGGAACGGGTACAGGTGGTTCGTGTAGATCGGCGCGCCATGCCCCTGGAGCACCCAGTGCCCCGGGACCGACACCTCCGCCCAGCCCCCGGCGTCGTACCCCGGCTCGGCGAACGCGTCGTCCTCGGCGGCCGCCGTGGGCGACAGCCGGAAACGCCAGCTGCCGTTCAGGGAAAGGGACTTCGCGTCCGAGGCGCGGTACCAGGCGCGGGGTGGCAGCGCGCCCGAGCCCGGCGAGACGTCCTCGACGTAATCGGTGGTGGTGCGCAAAGACATCGGTCTCCAGGTCATTCGAGGCGGGTCAGCCCTTGATGCCGGTCTGCGCGATCCCCTGGACCAGCCAGCGCTGGAGGAAGAGGAAGACGAACACCAGGGGCAGGATGGAGATGGCGGTGGCCATGAAGATCAGGTGGAAGTTCACGGTCTGGTTGGTCATGAACGAGGAGAGCGCGACCTGCACGGTCCAGGCGTTCGGGTCCTGCCCGATGACCAGCGGCCACAGGAAGGCGTTCCAGCCGCTGATGAACGTGATCGTGGCCATCGCCGCGAAGAAGTTCAGCGAGTTGGGGACGACGATCCGCCAGTAGGCGCCCCAGTAGCCGAGCCCGTCCACGCGTGCCGCCTCCTCCAGTTCCTTGGGGAACCCCAGGAAGTACTGCCGGAAAAGGAAGCAGGTGAAACCACTGAACAGGCCCGGAACGATCATGCCCCGGTAGGTGTCGATCCAGCCGAGGGACGAGACCAGCACGAAGCTGGGCACGAAGGTGACGGCGGTGGGGACCATCAGGGTCGCCAGCACGGCGTAGAAGACCTTGTTGGCGTGCTTGTAGGGGATCCGGGCGAGACCGTATCCCGCCATGGAGCAGAACAGCAGGGTGCCCACGGTGCTCAGGACGGCGATCACCGTGGAGTTCCACATGGAGTGGGCGAACTCGACGGTGGGGTCGTCGAAGAGTTCGGAGATGTTGCCCCACTGGAAGGAGGGCAGCAGCTTCCAGTTCTCGCCCGTGATCTCCGGGTCGGTGGAGAGCGCGTTGCGGACGATCAGGTAGAAGGGGATCAGGAAGAGGAAGGCGGCGACGCTGACGGCGATGTACAGACCGGTGCTGCCGAGGACCCCTCCGCGCTTCTTGCGGTCCTTGCGGACGTGCGGTGTGACGGTCACTTCTCCTCCCCTCCGCCGAAGCCCATGATCTTGCCCTGGGCCAGCGTGACGATGCAGATCAGCAGGGACAGGATGACCGCGCCCGCGCTGCCGGCGCCGTAGTCCTGGTCGGTGCCGAGGGCGGCCTTGTAGAGCTCCATGAGCGGCGTCTGGGCCCACGTGGCCTTCGTCCCGATGAGGTTGAAGAACTCGTCGAACGCCTGGTACGCGGCGATCAGCAGCAGGAGGATCACCGCGGTCGAGGTGGCCCTCAGCTGGGGCAGTGTGATGTACCGGAAGGTCTGCCAGCCCGGCTTGGCGCCGTCGATCGAGGCGGCCTCGTACAGCTCCGGCGGGATGTTCTGCAGCGCCGCCAGGAACAGGATCATGTAGAAACCGGCCTGGATCCACAGTCGAAGGGTCAGGATGACCAGCCAGTACCAGGGCGGGCTCGGGTCGGAGAGCCAGGCGATGTTGTCGACGCCGAACCAGCTCAGGACGGTGTTGGCCAGCCCGAAGCGGACGCCGCTGAAGACGGACATCTTCCAGATCAGGGCGGCGGCGACGTAGGAGACGGCGGTCGGCAAGAAGAACACCGACCGGAAGAACGCTCGCATGAACCGCAGCCGGTGCACCAGCAGTGCGAGGCCCAGCGACAGTGCCCACGTGGTCGGCACGATGAACGCGGCGAACACGGTGAACGTGACCAGCGAGTCCGGGAAGTTGCTGTTGGTGAGGATCTGCTTGTAGTTGTCGAAACCGATGAAATGGCTCGGCGTGACCGTGTAGCGGGCGTCGAAGAAGCTGAGGAAGATGCTCCAGCCGATCGGCACGAAGACGAAGATCACCAGGCCGATGAGGAACGGCCCGGTGAAGAGCCAGAAGTTGAGCGTCGGATTGCCCCGCAGGCCCCGCCGCGGCCGGGCCGGGGAGGCCTTGGCCGGGGCGGGCTGGGCGACCCCGCGTGTGGTGGTGGTCGACATGTCGTGGTCTTCCCGGCGGCCTATCCGAACAACTTCTTGAGCTCGACGCCGACCTTCTTGTCGCAGGCGTCGAGCGCGGCCTCGGGGTTGCCGTTCTTGCGCACGGAGGACGCGATCACGTCGTTGAAGGCGGTGATCATGGTCTGGTCGAAGCCGATGTTGTCGAAGTGGCCGTAGTCGGTGAAGAGCTTGACGCCCTCAGCGGGCAGGCCCGACTTCAGCTTGGTGGCCGACTGCGCTATCGAGGTGCGCGGCGGGATGTGGAAGCCGTACGAGGTGGCCCAGTCCTCCTGGTAATTCTTCTGGTCGATCCACAGCCACTTGACGTACTCCTTGGCCGCGTCGACGTTCTTGCCCTTGGCGTTGACGAAGATCGACCAGCCGCCGTTGTAGACGGACTGCTTGCCGGCGCTGCCGATCTTCGGGAACGGGAAGATGCCGAGGTCGTCGCCGAGGGCCTGCTGCATGGCCGGCATGGACCACATGCCGCCCCACTGGATGGCGCACAGGCCCTGGTTGAGCGAGGACGGGTCCCAGAAGTCGGTCGGGGCGCCGAGGAGCACATGGCCGCTGGTGAACAGGGTGCGGAGCTTCTTCAGGCCCTCGATGACGCCCGGGGTGTGGTAGGCGATCTGGTTCTTCGCGTCGAGGGTGTCGGCGCCGGCCGACCAGATCAGGGTGTTCTGGATCGCGGTGAAGTCGTTGCCGAGGAAGACGCCCTTGACCTTGCCGGTGGTGAGCTTGGCGGCGGCCTCGATCAGCTCGTCGAGCGTGGTCGGGACGTCGACCTTGGCCTTCTCCAGCATCGACTTGCGGTAGTAGAAGAACTGCGGGTCGTCGATCATCCGGATCCCGTAGATCTTCCCGTCGACCGTGTGGGAGTTGATGTCGTTCGGGTTGAAGTCGTCCTTGACCGGGTCGATGAGGTCGCTGAGGTCCGCCACCTGGCCGCTCTTGACGAGCTGGAGCTGCGGGTGGAACTCGAAGACGTCGGGCGCCTTCGAGGTCAGCAGCGACGCGAAGAGCGCCGACTCGAAGTTGTTGCCGGTGATCCAGCTGGTGCTCACGTCGGCCTTCTTGTATGCAGCCGCGTAGCGCTTGAGGGCCTGCTCGGTGCCCGCCTCGCCGTAGGCGTGGAAGTACTGGGTGAGCTGGGTGCCCGACCCGCTGCCCCCGCCTCTGCCGTTGTTGCTGCCGCACGCGGCCAGCGTGCCGGCGGCGGCCATGCCCGCTGCCGCCCGGAAGAGTGACCGGCGGGACCAGTTGTTGTTGCTGAGTGCCGACATGCTGACGTCCTTGTCTGTCGAGTGCGGCGTGGGCGCCGTGGCCGTGGGAGGCCCTGAAAACGTCGGGAACCAGATGGCCGAAATTGCGTTGCGGAGCGGGACGTTAACCTTCGGCTAACACTTCGGCAAGAGGTTGGACGAAGTCTGCGCGAAACGTTGTACCCCGTTCGGAATGGCGAACAGGAGGTGGCGCAAGGCGAGTTGAGGGCCGCCGCGTCAGGGGGCGGCGGCCCTCGGTCCGTGGGGAGGCCGGTTGGCTACTGCCTGGTCCAGGCCTCGTTGCTGCCGCTGTTGCAGCTGTAGAGGATCACCTTGCTGCCGTCGGCAGTGGCCTGCCCGGTCACGTCCAGGCACTTGCCGGACGCCTCGCTGAGAATCTGCCCGTTGGCGTTCAGCAGCCAGCGCTGGCTCGCGTCACCGGTGGGGTCGGCGGTGGCCGTCAGACCGGAACCCGACGCCGTGAGATAGCCGTTCGGGCCCTTCAGGGTGCCCTTCGCGTCGTACGACCACGACTGGTCCGCAGCGCCCGTGCAGGTGGCGATGGCGCCCCCGGAGGCGCCCGCCGTCAGGCACTTGCCGGACTGCCTGCCGGCCAGCGCGCCGGTGACGGCCGAAGTGCCGTTGCCCTTCTGGCCCTTCTGGTCGAGGACGTACGTCGTGATCGAGCGGGCCGCCAGGGTCGCGGAGACCGTCCCCGCGCTCACCGACGGCTCGGCGGCCTCGGCCCAGTCCTCGGTGGCCGAGGTGCGCACCGACTCCCTGGCCCGCTTCGGCGCCGCGTTGTTGAAGTGCAGACTCAGCGGGGTGTCGGTCGCGTTGTGGTTGTTGACCACGACCACCCATTGCCCGCCGCTGTCGTACGCCGACACCTCGACCCCGGCCGGCGCCCCGGTCACGTTGTGCGCGACCGAGCCGGGGCGGACGAACTTGCTGTACTGGCCGAGCGCGTAGTACCGCTTGGTGAAGTACAGCGTCTGGTTGCCGTTCGTCGCGTAGTCGGGGTCGTAGTAGATCAGGCCGTCGTTCCAGCCGACGTCGTTCTTCGCGTACGGGTCGGTGCCGTAACCGCTGGCCAGCGCCACCCACCACTGGAAGGCCGAGTCGTGGGCGCTGGCGAAGTCCTTGTAGATGATGCGGGACAGCAGCAGGGCGTTGTCGATGGTCGGGTCGTACTCCTGGTTCCAGCCCGTGGAGCCCTTGCCGAAGCAGCAGATCTCGCTGGCCCAGGACTTCTGGCCGACCGTCCTCGACGTCTCGTAGACGTTGCCGAGCTGGCCGTCGCCGGGATTGTTGTAGGTGTGGTGCGCCAGCGCGGACACGTACTGCGCGGTGTCCGGCTGTGAGATCCACTGCGGGAGTTCGGAGACGAACTGGGTCGTCTGGCTGGACTCGTCGGCGATGATCGAGGTCGTCTGCTGCCGGGCCCTCTGCTCGGCGCCGAGCGCCCGCACGATGTCGTCGCGCTGGTCGACGGTGACCTGCATGCCCTCCTGCCCGCACGAACCGAAGTCGTTGTCCGGCTCGTTGAAGGGGCTGATGTAGTCCAGCTGCACGCCCTGCCCGGCGAGGTGCTGGGTCACGTCGGCGATGTACCGGGCGTAGTCGCCCTCGTTCTCCGGCTTCAACTGCCCGCCGCAGCTCTGCCCGTTCGTCGTCCACCGGGCGGGCGCGCTGTTGACGAAGCCGATCAGGTCCTCGACGCCGTACTTCGCGGCGTACTTGAGGAACGTCCGACCTCCCTTGTCCCGGCTCCAGTCGTACGAGCCGTCAGGGTTCAGGAAGTCCTCGGCGACCCGGGCCGGGGTGGTGACCGCGACCCCGCCGCCGCCGATGTTGTAGCGGTACGCGCTGAGGTCCAGGCCCTCCTTGGAGAAGAGCAGCTTCGCCACCCGGGCCTGGACCTTGGGGGAGAAGTGCTGGAGGTCGTTGACCCACCAGGCGCCCGAGGCGCCGATGTCGTCGATGGTCTGGGCGGCGTGCGGGGACACCTCGGCGGCCACGGTGGTGGCGGTCGCGGTCGCGGCCGAGGCGGGCGGGGCGGATATCAGGGGTCCGGCGACGGCCAGTGCGGCCGCGGCCGTCAGGAGGACCGGTCTGCTGCGGTGGGGGTGTGACACGTGCGTCCCTTCCGTCGTCATGAAGGTCGTGCGGTACGGCTCCTTGCGGGGGTGGTGCGTTTCGGTGCCCTCTGTCCCACCGCCTGCAGGGCGCCCTCCAGCGCGAACGTGGCCGCGCCCAGGCAGACCGGATCGGTGGGGACGGGGGAGAGGACGATCTCGGTGGTGGCGAACGGCCGCCTCAGCGCGTGCCGTCGCACGGCCTCGCGGACTTCATCGAGCAGCGGTGCGCCCAGCTTTCTGGCGACCCAGCTGCTCAGCACGACCACTTCGGGGTTGAACAGGTTCACGAGGTCCGCGATGCCGGCCCCGAGGTATCGGGCCGTGTCGCGGACCACCTTGACGGCCACCGGGTCGCCCGCGGCGACCCCGTGGGTCAGGGCGTCGATGGTCGCCGTCTGGTCCTCGGGGTGCAGCAGCGTGGAGCGGGGGCTGAGTTCGCGCAGGTTGAGCATGATGCCGGGGGCGCCGACGTACGTCTCCACGCAGCCGTTGTTGCCGCAGTGGCACAGCCGCCCGTCCAGCACGAGCGTCGTATGGCCCCACTCTCCGGCGCTGTTGCTCACCCCGCGGTACAGTCCGCCGCCGAGTACCAGTCCGGCGCCGACGCCGGTGCCGAGGTTCACCACCACGGCGTCCTCGCGCCCGCGCGCGGCCCCGAACCACAGCTCGGCCACGGCACTCGCCCGCAGCGGGTTGTCCAGGTACAGCGGATAGGCGATGTGTTCGGCGAGCAGGTCCAGCAACGGCACGTCGTGCCAGTCCCAGTTGGGCGCGTACTCGGCGATGCCGGTGGCCCGGTCCACCTGACCCGGCACGCTCACCCCCACCCCGAGCACCCGCGCGCCCTCGACGCCGGCCTGGGCGACCACCGAGCCGACGGCCGTGGCGACGTGGGCGACGGCCTGCTCGGGCCGGCTCTCCCCCGGGCGCATGTCCTCCACCGCGCGGGCCAGCACGTTCAGCCCCAGGTCGAACAGCTCCACCCGGACGTACGTCTCCGCCATGTCGACGCCGATCAGCGCGCCGCCCGAGGCGTTGACGGCGACGAGGCCCCGGGGGCGGCCGCCCGCCGAGTCCTCGAAGCCGACCTCGGTGATCATCCGGAGGTCGAGCAGTTCGCCGACGAGGGTGGCGACCGTGGCCACGCTCAGCCCGGCCGAGGCCGCCAGGGTCTGCCGTGAGGTGGGGGACTGGGCGATGATCTGGCGCAGCACCTCGTAGCGGTTCGCGGTGCGGATGTCACGCGATGTGCGCTTCACGCGGCTGCCCCTCCCATCCCGTCACGGCCGGGCCGGGGCGTACGACGGCACCGGCGCGGCGTCAGGGTATGGGCTTCGCGGGACTTTCGACAAGGGGTTAGGAAAGGGGCCGTAGAAACTGGCCCGGGACCGCCCCGGGAAGGCTGCTGCCGACTGCCTGGCACCAACACGTCGAAACGGCCCGCCAGTTGTCGCCGGCGGGCCGTCCCCACGATGTGCTACGGCTGCTTGTTCCACTCCGCGATCACGGGCCACCCGTGTTCGGTGGACAGCCGGCTCACGGTCCCGGTCGCCAGCTGGAACAGCCTGCCCTCGGCGGGCGGCAGCCCCAGGCGGCGGGCCGTCAGCACCCGCAGGAAGTGGGCGTGGGCCACCAGGACCACGTCACCCGTGCCGGTGGTGAGCGCCGTCTCGACCTTTCTGAGCACCCGGTCGGCCCGCTCGCCGATCTGCTCCGGGGACTCGCCGGGGTGGCCCTGAGGGCCCGGCGGGACGCCGTCAGCCCACAGGTACCAGTCGGGGCGGCTGCGGTGGATCTCCGCCGTGGTGATGCCCTCGTAGCCGCCGTAGTCCCATTCGTGCAGGTCGGGGTCGGGCACGACCCCGGTCAGACCGGCCAGTTCGGCGGTGCGTATCGCGCGGTCCAGCGGGCTGGACAGCGCCAGTGCGTAGGTCCGTCCGGTGAGCAGCGGGGCGAGGGACTTGGCCTGTTCCTCACCGTGCTGGGTGAGGGGCAGGTCGGTCCAGCTGGTGTGCTGTCCCGACACGCTCCACTCCGTCTCACCGTGGCGGACCAGGAGAAGGTCTCCCACCGCGCACTACTCCTTCGACTCGACGGCGTGGCCGCCGAACTGGTTGCGCAGCGCCGCGATCATCTTCATCTGCGGGGAGTCGTCCTGGCGGGACGCGAACCGGGCGAAGAGGGAGGCCGTGATCGCCGGCAGCGGCACCGCGTTGTCGATGGCCGCCTCGACGGTCCAGCGGCCCTCGCCGGAGTCCTGCGCGAAGCCCTTCAGCTTGTCCAGGTGCTCGTCGTCGTCCAGGGCGTTGACCGCGAGGTCGAGCAGCCAGGAACGGATGACGGTGCCCTCCTGCCAGGAGCGGAAGACCTCGCGGACGTTGTCCACGGACTTGACCTTCTCGAGCAGCTCCCATCCCTCGGCGTAGGCCTGCATCATGGCGTACTCGATGCCGTTGTGGACCATCTTGGAGAAGTGCCCGGCACCGACCCTGCCGGCGTGGACGTAGCCGTACGGGCCCTCGGGCTTGAGCGCCTCGAAGATCGGCTCCAGGCGCTGCACGTGCTCCTTGTTGCCCCCGACCATCAGGGCGTAGCCGTTCTGCAGGCCCCACACACCGCCGGAGACACCGGCGTCGACGAAGCCGATGCCCTTGATGCCGAGTTCGGCGGCGTGCTTCTCGTCGTCCGTCCAGCGGGAGTTGCCGCCGTCGACCACGGTGTCGCCCTCGGACAGCAGGTCCTTGAGCTCGTCGACGACGGACTGGGTGGCGTGGCCCGCCGGGACCATCACCCACACCGTGCGCGGGGCGTCGAGCTTCTCGACCAGTTCCTCGAGGGACTTGACGTCGGAGACGTCGGGGTTGCGGTCGTAGCCGATGACGGTGTGGCCGGCGCGGCGGATGCGCTCGCGCATGTTGCCGCCCATCTTGCCGAGGCCGATCAGCCCGATCTGCATGTCAGTCACTTTGCGTGATCCATTCGTGTGGTGTAAGTTACGGAGCTCAGCGTGTGAGAACTGGGCACGCTGCCGGGCAGGTTTCGACCCGGCTGGCGCTGATCGCGTAAGACCTGGCGGGAACGCTGTTTCCACTGGGCTGTGAGAGTCAGGAATCACCCTCGTTCGCGAGAGTGAGGATTCAATTCCTAAGCGTGCGGTACGCGGCCACGAGCCCGGCGGTGGAGGAATCCAGGCCGGGCACGTCGGCGCCCTCGGTGAGGGCGGGCTCGATGCGCTTGGCGAGCACCTTGCCCAGCTCCACGCCCCACTGGTCGAAGGAGTCGATGTCCCAGATCGCGCCCTGCACGAAGACCTTGTGCTCGTAGAGCGCGACGAGCTGGCCGAGGACCGACGGGGTCAGCTCGCGGGCCAGGATCGTGGTGGTGGGATGGTTGCCCTTGAAGGTGCGGTGCGCCACCTGCTCCTCGGCCACGCCCTCGGCGCGGACCTCCTCCGCCGTCTTGCCGAAGGCCAGCGCCTGCGTCTGGGCGAAGAAGTTCGCCATCAGCAGGTCGTGCTGGGCCCTGA
>NZ_JAEKKT010000381.1 GCF_019510245.1 Streptomyces sp. | reverse complement strand
CTAACACCTTCGTGGGGGATCCATAGTGACAACCTCTCAACTGATACCGGACCAGAAACCAGGTGCGGCCCGCCGGCAGGGGCGCCCCGGCATCGCGCTCACCGTGATTGCCGCCTGTCAGCTCATGGTGGTACTCGACGCGACGATTGTGAACATCGCGCTCCCGCACATTCAAGAGGCGCTCGCGTTCAGCACCACGGACCTCACATGGGTGGTCAGCGCCTACACGCTCACCTTCGGCGGTCTGCCGCTCCTCGGCGCGCGGGCCGGCGACATTCTCGGCAGGCGCCGGGTGTTCATGACCGGCATCCTGCTGTTCACCTTCGCCTCGCTCCTCGGCGGGCTCGCCCAGGAACCCTGGCAACTGCTCGCCGCCCGCGCCCTCCAGGGGGTCGGCGGCGCGATCGCGTCGCCGACCTCGCTGGCGCTGATCACCACGACCTTCCCCGAAGGCCCCGAGCGGAACCGCGCGTTCGGCGTGTTCGCCGCCGTCTCGGCGGGCGGCGGAGCCATCGGTCTGCTGGCCGGCGGCATGCTCACCGACTGGCTCGACTGGCGCTGGGTGCTGTTCGTCAACGTACCGATCGGGCTGTTGATCGCGGCCCTCGCCCCGCAGTACATCAACGAGTCCGAACGGCACCCCGGGCGCTTCGACATCGCCGGTGCGCTGACCTCCACCCTGGGTATGGCCGCCTTGGTCTACGGCTTCATCCGGGCCGCCGAGGAGGGCTGGCGAGACGGTCTGACACTCGGGTCGTTCGCCGCCGCGGTGGTCCTGCTGCTGGCCTTCGTCTTCATCGAGACCCGGGCGAAGGAGCCCATCACCCCGCTGAGGATGTTCGCCGACCGCAACCGCTCCGGCACCTACGTGATCATGCTCAGCCTGGCCGCGGCGATGTTCGGCATGTTCTTCTACATCGTGCTGTTCGTGCAGAACGTGCTGGGCTACAGCCCGATCAAGGCCGGTCTTGCCTTCCTGCCCGTGACGGCGGCCATCGCCGTCGGCGCCGGTCTCTCGCAGCGGTTCCTGCCCGTCCTGGGCCCGAAGCCGTTCATGGTGACCGGTTCGGCGCTCGTGGTCGTCGGACTCACCTGGCAGACGTTCATCAAGCCCGACAGCTCCTATCTCGGCGGAATCCTCGGGCCGATGCTGGTCTTCGGCTTCGGCATGGGCCTGAACTTCGTGACGGCGACCGTCACCGCGGTCTCCGGTGTCGCCCAGCACGAGGCCGGGGCGGCTTCCGGGCTGCTCAACGCCATGCAGCAGGTCGGCGGCTCGCTCGGGCTGTCCATCCTGACCACGGTGTTCGGCTCGGCCGGCAGGGACGAGGCGAAGAAGCAGCTGCCGAAGTTCCTCGCCGACGGCTCGCCGGAGCAGAAGGCGGAGTTCGCCAAGACCCATCAGCTGCCCGCGCCGTGGGGGCACGAGGTGCTCGCGCACGGCATCTCCACGGCGTTCGTCCCCGCCGCCGTCATGGCCGGGCTCGGGTTGCTCACCGCCTGGCTGGTGATCAAGGTCCGCAAGAGCGACCTCGAAGCGCTCGCCGGCACGGCCGGCCCGGGGATGGGCTGACCTCACCGGGTCCGTGCGGAGGCGCGGACGGCCGGACCTCCGCCGGGGGACAGACGGCAGAGGCGGGGGTCCGGCCATCCGCAGCCCGGCAGTCGGCGCCGTGATCACGAGCACGGCGCACACCACCACCGGCAGAGCCAACCCGACCCGCACGACCGACACCTCCCCCACGACTCCGCCCGCCTGCCGGCACGTGCCCCCGGTGGGACGGCTGCCCGGGAAACGCCCGGCAGTCACGCAGAGTTCCCGCCGGGCACGGAGAGTCTCCTATGTGGATCGAGGGATTCACGTAGAGCCAGAGGGGAGGGGCCTCGGGACGCCGCGCCTCAAGGATTTCCGCACGAGCCGGTTCCGCAAGATCACCGGCCGCGGCCCCGCACGCGCTGCGGGCCTGGCCCCGGCCGGTCACCCGACGGCGCCGGCCCCAGCCCCCGTCGGCACCCATGCCGGCAGCGCCTCCGCCCGCTCCGCCCACGCGGCCGGCGGCGCTCCCGCCCTGCCTGCCGCGAGCACGCCGCCCACGATGGCGCAGGTCGTGTCCACGTCGCCGCCCACCTGGGCGGTCGCCCAGAACGCCGTCTCGTAGTCGCCGAGGGCCCGTGCCGCCGACCAGAGCGCGAAGGGGACGGTGTCATGGGCGGTCGTACGGCGGCCACAGCCCAGGACGGCCGCGACGGTGCCCGCATCGGCGTAGTCGAGCATGTCGCGGGCGCGCCGCAGGCCCTGCCCGACCGCGCTTCTCGGGACGAGCGCGACGACCCCGTCGAGGAACGCCTCGGGGCTCGGCGGGCCGCCGGGGGCCGCCGCCAGCGCTGCGGCGGCTGCCACGGCCATGGCACCTGCCACGGCCTCCCGGTGCTGGTGGGTGGGGTAGGCGGAGATCTCGGCCTGGTGGGTGGCCTGCTCCGGATCGTCGGCGTACCAGGCGCCCAGGGGCGCGATCCGCATCGCCGCGCCGTTGCCCCAGGAGCCCCGCCCGTCGAAGAGCCCGGCGGCCAGCTCGCGCCAGTCGCCGCCTTCCCGGACGAGGCGCAGCAGGCGGTTGACGGCGGGGCCGTAGCCGCGGTCGAAGTCGTGATGCGCGGCGAAGGAGTGGGCCAGCGCATCCTGGTCGATGCGCTGGTGGGCGGCCAGGACGGCGACGACGGAGCAGGCCATCTCCGTGTCGTCGGTCCACTGCCAGGGGGCCGGAGGCAGCTCCCGCAGCTTCAGCAGCGGGTAGTTCACCGGCACGAAGAACTGCGAGCCCAGCGCGTCGCCGACCGCGAGTCCGCGCAGGCTGGCCAGGGCGCGCTCCAGGCGCCCCGGGGTCGGGGAATCGGAAAAGGAGGTCATCGCGGCCAGCCTAGCCGCTCATCCAGTAGGGCTCCGGGTCCCGCCAGCGGTCGAACGGCTGGTTGAGCGTGTACTTGCCGTCGTCCCCGAGAACGAGCATGCGCATCTCGGCGTTCCCCGGGTTGGAGAGCGACTCGAACTCCGCGACCGTCCAGTGGAACCAGCGCATGCAGAACAGCCGCATCGCCAGGCCGTGGGTCACCAGGAGCACGTTGGGCGGGTGGTCCGGCGCCTCGAAGCTGCGGAAGAGGCTCTCCAGGAAGCCGCCGACGCGGTCGTACACGTCGGCCCCGGACTCCCCCTGCGGGAAGCGGAAGAAGAAGTGGCCGTACGCGTCCCGGTACGTCTTCTGCAGCCGCACGTCGTCGCGGTCCTGCCAGTTTCCCCAGTCCTGCTCACGCAGCCGGGGCTCCTCGCGCACGCGTATGAGATCCGGGTCGAGGTGGAAGGCGCGGAGGGTCTCGTGGGTACGGCGGTAGGGGGAGACGTACACGCTGACGCGCTCCCGGCCGAAGATCTCCCGGACGCGTTTTCCGGTCTCTTCGGCCTGCCGCCGGCCCCGCTCGGTCAGGGCCAACGCGTGGTCGGGTTGCCGCTCGTACACGGAGTCGTCGACATTGCCGGTTGACTCGCCGTGCCGGACAAGGACGATGCGCCGTGGTCGTGCCATGCCAAAACCCTAGATCGAGTGACGAAAGATCGAGCACTCGGATGGGCCCCATACGGCGTAGGTCACACCCCTCATGGGTTGGACATTCAAACGATCCAGCTCGGCTCGAGCTCCACGATGTCGCCCGTGAGGGCCGCGATGTCGGCCTCCGTCTGGGCGCGCAGCGCCAGCCGCTCCACCCGTTCGGTGCGGTACTTGCCGTGCTCGGCGGCCGACCGCCACATGGAAAGGATCATGAACTCGTGCTCCGGTGCCTCCGCGAACATGCCGCGGATCATGCCGGGAGAGCCGGCCATCGCCGGGTTCCAGACCTTCTCCTGCATCAGCGTGAAGTGCTCGACCCGCTCCTCGTGCACCCGGCAGAGGGCCACCCGGACCAGGTCGCTGTCCGTGAACCGCGGTTCGAAGCCGGTCTTCACGTCGAACCGGTACTCGAACAGCTTGACCTGCTGGTCCTTGTACGTGCCGAACTGGGACGCGGCCAGACGGTCGTGCGAACGCGCCATGAAGGAGTCGTAGAAGGCACGGCTCTCCCAGAACGCGAAGATGTGCGCCACTCCAGGTCGCTGCCGACTCCAGCCCCCGCCCTGTCCCCGAAATCCCGGCTCCCCCGGAAGCCCCGCCCATTTCCGCTGCCCCCGCTCGAAGCCCCGGCGGTCAACCACGGTGCAGCGAATCCACTTGACCAGCACCGCGCCATCGTAAGGCCATGGGGCGTGGCGTCGGTCACGCTCCGGCTGAGATCACCCGCGCATGCGCCCCCGCGCACGTGGCACGATGGACAAAGAGCCTTGGCAGACCATCAGTTGGGGTAGTGACCTCTAGGGGGAAGGGGACGCGTGGTGAGCGGTTTCAGCAAGGCGATCCGCAAGGTCGAGGTCGCGGTGAAGTGGGATCCCAGCCCTTCCGGTCAGCCGCCCACCGACCTCGACGTCGTCGCCGGGACGTTCACGACGGCTGACCCGTACGGAACTCCGGCCTATCTGGTGCACTTCGACAGCCGTTCGCCCGACGGCACCATCTTTCTCAACCGGGACAGCCAGGACGGCAGGGGCTTCGGCTGGGACGAGGTGATGACGCTCGAACTGGACCGGCTCGGCGACCGGTACGCGCGCGTGGTCGTCGGAGTCGTCATCCAGCAGCGGGCTACACACCGGACGTTCGTGAACGTCCTGAACCCGGCCGTCCGCGTCCGGGAGGGCTACAACGTGCTGGCGGAGGACGACTTCGGATCGGTCCTCGGCGCGACGGCGGCCACCGTCGCGGAGTTCGTGCGCGACGGGTCCGGCGACTGGAGTTTCCGGCCCGGGCTGCACGGCTTCGAGGACGACCCGGTGGTCTTCAGCCGGGAGATGGGCGGACTCGGCCGCCCCTGACCGGACGGCCGCGCGAGACAGGCGAACAGTAAGGGGTGCCGGCCATGGCCGGCACCCCTTACTTCACCTCACATCGACTCGTCAGCTGCAGCCGCTGGTCGAGCCGCAGCCCTCGCAGATGTAGCAGGAGCCCGCCCGCTGCATCTTCGTACCGCAGGAGAAGCAGAGCGGGGCGTCGGCCTGGATGCCCAGCTGCATCTCCACCAGCTCGGCGCTGGTGTGCGCCTGCTTCGGGGCGGCCTTGGCCGAGGTGGCCTCGGTCCGCGGGGCGGCGACGGCCTTCAGCTCCTGGGCGCGCGGCGCCGACTGGGCCAGCCCTTCGACGTCGACGTCGTCATCGTCGAGGGACGGCTCGTACGAACCGGTCTCCAGGTGCCGCTGACGCTCCTCGGCGGAGTGGATGCCGAGCGCGGAGCGGGTCTCGAACGGCAGGAAGTCCAGCGCCAGGCGGCGGAAGATGTAGTCGACGATCGACTGCGCCATCCGCACGTCCGGGTCGTCCGTCATGCCGGCCGGCTCGAAGCGCATGTTGGTGAACTTCGAGACGTACGTCTCCAGCGGCACGCCGTACTGGAGGCCGACGGAGACCGCGATGGAGAAGGCGTCCATCATGCCCGCGAGGGTCGAGCCCTGCTTGGACATCTTCAGGAAGACCTCGCCCAGGCCGTCGTCCGGGTAGGAGTTGGCCGTCATGTAGCCCTCGGCGCCGCCGACGGTGAAGGACGTGGTGATGCCGGGACGACCCTTCGGGAGGCGCTTGCGGACCGGGCGGTACTCGATGACCTTCTCGACCGTCTCGCGGATGGTCGCCTCGGTCTTGGCGGCGACCTTCTCCTTCTCCTTCTCCTTGGTCTTGGCGGAGAGCGGCTGGCCGACCTTGCAGTTGTCGCGGTAGATCGCGAGCGCCTTGACGCCGAGCTTCCAGGCCTCGAAGTAGATCTCCTCGACCTCCTCGACGGTCGCCGTCTCCGGCATGTTGACCGTCTTGGAGATGGCGCCGGAGATCCAGGGCTGGATGGCGGCCATCATGCGGACGTGGCCCATCGGGGAGATGGCGCGCTCGCCAATGGCGCAGTCGAAGACCTCGTAGTGCTCCTGCTTGAGGCCGGGGGCGTCGATCACGTTGCCGTTCTCGGCGATGTGGGCGACGATCGCCTCGATCTGCTCCTCCTGGTAGCCCAGGCGGCGCAGGGCCTGCGGGACCGTGCCGTTGACGATCTGCATCGAGCCGCCGCCGACCAGCTTCTTGAACTTCACCAGCGCGAGGTCGGGCTCGACGCCGGTGGTGTCGCAGGACATGGCCAGACCGATGGTGCCGGTCGGGGCGAGGACGGACGCCTGGGAGTTACGGAAACCGTTCTTCTCACCGAGGCGCACCACGTCCTGCCAGGCCTCCGTGGCGGCGGCCCAGACCGGGGTGTCCAGGTCGTCCATGCGGACGGCGGCGCTGTTGGCGTCGGCGTGCTGCTGCATGACGCGGTTGTGGGCGTCGGCGTTGCGGGCGTAGCCGTCGTACGGGCCGACGACCGCGGCGAGTTCGGCGGAGCGCCTGTAGGCGGTGCCGGTCATCAGGGAGGTGATGGCACCGGCGAGGGCGCGGCCGCCGTCGGAGTCGTAGGCGTGGCCGGTCGCCATCAGCAGGGCGCCGAGGTTGGCGTAGCCGATGCCGAGCTGCCGGAAGGCGCGGGTGTTCTCGCCGATCTTCTGGGTCGGGAAGTCCGCGAAGCAGATGGAGATGTCCATCGCGGTGATGACGAGCTCGACGACCTTCGCGAAGCGCTCGACGTCGAAGGACTGGCTGCCCTTGCCGTCGTCCTTCAGGAACTTCATCAGGTTCAGCGAGGCGAGGTTGCAGGACGTGTTGTCCAGGTGCATGTACTCGCTGCAGGGGTTAGAGCCGTTGATCCGGCCGGACTCCGGGCAGGTGTGCCAGTGGTTGATGGTGTCGTCGTACTGGATGCCCGGGTCGGCGCAGGCCCAGGCGGCCTCGGCCATCTTGCGGAACAGGCTCTTGGCCTGGACCTCCTCGATGACCTCGCCCGTCATCCGGGCGCGCAGACCGAACTGGCCGCCCTGCTCGACCGCCTTCATGAACTCGTCGTTCACGCGGACCGAGTTGTTGGCGTTCTGGTACTGGACGGAGGTGATGTCGTCACCGCCCAGGTCCATGTCGAAGCCCGCGTCACGCAGGGCGCGGATCTTCTCCTCCTCCTTGACCTTGGTCTCGATGAAGTCCTCGATGTCGGGGTGGTCGACGTCGAGGATGACCATCTTGGCGGCGCGGCGGGTGGCACCGCCCGACTTGATGGTGCCCGCGGAGGCGTCGGCGCCGCGCATGAAGGAGACCGGGCCGGAGGCGTTGCCGCCGGAGGAGAGCAGCTCCTTGGAGGAGCGGATGCGGGAGAGGTTCAGGCCGGCACCGGAGCCGCCCTTGAAGATCATGCCCTCTTCCTTGTACCAGTCGAGGATCGACTCCATGGAGTCGTCGACGGACAGGATGAAGCAGGCGGACACCTGCTGGGGCTGCGGGGTGCCCACGTTGAACCACACGGGGCTGTTGAAGCTGAAGATCTGGTGCAGGAGGGCGTACGCCAGCTCGTGCTCGAAGATCTCGGCGTCGGCGGGCGAGGCGAAGTACTTGTGGTCCTCACCGGCCTTCCGGTACGTCTTCACGATGCGGTCGATCAGCTGCTTGAGGCCGGTCTCGCGCTGCGGGGTGCCGACGGCACCGCGGAAGTACTTGCTGGTGACGATGTTGACCGCGTTCACCGACCAGAAGTCGGGGAACTCGACGCCACGCTGCTCGAAGTTGACCGAGCCGTCGCGCCAGTTGGTCATGACGACGTCACGGC
>NZ_JAEKKT010000224.1 GCF_019510245.1 Streptomyces sp. | reverse complement strand
CCAGCCGGTGCACGAGCCGTTCCTCGTTCTCGTCACGGCTCGGCCGTGCCCGTAACACCACCGTCCAGCACCCGCCCCGAACAACCGAACCGCCCCGTCACCAGGACATATACCCAGCGAAAGAGGAATTCAGCACTAGATGGCCAGGGAGAGCAGCAGGGGAGCCGCGCTGCGGTTCAGGGTGTCGGCGGCCTGGCGGAGCCGGTGGGCGTCCTCGACCGGGAGGGAGAGGGCGAGGCAGCCCACGGCCGAGCCGGCGGTGATCGGGACCGCCGCGCACACCGTGCCGATCGCGTACTCCTGGAGGTCCAGGACGGGGACCGTCGGCGGCTGCGCCTCCAGGCGGGAGAGCAGCAGCTTGTCGCTGGTGATGGTGCGCGAGGTGAGGCGGGCCATCTTGTGCCGGGAGAGGTGGTCGCGGCGGGCGTTGTGGTCGAGCTGGGTGAGCAGGCTCTTGCCGATCGCGGTGGCGTGCGCGGAGGAGCGGAAGTCCACCCACTCGTTGACCGCGGGGGTGGTCGGGCCGGCCGCGTACTGGCCGATCCGCACCTCGCCGTCGACGTACCGGCTGAGGTAGACGGCGGCGCCGACCGAGTCGCGCAGCCGGTCGAGGGTCAGCTGGAGCTGCTCGCCGAGGGCCTGCTCCCGCTCGTGCGCGGAGCCGAGCCGGCGCAGGGTCTCGCCGGTCACGTACGCGCCGTCGGTGACCTGCTCGACGTAGCCCTCGCGGCGCAGCATCCGCAGCAGCGCGGTCAGCCGCTCGGGACCCAGGCCGGTCCTGCGGGCCAGCTCGGTGTCGGTGACGCCGGTGGCGTGCCCCGCCACCGTCTCCAGGACGCGAAGGGCGTCCTGGGCGGAATGGTACGGGGCGGTCGGCTCGTGCATCAGCGCCACGGTGTTCCCCCTGCGCTCGCTCGGCGATACTGCTTCGGCAGCACTGCTTGGCCGCGATCCGAATGGCGGATCCTCTCCACGATAACCGGCAAGCACCGGAAACGGAGGGGGTGTTGGCGAGATTCCAACGCTCCCAACTGCGGAAAAGGCCCGCTGGCATATGCCAGCGGAATGTCCCGGCCGCCGGACCTCGGGTGATCGGGCGTTCACCTTCCGTAGTCGTGGCACGGTGTGGGGAAACTTTTACGGCGCCGGCGGTGGAAATATCTACAGCACCGCGCCGAGGAATTCCCGGGTCCGTTCGTGCTCCGGCTCACTGAAGATCCGCTCCGGCGGGCCCGCCTCGATGACCCGGCCCGAGTCGAACATCAGGACCTGGTCGGAGATGTCCCGCGCGAAGTTCATCTCGTGGGTCACGCAGAGCATGGTGATGTCGGTGGTGCGCGCGATGTCCCTGAGCACGTCGAGGACGCCCGCGACCAGCTCCGGGTCGAGCGCCGAGGTCACCTCGTCGAGGAGCAGCACCTTCGGCCTCATGGCCAGCGCCCGCGCGATCGCCACCCGCTGCTGCTGGCCGCCGGAGAGCCGGGTCGGCCGCTCGTCGGCCTTGTCGGCGAGGCCCACCAGGTCGAGCAGCTCCCGGGCGCGCGTCTCCGCCTCGTCCTTGGACAGGCCCAGCACGGTCACCGGGGCCTCGGTGATGTTGCGCAGCACGGTCATGTTCGGGAACAGGTTGAACTGCTGGAACACCATCCCGATCTGCTTGCGGGCCTCCCGCCGCTCCTTCTCGGACGCGGGGAAGAGCCGCTGCCCGTCGACGGTGACGGTGCCGGTGTCCGGCTTGGTCAGGGTCATCAGCAGCCGCAGGATCGTGGTCTTGCCGGAGCCGGACGGCCCGATCAGGGTGACGTGCTTGCCCGCCTGCACGGCGAGGTCCAGCCCGTCCAGGACGGTGTTGTCCCCGAACCGCTTGGTCACCCCTTCGATACGGATCAGCTCGTCGGACGTCGTACCGGTGGTACTCGGCTGCTTGCTGGTGTCAACGGACAAGGCGACGCTCCAGGGTGCGCAGGAGAAGGGAGGCGAGGTAGGAGATGACGATGAAGGCGACGCCGATCACCGTCACAGGCTCGGTGAACTGGAAGTGCTGCTGGGAGAAGAGCCGCGCCTGGCCGAGCATCTCCAGCACCGTGATCGACATCAGGATCGGCGTGTCCTTGAGCATCGAGATCACGTAGTTGCCGAGCGGCGGCACCACCCGGCGCACCGCCTGCGGCAGGATGACCGCGAACCAGGTCCGCCGCGCGGGCAGGCTCAGCGCGGTGGCGGCCTCCCACTGCCCGGCCGGCACCGCCTCGATACCGGCCCGGTAGACCTGCATGGTGTACGTCGAGTAGTGCAGGCCGATCGCGAAGACCCCGGTGGTCAGGGCGGAGAACGTCAGCCCCCACTCGGGCAGCACGTAGAAGAGGAAGAACAGCTGCACCAGCAGCGGGGTGTTGCGCACGAACTCGGTCACCACCCCGACCGGCCAGCGCACCCACCGCGTGGGCGTCCGCATCAGCAGCGTCCACACCAGCCCCAGCGAGAACGAGATCAGCGAACCGAGCGCCAGCGCCTCCAGGGTGACCCGCAGGCCGTCCCAGAAGTGCGGCATGAAATCGCGTACGGCACTCCAGTCCCACGTCACGCGACACCACCGATCCCGGTCGTCTCCCTGCGCTTCACCGCACGCGCCTCACGTTCGCTCCCCGGGGCCTTGCCGATGCCGGCCTTCAGCCGCTTCTCCAGACCGCGCATCAGCCGGGTGATGACGAACGCGATCACGAAGTAGATGAGCAGCAGGTACGTGTAGATGTGCGCGCTCTCCTGCAACGCCAGCCGCACCAGGTTCCCGCTGAAGGCGAGGTCACCCATGCCGGTGATGGACACCAGGGCGGTGCCCTTGAGCAGCTCGACGAGCAGGTTGCAGTAGGAGGGGATCATCTCCGGCACCGCCTGCGGCAGCAGGATCAGCCGCAGCCGCTGCCAGGGCGTGAAGCTGAGCGCGATCCCGCCCTCCTTCTGCGCCGGATCGACCGCGCCCAGCGCCCCGCGCACGATCTCCGCGCCGTACGCGCCGTACGTCAGGCCGAGCGCGAGCGTCCCCGCCCACATCGGCACCAGCTGCCAGCCGAAGGCGACCGGCAGCACGAAGAACACCCAGAAGATCATCACCAGCGCCGAGGTGCCGCGGAACACCTCGGTGTAGAGACCGGCGAGGAACCGGACGATCCAGAGCCGGTGCGTCCGGGCCACCCCCACCACCAGTGCCACGGCCGTCATCAACAGCCCGCTGAGCACCAGCAGCTGGATGGTCGTCCAGGCTCCCTTGAGGACGAGGTCCCACAGTCCCGAGGTCATCCGCTCTTCCCTCCCCCGCACAGCTCCTTCGCCGTCAGGTCGGTCATCTCGGCCTCGGTGAAGCCGAACGGGCGCAGGATCCGCGCCAGTTCGCCGCTCCTCTTCAGCTTGTGCAGCTCCACGTTGAAGGCGTCCCGCAGCCTCGTCTCGGCCGACCGGAAGGCGAACGCGCCCCCGTCCACGTGCGGCTTCCCGCCCACGAGCGGCGCGAAGGGCTTGGTCGCCTCCGCCTTCGCCGACTTCCTGACCACGGCACGGGTGGTGACGGCCGTACCGGCGAACACGTCGACGCGCCCCGCCTCCACCGCGTTCAGCCCGGCGACCTGGTCGGGAACGATCAGGATGTCGCTCTCCTTGTACCCGGCCTCGACCGCGTACTGGATCTCCGCGTAGCCCGTCCCCGTGGCGAACTTCGCCTTCTTCTCGACGACGTCCTTGTAGTCGTGCAGCCCCTTGGGATTGCCCTTGCGTACGACGAACGAGTCGAGCATCTGGTAGTCCGGATCCGCGAAGATCACCTGCGCGCAGCGCTCGGGATTGACGTACATCCCGGCGGCCACGACGTCGAACTGCTGGGAGTTCAGGCCGGGGATCAGCGAACCGAACTCGGTCGGCACCGGCTGGACCCGGTCCACCCCGAGCCGCTTGAAGATCGCCTTCGCCAGCTCCGGCGCCTCACCGGTCAGGTGCCCGTCCTTGTCGATGTACCCGAAGGGGATCTCACCGGCGATCCCGAGCCGAACGACACCCTGCGCGCGCAGCCGTTGCAGCAGATCACCGCCGTTGGTACCGGCCGCGTCCGCCACGCGCGTGCAGCCGGCGGCGCCGAACGCGCCGAGTGCGCCGACCGCCGCGGCACCCGCGAGGACGGCCCGCCGACTGTGTCTGGATTCGTACCCTGATGTGTCTGATTCGTTCCCGAGTGGTGGAGCCATGGCGGCGCGGCTACCCGACCCCAACCGAGTTATGCACCATGGAAGGCATGACCGAACGATTCATCGAAGTCTCGCTGGTCAGCCGCGGTGTCACCGCCACAGCACGGCTCCTGGACGACCGCGCACCCCGGACCTGCGCCGCCGTCTGGGACGCCCTGCCGCTGTCCGGCGACGTCTACCACGCGAAGTACGCCCGCAACGAGATCTACGCACTTTTCCCGCCGTTCGCCCCGACGGAACCGCCCCTGGAGAACCCGACGGTCACCCCCATCCCCGGCGACCTCTGCTACTTCTCCTTCGCCGGCACGGAGTTGGCAACCAAGGCCTACGGCTACGACCGCGAGGTGAACCCCGGCACCACGCTGGTCGACCTCGCCCTCTTCTACGAACGCAACAACCTGCTGCTCAACGGCGATGTGGGGTGGGTCCCCGGGATCGTGTGGGGTCAGGTGACGGAGGGCCTGCCGGAGATCGCCGCCGCCTGCAACGACCTGTGGCGCAACGGCGCGGCGGGGGAGCGGCTGGAGTTCCGGGCCGCCTGAGCCCCTGCCTCCGGTGCGGCACCGCCGCATGTGTTGTTCCGCCGCGACGGCGCCAGGCCACTATGGCACTGTCGCGGCGGTGCCGAACCCACCGTGGCCGTCGCACCGCTCGCGTCTCCCGGGGCGCTGTCACTCCTCTCCCGCGGTGCTGCCGGCTTTTCCTTCCGCCCCGACGGCGCTAAGCCGAGACGGCGTTGTCCGGCGGTGCCGAGGCCACGTTCGCCTCGTACAGGGCGTGGGCCGCCCGCAGGACCAGGTCGTCGCGGTGGCGGGCGGCCACGAGTTGCAGCCCCACCGGTAGTCCTTCGCCGTCCGTTCCGACCGGGACCGTCGCCGCCGGCTGCTGGGTCAGGTTGAAGGGATAGGTGAAGGGGGTCCAGCCCGTCCAGCGGCGGTGGCCCGAGCCCTTCGGCACCTCCAGGCCCGCCTCGAACGCCGTGCGGGGGAGGGTGGGGGTGACGAGGAGGTCGTACGACTCGTGGAAGCGGCCCATCCGGCGGCCCAGGTCCATCCGGACGTCCACCGCGGCGAGGTAGTCCAGCGCGGACAGACGCGCGCCGATGACGCAGATCTCCCGCAGCCCCGGGTCGAGCGACTCCCGCTGCTCGGGGGAGAGACGCTGGGTCACCCGGGCGGCACCGGCGAACCACAGCGCGTGGAAGGCCTCCACCGGGTCGCTGAAGTCCGGGTCGGTCTCCTCGACGTACGCCCCGAGATCCGCGAGCCCCGTCACCGCCCGCCGAACCGCCGCCGCGACCTCCGGATGCACCGCGACCTGACCGCCCAGCGTCGGCGAGAAGGCCACCCGGAGGCCGCGGACGCCTCCGTCCAGCCCCGCCACGAAGGAGCCCGGTGCCGGGCCGAGTGCGGACCAGTCGCGGGCGTCCGGCCTCCCGATCACGTCCAGCATCAGTGCCGCGTCGGCCGCGTCCCGGGTCATCGGGCCCACGTGGGACAGCGTGCCGAAGGCGCTCGCGGGGTAGAGCGGGACCCGGCCGTACGTCGGTTTCAGGCCGAAGATCCCGCAGAACGCGGCCGGGATGCGCACGCTGCCGCCGCCGTCCGTGCCGAGGGAGAGCGGGCCCGCGCCCAGGGCCACCGCCGCCGCACTGCCGCCGCTCGAACCGCCCGCGGTGCGCGAGGGGTCGTACGGGTTGCGGGTGATCCCGGAGAGCGGGGAGTCGGTCACGCCCTTCCAGCCGAACTCGGGGGTGGTGGTCTTCCCCACGAACACCGCGCCGTGCTCGCGCAGCCGGGCGACGGACGGCGCGTCCTCGTCCCAACTCCCGTTCTCAGAAATCGCCTTCGAGCCGCGCAGGGTCGGATGGCCGCGCAGGAGGAGGATGTCCTTGACCGTCACCGGGACGCCGTCGAGCAGTCCCGCCGGCTCGCCCCGCCGCCACCGCTCCTGCGACGCCCTCGCCTGCGCCAGGGCGTCCTCCTCGGTGAGCCGGACGAAGGCGTTGACCTCCGGCCCGATCCGCGCCGCCCGTTCCAGGACCGCCCGGACCGCCTCCACCGGTCCGAACTCGCCCTTGCGGTAGCCGTCGAGGAGTTGCCGGGCGGTGAGGTCGGTGAGCTTCATGGGCCCCTCCCGAGGGTCAGTGACCGCGCACGTATCCGCGCTTCTTGTCGACCACGTTCAGCAGAGATCTGCCCGCCGCCCACCGCTCGTACAACTCCACGAACTGCGCGCCCAGTTCGTCCCGCCAGCCGACCGTGTCCCCGCTCATGTGCGGGGAGACCAGCAGGCCCGGCACGTCCCACAGCGGGCTGTCGGCCGGCAGCGGCTCGGTCGCGAAGACGTCCAGGGCCGCGGCGGCGATCCAGCGCCGGGTCAGCGCCCGGACCAGCGCCTCCTCGTCGACCAGCCCGCCCCGGCCGACGTTGATGAAGCAGGCCGACGGCTGCATCACGCCGAAGCGGTGCGCGTCGAACATGCCGTACGTCTGCTCGGTCAGCGGCGCGGCCGCGATCACCCAGTCCGCGCGGGACATCAGCCGGTCCAGGTCGTCCGGGCCGTGGATGCCGGTGCGCGGGACACGGCCGACGAGGGCCGTGGTGATGCCGAGCGCCTTGAGGGTGCGGACGATCGCCCGGCCGATCGGCCCGGTGCCGACCACGCACGCGCGCGTGCCGGCCACCCGGCGCGCCTCGCGGTGCCGCCAGGTCCGCTCCCGCTGGAGGTCCAGGGTCCGCGGCAGGTCCTTGGCGACGGCCAGCACCAGCGCGGCCACGTACTCGGCGATCGGCGCGTCGAAGACCCCGCGCGCGTTGGTGACGACCGTGTCGGACGCGGCCAGCTCCGGGCACATCAGATGGTCGACCCCCGCGCTCGCCGTGTGCACCCAGCGCGGCCGGGGCCCCTCGCCCGGCCAGGCCTCGCGGACGGCGTGCGAGGCGAAGTCCCAGACGAGGAGGACGTCCGCCTCCGGCAGCCGGGCCGCCAGGCCGGCCGCGTCCGTGCGCACGATCCGGGCGTGGCCGGTGAGCCTGCCCAGCCGCGGGGGCGGGTCGGCGTCGAGGACCAGCAGAGTGGGCACGGGCGGTGTCATTCGGGGCGGTCTCCCGGTGTCCGGCAGCGTCTGACATGGGCGGACGGAATGTCTCGGAGGTGCGGATTGACCACGCTGGCACCCGAACCTACCTTCGTCAACACGGGCGTATCCGTCGACCGTTGCCCCTCGATCTCCAGCATGAGGCCGGTGGCTTCCCATGGACGTCTCCTTTCTGGGCGGACCTCGTCCCCAGCGCGGCATCGGCGTCGTGGCGCCCTTCGACTTCGCGCTCGACCGCGAGCTGTGGCGCTGGGTGCCGGACGACGTCTCCCTGCACCTGACCCGGACACCGTTCGTCCCGGTCGAGGTCAGCCTGGACCTGGCCCGGTTGGTCAGCGAGCACGAGACGCTCGGCGAGGCGGTACGGGCGCTGACCGCGGTCGCGCCCGAGGTCGTCGCCTACGCCTGCACCTCCGGCAGCTTCGTCGGCGGCATCGCGGGCGAGCGCGCGATGTGCGAGGCGATGACCCGCTCCGGCGCCGTGCCCGCCCTCACCACCTCCGGGGCGCTGCTCGACGTGCTCACCGAGCTGGGCGTACGGCGGCTGGCGCTGGTCACGCCGTACACGGTCTCGGTGACCCGGGTCCTGGAGGAGTACGTCGCGGAGGCGGGCGTACGGGTAGCCGGCTGCGCGTTCATGGGGCTGACCCGGCACATCTGGCAGGTGCCGTACCGGGACGTGGTGGCCATGGCCCGGCAGGCGGTACGGCCCGGGGCCGCCGACGCCCTGTTCATCTCCTGCACCAACCTCCCCACCTACGACGTCATCCCCCAGCTGGAGGCCGAGCTGCGGATACCCGTCCTGTCGGCCAACCAGGTCACGATGTGGGCGGCGCTGCGCAGGCTGGGTACCCGAGCGGTGGGCCCTTACCAGGCGCTGATCCGCCACCAGGGCGAATCGGCGTCGTCCGGTCAGTGGCCCGTACTGCCGGAAGAACAGCAGGAAGGGTGGACATGACAGCGCTCGGACTCCTCTATCCGGGGCACTCCGCGGAGGACGACTACCCGCGTATCGAGCAGCTCCTCGGCAGCGACATCCGGGTGGACGTCGTCCACACCGACATCGGCGAGGACGCGCACCGGGTGGACGCGTTGCGCGAGATGGGGGCCGAGGAACGGCTGGCCGCCGGGGTGGCGGAGCTGCGGCTCGCGGGCGCGGAGGCGGTGGTGTGGGCGTGCACCAGCGGCAGCTTCGTGTACGGCTGGGAGGGCGCCCAGCAGCAGGTCCGCGCGCTCGCCCGGGCGGCCGGGATGCCCGCGTCGTCGACGTCCTTCGGGTTCGTGCACGCGGCGCGGGAGCTCGGGGTGCGGCGGGTGGCGGTCGGCGCGACCTACCCCGAGGACGTGGCGTCCCTCTTCGCCGACTTCCTGCGGGCCGGGGGCCTGGAGGTGACCGGCGTGCGGTCCTCGGGGATCGTGACGGCGGCGGAGGTGGGGACCTGGGGGGAGGAGGAGGTCCTCACGCTCGCGCGGGCCGCGGACGCGGGGGAGGCCGAGGCGGTGCTCCTTCCGGACACCGCCCTGCATACGGCGGCGCACATCCCGCTGCTGGAGAAGTCGCTGTCGAAGCCGGTGCTCACGGCGAACCAGGTGACCGTGTGGGAGGGGCTCCGCCTGGCGGACCGCCGCGTGAACGCTCCCGCACTCGGCGCCCTCTTCACCCGCGAACCGATCGTCCAGGCCTGACAACGCACCACACCAGGGGGCTCCGCCCCCTGGACCCCCGAAAACCCCTCGCACACCCACCATCCGACTCGGTAGGCGGAATCGTGGGGAAGGGGGGCCTCGGTCGGACAAGGGTGGGGCCCTCGGCGGTAGCCGCGTAGCTGGGGACCACCCGTGCCGCCCCAGCGGCACGGGTGGTGCCCCACCCCGGCCGAAGGCTGGGGGAGGCACCCTGCCGGCGCCGGTAAGCGTCCCCACCCCCGGCCCCACCCACCCGCACGGAATAAACGGAGACCGCCTCCTGTTATCCCCGCCCAGGACAGCTCACGCCCGTACATCAGGAGGCTCTCACCGTGTCGGCAGACGAGATCCGGGGCATCACGCACGGGACCGCCCCCGTCCCCCTCTCCGTACTGGACCTGGTGACCGTCGGCACCGGCAGTACCGCCACCGACGCCCTGCGCACCAGCGCGGCCCTCGCACGGCTCACGGAGGCGCGCGGGTTCCACCGGTACTGGGTCGCCGAGCACCACTCGATGCCCGGGGTGGCCTCCTCGTCGCCCGCCGTGATCCTCGCCCACCTCGCCGCCCACACGGAGCGGATCCGGCTGGGCTCGGGCGGCGTGATGCTGCCCAACCACGCCCCGCTCGTGATCGCGGAGCAGTTCGGGACGCTGGAGGCGCTGGCCCCGGGGCGGGTCGACCTGGGGCTCGGGCGGGCGCCGGGGACCGACGGGGCCACCGCCGCCGCGCTGCGCCGCACCCAGACCCTCAACGAGGGCGCCGACGACTTCCCGCAGCAGCTCGCCGAGCTGATCCGGTTCCTGGACGACGACTTCCCGGACGGGCATCCGTACCGGAGGATCCACGCGATCCCGGGGCCGGTGCAGAGCACCACCCCCGGCGGTGTGCAGTCGCCGCACCGGCCGCCGGTCTGGCTGCTCGGCTCCTCCGGGTTCAGCGCCCGGCTCGCCGGCATGCTCGGGCTGCCGTTCGCCTTCGCGCACCACTTCTCCGCGCAGAACACCGTCCCGGCCCTCGACCTGTACCGCGAGTCCTTCAGCCCGTCCGCCGTCCTCGACGAGCCCTACGCCCTCATCGGCGTCTCCGTCCTCGCCGTGGACGAGGAGCGCGAGGCGCAGCGGCAGGTGCGGGCCGGTGCGGTGAACATGCTGCGGCTGCGCACCGGGCGGCCCGGTCTGTTCCCCGACCCCGACGACGTCGAGAAGCACGAGTTCTCCCCGATGGAGGAGGAGTTCGTGCACTCCTGGACCGCCAACATCGTGCACGGCACCGCCGACGAGGTCCGCGCCGGCCTCGACGACCTCCAGAAGCGCACGGGCGCCGACGAGCTGATGCTCACCACGCACGCCCACCGCGGCGAGCTGCGCCTGCGCTCCTACGAACTGGTCGCCGACGCCTACGGTTTGCCGACCGGGGCGTCCGCGTAGGTCCTGGTGTCCAGCAGCTCGGAGATACGATCCGCCGTCACCGGCCGGGAGTAGAGCCACCCCTGGCCGGTGTCGCAGCCGATGTGGCGCAGGCGGGAGGCCTGTGCCGAGGTCTCGACGCATTCGGCGGTGACGGTGAGGCCGAGGCGGTGGGCCAGCTGGATCATCGCCTCGACCACGACCTCGTCCGCCGGGTTCGGGCGGTCGCCCGGGTCGTCGTACTGGAAGCCGCGGACGAAGGAACCGTCCAGCTTGAGTACGGAGACCGGGAGCCGGCTGAGGTAGGCGAGGTTCGAGTAGCCGGTGCCGAAGTCGTCGATGGCGATGCGCACACCCATGTCGCTGAGGGCCTGGAGGGCCTGGAGCGGGCGGCCCGCCGAGCCCATGACCGCCGACTCCGTCAGCTCCAGCTGGAGCAGGTGCGGGGCCAGCCCGGTCTCGGCGAGGGTTTCGGCGACGTCCGCGACCAGGTCGGAGTCCCAGACCTGGCGGACCGCGACGTTGACGCTGACGAAGATCGGCGGCTCGCCGGGGTGGTCCAGCTGCCAGCGGCGGGCCTGCCGGCAGGCGGTGGTCAGGGCCCAGCGGCCGAGCGGGACGATCGAGCCGTCCTCCTCCGCCAATCCGATGAACCGATTCGGCGTTAGTGTGCCGAACTCCGGGTGGTGCCAGCGGACCAGGGCCTCGACCCCGCTGAGCCGGCCGTCACCCATACCCACCAGCGGCTGGTACTCGAGCACGAACTCGCCGCGTTCGATGGCCGGGCGGAGGGTGGAGGAGAGCGCCTGCCGGGTCACCAGGTGGGCGTTGCGCTCCGGATCGAACAGCGTCCAGCGGGACTTGCCGTCGGCTTTCGCCCAGTAGAGCGTCGTGTCGGCGGCCTGCATCAGCCCGGTCGCGGTGGTGCCGGCGGCGTGCCGCTCCACCACGCCGATCGACGCCGACAGCGACAGCCGCTGGCCGGCCAGGTCGAACGGCGCCTGGAGAGCCGCCAGCGCCGACTCGGCCAGATCGGCCAGCTGCTCCGTGCCCGTCGAGTCCTCGACCAGCAGGGCGAACTCGTCCCCGCCGAGCCGGGCCACCAGCGGCGCGCCGGCCCGTGCGAAGCCGGCCTCGTCGGCGACCCGGGTCAGCCGCTCGGCGACGGCGGCCAGCAGCCGGTCGCCGACCCGGTGGCCGAGGGTGTCGTTGACCGCCTTGAAACCGTCGAGGTCCAGGTAGCACAGGCCGATCCGGCCGGTGCCGCTCTGCTCGTAGGACTCCGCCTCCAGCGCCGCCGACAGCCGCTCGAAGAACAGCGTCCGGTTGGGCAGCCGGGTCACCGGGTCGTGCATCTGCAAGTGCCGCAGCCGGGCCTGGAGTTCGCGGCGGGCACTGATGTCCGAGACCGAGATCAGCACGCCCGGCACGTCCTTGGCGAGCGGGGCGATGGTGACCTGGGCCCAGACCGAGTGCCCGTCGGGGTGCTTCAGCCGGCGGGTGCAGCGCAGCCTGGCCTGCCGGCCGCGCAGTACCTCGCGGTAGGCGTGCCAGGTACGGGCGTCGGAGGCCAGGTCCACCAGGTCTGCGGCGATCCGCCCGGGCAGCCCGGCCTGATCGGCGCCGATCAGGGTGGCGAACGCCTCGTTGGCGGCGGTGACGAGCCCGTCGCGGCCGACCACGGCCATGGGCAGCGCTGCGGCCGCGAAGGCGTGCTCGTAGGTCGTCGGTTCCGTCTTCTCGTCTGTCTTCTCGTACGACTTCCGGTAGGTCTTGTCACTCTCTGTGACGGCGGACCGGTCGAGGTCTGCCGCGGGCGTCGGCCCTTCGGACGTTCCGCTCACCGCTCGCTCCCGCAGTGCACTCGATCTCTGTCCGTGCAGGAAAGTGTGCCGATCATAGAGGCTGGCCCGAGGGCCTTCCAGCCACTGTCCAGTGTCCCCGATGAACCGGTGTTTCTGACAGATCGTTTCTGCCCGCACCTGGACGGGTTCTTGAGGCGCCCGACCACTTGTGACGTTCCGTTAGCGTCCCGGGGTGTCGGCCGTTCGGGTCTGCCTGTGGCGAGCAGGTGGTCCCTCACCCTTCTGGTGCAGATAAACAGGTCATAAGGTGACAAACTCACGGAGGCTGGGGGCGGTGTCCCGCGAACCGCCCCCGGAGGTCCTTCCGTGCCGCGTGTCCTGCTGCGCAGTTCCGCCGCCGTGTTCACCACGATGTCGGCGCTCGTCGCGACGACGATCCTGACCGGCCCGTCGGCCGCCGAGCCGTTCTCCACGGCCCCCTGCGCCCTGCACCGCACCGACGCGCACCACTCCGAGGGCGTCGACACCTGGAACCCCGACTACACGCGCCCCACCCATCCGCTTTCGGCCGTGATGGTGTTCCTCTCCTTCCCGGACGCGGTCCCGCAGACCACGCCCGCGGAGCTCGCCGCCGACCACTTCCCGGCCACCAGCCGCTACTACGAGCAGGCCTCCTACGGCAAGTTCACCATCCGCCCGCACCCGCTCACCCACTGGCTGCGGATGCCCCGGCCCTCGATCGCCTACGGCATGCGACGCGACTGGAGCATCCCGCTGCGCGCCGCCTACCTGCGGGACGCGTTCGCGGCGGCCGATCCCGAGGTCGACTTCTCGCGCTACGACATCGTGTACCTCGTGGCCGACCCGGACGCGCCCGGCGTCGACTCCGACGCCACGAAGGTGGTCAACCTCGACACCCCGGTGCACGTGGACGGCACCGACGTCCGCCGGGTCGTCACGGTCTTCGAGAAGCACCCGCCGGACCGGCTGGTTCTCGCCCATGAGACCGGGCACGTCTTCGACCTCCCCGACCTCTACCACCGCCCGGTGGACGGCAAGGGCGACTGGGACACCTACGTCGGCGACTGGGACCTGATGGGCAGCCAGTTCGGGCTCTCCCCGGACCTCTTCGCCTGGCACAAGTGGAAGCTCGGATGGCTGGATCCGCGCCAGGTGGTGTGCGTCCGGGGGACCGCGCCGACCCGGCTGACCCTGGAACCGCTCTCCGCCGGGCCGGAAGGTGTGCCCGCGCAGGGCGCCGCGGGGACCGCGTCCTTCGGGCTCGGCGACGGCAACAAGCTGGCGGTGGTGCGCACCGGGCCGGACACCGCGCTGGCCTTCGAGGCGCGTGACGCGTCCGGCAACGACAGCGCGGCCTGCCGGCAGGGCATCCTCGTCTACCGGGTCCGCGACGAGGCGGCCTCCGGCAGCGGGCCGATCGAGGTGATCGACGCCCATCCGCACACCGAGGCCTGCTGGGAGAACTCGGTCTACCCGCCGCTGGCCGACGCTCCGGTCGCCCTCGGTGAGAGCTTCACCGTGCCGGGCGACGGCGTGCAGGTGGCGGTGGAGGGGCGGACGGCGTCCGGCGCCTGGAACGTGAAGATCACACCGGCGAGCAGGGACTGAACCACGTCGACGAAAAGCCGAAGGCCAAGCTCACAGGAGCTTGGCCTTCACCTACTTCGCGTGCGCCGCCAGGGACTCGAACCCCGGACCCGCTGATTAAGAGTCAGCTGCTCTAACCAACTGAGCTAGCGGCGCCTGCTGACGTCGTAGACCTTAGCATCCTGATCGGCGGGAGGAAAAATCGATATGCGGACGGTCGAGCGGGTGGCGCGGACGGCCGCCCAGAGCAGGATCTCGGGGCCCGGAAGCCACGGGTGCCGGGTGTCCGGGGCGACCAGCCAGCGGGCGCCGGCCGGGGCGGGAGAGGGGGCGCCGTGCGGCGCCGGCGCCGGAACGGTCACCGCGTCGCCGGTGCCGTGGCACAGCAGCGGCGGTACGGCACCGCCGCGGCCGCCCCACTCCTCCCAGTCCAGCAGCGACGGCAGCCGGGCGGCGGTGCCGGGGGCGGCGAACAGGAGCATCCGGCCCCGGAGCACCGCGACCGGCCCGGAGCCCGGCCCCTCGTCCCACAGCCGGTCCAGCATGCGGCGGCCGAAGATCGCCGGGGCGTTCACCACGTCGAACACGGTCCCGCAGGGCAGGACGACCGGGGCGTCCGGCCGCTCCTCCCAGAACGCGAGCGTGCTCCGCGGATACGTTCCTGCCGAGGCCAGCCAGGCGGCTCCGTCGGAGGTGACTTCGGCCGCGTCGCCGAGGTCGCCGAGGTCGCCGAGGTCGGCCAGGTCGCCGGGGAAGGTCTCGTACGGTGTGCGGCTCATGGGGAATTGATACCCCTCGTGCACACCCGCTCGCCGTCAGTTGCGCGAAACCCGGACAGGACCGAACGGAGAGGCGTATCTTGCCCACCCGGCATATGCCATCCGCTAGATCTGCTCGGGTCCCTGCCCTTCCCTCCCCCTCAGCAGGTCCCGGCCGAACTCGACCATCTTCTTCGCGTAGTCCTCGGTCCACTCGGTCCGCTCGGCGATGTCGGCCGCGGTCAGACGGTCGAAGCGGCGCGGGTCGGCGAGCTGGGCGGCGGCCATGGCCTGGAACTCCACCGCCCGGTCGGTGGCCACCCGGAACGCCTGGGTCAGCTCCGTCGCACGGCTCAGCAGCACTCCGGGGTCGTCGATCGACTCCAGGCCGAAGAAGTGCTCGGGGTCGGCGACCGCTTCAACAGGCTCGAAGAGCAGGGGCGCGGGGCGTAGCCGCGGTTCGTTCCGACGCGGCGTGGGCTCCGCCATGTCTGGTCCTCCTCGTACGGTGTCGATGACTACGGTCCGATGACCACCGTCCATTGTCCCGCGCCCGCGCAAGGGGACCCTGAGGCCGACGGCTGACTCTGCGCTCGGCCGCTGCGCCGGCACCGCGTGGTGGGCGGTGCCGGTGTGCGTCAAGGGCGCCATGTGACCCGGTGCTCGGCCAGATGTGCCAGGACCGCGTGGTTCGCCTCCCAGCCGTCCGGGAACTTCACGAGGGTTCCCAGCTGGACCGGTTCCGTGGACGGGTAGTCGTCCAGGAGGTCGGTCACGCCGGCGCGGCACACCATGATGCAGGCGTGGCGGTGGCGGGAGGCGAGGACGCACAGGCGGCCCGTCTCCAGGTGGAAGGCGGTGGCGTCGGGGCGGCCGGAGAGCGGGTGGAGGACGACCGTCACGTCGTACTCCCGGCCCTGGAGACGGTTCGCGGTGTCGACGGTGACGTCGGCCGCGCCCAGCTCCGCCAGGGCCGCGCGGACGGCCGCCGCCTGGTCCCGGTGGGCGGTGCCGACGGCGATCCGGTCGGCGGTGAGGGGGGCAGGGTCGGGGGAGCCTTCGGAGTGGGCCGCGCCGCCGCGGTCGAGCAGCCGTCGTACCACCGCGGCCACCGCGCGGACCGCCTCCGGGTCGGTGCGCGGGGTGTGCCGGGCGGGCAGTTCCAGCAGGCCCCAGCCGGACTCCGCGGCCTCGTCGATGACCCGGTCGGGACCGGAACCGTCGGAGGGGACGGTGAAGGCGAGGCGCCGGTCGCCGGGGCCGGTGCCGCTGCGGAAGGGGGTGTACGGGTAGAACGCGGCGGAGACCAGGGGAGCCGCCGACGCCGGCAGGCGCCAGGAGACCGGGAGGCGGTGCTGGGGGAGGCCCGGGTTGTGGGCGAGGAGGGTGGAGACGGCGGACGCCGACGGGTCGTACGACAGGCCCGCCCACTGCTCGCTGCCCACGATCGCGAACGGGTCCAGCTGGCCGGGGTCGCCCACGAACAGCGCCCGTTCGAACAGACCGGCCACGGCGAGCAGGGAGTCCGAGCGCATCTGGTACGCCTCGTCGACGATCGCGTGCCGCCAGGGCTCGTCCACCTTCACGTGCGCCCACTTCGCGGCGGTGGACAGCAGGACCCGCGTCTCCTTCAGATCGGCGGCCTTCGCCGACTTGCGGACGCTCGGCAGGTCGTCGAGCGCCTTGTCGTACGGGTCGGCGTCACTGCTGTGGAGGCGGCCGACGGGGAGTTCCGGGTTCTTCTGCGCGAGCCGCAGGACAAGGTCGTCGACCTGCGCGTTCGTCTGCGCGACCACCATCAGCGGGTGGCCGGCCGCCGCGAGCTCCAGCGCGGCACGGACCACCAGCGTGGACTTGCCGGCACCCGGCGGGGAGTCCACGACCACGCCCCGTTCGGTACCGTGCAGGGTGTCGTGGAGGATCGCGGCGGTGGCCTGCGCGGCGGCCGTCGCGGGATCGAAGTCCGTGGTCGTCACAGGATGTCCTCCGGCGTCGCGGTGTCGGCCGGCTCCGGTGCCGCCTCGCCCGGCGGTCCGCCGTGCGTCCACGGGGTGTCCTCCGGATCGGGCAGCTTGGCGCCGCCGCGCTGCTCGTGTTCGAACAGGGTGAAGACCAGCCGGTCGCCCTTCTCGGGGACCGATCCGGGCTCGGGCTCCTTGCCGCGGCCCATCTTGTCCAGGACCCGCAGCACCAGCACCCCGTCCGCCTCGTACCCGACGAACTCCGTCGACTGCGGCCTGCCGCCCAGCGAGCGGTACGCCTTGGCACGCTCGCCCAGCTGCGGCCGGTCCTCCGTGCGCACGGTCAGCAGCGGGCGGGGGCTGGGCCGCTTGCCCTCGCTGTACGCCATGACGACGTCGAGGACCTCCCCGGCGAACGCCTCCCCGGACAGCCGCCGGCCCGCCATCACCAGCGGGTCGTCGAGGGCCTCCTGGGCGTCGAGGCGGGCCTGCTCCCGCTCGCGCGTGGCCAGCTTGTTGGCGGCGGTGACCGCGTCGTCGCGGCGCGGCTGCGGGGGTTCGCCGGCCAGCACCCGGTCGCGGTGGCCGGTGAACGACCAGCGGTCGCGCGTCCACCGCTCCTCGACCCGGGCGCCCTCCGGCAGTCCGCGCAGCAGGTCGAGTCCGTGCCAGACCGCGTCCCAGGTGGGCCGGGTACGGCTCTCGACCAGGGCGCGGATCTCCCGCTCGGCGGCGGTGAGGATCACCAGCCGGTCGTCGGCCTGCAGGCCGTCCTCGGCCCCGGCGAGGGCGGTGCGGGCCCGGTCGTAGCGCTCGAAGGCCGGGGCCAGCAGGTTGTTGTCGAAGGCCGGGTCGGTGGCGGGCCCGGCCGGCGGGCACAGCAGCTGCCCGTCGCCGTCCCGCGCCAGCTCGGCCGTGCGCGCGGCCGCCGCGCCCGTGCTCCCCTCCGGAGGGTCGATCCAGGCGAGCAGCGCGCCCAGGTGCTGGTCCTCGATGCCGGACTGGCCGGTCGCCCAGTGCCGGGACAGCAGGTCCGTCATGGCGAGGAGCAGGGAGGAGCCGGGGACCCGGGCGCGCTCGCCGAAGTGGGTGAGCCAGCGGCCGAGCAACGGCACCCGGGGCGGCGCCGGATAGGGCGCCTCCGGGTCTTGCTCCGCCGTGCGCCGGAACCGCATCGACCGGCCCAGCAGCCGGACGTACTCGATACCCGCGCGGCCCGGGACGATCAGCTGGGGTGCGTCCGCGCACAGTTCGACCTCGACCTTGACCCGCTTGCCGGTCTCCGGGTCGGTCTCGGTGCGCTCGGCCGCCTCGACGCTGCCGGCGTAGGAGTCCAGGTAGGGCAGGACGACGTCGGCGAGCTCGGCGAGGAAGGCGAACCGCAGGTCGCGGTCGCGCGGCTGGGGCACGACCAGCAGGCGTGGGGCGTCCCGGTCGGTGCCCACCAGGGCCCCGAGCGGGGCACCGGCCTCACCGGCGGTGGTGAGCGGCACGAAGACCAGCGGATGCTCGGCGAGGTGCCGGTGCCGGACGGTCGCGGCGGGCTGCGCGGTGCCCGAACTCACGGCCTCGAGGCGGGCGAGGGTGGTGATCAGGGACACACGGCCTCCCGCGTACCGCTCAGCGCCTCGGCGCGCAGCGCCGCCGCCCGGCGCAGGGCCGCCACCGCCGGGTCGGCCGGATCGCCGCTCTCGCCGCGCGCCGCCGACAGCACCTCCTCGACGGTGCTCAGCCCGCCCAGCTCGGCCCGCGCCGCGCGCCCCAGCGCGGTCACCTCGTCGGCCGCGCGGGACCGCTGCCGGCAGTGGAAGGCCAGCTCGCAGGCGGACAGGCACTCGGGCGCGTAGGTCGCGGGGACGGCGTCCACGGCCGCCGTGAGCTGCTCCTTCGGCAGGTCCGGGGCGAAACAGGTGCCCGCCGGGAGGGCGTCGGCGATGTCCTGGACGCGGGTGAGCCGGGCCAGCTGGCGGGCGGTGACCGCGCGCTGCTTGCGGACGTCCACCGCGGCGGCGGTCGGCAGGTTGGCGAAGTCCTTGGGGCAGACGAGCAGCACGTCGTGGCGGACGCGCGGGGCCGGGGTGAGCCGGGCCGCGACCTCCTCCAGGGCCAGCACGTACACCGCGGCCTGCCGGGTGGCCGCGCCCACCTTCGCCGGGTCGGCGGAGCCGTCCAGCATCGGGAAGGACTTGATCTCCACCACCGTCCAGCTGCCGTCCGGGTGCACGACCACCGCGTCCGGCTCCAGGAACGCGGGCGAGCCGGCCACCTCGAGGGCCAGCATCGGATGGTCGAACAGCGCCCAGCCGCCCGCCTCGACGGCCTCGCGCAGTGCCAGCGCCGTACGGGCCGTACGCCCCTCGGGCCCGATCGCGGAGAGGTCCGGCACGGCGGCCCGCTCGGCGGGCTCGGCGCCCGGGTCGAGGTGGGTGCGCACCAGCCGCAGCAGCTCGGCGCCGCCGTCCGCCTTCACCTTCGCCTCGAAGGCGTTGCCGCGGGTCAGCGCGAACTGCGACTGGCCGAAGGCCGCCGGCGAGCCGAGGGCGCCCGCCAGCGCGGTCTTGTCCACGCCGGCCCCGTCCAGGATCGCCCGCCGCCTGCACCCCGGGTTCGCGGCGAGCGCCGCGAGGGCACGCGCGTCGAGGGCCTTGGCCGGGACGGCGGGGCCGCGCAGCTCAGCGAGCCGGTGCCGGAGCGCCGTCCCCCGCGTCTGTGGGGGAAGCGTCCGGTTCGGCGGCGGGGGCGAGCCGGGACTCGCGCTGCGCTGGAATTCGCTCACCCGCCGAAGTCTGGCATCCGCCACTGACAATCGGGGAGCCTGCGCCGTCCGAGCGCGCTGCGACGAGGGAGGCGCGCGGGGCGATCCGCGCCCTGACGAGATCGGCGACCCGCATCACGTACGGCGCCAGCAGGTAGCCCACGCCCATCACGAACACGCCCGCGACCGCGTCCAGGAAGTAGTGGTTGGCGGTGCCCATCACCACGATCGCGGTCAGCAGCGGGTAGGCCACGCCGAGCACCTTGGTCAGGCGGTTGCCGCCGTGGCGCCACAGCATCACCCCGCACCACAGCGCCCAGCCGCAGTGCAGGCTCGGCATCGCCGCGTACTGGTTGGTCATGCCGCCGAGGCCGCGTGGGGCGCTGGCGTCGCCGCCCCACCAGCCGTACGAGCTGTACTGGGCCATCGTGTCGACGAACCCGTACTTCACCTCCAGCAGCCGGGGCGGGCAGGTGGGCAGCAGGGTGAAGCCGATCAGGCCGATGAACGTGGACGTCATCAGCCAGGTGCGGGCCCGCCGGTATGTCTCGGCGCGCTTGCGGAACAGGAAGACCAGGATCAACGGGGTGACGAGGTAGTGCAGCGAGGCGTACCAGAAGTCGGCCGGTACGCCGAGCCACGCCTCGCGCGTGAAGAGCCGGTTGAGCGGGTGCTCGGCGTTGAGGTGCAGGTCCTTCTCGATGCGCAGGATCGCCAGGCCGTGGTCGACGGCGGCGGACGTGTTCCCGCGCGCGAGCAGCCGGCCGGCGGTGTAGCAGCTGTACACCAGCAGGATCAGCGGCAGCTCGGTCCACCAGCGCAGCCGGGTTCGCGCAGCCACCTCGGTGCCCGGTTTCTCGGTCTGCGGCATCCGACTGCCTCCCCCTTCTCGTCCCTGTCCGCGCGGCACCCGGCGGGCCGACCGTGACACTTTACGTTGCGCGAATTCCCGCCCATGCGGGGCGCTCAGCAGTCAAAGACGCGGAGAGCGCGCCCCGGGTTGCCCGCCCCCCAGCCCGTTCCCGGCGTGTTCCCAGCCTGGGCGATGATGGAGGTGTCCCGCTTCCGAATTTCTCCCGAAGGGTTCTCCCCCCATGGCACCGCGCATCCTGCTGGCCCGGCACGGACAGACGGAGTGGTCGCTGTCCGGCAAGCACACCGGCAGGACCGACGTACCGCTGCTGGAGGAGGGCCGGCGGGGGGCCAAGCTGCTAGGCGAGCGCCTGCACCGGCCGCCGTTCGACGGCCTCGCCGACGCCGAGATACGCACCAGTCCGCTGGCCCGCGCGCGTGAGACGTGCGAACTCGCCGGCTTCGGCGACCGTGCCGCCCGCTGGGACACGCTGATGGAGTGGGACTACGGGGCGTACGAGGGCCTGACCCCCGCGGAGATCCAGGCGTCCCGGCCGGGCTGGCTGATCTGGCGGGACGGGGTGCCCGGGGGCGAGTCCCTGGCGGAGGTCACCGCACGGGCCGACGAGGCGGTGGCCTGGGCGCGCTCGGCCGACCGCGATGTGCTGATCTTCGCCCACGGGCACATCCTGCGGTCGATCGGGGCGCGGTGGCTGGGCCTGCCGCTGGACTTCGCGGCCCGGATCCGGCTGAACCCCACGTCGCTGTCGGTGCTGGGGTGGGCGTACGGGGAGCCCGCGATCGAGAGCTGGAACGACCTGGGGCACCTGGCTGGGTGACGGCGGGCTGGGGCGGGGGTGGCTGTGAAGCGCCCCGTAAGGGGCGCCGGGGGTACCCCCGGCCGAAGGCTGGGGGCGGAACTGCGCGACCAGCCCCCACGGACCCGCAGCCGAACGACTGCGGGCTCACCCCTGTCGGCCCTACACGCCCCTCGGCGTGGACGCGTGGCGGTCCAGGAACTCCTGGACGCCGCTCGCCCTGCGGTGCGGCAGCAGGACCCGGGCCGTGCCCGCCAGCATCCCCTGGATCCGGGACGACTGGACCTGGTCCAGCAGGTCCAGGACCCGCATGCCCGCCGTCGCCGCCTCGTCGGGCCGCCCCCCGCGCGCGAGGTCGTCCGCGAGCTCCGCCGTGTACAGCGCGATGTTCCGCGTGAAGTGCGGGTCCTGCAGCTCGGCGGCCCGGTGCGCGTGGCGTGCGGCGCGGCGCCAGTCGCCCAGCATGGACCAGCACTGCGCCTCCAGGCCCTCCAGTTCGGCCTCTCCGTAGAAGCTCATCCACTCGGGGTCGGCGTCCGAGTGGCCCCGCTCGAAAAGGGCCTGTGCGCGGGCCAGCGCCTGTTCGGTGCCGGTGCGGTCGGCGAGCCCCGCCCAGCCGCCCGCCTCGCGCAGGGCGAGGAGGGACATGAGGCGGGCCGAGCCGAGGGGCCGGCCGACCCGCTGCGCGGCCTGGGCCGCGCGTACCGCCTCCCGGGGACGCCCGGCGTCGCGCGCGAGGAACGCCGTGTTGCAGAAGGCGTGCGCCTCCAGCCCCGGGTCCCCGGTCATCCGTGCCGTGGCCAGCGCCTCCGCGTAGTGCGAGCGGGCGTCGTCGAAGCGGCCGGAGTCATGGGCCAGCCAGCCCACCGAGATGGCCAGTTCACCGGCGCCCGAGTGCAACCGCTCGGCGGTCGTCTGCCGGGTCGCGCCCGCGTCAAGGAGCGCGTACGCCGCGCGCAGCGGAGCCGCCGCGCGCCGGTACAGCCCGTCCGCGCCGTGCCGGTCGTCCAGCAGCCGGATCCGGCGTACGGCCTCTTCCAGGGCGGCCGCGTGCGAGGACCCGGCACGGCGCACCGGCCGGTCCGCCGCCACGGCGTCGATGGTGAACCCCAGCGGGCTCAGCGTGGCGGCGGCCACGGTGGCGCCCCCGCCGGTCATGAATAGGCGACGCAGCACGTCGCTCTCCTCGTAGTTGTCGTGCGTCTCGTACGGGTCCTGCGGGTTCCGCATCTCGTGCGGGTCATGCGGGTCGTGCGGGTGGTACCGGTCCTGCGGGTCATACGGCTCGACCGCTCCCTGCGTCTCACCTCCGGTGAGAGCCGGGGGCCCGTCCTCCGGCGGCCGCGCCGCGCGTCCGCGGACGGACGAGCGGGGCGCGAAGCCGAGGTCGGCGAGCGTGCGACCGGGGAACATGTGCAGGAACACCCGTTCGTAGGCGTAGTTGGGGCAGCGGATCTCACCCGCCTCGACCCGGCCGATGTAGCGCGCGTCACAGCTCACCCGCTCGCCGATCTCGCGGGCGGCGCGCCGTACCAGCGCGGCGAACTCGGCCGGTGAGTGCCGGCCGCGTACCTGCCGGAAGGCGGCGTTCGGCCGTACCGGCCGATCGGGCTGCGACGAGGTCGTGGTTGACGACGCCATGGCCGGGTCCTCTCGTGCGAACCGTCGTACCATGCCGGACTCGTGGTGAGTTGTCCGAGTGGACCCTTGATTCCGGCGGGCAAGAACGTACCTGCTGTGTCGGACTCGTGACGCTGTGTTTGGCTACAAACCGGATATCTCATCCACGATCTGCCATGAACTGCCATCCTTTGCGGCTGACTTCTGCCGTAGCCGTTGACGCGGTGGCGCGTTGGACCTCATGGACTGCAAGAAGGCTGCGCGGTGGAGGCCGGGATGGAGACCAGCCAGAGCAACGATCCTTGTGACGATGAGGGATGCGACCTCGTGACGGTGCCGGCCCGGCAGGGCCTGGAGGCGGTCGACATCCTGCGCCGGGGGGCCGGGGAGGCGGTGGGGCCCGTGCTCCACGACGACGGGGGCGGCACGCTCGGCTTCGTGGTGCCGGCCGGTACGGCGGCGGGCTGGGACGTACCCGGCAGCACCTGCACCGGGACCGAGGGGCGCGGGCTGCGGCTCAACCCGGTGCCGCCGGTCGAGGGCTCCGACTGGCTGCTGCCGCCCGGCGAGGCCGAGCTGGCGACCGATCCGGTGGTGCTGCGGCGGGCGCTCGGGGAGGCGGCCCGGATGATCGAGGCCGCGGACAGCTGCCGCTGAATTTCCCGGTCGGCCGCAGCCTGGGAAAATGGCGGAATGGGCAAGTCCAGGAACACACGTCGCCGGTCGGCCGCCGCTGCCGAGGCCGTGGTCGAGGCCGTCGACGGCGGCCTCGCCCAGCTCATCCCCGACCCCGACCGCGGCCGGGCCTGGACGCTGCTCATCGACGGCGCCCCGCAGTCGCACGTCGACCTCGACGACCCGGCGTACCTCTCCTTCGAGTACCAGCGCCGGCTCGGCCACGTCATCGACCTGGTCGCACCGCCGGGCAGGCCCCTGCAGGTCGTGCACCTCGGCGGGGGCGCGCTCACGCTGGCGCGGTACGTCGCCGCGACCCGGCCCCGGTCCACGCAGCAGGTCGTCGAACGGGACGCCGCCCTGGTCCAATTGGTGCGGCGCGAGCTGCCGCTGGACGCGAACGCGCGGATACGGGTGCGGTCCGTGGACGCCCGGGACGGACTGGGCAAGGTTCCGGAGGCGTGGGCGGACCTGGTCATAGCGGACGTGTTCAGCGGGGCGCGCACGCCGGCGCACTTGACGTCGACGGAGTTCCTGGACGCCGTACGGAGGGTGCTGCGGCCGGGAGGCGTGTACGCCGCCAACCTCGCGGACGGGCCGCCGCTGGCCCATCTGAGGGGGCAGATCGCCACGGCGGTCGCGCGGTTCGCGGAGGTCGCGGTGGTGGCGGACGCGGGGGTGTGGCGGGGGAAGCGGTTCGGCAACGCGGTGCTGGTGGCGACCGACGTCCAGCTGCCCGTCGGGGAGCTGACCCGGCGCTGCGCATCCGACCCGCACCCCGGACGGGTCGAACACGGGCGCTCTCTGCGGGACTTCACCGGCGGGGCGGTCGCCGTGACGGACGCGGTGGCGGTGGCTTCGCCTGCCCCGCCGCCTTCGGTGTTTCGGTGAGCCTGCGGGCCGGTGGGGGCTGATCGCGCAGTTCCTCCCCCAGCCTTCGGCCGGGGGTACCCCCAGTGCCACCTACGGGGCGCTTCACACCCACCCAGCTGCGGGCAGGCGTGCCGCAGGGCGAAACGGGTGGGCGCGGCGGGACCCGGCAAGCGCCGGTGAGCGTCCCCACCCCCCCGTCAGTACGTCTCCACCTGCACCGTCGGCGCGCTGTCGTGCCAGGTGCAGAACACCGTCACCCGGTCCGTGCTCCTGCTGAACTCGACGCGGATCCACGTCTCCGTCTTCCACACCTGCATCGACCAGCCCGTGCCCGGCGTCGCAGACACCAGCGTCGCGCTGGTGTCGCCCAGGTCGAAGACCGCCCGGCCGCCGGCGGTGTCGTAGGCCTTGACCTGGCCCGAAGCGGCAGGGGAGGAAGAGGCGGCGGCGGATGGGCTCGCGGCGGCCGCAGCGGACCTGGACGGCGCCGGCGTGGGAGAGGCCGACGGATGCGGGGAAGCCGTGCGCGAAGACCGTGGCGCGCGGGACGTGGACGACGCCAGCGGCTTGGAGCCCTGGGTCGTCGGGTCGTCGTCCGCCGCCGTCACGGACAGGGCGCGGGGCGGGGCGTAGGCCGTGGCCGCCATCACCGTGTGGACGCCCCACCACGACAGCGTGACCGCCGCGCCCGTGGCGAGCAGCCAGGCCATCACGTGTACGAGTCCTCTGCGCATCGCGGGCCATACTGCCTCAGGGGCACCGCCGTGCGCACCCGACCCGAGTTGTCCACAGGCTCCGACCGGCGCCTGCCACATGGCGTACGGTGCGGCGCATGGCAAGTGTGCTCGTGGTCGAGGACGACCAGTTCGTACGCTCGGCGCTCATCCGGCATCTCACCGACGCCTCGCACACGGTGCGCAGCGTCGGCACGGCACTGGAGGCGCTGCGCGAGGTCGCCCATTTCCGCTTCGACGTCGTCGTGCTGGACCTCGGACTGCCGGACCTGGACGGCTCCGAGGCGCTGAAGATGCTGCGTGGCATCACCGACGTGCCCGTCATCATCGCCACCGCACGCGACGACGAGACGGAGATCGTCCGGCTGCTCAACGCGGGGGCGGACGACTACCTGACGAAGCCGTTCTCCGTCGAGCACCTGTCGGCGCGGATGGCCGCCGTGCTGCGCCGGGCGCGGTCGGGCGGGGGCGAGCCGGCGCCGTCGAGCGTGCTGCGGGTCGGCGGGCTGGCCGTCGATCCGCTGCGCAGGCAGGCCGAGTTGGACGGGGTGCGGCTCGATCTCACCCGGCGGGAGTTCGATCTGCTGGCCTTCCTCGCCGGTCGGCCGGGGGTCGTGGTGCCGCGCAAGGAGCTGCTGGCGGAGGTGTGGCAGCAGTCGTACGGGGACGACCAGACCATCGACGTGCATCTGTCGTGGCTGCGGCGGAAGTTGGGGGAGACGGCGGCCCGGCCGCGGTATCTGCACACGCTGCGGGGCGTCGGGGTGAAGCTGGAGCCGCCGGGCGGGGAAGCGAGGCCGGTCGGATGAGGTGGGCTCTGGTCAAGGTCTGTCTGGCGGTCACCGCGATGGTCGTGGTCGCCTTCGCCGTCCCGCTCGGCCTGGTCGTCAAGGAGCTCGCCCGCGACCGGGCGTTCTCCAACGCCGAGCGGGAGGCCGCCGCCGTCGCCCCCGCCCTCTCCATCACCACCGACCGGGACAAGCTGGAGCGGGTGGTGGCCTCGGCCGGCGCCGACCGGGGCATGGCCGTGCACATACCGGCGGCCGGTGAGCTGGGGCGGGCCTCCACTACCGGGGTGACCGGCGGGTCGACCCTGCTGCAGCCCGTGGCGCTGAGCTCCGGTGCCATCGCGGTCGTCGAGGTCTACGTGCCCGAGTCCGAGGTGACCAACGGCGTCGGCACGGCCTGGGCGGTGCTCGCCGCCGTCGGCCTGGCACTGATCGTCGGCTCGGTCGCGGTCGCCGACCGGCTGGGCGTACGGATGGTGCAGCCCGCCCAGCGGCTGGTGGAGGGCGCGCACGAACTGGGGGAGGGCAAGCTGGGGGCGCGGGTGCCCGAGGAGGGACCGAACGAACTGCGGCTGGCAGCGGTCGCGTTCAACTCGATGGCCGACCAGGTCGTGCAACTGCTGGCGAACGAGCGGGAGCTGGCCGCCGATCTGTCGCACCGGCTGCGCACTCCGCTGACCGTGCTGCGGCTGAACGCGGCCTCGCTCGGGGACGGGACCGCCGCCGAGCAGACCCGGGCCGCCGTCGCGCAGTTGGAGCGCGAGGTCGACACCATCATCCGGACCGCCCGGGAGGCCAAGCCGCAGACGGCGGCCGTCGGGCCGGGCGCCGGGTGTGACGCGGCCGAGGTGGTGCGGGAGCGGATGGGGTTCTGGTCGGCGCTCGCGGAGGACGAGGGCCGCAAGTGGCGGGTGGCCGGCGTGGACCGGCCGGTGCGCATACCCGTGGCCCGCGCCGACCTGGCCGCCGCGCTCGACGCGCTGCTCGGCAACGTCTTCCGGCACACCGCCGAGGGCACCGCCTTCGCGGTCGACGTGCACAACGCGGAGGACGCGGTGATCGTGCTGGTCTCGGACGCGGGACACGGCATCCGGGACCCGGAGGCGGCGATGGCCCGCGGGCGGGGTTCCGGGGCGGCCGGGTCGACCGGGCTCGGCCTGGACATCGTGCGCCGGCTCGCCGAGTCGACCGGCGGTGACGTGCGGATCGGGTCGTCGGTGCTGGGCGGGACCGAGGTGCGGATCTGGATCCAGCTGGACGGCGGCAGGCCGGAGCGCAAGGGACACCGGGGGGCGGTGCGCCGGCGCCGTCCGCGCAGGCAGCCGGGAGACCCGGGCCGGAGCGGAGCCGGCGGAACCGGAGGGACCACCGGGCGAATTGGTCTCGACCTTTAATCGGTCCCGATGCCTTCCTTAGACCTCATCTCATTTGGTGAGTCTGCGGTAGCAGATGAGGGTGCAGGCGATGCTGGTGAAGGCCAGGAAGTGTTCGGCTTTGCGCTCGTAGCGGCGGTGCAGTCTGCGGCATCCGGCGAGCCAGGACATCGTGCGT
>NZ_JAEKKT010000380.1 GCF_019510245.1 Streptomyces sp. | reverse complement strand
AAGACCGTCCTCCCGCTCTGCGTGGCGCTGATGTCCCTGGCGGGGGTCTCCGGCTGTGGTGTGCTCGGAGGCGACGACCCCGCCGCCCAGGCCGCGAAGGAACCGGCCGCCGGCTCCTCCTCCAAGGCACCCGGGGCGGAACTGCCGTACGACGTGAAGCCGCTGCTGCACCCGGACAAGGACTACTTCGGGGTGGCCCTGGACGGTGCGCCCAGCTCCCTGAAGCCGGTGGACACCTTCGCGAAGACCGTCGGCAAGAAGCCGAACCTCGTCGGCTCCTACTCGTCGTGGGGTGACGGCTTCAACTCCAAGGGCGCCCAGAACGTCTTCGGCGACGGCGGCCTGATGTATGTGTCGTGGGAGCCGTTCAAGCCTGGCCTCGACAAGATCGCCGACGGCTCGCAGGACGGGTACATCAAGAAGTACGCGGACAGTGTGCGCAAGACGGACGTGCCTGTGGCGATCAGCTTCGGGCACGAGATGAACGGCCACTGGTATCCGTGGGGCACCAAGGACACCACCCCTGAGACCTTCGTGAAGGCGTGGCGGCACATTCACGACGTCTTCCAGGACGTCGGCGCCACCAACGTGATCTGGGTGTGGAGCCCGAACGTCATCAACCCCGTGCGTTCCGTGAAACTGAAGCCCTACTGGCCCGGTGACGCCTACGTCGACTGGGTCGGCGTCGTCGGCTACTGGACGCAGACCGGCGCTCACACCTTCGACACCCTGTACGGCCCGACGCGCAGCCAGATCGACGCGTTCACCGACAAGCCGGTGCTGATCAGCGAGACCTCGTCGGAGCCCGGGGAGCGGCGGCGCGCCGATGTGCGCGACCTGCTCGCGGGTGTGAAGAAGGACAAGGACGTCATCGGCTTCCTGTGGTTCAACATCCCCAAACGGGCCGACTGGCGCATCCAGAGCAGCCCGCTCGCGCTGGCCGAGTTCAAGCGCCTCATCGCGGACGACGACTTCGGATTCGAGGTGCCGCGTTCATGACGACGCAGCAACAGGACGGCGGCTGGTCGGAGCCCGGCCCGCACCAGGACGACTGGCAGCAGCACTACCCGCCCCACACCGACCAGCATCAGCAGGGCTACGGCGACCAGCAGGCCTACGAACAGCAGCAGACCTACGGTGATCAGCAGGCGTACGGCTATCAGCAGCCCTATGCCGGGCAGCAGCACATCCCCCAGCAGCCGAGCCCTGCGCAGCAGTACTACGCGCGTCCCCACACGGTCGGCCCCGACGTCGAGTACTACGTTCCGGAGTACACGGTCGTCGAACCCGAGCCGGAGCCCGAGCCCGGCTATGTGCTCCCCGAGGTCGCGGTGTCGGCCTGGTCGGTCGACAACAGCCGCTCGGCATGGATCAGCCGTGGCGCCCTGGTCCTGATCCTGCTCGTGCAGGCAGGGCTGTCCTTCCGGCTCGACGGCAGCGCCTTCCCTCAAGAGGCGAAGTTCCTGATGTCCGACGGCGAGCTGTCGGGGCTGGTCTCCCAGCTCGGCCTCGCCGGGGCCCGGGCGCTGAGCCTGGCTTGGGCGCTCGGAGCCACGGCACTGCTGTTCGGCGCCACCCGGCTGCTGTTCAACGCGCGGGCCGGTCTCGCGGCCGCCGCCATGTACTCCGTGCTGGAGTCGACCGCCTTCACCGGCCGGTACGCCTCCCTGCACTCCCTGTCGCTGTTCCTGCTCGCCGCCGCCCTGTGGCTGCTGGCCAGGACCCGGCAGGCGAGCCCCGCGGCCGTGCTGCTCGCGGCGCCCTTCGCGGCCCTCGCGCCGTTCGCCGCGTACGCGGCCGCCCTGTACCTGCCCACGCTGACCGTGCTCGCCGTGCTGACCGCCTACCGGTTCCGCGGCGCGGGCGCCTTCGTGCGGGGCGCGCTGTTCGCGGCGGCCACCGGCGCACTGTGCTTTGCCGGAGTCCAGCTCGCCGGCACGCCGAGCGGTTGGAACGTTCAGAGCAGCGACAGCGCCCTCGAACTGCTGAAGGAAAGCGCCCAGTGGGGCGGAGTCGTCCTGCTGGTCGCGGTGATCGGTGCCGTCGGCTTCATCCGGCGGGCCCGGATGGGCGAGATGCCGTGGGCCGAGGGCACTGCACCTGGTGCCATCCGGCGCTCCCTGCTCGGCCTGACCCTGTGTGCCACCGCTCTGCTCGCACCGCTCTACCAGGCCTGGCTGGGTAACGGCAGCTCGCTGTACGTCCACGTCGGCTTCGGACTGCTCTTCGCGGTGCCGATGGCGGGCCTCGGCGTCTCGCGGATGATGGGTGCCCACTTCCGGTACCCGCAGATCGGCATCATGATCTACGTCGCCGCCCTGGTGATCGGCATGGCGCAGACCCGCGAGCTGTACCGGCCGCCGGACTCGGCCGCCATGATCGGTGCCCTGCGCGAGGTCGTGGACACCAAGGGCGAGTACCTGACGGACGACCCGGAGATCTCCGCCTACTACCTGCGGACGCAGACGAAGCCCGCCCAGTGGCACCAGGCCGAGCGCGGCCCGGCCTTGTCGGCCGCCGTGAAGAGGGGCTCCTACGACGCGATCGTGCTGCGGGCCGACTCCGTTCCCGAGGCGCTGCGCGGCAACGCCGACTACCGGCTGCTGGCCCTGCTGCGGCCCTCCGACAAGGACGGCGGACAGGAGCCGTACCGGATCTGGGTGAAGCGATGACGGCATACACACCATCGGTCGACGAAACGGCCGCGCAGGATCCCGAGGACGATGCGTCCTCCGATCACCGCCGGTCCGCCGACGGTGCCGGCAGGGGCTCGGCGTGGCTCGCCTTCTTGCTGCCGGCGCTGGTCGCGGCCGCCTGCGTGGTGCCGGGGCTCGGCGGCCGCCAGCTGTGGCGCGACGAGCACGCCACCTGGTGGGCGTCCACGATCTCGTGGCACGACCTCGGACGGCTGATCGGCAGCATCGACGTCGTGATCGCGCCGTACTACGCGGCGATGCATCTGTGGATCGACGTCGCCGGGGACTCGGCGGCGATGCTGCGGCTGCCGGAGGCGCTCGCCATGGCGGTCTCGGCCGGTCTGGTCGGGCTGCTCGGACGCCGGATGTTCGCGGTGCGCACCGGGGTGCTGGCCGGACTGCTGTTCGCGGTGGTGCCGATGATCACCCGGTACGGTCAGGAGGCCCGGCCGTACGCCTTCGCGACGATGTTCGCGCTGCTGGCCACCCTGTGGCTGATCCGGGCGCTGGACAAGCCGAGTCTGCGCAATTGGACGCTGTACGGGCTCGCCATCGCGGCCACGGGATTCAGCCACCTGGTGGCGATGGCGGTGCTCGCCGGGCATGTGTGGCTCGTCTTCCTGGCCAAGAAGCGGGGCGACCGCATCGCCCACTACGCCTTCGCCGGCGCGGCCCTGCTGGGGCTTTCCATCACCTTCCCGATGGTGGCGCAGGGCACCGGGCAGAGCGGGCAGATCGCCTGGAACGTCACCACGACCAAGGACCTGACCCAGTTCCCGGACACTCTGTTCGGGTCCTGGATCACCGGCGGAGCGGTGATGGCCCTCGGTGTGGTCGGTCTCATGGTCGCCGGGCGGTACTCGGTGCTGCTCGCAGCCTGGGCCGTACTGCCGCCGGTCCTCACCTTCGCGACCGCCAACCAGCTGCACCTCTTCCTGCCGCGGTACCTGCTGTTCACCATCCCGGCCTGGACGCTGCTGGTGGCCGCCGCGCTCACCCGCCTCGTCGGCAGACTCGATCCCGAGGCCCGCCGGGGGACCGGCGCGCAGGTCCTGAGCGGGCTGCTGGTCGCGGCCGTCGCGGCCGGGTACGCCTTCGTGGCGTGGCCGGCGATCGGAGACGCCAAGAAGGACCTGCCTATGGAGCCCGACTTCCGGGGTGCGGCGAACGTGGTCGCGGCGGGCGAGAAGCCCGGCGACGGGATGGTCTTCAACGGCGGGATGTCGGAGCGTCGGGCCATGGCGTACGAACTGCGGGACCGTAAGGCCCCCAAGGACGTGCTCATGGAGTACACCCCGCAGGAGAACGGGTCCTACGGCGCCACCGAGTGCCGTAAGCCGGCGAGCTGTCTCAAGGGCACCGACCGGCTCTGGCTGATCTCCACTGTCAGCGACGGGCGTCCGCCGCTCACCGGCATGAACGAGAAGACCGCGGCGGCGATCGAGAAGTCCTTCAAGGCCGGTCGCACGGTGAAGCTGAACCACATCGTGGTGCGGGTTCTCGAGCGCAAGTAGCGACCGACAACGGAGTTGTGAAGGAGGCCGCTGGATGCGGCTCACAGTCATCGGTACCGGCTATCTCGGTGCCACCCATGCCGCCTGCATGGCGGAGCTCGGGCACGAGGTGCTCGGGGTCGACGTGGACCCCGACAAGATCGCAGCGCTGCGGGCCGGCCAGGTGCCGTTCCACGAGCCGGGTCTGCCCGAGCTGATCCGGAAACACACGGCGAGCGGGCGGCTCCGCTTCACCACCGACTACGCGGAGGCCGGGACCTTCGGCGAGGTGCACTTCGTGTGCGTCGGCACCCCGCAGCGCAAGGGGTCCGAGGGCGCCGACCTGACCTATGTCGATGCCGCCTTCGCGGCGATCGCCGAGCACGCGGAGGAGGGCTCGCTGCTGGTCGGCAAGTCGACCGTGCCGGTGGGCACGGCCGAACGGCTGGCCTCCCTTTTCGAAGGCGCCGAGGTCGCCTGGAACCCGGAGTTCCTGCGGGAGGGCTTCGCCATCGAGGACACGCTGCGTCCGGACCGGCTGGTTTTCGGCGTGCGGTCTTCACACGCGGAAACGACCCTCCGTAAGGTGTACGCCCCGGTTCTCGACGCGGGCACTCCCGTCGTCACCGCCGACTTCCCGACCGCCGAACTGGTCAAGACGGCTGCCAACGCCTTCCTCGCCACCAAGATCTCCTTCATCAACGCGATGGCAGAGGTCTGCGAGGCCGCGGGCGGCGACGTCGGCGTGCTCGCCGAGGCGATCGGGTACGACGACCGGATCGGGAAGAAGTTCCTGCGCGCCGGTGTCGGCTTCGGCGGCGGCTGTCTGCCCAAGGACATCCGCGCCTTCGCGCACCGCGCCGACGAGCTCGGGGTCTCGCTGGCGTTCCTGCGCGAGGTCGACGCGATCAACATGCGCCGCCGCGACAAGGTCGTCGCCCTGGCGCGGGAGCTGTGCGGGGGTGCGGTCCTGGGGGCCCGTATCGCCGTACTGGGAGCGGCCTTCAAGCCCGACTCCGACGACATCCGTGACTCGCCCGCGCTGAACGTGGCCGCCCGGCTGCGTCTGGACGGCGCCGATGTCACGGTCTACGACCCCGAGGCGCTGGACAACGCCCGCAAGGCGTACCCGCTTCTCGGTTACGCGATATCGGCCGAGGAAGCCCTGCGGGGAGCCGACCTCGTGCTGCATCTGACCGAGTGGCCGCAGTTCCGGGAGATCGATCCGGAGCGGGCCGCGCGACTGGTGGCCCGCCCACGGATCGTGGACGGCCGGGGGGCGCTCGACGGGGAGCGTTGGGCCGCGGCGGGCTGGCACTTCCGGGCGTTGGGCAGACCCGCGCCCGCTGGGGAGAGGCCCCTCGGGGGTCTCTTGGGAGGGAAGAGAAAGACATGACGAGCCTCGACAGATACCCGGGTGTACCGGTTACCGTCGTGATGCCCACGTACAACGAAGCGCCGAACCTGCCCCGTATGGCAGAGCTGGTCCTCGGCCTGCCGATCGACGGGCTGCATCTGAAGATCGTCGACGACTCCAGCCCGGACGGTACCGGGCGGATCGCCGAGGAGCTCGCCGAGAAGCACAACTGGGACGGGCGGCGCCGGATGAGCGTGCTGCACCGGACGGAGAAGGACGGGCTCGGGCGCGCCTATGTGGCCGGTATGAGCGCCGCTCTGGACGAGGGCGCCGCGTACGTCGTCCAGATGGACGCCGACGGCAGCCACCCGGTGGAAGCGGTCCCACGCATGCTCGGTACGGCCGTGGCGTCCGGGGTGGGCCTGGTCGTCGGCAGCCGGTACGTGGAGGGCGGCTCGCTGGACGAGGAGTGGGGCAGGCACCGCGTCCTGCTGTCGCGATTCGCCAACCGGTACGCCCGGACCGTGCTCGGCACCAAGATCCGGGACATCACCGCGGGCTTCAACCTGTGGTCGGCGGCCACCCTGCGCGACATCGACCTCGCGACCCTGGACAGCGCCGGCTACAGCTTCCAGGTCGAGCTGAAGTTCAAGGCCGTCCGGGCCGGGCACAGCGCCGTGGAGATCCCGATCCGCTTCGAGGAGCGCACCGAGGGCGTCTCCAAGATGAACCTCTCGACGCAGATCGAGTCGGCGGTGATGCCGGTACGGCTGCGACTGCGCAACCGACGGGGCTGAGCGCGACGGTGAGCAGCGGACGTCACGCGCTTCCCTCCCGGTGGGGGAGGCTGTACCGCGAGATCGCGAAGTTCGGCATGGTGGGGGCCTCGGGCTTCGTGGTCAACCTCGCGGTCTTCAACCTCGTCAGGACCGTCACGGACTGGCAGACCGTCCGGGCGAGCGTCCTGGCCACGGTCGTCGCCATTCTCAGCAACTATCTCGGGCTGCGGTACTTCGCGTACCGCAACCAGGAGCAGGCGGACCGCAACAGCCGCAGGAAGGAGCTGACCCTCTTCCTGTTCTTCAGCGCGATCGGCCTGGTCATAGAGAACTCGGTGCTCTACGTGACCACCTACGGGTTCGGCTGGGACGGCACGCTCGCCACCAACGTCAGCAAGTTCCTCGGCATCGGCGTGGCGACCCTGTTCCGCTTCTGGTCCTACCGCACCTGGGTCTTCAGGACGGCCGGGAGCCGGGAGACGGCCGGCAGCCTGCCGGAACCCGTCGTGCCGTATCCCGAGCCCGTCCTGAGCGGCTCCAGCGGCTCCTGGGAGCGGACCTGAACGAACCTGACCCGGCGCGCCTCGGCGCGCCGGGTCATTCGCTCGCAGCCGTGGACGCCTGAGCCTCGCCGCGGCGGTGGATCTGGCGGAAGGTGAACTCGGCCAGGTTGTCGCCGATGCCGAAGACCGCGGTGTCCTTCTCCGTGACGTTCTTGCCGCTGGCGAAGCCGGCGATGGTGAAGTAGGCGTAGCGGCCGTAGGAGTTCGAGGTCGTGCGGCAGATCGCGGAGTTGCAGAAGGCCTTGACCGCGCCGCCGGACAGCGACTTGACGATGTCCTTCTTGGTGTTGACCTGGCTCTTCGCCTTCGCCGCCTGGGCCTCGGTGTCGAAGACGGCCACGCCGACCGTCACCGAGACGCCGTCCTTGGTGTAGCTGACCCGCATGAACTGGGTGCAGCTGTTGGCCTTCAGGATCTTTCCGAGGCTGGGCTGGACCGTGTCACCGGCGGCGCAGTTCTTCGTGTCGGCCGTCGTGCCCTTCTTGTACACGGTCGAGCCCATGGTCAGCTGGGTGCCCGGGAAGAGGATCTGCGCGCTGAGCGGGGCCGTGTCCTTGGCCTTGCTGGCGATGAAGTCCTTCGGGTCCAGCGGCGGCGGGGCGCTGGTCGGCGCGAACGACGGCGTGGTCCCGGTCGCGCTCGGGATGTCGGCGGTCGCCGGCAGCGACGAGGTCGGCTTGTTCGCCTCGTCGTCGCCGTTCGCCGACACGACGGCCATCGCCACGGCGGTGCCTATGGCGACCGTGGCGACCGCGCCGCCTACGATGAAGAACAGCCGACGGCGCCTGTTGCGGATCTCGGACGCCTCGGCGAGCGCGGCCCAGTCCGGAGTCTGCTCGCCCCCGTCGCTGCCCCATGGCTGCTGCGACTGCGGTTTCCAGGGATCCCACTGGGACGGGGGTCCCCCCTGCTGCCCAAAGCTCATGGGG
>NZ_JAEKKT010000478.1 GCF_019510245.1 Streptomyces sp. | reverse complement strand
CGGCGACATCCGTCAGAGCGTCAACTGTCATGGACCCAGTCTCGTCCAGCCCCGCCGCACTCCTCGGAACCGGCGGTCCGAAGACCCCGCAGACCAGCCGGACGAACCGGACGAAGCGGTCCCGGCCGGACGAGGTCACGCCGCCCGAACCGGCTCCCCGCGCTCCCGGGCCGCCATACGCGCGGTCAACGTCGTCCCGGTCACCACCGCCAGCGTCGCCACGATCCCCGCAGCCGGCACCGCCCAGTCGCCCAGGAAGGTGCAGCAGATGACCAGCAACGCCGTGACCGGCAGCACCAGTTGCTACGCGATGCCCGCCTTGAAGTGCCTCGAGTGCAGGCCCCAGACGGTCAGCAGATAGAGGGCCGTCGGCAGGGTCACCGCGGCCGACGCGGCCAGTGTCGAGATGTGTGCCTTGCCGACGGCCTGTTCCACGGCCACCTCCAGGCCCGCCCCGATCGCGGCGGCCGATGCGAACACCAGATAATGGCCGTATCCCCACAGGAACGCCTGCCTGCTGGAGCGCAGATGGCCGTGGATGGGCACCACGAAGTAGATCCACCAGGCGGCGAAGACGATCAGCAGTCCGCCCACGGCGATCGGCAACAGCTCGTCCAGCGCGTCGTTCTCGTCGAGCCCGGACTTCACGGCGACCGTGGCGGCGGCGATCGTCTCGCCGAGCACGATGATCGTGAACAGCCCGTACCGTTCCGCGATGTGGTGCGGATGCCACGACGTCGGATGGTCCCTCTCGGCGAAGGGCGGCACGCACATCTCCAGGACCGCCATCACCAGGAAGACCCAGGCCCGTCCGCCCTCGGGCAGCACCACCAGCCCCAGCCAGCCGACCTGGCACAGCAGCACGCCGAACGCGTACCGCAGGGCCATCGTCCGCTCGGAGCCCTCGCTCGAACGCGCCACCCGCAGCCACTGCGTGATCAGCGCCAGCCGCATGATCACATAGCCCACCAGCACGGCCAGGAACTCGTGGTCCTCGAACGCCCGGGGCACCCCGGCCGCCAGCACCAGGACACCGGCGATCTGCACCAGGGTCACGACCCGGTAGAGCACGTCGTCGTTGTCGTACGCCGAGGCGAACCACGTGAAGTTCATCCACGCCCACCAGATGGCGAAGAAGAGCATCGCGTAGTTGAGGATCCCCTCGCCGGCGTGGCCCTCGGCGATGGCGTGCACGAGGGCCACGCCCGCCTGGGCGATGGCCACGACGAAGCACAGGTCGAAGAAGAGCTCCAGCGGCGAGGCGACCCTGTGGGCCTCGTCCCGGCCGCGGGCGGTGAGCCTGCGCAGTGGACTGTGTGTCGGACTGGACGTCATGGCCCAAGCACAGCAGATGCCGACCGGAAATTCCCTTGCGCCCCCTCACGAGCTGCCCGGGCGCGGGATCTGCGGCATACGAGCCGTCGGGACCGCTGCCGTACCCTGGACCTGTGAGTACCGCCCCCGATCCCGCGCCCTCCGAGCCCAAGCCCGCGCTGGTCTTCGACGATCCGCTGGACCAGCAGTCCCCGGACGACACCGACCGAGGCTGGGGCGACCGGCCGCGCACCGACAGCGCGGCCGACCTGAAGCGCTTCCTCGACGAGAAGCCGCCCCACCACCTCTGAGCGCGGCGCCCGGCCCGGCTCGCTAACGCCCGTCGTGACCCGAGCCCCGCTGCGCGACCAGGGCGTCGCGGATCTCCTTGAGGACCTCCAGCTCGGTCACCTCGATGATCTCGTGCGTGCCCTCCTTCGCCTTCCGGCGGGCCTCCATCCGAGCCAGGTACTTCGACATCGGCAGGACCATCAGGAAGTAGACGACGGCGATCGTCCCCACCAGCGGGTTGATGATTCCCTTCACCACCGAGTTGACGATGTTGGTGAAGGCGGCGCCGATGACCACCGCGACAGCCAGATCGACGACGTTCCCGCGCATCAGAAAGGCCTTGAAGCCCTCCAGGACGCTCGGCTTCTTCTCGCTCACCTAGAGGCCTCTACTCGCACGCACAGGTTCTGGAACAAACAGCTCCGCAACCTACGTCAACGCGAGGTGACCCTGTCCAATTGGGTCGCACGAAAAGGGCCCTTGACCGAAACTCCCGCAACGGACAGGCGGCACGGTTCAACACAGCGTCACCGCCAGCCGTGCCGTCGCGCTCGCGCCCGCGAGACGTGCCGCCGTCGACCGCGGCACCGAGAGCACGACCAGCGCCCCGCCCTCGGTCACACCGTCCAGCGGCTCAGGCACCTTCGTCACCCGCGCCCCGCGCGCGACCACCCGGGCATCCCCGCCCAGCGCCGACTCCTCGGCGGCGATGACGTCCACCCGGTCCCCGGGGCGCAGCAGCCGGACCGTCGCGGCGTCGGCGATCCGCACCGGCGCCGACACCGTC